>JAFTWZ010000040.1 GCA_017465055.1 Alistipes sp. | reverse complement strand
TTGTCATCCCCGTTTTGCCAAGAGGTTGAATAAAAAGATGTAGTTTTAGGCCTGCGATGCCCGAAAAAGCGGAGTTTACTGAGCGTAAATGAGCATTTTGAGGGCGAGCATAACGACAAAATACACTTTTTATTCAGCCTCACACGAATCAAGAGGTGCAAGATGGTTACTTCTCGTCAGCAACCTCTGCCTTCTGGCAGTCGCTGCAGCACTCGCCCTCAGCCTTCTGGCACTCGCCATCCTTCTTGCAGTCGCCACAGCACTCGCCCTCGGCCTTCTGGCACTCACCCTCGGCGCACTTCTCGCCGCAGCACTCGCCCTCAGCCTTCTGGCACTCACCACAGCACTCCTCAGCTGCCTCTGCCTGCTGGCAATCGCCGCAGCACTCAACAGCAGCCTCTGCCTCAGCATCTGCAGCCTTCTTCTGCTCGCCACCGCAAGCAACCAAAGAGATAGCAGCAAACAATACTGCCAATGCAAAAATCTTCTTCATAGCTATAAATTTTACGTTAATTAAGTTTTTGTCATCACAAAATTAAAAAACCTATTTGAAAAAGAGAAACTTTTACAAATATTTTTTACATTTTTGACACTATTGCTGCGCTATCCACCGCCATCATCAGGCTATCGGGCCTTATCTCAGCCTTGCGACGAGCATTCGCGAGCTCCTCGTAGCGTATAGTCTCGCGCTTAGGAAAGGCCTTCGAATAGTGTGGCGTTAGCTCGGCCATAAGTATCTGCGCCTCTTCCATAGTTAGGCAGTCACCCACCGAAACCTTGAAGTAGGGACTCTCATAGACTAAGTAGGCGTTGATATGTGGAAACCGTCCACGAAAATCCTTCAACACCTCCTCGGCATTGTCGCCAGCGTACTGGCCATTATCCGAGAAGATAACGATGCGGAAACCACTCGTCTCGGTCGGGCGACGCTGAGCCTCGACAACACGCACAGCCTCACGCGTATCGCCATCCTCGGTGACGCGCACGTGGCTGCCACTTATCGAGCGCTCCGCAAGGCCTACAACAACCCTATCTACGCTCTGGGCCATAGCTGCACTCGACAAGAGAAGGGCCACGACCACAAGCAAAACTCGCTGTATACGATTCATACTATTTAATATTTATATCCTTCATCAGTTTACGAGCCTCGCCAACTCCGACAAAATGTCGCGCGCAAGGCCCATTTCGTCGATAAGCTCCCGTATGCTCACCTCACCACGCTCTATGGTGCGCCTAAAGAGCATCGTGCCGCCACGCAGGCGATAGGCGATGGTTATATCCTCCGTACGGCCCTCGACAATAGCGCGAAGTAGTGCTCCGAGGGCAAAGCTACTCTTCGACCGAAAGCGCAGAGGTATAAGCACCTCGCCACTACTGCGCCGCTCGACAACAACCCTATCGCGCAGTGATATGGTAGCGCGCAGGCCCCCTCCGACCAAGATATCTATCTCGGCGCGCTTAACGACCAAACGCGACGACGAGTCGTTTCGTATGTCGACCCATAGGTTCATTCCCGAGGTCGAGAGGTGTGTGACGCGCGATATGCCCTCGATCGTAACAGCCTCGCGCAGACGCTGCTCGATACTCTTGCCACAGGGCGAGGCCACAGCACCATCAAACGCGCAAAGCAGCGCGATGACAACGATAACGTACCTCAATCTCGCAACCATAACCATCAAATAATAAGCTACTTAGTAGCGTCGTAGATATATGCTATGCCGAAGCTCTGCGAGCGTAGTCGTACGCTGCTAAAGCCTACGGAGCGCACTATCTCGGCAAAGCGCTCAGGCGCGGGAAACTCCTCGACCGAGTCGGGCAGGTAGGTGTAGGCCCTCTTATCCTTCGATATCACAGCTCCGATGCGTGGCAGTAGCCTATGGGCATACTGGCTGTATATCCAGCGTATCAGGCGGTTCTTGGGCATCGAGAACTCCAGCACCACGAGCTTACCTCCAGCGCGCAGCGTGCGGTATATCTCGCTAAGGCCGCGCTCCATATTCTCGAAGTTACGCACGCCAAAGGCCACCGTGACGGCATCTAAGCTGCCATCGGCAACCATCGTCAGGTTCTCGGCATCGCCCTTCTCGAGCATTATGCGCTCCTCGAGACCCTGCTTCTGAATCTTGGCACGCGCCACGGCGAGCATCTCCTCCGAGAGGTCGACACCCAGAATCTGTGTGCGGTCTACGCGCTTGGCCATAGCTATGGCTAAGTCGCCCGTGCCCGTCGCCAAGTCCATAATACGGCGCGCCTTGCTGCGACGCACAATGCGCATCACCCGACGTCGCCATATGCGGTCGATATTAAGCGACAATATATGGTTTAGACGGTCGTAGTTTGGAGCTATGTTGTCGAACATCTCCTCAACCTGCTCCTTCTTACTCTGCTCCTCGTTATACGGTTTCATAACTTATCTATCTACTAAACTATTTTTCAGATTTTACTCGACTACTCGTAGCGCATAGTCTCGGCTGGCGACACGCGCGCCGTCACCGCCGCAGGCAGCAACATAAAGAGTAGTATCGATGCTATACTGCCCACCACAGCTACTAACCACCACCCCCAGCACATCGCCGCAGGCACAGCATCGAGCAGGTAGCCCTCGGATGGCAGTGGCAAAACGTGCCATAGGTGTTGCACCGTAGCTATGGCTATGCCTATCGCAGCTCCCCACGCCACACCACGACAGATGATAAATAGCGCGCGGAAGAGGAATACCTCGATAACACCGCGTCGGCGCATACCCATAGCCCTGAGCTGGCCAATCATACGCTCGCGCTCCAAGACTATGATAAGCAGCGCAGTAGCCATATTTAACAGGGCCACGATAAGCATTATCACCACTACGGCTGTTGCCGTCACGTCGTGTGTAGCTAACCAGCCAAAGATATGGGCGAAGATATCCTCTATGGCGAAGGCCTCGGCCTCGAGGCCACACTCGAAGTATAGCTCCATAAGTGCCTCGTTCTTGGCCATTAGGAAGGCCTGCTTATCTACACCCTCGCGGAGCCATATCTCGTAGCCCGTCACTACGTCGTTATCGCCATCGTATAGACGTGCTACGTTGCGCATATCGGTAAAGGCGTACCCCTCGTCGAGGAAGTCTACGCCCGTGCTATAGAGTCCCGATATTTGAAACCTATCGCGCAATACGCCACCATCGTGGTCTACGAAGAGCATCTCTATGCGGTCACCCACCTCGACATCCATCTTGCGCGCCACGCGCTCCGAGAGGAGTATATCCTTGCTGCGCGGCTCGAGGCCTATGCGTGGGAAGCTACCTTCGGTAATGTTGCTCTGATAGAAACGCTGGTCGTAGAGCGTATCTACACCCTTGAGCAGCACGCCCACTATGTTGTCGTCATTTTTGAGTACTCCCTCCTTAGTTGTAAAGGGCGATATGTGTCTTACCTCTTCGCTACAGAGCATCTCTTCGAGCGGCTGGTAGCGCTCGAGACCCACGCCCGAGACTACGCCACGACTCTGTGGTGCTGTGACCACCACGTCGGCCACCGCCCCAGATATAAGCCTCTCCAAGTCGCGCTTGAAGCCCACTACCACCGAGAGAGTGACTATGACCACAGCTACACTTAGGGCCGTAGCTATGGTGGCTATGCGCTCCATAATGCCAGCCTTAGCCCCCTCCTTGCGACTCGACAGCCGCTTAGCTATGTAAAACTCTGTCCTCAAAGTTAGCTCGCTTACAGTAGGTCTATCATTATGACTACTATCACTTACCCAAGAGATTGTTATATCAACCACTTGTGGCGGTTCTTTCAGCACAACCTCATTGTAGTAGGTCCATCATTATGACTACTATCACTTACCCAGGAGATTGTTATATCAACCACTTGTGGCGGTTAGTTCAGTACAACCTCGTTGTAGTAGATCCATCATTATGATGGCAAAGGTAACAAAAAAAATTGGGAATCAACGAATAGTGTTGCTACGATAATTTTTGAAAGCGTAGTTAGGCCCTGGGGCAACACTCCAAAGCCACTACCGCCGTTGTTCACAACCCTGTTTATAACTGCTCAGCAACTTGTAATAACTTATAGGCCCGAAGAGGTTGCTAATCCCGAAAAAATCGCTAAATTTGTGGTTGGTTTTACATCTTCTAAAAGATAATTATGGCAAAGCAATATAAGAAATCATCGGAGAACAACAGCGAGGCATACAACCAGCTTATAGGCGTAGACGGCACTGTGCCCCCACAGGCCGTAGAGCTGGAGCAGGCCGTGCTCGGAGCCTTGATGCTCGAGAAGGATGCAATCATCGACGTGCAGGAGTATGTCAAGGTCGAGACCTTCTACCTCGAGGAGCACCGCATAATATTCAAGGCTATTCAGGATCTATCGTTCGAGATGAAGGCCATCGACCTCTACACCGTCAGCGAGCGTCTCAAGGCGCAGAAGGAGCTGCAAAAGGTGGGTGGTGCACCCTATCTTGCCGAGCTGACACAGAAGGTTGCCTCGGCAGCCCACGTCGAGTTCCACGCCAAGATCATAGCCCAGAAGTTCGTGCAGCGCGAGCTTATACGCTCAGCAACCGAGATACAGCGCCGCTCCTACGACGAGGAGATAGACGTCACCGAGCTCATAGGCTTTGCCGAGCAGGAGATATTCCGCGTATCGGAGGGTAACGTCAAGCGCTCCGTGCAGTCGGCCGCCGACATTCTCCGCAAGGCATTGGCGCAGATCGAGGAGGCCTCGAAAACCGCAGGCGAGTACAACGGCGTGCGCTCGGGATTTACCGATATCGACAGCGTGACGCTCGGATGGCAGCCCTCGGACCTTATAATCATCGCGGCACGACCATCAATGGGTAAGACCGCCTTCGTGCTCACTATGGCGCGTAATATGGCCGTCGAGTTCAAGACCCCCGTAGCCTTCTTTTCGCTCGAGATGTCGTCGGTACAGCTTATGAACCGACTCATCGTGGCCGAGACACAGCTCAACTCTAAGGATCTGCGCACGGGTAACCTCTCGTCGGAGCAGTGGGAGCACCTCGAGGCCAACACCGTAGACCTCGGCAGGGCACCGCTGTATATAGACGACACCCCAGCACTCTCGGTATACGAGTTTCGCTCAAAGGCACGCCGTCTGAAGACACAGCACGACATCAAGCTAATCATCATCGACTACCTGCAGCTTATGACCGCTGCGACGCCCGAGACACGCGGTAACCGTGAGCAGGAGGTGTCGCTTATCTCGCGTACGCTCAAGGCCATAGCCAAGGAGCTTAACGTGCCAATCATAGCGCTCTCGCAGCTTAGCCGTAACGTCGAGAACCGTGGTGGCACCAAGCGACCACAGCTCTCGGACCTCCGAGAGTCGGGAGCTATCGAGCAGGATGCCGACGTGGTAGCCTTCATCCACCGTCCGGAGTACTACGGACTCACCACCGACGAGAATAATATGTCGACAGCTGGTATGGCTGAGATTATCATCGCCAAGCACCGTAATGGCGAGGTTACGGACGTGCCACTGCGCTTTATCAAGGAGCAGGCCAAGTTTGCCGATGCCGATGCCTCGGTAACAGCCACGGCGATGAACAACCGCGATGGCTACCGCCACGAGGAGACCTACGACGACATATCGTCGAGTGGCAACTATACGGCTATGGGTGTGCGCCCCGATGGTATGGGAACAATGTCGAGCGGTATGATGTCGGGCGGCGGCGAGTTCGACATAGCCCCTCAGCAGCCAAACCCTAAACCGAAGGATGATGGCGACTGCCCATTTTAAATATGACCTTTAGATAGAGGAGAACGTAGTGCGCATAGTAGCGCATAGCTATAATTTTAATAAGTAATGTTCGTAAAGGTAAATACGGGTGCCCTATCGGGTATCGATGCCGTCGATGTCACCGTTGAGGTTAACGTTGCTGGTGGTGGCATCGGGCTCTTCATCGTTGGTCTTCCAGACAACACCATCAAGGAGAGCCACGAGCGCATACAGGCCGCATTCGAGAACTCGGGGTATAGGCTTATCGCCAAAAAGACGGTGGTCAACTTAGCGCCTGCCGACCTACGCAAGGAGGGCTCGCAGTACGACTTAGCCATAGCCATCGGCATACTCGTAGCCTCCGAGCAGCTCACAACCGATATGCTCTCGGACTCGATGTTTATAGGCGAGCTGTCGCTTAACGGCACGCTACGCCCCGTCAAGGGTGTACTGCCACTGGTAGCTATGGCACGCCAGAGGGGTATTAAGCGAGTCTTTATGCCCGAGGAGAACACCTCGGAGGGTGCTATCGTCGAGGGTGTTGAGTGTGTAGGCATAAGAACGCTCTTGGAGCTATGTGAGATAGTCTCGGGGCGTATGCCATATGTTGCTGCGAAGGGCATCATAGAGGCCTCGGCACAGCTCGAGGAGAGTGAGTATATCGAAGACTTTGCCGATGTCAAGGGTCAGCCCGTTGTTAAGCGCGCACTGGAGATTGCAGCCGCAGGAGGCCACAACGTGATAATGGTAGGTGCTCCAGGCTCGGGAAAGACGATGCTGGCACGACGTATGCCATCGATACTACCACCTATGACCTTGGAGGAGGCTCTCGAGACCACGAAGATACACTCCGTAGCTGGTAAGATAGGGGCACATCGCGGCCTTATCACGTCGCGTCCCTTCCGCGCACCACACCACCTAACGTCGCAGGTGGCACTCATAGGTGGTGGACAGTCGCCCCAGCCTGGCGAGGTGTCGCTGGCCAATAACGGCGTGCTCTTCCTCGACGAGATGCCCGAGTTTGGGCGTAACGTGCTCGAGGTGCTACGACAACCGCTCGAGGATAGACACATAACCATCTCGAGGGCTAAGTACTCGGTGGACTACCCTGCCAACTTCACGCTTATCGCCTCGATGAACCCCTGCCCCTGTGGCTACTACAACCACCCGACGAAGGAGTGCACGTGCTCAGCTGCCGCCGTACACCGATATATGGGCCATATATCTGGTCCTCTGATGGATAGAATAGATATACACATCGAGGTAGTCCCCGTGTCGATATCGGAGATGACCTCCGACGTGTGTGGCGAGAGCAGCGCACAGATACGCGAGCGCGTCATCCGTGCCCGCGAGATACAGCGCCGCCGCTTCGAGGGTCTCGACATACACTGCAACGCAATGATGAATAGCGCTATGCTCCGCCGCTTTGCGCCACTTGACAAAGCATCATCACAGCTACTGGAGATGGCTATGACACGCCTAAATCTCTCGGCACGCGCCTACGATAGAATTATCAAGGTAGCACGTACCATTGCCGACCTCGAGGCTAAGGAGTCAATCGAGAGTAGCCATATAGCCGAGGCCATAGGCTACCGCTCGTTAGATCGTGAAAATTGGGGTAGATAACTTAGCAATAACGGTATAACAATAGAAATATCAACAAATTAAAAGATTATAGCTATGAATTTTTGGAAAACATTTAGTGCATCACTGCTTGCCTGGGTTGCGGGCGTGATACTCGTATTCGTATTCTTCATTGGCTCGTTGGTAAATGCCATAGTATCGTCGATAAGTAGCGAGGATAGTATTATCACCGACTCGGTACTATACATAGACCTCAACGAGAGCATCGTCGACGCCCCCACAAGCTCACTCTTTGGTGGTATATCTCTTAGTAGCCTCGAGATGGATACTCCTATTACGTTAGTCAATGCTCTCACGGCAATAGAGAAGGCTTCGTCCGACCCCGAGATTAAGGGTATATGTATCAACATCGATGGCGCGGGCACTGTCTCGGTAGCCAATATTGAGGAGCTACGCGAGGCACTCTTCAGATTCAAGGAGTCGGGCAAGTTTATCGTTGCCTACGACGGCGCATACTCGCAGAGCGACTACTACTTAGCCTCGGTAGCTGACGAGATAGTGATTAACCCCGAGGGTACGCTCGAATGGTATGGTGTAGGTATAACAAATATGTTCTATAAGCGTCTGTTAGATAAACTCGACATCAGCGTCGAGATTCTACGCCCCGCAAGCTGCAAGTTTAAGAGTGCCGTAGAGCCTTTCTTCTTGGATAAGATGTCGGAGGCTAACCGCCAGCAGAACGAGGCTTTAGTAAACTCTATCTGGACAAACATATGTTCCGATATCGCTCAGAGCCGTAACCTCAGCGTCGAGACCCTTAAGCAGTATGCTGCCTCGCTATCGGTATCTATGCCCGAGCAGGCTTTAGAGCTTGGTATGGTCGACACCATAGCCCCCGAAGATTACCTCTTCACGCTATATGATAACTATGGCGTAGGTCGCAACGAGTTTGGTCTTCACAACACTATCACTCTTGGTGACTATATTGCTAACTGCGGCTTAGAGCTACCACGTGTATCGATAGGCGATAAGAGTAGCATTGAGTTTATCAGCCAGCCTCTGGTGGCTATCATATATGCCGAGGGCCAGATTTTCGATGGTAACGGTTATGAGGATAACTCGGTTTATGGCTCGCGCCTTGCTGCGGAGCTTCGCCAGGCACGCCTCGATGACAACACCAAGGCAGTAGTTCTACGTGTTAACTCACCTGGTGGCTCGGCCTTAGCCTCGGAGTTTGCGTGGCGCGAGATGGTACTCCTGCAGCAGACAAAGCCCGTAGTAGTATCTATGGGCGATATGGCTGCCAGTGGTGGTTACTACATCTCAGCACCTGCCGACTATATTCTATCGGATAAGAGTACGCTCACAGGCTCGATAGGCGTATTCGGTATGATTCCAAACCTCGGTAGCTTCCTCTCAAACCGTATAGGCATAACCATCGACTCGGCTACTACCTCACCTTCGGCCGATATGTCGGGTCTGCAGCCTCTTACGGCCGCACAGCGTAGGATGCTCAATGCTCAGGTAGACAAGGTATACACCACATTTACTTCGCACGTAGCCGAGGGTCGTAACCTACCTATTGACGATGTACTGAAGATTGCCGAGGGTAGAGTATGGAGCGGCACTATGGCCAAGGAGCGTGGTTTGGTAGATGCTATTGGCGGTATCAATGCTGCTGTAGCTAAGGCGTTGGAGCTTGCCGATATTACCGAGCCACACCAACTCTACGAGTTTAGTGCACCACTTAACCCCTTTGACGAGTGGCTTAAGTCAGCAGGTATGGTGTATGCCGTAGAGTGGGGCTTAGACTATGGCATCTATGGCGAGTCTATCAACTCGGCCATCCGCGAGGTGCCAATGGTATTTAGCTCTCAGGGTGTGCAGATGCGCATTGCGGGCAATCCAAAGATTCAGTTTTAGATATTTATAATATCCATATATAATATATAAGTATAATGAACGAACAGTTAGAGGCACTACTTCGTCAGATCATACACCCCGAGACGGAGCAGAATATTGTCGATAGTGGTTTTGTAGACCGCGCAGATATGGGCGAGGATGGCTCTATAGCTATCACGCTACGTTTTCAGAAGGCACGCGACCCCTTTGCACAGAAGATTAAGCGCATAGTTGAGGCTAAGGTTGCGGAGGAGTATCCCAATAATAAGGCTATAGTAATCATCCGCGAAGCGGCACCTAAGCCACGCCGTCAAGAGAATATTACCACTACGACGGATATATGTCGCGTTGTGGCTATAGCCTCGGGTAAGGGTGGCGTTGGTAAGTCTACGGTTACGGCAAACTTGGCCGTAGCTCTTAGACAGCGAGGCTATAACGTAGGTATTCTCGATGCCGACATCTACGGACCTTCGCAAACTAAGATGTTTGGTGTTGAGGATTATGTTCCCGATGCCGAGAGAGACGATGAGGGACACGACTTTATCATACCTTCGCAGTCGCTGGGTATCAAGATTATGTCTATAGGTTTCTTCATACGTCCTACCGATGCGCTTATGTGGCGTGGAGGTATGGCTGTTAATGCTCTGCACCAGCTTATACACCAGACTCGCTGGGGTAAACTCGACTATCTACTTGTCGACCTACCTCCAGGCACGGGCGACATACACCTGTCGATTATCAACGAGCTTAAGATTTCGGGAGCTGTGATAGTCTCTACACCTCAACAGGTTGCTGTTGCCGATGTTGTTCGTGGCGTTGAGATGTTCCGCCACCCTCAGGTAGATATTCCAGTGTTGGGTATTGTTGAGAATATGGCGTGGTTTACTCCCGAGGAGTTGCCCAATAATCGTTACTATCTGTTTGGCAATGGTGGTGCTAAGCGTTATGCCGAGGCCGCAGGTGTAGATCTTTTAGGACAAGTGCCTATCATACAATCTATTATGGATGGAGGTGATGAGGGACGTCCTGCTGGAGGCTACGATCCACGCGTCGAGGAGTACTATGCTGAAATTGCCGCTAAGGTTGTTGATAAATTGCCAACAGAGTGTTAAAAAGTAGGTTGATAAGTTTTCGTAAAATATTGAAAAATAAATTTGCTTTATTGGGGGCGGCCGTTGTATATACGGCCGTCTCTTTTTTCCAAATAAAAAGAGTATATTTTATCTCAACAATATTTTTCACTATTTTTATACATTATCAACAAACAAATTAAAAGATAATAACAAGTTAATATGTTAATAATAGTAATTAACACTTGTTAATATTTTTTGTATCTTATTATTTTTTAATGATTTATAAAAATAAAAAAGGAAAAAACAAAATAAAAAAGTGTTGATAAAGTTTTGCCTCGAAAGTTATCAACACTCTCAACAGCTATTATTATTCTTATTTAATTTTTATTATTAAAATAAAGTATAAAAAAATAAAAAACACTTGTTCACAATTTTGGCTTGGGGTGCGCAAACTCTTTTGGATAGGCCCCAGACTAAACTCTCTTAAAGGTCGAAAAAAGTAACGCAAATATCCACACTACGCTCTCTACCTTATTACATAAGGTGTAAAATACAGGCATTATTAGGAAGTTACGCCAAATATTAGTATATTTGCAAGGTTTTAGGCATAACACCTTGAATTATGCATATAGGAAATGATAAAATAGAGGAGCTCAGCAACCTTCTTCAAACTCCTCAGAGGATAGTGATACTATCACACACTAATCCCGATGGTGACGCTATAGGTTCATCACTGGCTTGGGCCGAGATTCTACGTAAGCAGGGACATAGGGTCGATTGCATCGTGCCCAATAAATATCCCTACTACCTCGACTTTATGCCCAACTGTCAGAGCATAATAAACTATAAGAACGACACTGAGGGACGTGCTGCGGAGGCTGTGCGTAGTGCCGACATTATCTTCTGCCTCGACTTCCACACTATGTCGCGCTTGGAGGGTCTGAGCGACCTTATTGACGAGAACCAGCGTGCCCGTCGTGTGCTCATAGACCACCACCTCAACCCTGTTGAGGATTTCGATATTATGATCTCCTACTCCGAGGCTTCGAGCACCTGCTACCTCGTAGCACTGCTTGTCGAGCGTATGTACGGCAGCGAGGCGATATCTCGTACTATGGCCGAGAATCTATTCGTGGGTATGATGACCGACACGGGTAACTTCGCCTTCTCTTCCGTTACGCCCGATGTCTTCCGCGTAGTATCACTCCTTGCCGCTACAGGAATATCTATCCCCGATATACATAACTTCGTGTATAACTCATTTAGCGAGGGTCGTGCTCGTCTCTTTGGCTATGTCATAAATCGTAAGATGAAGATCTTCCACAACGGCACCGTAGCACATATGTCTATCACGGCCGACGAGATGAAGCGCTTCTGGTTCCAGCAGGGTGACTCCGAGGGTTTTGTAAACTATCCCCTCACGATTAAGAAGATGAAGATGTCGGCGATGTTTACCGAGCATAGCGACTTTATACGTGTATCGCTGCGCTCGCGTGGCGATATAGACGTAAATGTCTTCGCCCAGCGATACTTCCACGGTGGAGGACATAAGAATGCTGCAGGAGGCAAGTCGTTTATGTCGATGCCCGAGACCTTGAAGTTCTACGAGAAGTGTATTAAGGAGTATGCCGCTGAGGGTATGCTCGGATAGATATGTGGCTTGTAAAAAAGAGTGTAATATAATGGCAAGTACTCTGTAATACTCCGAGAGATGATAAAGACCTATTTTAGGCTTTTGAGCTTTGCCAAGCCCCTGAGCCGATACACAATACCATACTTCTTCTTTGCGGCGTTACACGCGGTGTTCAACACCTTTAACTACGCAATGATTATTCCCATCCTCGATGCTATGTTCTCGGCAAACTCGAGCTTCGAGTTTGTCCCCGTATACACGTTTCCAGCGCTGCAGTTCGATGCCGAGGGTTTCAATGCTATACTATCCTACTTCTACACAATATTCTTCGGTGCTGATTTCCAGCAAATTAAGTTCTTGGGACTGCTCGGAGGTGTGACTATAGCTATGAACCTTCTGAGTAACCTCTTCCGCTATGCTGCGGCTATGACCGTAGAGACGCTGAGGGTAAACACGCTGCAGCGTATGCGTGATGAGATATTTAGGCACGTCTTGGATATGAACGTAGGCTTCTTTAGCGACCAGCGCAAGGGAGATATAATGTCGAAGATTACGCAGGATGTTATGGTAGTGCAGTACTGCATAACCAATACCTTACAGGTAGCCTTCCGCGACCCATTCCTTATCATCGGCTACTTGGTGCTTATGATAGGTATCTCGTGGCAGCTGTCGCTCTTTGCTGTAATATTCCTACCTATCGTAGGTATTATCATCGGCGGTATCGTCAAGCGCCTGCGCCACCCTGCTAAGCGTGGCCAGGAGCGTATGGGTGACCTTGTCTCGGTGCTCGAGGAGTCGCTCTCGGGAATGAAGATTGTCAAGGGCTACAACGCCGCAGGATTTATTGTCGATAAGTTCAAGCGTATAAATGCCGATATGTCGCGCCTGCTTATATCTATGGCACGCCGCCAGCAGCTCGCTTCGCCTATGAGTGAGTTTTTAGGTATCACAGCCGTAGCCGTTATCCTTGTCTTTGGCGGTACGCTCGTAAGCGAGGGTATGGTCACAGGAGCAGGATTTATAGCCTTTATCGCCGCCTTCTCGCAGATAACACGCCCTCTACGCTCGTTTATCGACCAGTTTGCTAATATCAACCAGGGTGTTGCTGCTGGCGAGCGTATATTCTCACTTCTCGATGCCGAGAGCGAGATTCAAGATTCGCCCTCAGCACGCCAGTTCGAGGGTCTTAAAAAGTCTATCGAGCTTCGTGATGTGCGCTTCTCGTACGACGGCTCGAGAGAGGTTATAGGCGGCGTATCGCTCACCATACGCAAGGGCGAGACTATCGCCTTAGTAGGCTCGTCGGGAGGTGGTAAGTCTACACTTAGTGAGCTTGTACCACGCTTCTACGATGTGACTAGTGGCCAGGTGGTTATCGATGGTGTGCCCATCAACGAGTATACACAGGAGTCGCTGCGTGGCAAGATGAGTATAGTATCGCAGGAGACAGTGCTCTTTAACGATACCATTGAGGGTAACATACTTATGGGTCGTCCCACAGCCTCTCACGACGAGGTGGTGGCCGCTTGTAAGGTTGCAAACGCCCATAGCTTTATAATGGAGAGTCCCGAGGGCTACAACACAAATATTGGTGACCGAGGTACAAAGCTATCGGGAGGCCAGCGTCAGCGCCTAAGCATCGCGCGCGCCGTGCTTAAGAACCCTGAGATTCTCATTCTCGACGAGGCTACCTCGGCCCTCGATACCGAGAGTGAGAAGCTCGTTCAGGAGGCACTTACTAACCTACTTAAGGGTCGTACCTCAATAGTCATAGCCCACCGCCTCAGCACAATATATAATGCCGACTGCATATATGTCATCGACCAGGGTCGCATTGCTGAGCAGGGCACTCATCAGGAGCTTTTGGACAAGGGTGGAATTTATGCTCATCTTATTGAGATGCAATCCTTCACGTAATTTGTTGTGAAAAGCCGCAATCTGCGGCACATCCCAAAAGTAAGACCCCTCGGGCTGTACTACGAGTACTATCCCGAGGGGATCTTCTTTTGCGATGCACCACATCTCACGACTTTTGACAACAAATTTGTTTGGCCTTACGGCCACCGCTAAAGCGGAAGGGTAGCTGAAGGGTAGTTCGCTCGCTGAAGCGAGCTAAAGAGTAGTTCGCACCTGCGGTGCTAAAGAGTTTAATGAGCTTAAAGAGTTTGCGTTAGCGACAACGGTTTAACGCACCGCCCCTGCTGTCATAGTAACCAATCGTAACTTATAGTAACCCACTCACGCGCCAGCGACAACGTCACAATCGCACAAACCTCCCTGCTCCCTTCACTACCCTTTAGCTCGCTTTAGGCGAGCGAGCTACCCTTTAGCAGGCTCCGCCTGCGAACTACCCTTAAGCGCCTTTAGGCGCGAACTACCCTTAATCTTTCACGCGCAAGCAACGCATCAATAAATGTAAATAAAAAGAGGTTGACACCGCGAAGTGTCAACCTCATACTCTAACCTCGAAATAGAGGATTAAGCCTTGTTATCAGAGCCAAGAACCTCCTTAATCTTGTGGATATAGAGCTTCTTCATATTGTCACGTGCTGGGCCCAAGTACTTACGTGGGTCGAACTCTGCAGGCTTCTCAGCAAATACCTGGCGCACGGCAGCGGTCATAGCCAAGCGCGAGTCAGAGTCGATGTTAATCTTGCAAACAGCGCTCTTCGATGCCTTGCGGAGCTGCTCCTCGGGGATACCTACGGCAGCCTTCAACGCGCCACCATACTTATTGATAGTATCTACCTCGTCCTGTGGCACTGATGATGAGCCGTGGAGCACGATAGGGAAGCCTGGAAGCTGCTCCTCGATAGCTGCCAACACGTCGAAGGCAAGTGGTGGAGGAAGAAGACGACCAGTCTCGGGGTCGAGAGTACACTGCTCAGGGGTGAACTTAAAGGCACCGTGTGACGTGCCGATTGAGATAGCCAGTGAGTCGCAACCAGTCTTAGTAACGAAGTCAACAACCTCCTCGGGCTTAGTATAGTGGCTCTCCTCGGCCGATACCTCGTCCTCGACACCTGCCAATACGCCAAGCTCGCCCTCAACGGTAACGTCAAACTGGTGAGCATACTCTACTACCTTCTTGGTAAGAGCCACGTTCTCCTCGTAAGGGAGGTGTGAGCCGTCGATCATAACCGACGAGAAGCCCATATCGATGCAGCTCTTGCAGGTCTCGAACGAGTCGCCGTGGTCGAGGTGAAGAACGATTTGTGGGTTCTCCCAGCCGAGCTCCTTAGCATACTCCACAGCACCCTCGGCCATATAGCGTAGGAGTGTCTGGTTGGCATACTGACGTGCACCCTTCGATACCTGGAGTATTACGGGCGACTTAGTCTCTGCAGCAGCCATTATGATGGCCTGGAGCTGCTCCATATTGTTGAAGTTGAACGCTGGAATAGCGTAGCCGCCAGCTACGGCCTTCTTGAACATCTCGCGAGTATTTACGAGACCCAAATCCTTGTAATTAATCATATTACAATATATATTTAGTTATTAGAAAATATTTCTACTAAGTGTTAGTATGCAAATACTTCGCAAAGATATAAAAAATTATAATGACATAATAAAAAAATTAAAAAATTATTAAGAAGCTGTTTGAATTTTATTTCAAGATTATTTGAGAGCTAATTTCGCGTAAATTTTCATTTGGGTATGCAGGTAATAGTGGACTATTTCCAATTATCACAAATGAAAAGTTGCCGAAAATAGCCTCAAAGAAGCCGAAACTATCTTTTGCAGCAACGAACAAACTCTTTCAATAAAATTCAAAACAGTTTCTAACCCACTACTATAATTTATGTTACCCTTACGTTAGTTCCTCTCATTGCTAATTTTCGTCTAATTTTTCGAAGAGTTATTATTGAATGTTTGATATATTTTTATTACCTTTGTTACGGATTATGCGCTGGGGCGTAGCATAGTGTGTGCTTACGCGCGAAGCATCAACGGTTTAGATAGTTTCTATTTAAGAGTAATATATATAGTAAATGAGCAAAGAGTATAAGCGTTATCTTATAACCTCGGCACTGCCCTATGCCAATGGCCCTGTACACATAGGTCACTTGGCTGGCGTATACGTGCCTTCGGACATATACACACGTTACCTTCGCCTTAAAGGCTACGACGTAATTTCGGTATGCGGAAGCGACGAGCACGGAGTGCCCATCACCATCAAGGCACGCAAGGAGGGTATCACACCACAGCAGGTGGTAGACCGCTACCACGAGATTATCGAGAAGTCGTTCCGACGCCTCGGAATGTCGTTCGACATATATTCGCGTACATCGTCGCCCACGCACCGCGTAACTGCGTCGGAGTTCTTCCGCAAGCTATACGACGAGGGTAAATTCATTGAGCAGACCACAGAGCAGTTCTACGACGAGGAGGCACAGACATTCCTTGCCGATAGATATATCATCGGCACCTGTCCACACTGTCAGAACGAGAAGGCCTATGGCGACCAGTGTGAGAAGTGTGGCTCGACGCTCTCGTCTAACGAGCTGATAAACCCTCGTAGCGCTGTGTCGGGTGCTGTGCCCGTAAAGCGAGAGACAAAGCACTGGTATCTGCCTTTGGATCAGTATGAGCAGTTCCTGCGCGAGTGGATATTGGAGGGTCACAAGGAGTGGAAGTCGAACGTATATGGTCAGTGTAAGAGCTGGCTCGACCTCGGCCTGCAGCCACGTGCCGTAAGCCGCGATTTGGATTGGGGTATCCCCGTTCCGGTTGAGGGTGCAGAGGGTAAGGTGCTCTACGTATGGTTCGATGCTCCTATAGGCTATATCTCAGCTACTAAGGACCTTACGCCCGACTGGGAGAAGTATTGGAAGTCGGAAGATACCAAGATGGTACACTTCATCGGTAAGGACAACATCGTATTCCACTGCATCGTATTCCCATCGATGCTCAAGGCTCACGGCGACTATATCCTCCCAGAGAATGTGCCTGCAAATGAGTTCCTGAACCTCGAGGGCGACAAGATATCGACATCGCAGAACTGGGCAGTATGGCTCCACGAGTATCTCGACGAGTTCCCTGGCAAGGAGGATGTGTTGCGCTACGTATTGTGTGCCAATGCTCCCGAGACCAAGGATAACGACTTTACGTGGAAGGATTTTCAGTCGCGTAATAACTCGGAGCTTGTTGCCGTGCTCGGCAACTTCGTAAATCGTGCTCTGGTGCTCACACAGAAGTATTACAACGGCGTGGTGCCCGAGCGTGGCGCTCTCACCGAGTATGACGAGGCGACAATCGAAGAGCTTCAGAAGATTAAAGCCTCTTTGGAGCGTAACATAGAGCACTACCACTTCC
This sequence comes from Alistipes sp., assembly GCA_017465055.1. Taxonomy (GTDB): domain Bacteria; phylum Bacteroidota; class Bacteroidia; order Bacteroidales; family Rikenellaceae; genus Alistipes. Next base: position 52,218 of record JAFTWZ010000040.1, on the reverse strand, counting down.
GCGAGGCGCTTAAGGATGCTATGGCATACTCGCGCATCGGTAATAAGTATCTTGCAGATACCGAGCCCTGGAAGGTGGTTAAGACAGACCCAGAGCGCGTAAAGACCATCCTTAACATAGCGCTGCAGATTACAGCTAATACCGCCATAGCTATCGAGCCATTTATGCCATTCTCGGCCGAGAAGATGCTTAAGATGCTCGCAGTCGATAAGTTTGGCTGGGAGCAGCTTGGCTCTATGGAGCTTGTAGCTGCAGGTCACACTATTGGCCAGGCGGAGCTTCTCTTCGAGAAGATTGAGGATGACGTAATACAGAAGCAGCTCGATAAGCTCGAGGCATCGCGTCGCGCAAAGCTCGAGGCCGAGGCTGCACAGAATGTTACGGCACAGAAGGAGGAGGTTTCGTTCGACGACTTCCAGAAGATGGATATCCGCGTATCGACAATCCTTGCTGCCGAGAAGGTAGCTAAGACCAAGAAGCTCCTTAAGCTCACCATCGACACAGGCATCGACAAGCGAACCATAGTGTCGGGTATCGCCGAGTACTACACTCCTGAGTCACTCGTAGGCCGTCAGGTATTGGTTTTGGCCAACCTTGCACCACGTGAGATTAAGGGCATAGAGTCGCGCGGTATGATTCTTATGGCCGAGGATGCTTTAGGCCGCTTAGTCCTCGTTCAGCCCGAGGATAAGACTATGTCTGGAGCGATGATTGGATAGTTTAAATAATTGAATATTAATGGGTTAGCCTTTTACGACAACCTAATATATAAAAATACAACCAATTAAAACTTTAACTTTTACTATGGAAAACATTAAATGGGGAGAGCTTGGTTTTGCATACTACAAGACCGCTTTCAATGTTCGTTACCACTACGCTAACGGCCAGTGGAGCCAGATGGAGGTAACCGATGACGAGTACATCAAGATGCATATGTCGGCAGCTTGCTTGCACTACGGTTTGGAGATCTTCGAGGGTCTTAAGGCTTTCCGCGGTGTTGATGGCAAGGTACGTTTGTTCCGTCCAGACGAGAACGCTAAGCGTATGATTAACTCTGCTAATCGTCTCTGCTTGCCAGCTCCTACTGTTGAGCAGTTTGTTGAGGGCTGTATGGAGTGCGTACGTCGCAACCTCGACTTTGTTCCTCCCTATGAGACTGGTGCTTCGCTCTACTTGCGTCCTACCCTTCTCGGCACTAAGACTTGTCTCGGTGTTCGTGCTGTTGACGAGGCTGACCTTATTATCTTCTGTGCTCCTGTAGGCCCATACTTCAAGGGCGGTATGACAGCTATCAAGGCTCTCATTATGCGCGATCAGGACCGTGCTGCTCCACGTGGAACAGGTGATGTTAAGGTAGGTGGTAACTACGCTTCATCTATCTGGTCACTTGAGTCGGCTCATCAGAAGGGCTTCTCTAACGTCCTCTACCTCGATGCTGCTACTCACTCTAAGGTTGAGGAGTTTGGCGCTGCTAACTTCTTCGGTATTAAGGATGGTAAGTATGTTACTCCTAAGTCGACATCTATCCTTCCATCTATCACCAACAAGAGCCTTCGTCAGATCGCTGCTGACCTCGGTCTCGTAGTTGAGGAGCGCGATATCCCAGTTGAGGAGCTCGCTACATTCGAGGAGGCTGGTGCTTGCGGTACTGCTGCTGTTATCTCTCCTATCGGTGCATTGTATGACCTCGATAACAACGTTACCTACGATTATGGTATGAAGGTTGGCGAGACTTGCAAGAAGATGTACGATCACCTCCAGGGTATTCAGTACGGCCGTGTAGAGGATATTCACAACTGGAATGTTGTTGTAGTTGAGTAATTCTCGATTATAAGGTAGTTTCCTTACCCAACAATGTAATCATAAAAATAGAGCGTTCCACGTGGAACGCTCTATTTATTTACTCTATTTATCTACCCTATCGTCCGAATTTTATTAGCAAAACATTGATATCAGCCGGAGAAACACCTGGTATTCTCGAGGCGTGACCTATGGTTTTCGGACGCATCTTCGACAACTTCTGGCGTGCTTCAATAGTGAGCGATTGCATAGCATTATAGTCGAAACCTTCGGGAATTGTTATCTCCTCGAGCCTGTGCATCTTCTCGGCGAAGTATCGCTCCCTCTCGATATATCCGCGATACTTAATCTGAATCTCGGCCTGCTCAACAACCTCACGACTCACATTGTTCTTTTCGAGATAATCTGCTAATGCCTTGACCTCTTTGCTTACCCCGTAGATGGTGACGTTGCTACGCAGAACTACATCTATGAGCTTTCGTCCCTGGCTTAGAGGCTCCTCACCGACCGAAATTAAATAGCTGTCAATTTCCCCTTTTTTGACCGACAGTGCGCGGAGCTTTGAAATAAGCGATTCTACAGCCGAATTTTTTTTGAGCAAATTTTCGTATTTCTCATCACCTACAAGGCCAATTTCGTGGCCAAGAGGCGTAAGTCGAGCATCTGCGTTATCCTGACGTAGGAGTATGCGATACTCCGCTCGCGAGGTAAACATTCGGTAAGGCTCGTCGACACCCTTAGTAACTAAGTCGTCAATAAGCACTCCGATATATGCCTCGTCGCGAGCCAGCACCACCTCATCTAAGCCATTTAGTGAGCGGTGAGCGTTGATACCTGCCATTAGTCCCTGCGCTGCTGCCTCCTCGTATCCCGTTGTGCCGTTTACCTGGCCTGCGAAGTATAGACCCTCGACCAGCTTGGTCTCGAGCGTGTGGTGTAGCTGTGTCGGTGGAAAGTAGTCATACTCGATGGCGTAGCCTGGGCGGAAGACGTGAACATCCTCCAAGCCGACGATGTTGTGTAGTGCCTCGAGCTGTATCTCGTATGGCAGCGACGACGAGAAGCCATTGAGGTAGTACTCGTTTGTCGAGCGACCCTCAGGCTCGAGGAATAGCTGGTGCTGCTCCTTGTCGGCGAAGGTGCGTAGCTTATCCTCGATGCTTGGGCAGTAGCGTGGCCCTATGCCCGATATCGTGCCGTTAAATAGTGGCGAGCGGTCAAAGCCCGTGCGGAGGATGTCGTGTACGCGCTTCGAGGTGTAGACCATAAAGCAGGGTAGTTGGCGCTTAACTGGCTCTGTATCAGCGTCATAAGAGAATTTACCAGGCTCTATATCGCCCTCTTGAATCTCCAGTGCATCGAAGTTTATGGTGCGTGCATCTAAGCGTGCTGGTGTGCCTGTCTTCATACGTCCCTGCTCGAATCCTAACGAGCGGAGTTGTGCCGATATGCCGTGCGATGCCTGGTCGCCTGCTCTACCACCCTCGGCCTGTGCCTCGCCGCAGTGCATCACGCCCTCGAGGAATGTTCCAGCGGTGAGCACTACCCTACTACACTCTATAACCACTCCCATTCGCGTTTTAACGCCCTTTACACGCGGTTTCTCGCCCTCGTGGTCGAGGAGTATCTCTGTGACCGAATCTTGCCACAGATAGAGGTTTTTGGTGTTCTCAAGGGTGCGACGCCATAAGCGCGAAAATTCGTACTTATCGCACTGTGCTCGTGGGCTCCACATTGCTGCTCCCTTCGAGCGGTTGAGCATACGAAACTGTATGGCCGTGAGGTCGGTAATGCGACCCATAACACCGCCAAGTGCATCTATCTCTCTGACTATCTGTCCTTTGGCCACGCCACCAACGGCCGGATTACACGACATAGCAGCTATCTTCTCGAGGTCGATAGTTACCAGCAGTGTGCGCGAGCCGAGGCGTGCGGCGGCCGAGGCGGCCTCGCAGCCAGCGTGTCCTGCACCTATGACCACAACGTCGTACTTCATCATAGCATCTGGCTTTGCAGCAGTTTAAGATATCTGTTCTCGAGGCGTCGCATCTGCTTCTCGGCCCAGGGACTCTTATCCTTGTGTCCGCAGAGGTGCAGGGCGCCGTGTACTATTACGCGTCGCATCTCGTTGACGGGCAGCGAGTTGTATATCTCAGCGTTATCCGTAACCGTCGCTACGTCGATATATACCTCGCCAGCGACGATACCCTCCTCTACCCTACTTTCGCGCTCCTCGAAGGTTATCACGTCGGTATAGTAGTCGTGACCTAAGAAGTCGCGATTCATCTGTCGGTGGTACTCCGACGAGCAGAATATGTAGTTTATCTCGCCAGCCTTGTAGCCCTCGAGTCTAATTACCTCTTCGATCCATCTTCGCAGAGCTAATCGTTTGGCAGGTAAGTAGTTACACTCTTGATTGTAGAAATGTATCATATACTATTGTTTAACGTTCGCACATAGGTGCTGTAGCACTACCCTACAGCTTTTTGAAGAACGACGATACCTGCAGCGGCTTCTTCGTCTCGCAGTCGTAGATGGCTATGCGCACGTATGGTTTATCCGTGCTCTCTATGCCGCTACCTATGACGCCTATCTTCTGGTCTTTCTTTACCACGTCGCCCTTCTTGACGCTTACCGAGCTAAGGTTTGTATAGGTCACAAGGTACTCGTTGTAGCCGAGGAATATGGTGTAGCGGTTCGTGAGCTTCTTGTATTGTATATCCTGCACGATGCCCTCGTGTATGGTCCTCACGGCATCGCCCTTCTTGCCAGTGATTGTGCCGCCGAAGCCCTGCTCGGTGAGTGTGCCTCCCTCGACCGGAAGGTTTAGACCTCGTGTGTTGCGCGTAAATCCCGCGCCTACCTTGTTGCCCTTGAGCATCTTCTGCAGCTCCTTGACAGCCTGGTCGTGGAGCTTCTGCTGCTTACGCTGTTCGTCTATAGCGGCTTTCTCGCGCTTAGTAAGCTGGTTATAAGCACGTTGTGCTGCTACCCTGCTATCCTCTAACTCGCGGCGCTCCTGCTTTACTACGCGCGACACGGAGTCGAGTTTTGACACCTCCTTAGCCAGCGATTCGCACTCACGGTCCAACACTTCGGTCTGCGACTTTATAGTATCGGCGAGGGCCTTGCGGCTGTCGGAGATATGCTCTATCTGTGCCGTACGTCTGGCGGCCTCGGCGATGCTCTCCGAGGCGAGCAGATAGTTGGCGTAGTTGTTCTGCTGATAGTTGCGGTATGCCACGCGCACTGCCTCGGCATATATGGCGCGGTTATGCTCCAAAGCCCTATTGAGTGAGTCGATAGTTGCGCTATGCCTTATGATATCGTTGTTTATGGCGTCGCGCTGCTCCTCAATCTCGCCTATGTAGTCGCTACGTAGGCGCATCTCCTGCTCTATGGCGTTTACCTCCTTCAGTGCGCTCTTCTTCTCGCGCTGGGTCTTCTTGACCTCGGCCTTAGCCGCCTCAATGCCGCGCTTATACTGCTCGACGCGCTGCTCGTACTGCTTGGTCTTGTTATCTTGCGCGAAGCCAAGAAGTGGGGTAGTGCTAAGTAGTATGACTATGATAGCCTCTATAATGTGTCGTAGCATATCGCTGGGTGTTAGTTTTGTTGTTTCAACTCGGCTATGTGGCTCTTCATCTCCTCGCTGTCGTAGCCACGCTCTACAGCCTTCTGCCAGTAGGTCTCGGCCATAAACTTCTCGCCTAAGGCCCAAAGTATATCGCCATAGTGTGCTAAGATATCGGGGTCGCGCTGGCCGTCGAGCGATAGTGCTCGGAGCATCACTCGCTTAGCCTCCTCGCTACGGCCCATCAGGTGCAGAATCCAGGCGTAGGTATCGATATATGTGGCGTTGCTCTTTTCGAGCGATATAGCCAACTCAGACATCGCCAGCGCCTTATCCAATCCGCGGCCCGTAAGGCTTAGGTAGTAGGCGTAGTTATTCAGTACGGGGACATTATTCTGGTCGTAGTGCAGAGCATCGGCATAGGCCATAAAGCTCTTCATCTCCTGGCCCATCATATGGTACGTGTCGCCAATATATCCGAGCCACTGGCTACGTAGCTTGTCGTTGCCCGACTTTTTAGCTGTTGCTAAGCCTCGCTTAAATATCTTGAGTGCTCGGCTGTAGTCGCCCTTCTCGGTGTAGTAGAATCCCTCGAACGCGAGCATCTGCTCGTCGTCGGCGAAGCGCTCTACGGCCTGCGCTATCATAGCCTCAACTGTCGCCTCATCCTTCTCGAGAAACATCATATACTGCAGTAGCATAATGTAGTCGTCTACCGTAGCCTCCTTGTCGCCTATGTGGCGCATTAGGTAGTCGTATGCCTCGTCCGTATTGCCGCCGCCTATAAGGTGCATAGCGTAGGCCTTTATAAAGGTGCGGTTGGTGGGGTAGTCCATCGCCAGGCCCACGATTATAGAGCCTAAGCGTAGGTAGTTCTGGCTGTAGAGCTCCGTGTCGTTGGTATACTGCTCCAATCGCTGCTCCTTATCTTTTACTGGGATACTCTTATCGCGAAATAGCCGCTCCTCGTAGTCGAGCATACGTCTGATGTCGCCACGACTGTAGTAGTAGTCTACCAGCGCCGTTATTGTCTCAACGTTTGTGGTGTCGAGGCGAAAAGCCTCCTCGTAGGTGCGCATCGCCAAGCTGTCGTCTCCCGAGGCGTCGTACGATATGGCCAGCGATAGGCAGGCCTCTACGTCGTAGGGGTGCTCGCTGACGCGACGCTTACCCTCCTCTATGGCGCGGTCATACTGGCGCGTGTCGAGCAACATATGCTGCTTTATCTTACCCAAGTAGCTGTTGTAGCCTATGCGTAGCTCGGCGCTGTCGAGGATGGCAATGGCCGAGTAGGGCATACGCTTGGCGCTATAGATTATCGCTAAGGCGTGGTACGACTGCAGGTTTTTGGCATCGAGGCGCACAAGGCGGCGATATACGGGAATGGCGTCGTCGTACCTGCCCGAGAGTATCAGCTTGTTGGCATAGTTCTCCGTATACCATTTGTTTGTGCTATCTGCCGTGTAGGCCCTGTGAGCATAGTCAACAGCCTCGCCACCGAGTCTATCGACAAGACTCAAGTAGTATAGCGCTGGCGCATATGTTGAGTCGCGGCGTAGCAGGTCGAGCCATATATCCTTTGCTCGGGTGGTGTCGCGGTGTATGGTCAGCTGCTTGATGGCGTCTACGTGTCTATATGTGCGGCTTGTCGAGTCGGGTAGCGTTGTGGGCATACTCTCCTGTGCCGTAGCGTGACCACCGCAGCATAACGCTATAGTGCATAATATAGCTCCAAAGATATATCTAAGCCGTCGCATACCTACATCGCTTTAATTAAAATTTAAGGGCCTTAAGATAACCTTAAAAGCCCCTAATAGCTGTTGTCTTACGCTTGCCGAACTATAGCGCGCTCTCGAACTGGTTGAGGAAGCGCACGTCGTTCTCGAAGTATAGGCGCAGGTCACCGACGCCAAACTTAAGCATTGCGATACGCTCAATACCCATACCAAAGGCGAATCCCGAGAACTCCTTAGGGTCGATATTGTTGGCCTCGAGGACGTTGGGGTCTACCATACCGCAGCCCATAATCTCGAGCCAGCCCGTACCCTTACATACGCCACAGCCCTTGCCGCCGCATATCGAGCACGATACGTCAACCTCGGCCGATGGCTCGGTAAATGGGAAGTACGAGGGGCGCATACGTATCTGTGCCTGCTCGCCGAAGAGCTCCTTGGCGAAGTAGAGTAGCGACTGCTTCATATCGGCAAACGAGACGTTGCGGTCGATATAGAGTCCCTCGATCTGGTGGAAGATGCAGTGTGCACGATACGATATTGCCTCGTTGCGGAATACGCGACCAGGGCATATTACGCGAATCGGGGGCTTCTGTCGCTCCATAGTGCGCACCTGGATAGACGAGGTGTGTGTTCTGAGCACTACGTCGGGGTTGCTCTCGATGAAGAACGTGTCCTGCATATCGCGAGCGGGGTGCTCGGGAGGGAAGTTCAGGGCCGAGAATACGTGCCAGTCGTCCTCAATCTCAGGACCATCGGCTACGGTATATCCGAGGCGCGAGAAGATACCGACAATCTCATTCTTAACGATAGATATAGGGTGGCGCGAGCCTACAGCCTCCATCGTGCCCGGACGCGTCATATCGTCAATCTTCGATGCGTTCATAGCTGCGGCGTTGCCTATCTCCTCCTTGAGGGTATTTATACGCTCGGTGGCGACATTTTTGAGGTGGTTGAGACGCTGTCCCAGCTCGCGCTTCTCGGCCGCTGGCACGCTCTTAAACTCCTCCATCAGTGCGCCTAATGCGCCCTTTTTGCCGAGAATCTTGATGCGGAATGCCTCGACGTCGGCAGCACTCCGAGGTGCAAAAGCCGCAATTTCGGCCAAAAGTTCTTCTATTTTGTTTATCATATACTCAATCGTGTTGTTTAAACGAAATATAGTATTACCTTTGTGTGGGTTGTGTTATCAAGTGAGCATATTGCCACTTCAACGTACAAAGTTACTAATATTTTTGCAAATGAAAAGAATTTCAAGCATAATAATAGCTATTTTAATGCTATTACCCCTCGGTGTCGAGGCGCAGAGCGTCGGCGTTGTGATGAGTGGCGGTGGCGCTAAGGGCCTATACCATATCGGTGTGTTGCGCGCTCTCGAGGAGAATGGCATACCGATAGACTACATCTCGGGAACGTCGATGGGCTCGATTATCGGAGGCCTCTACGCCTCGGGATATACCATCGAGGAGATGGAGCAGGTGGCGCTCTCGGGCGACTTAGAGCGTTGGGTAAGTGGCGGCATAGACGATAAGTATAGCTACTACTACGCTAAGCGCGACGATATTAGTAGTATGATACGCATACCCATAGGCCCGAGTGACGAGGCAGATATCGCCAGTGGTCGTCGACGTGTGATACTTCCAGGCTCGGTGATGAACACCTCGGAGATAGACCTTGCGCTTAACTCCTTCTTTACGCAGGCCTCAACGGGCGCTGGGGGCGACTTCGACCGCCTGATGATACCCTTCCGTTGTGTCGCTACCGATATGTCGCAACACAAGGCTGTGGAGCTTCGCAGTGGCGACTTGGCGCGTGCCATACGTGCCTCGATGGCCCTGCCCGTAGCCTTCCCGCCCATAGAGATAGACTCGGTGCTAATGTGCGATGGAGGCTGCTACGATAACTTCCCCTGGAAGAGCCTCGACGAGGGTTTCCACCCCGATATTCTCATCGGCGCCTGCTGCACGGATATGGGTACAGCGCTGAGTAAGAATGCCTCGGTTGTTGAGCAGGTGATGTCGCTTATCACTATGCCCTCGGACTTCAATCTACCAGAGGGGCGTTCGGTATTTATACAGCGAGCTGTCGATGCCTCGGTGCTCGACTTTGGCAGTGCCGCTACGATTATGGCTGCTGGTTATAACGACGCGCTGGAGGCTATGCCCGAGATTAAGAGGCTGATACAAAGGCGTATGACTGCCGAGGAGTATGCCGCTCGACGCCGCGAGTTCCGCAGTCGCTGTCCTAAGGCCCAGATAGGCGAGGTTGCGATTTCGGGCCTTAACGAGGGTCAGCGCGAGATGGCCGAGCGTATGATGAACATAGGCCATACGCGCGCTAACGACACGCTGCCTATGCACGCCGAGGAGCTGAGTAACAACTACCTCTCGATGCTGGCTCGCGAGGTGGTACGCAGCGAGTTTCCGACCTTTACTTACAACGAGGATACGGAGCGCTACGACGTGAGCCTTGCGCTTAGCGCACGTCCCAACTTCGACATTGCCATCGGAGGTAACATATCGTCGACGGCATTTAACCAGGCATACATAGGCCTTGAGTATGGTTGGTGGGGTAGGGTAGAGCAGTCGTTTAACCTCGATGCGCTGCTCGGCCCGGTGTACACTATGGCGCGCCTCAAGGGTCGCACAACGCTTATCTACGATGCGCCGCTATACTTCGACTACTCGTTCAACTTCAACATACACAACACGCTTAAGGGTAACTTCGGCAACCTGACGAGGGTAGATAATGCCGAGCAGATGCGTATGATGGAGACCTTTGGCTCGCTTACCGTAGGCTCGGCTATGAGCCGTAAGAGCGTTGCGGAGCTTACGCTCAACGGCGGCCGCAACAGCTATAGCTACGCTATGGAGGGCTACGATAAACGTCAGTATACCCACTTTTCGTACGTCTCGCCCGAGATATCTATCGAGCGCAAGACCTTCGACAAGAGCCTCTTCCCGACACGTGGCTCGCACCTCTCGGCCTCAGCGATATATGTCTATGGCCGCGATAAGCGCAACTCGAAGCGTACAAATATGGTTCCAGCACCCAACGACCACGTCGATATGATACGCCAGTGGTGGGGCGTTAGGGTGCAGTGGGAGCACTATATAAACTTCGCGCCTAAGGGAGCTTTTATCCTCGGCTACGCTGCCGAGGGTGTATATACCAACCACCCTAAGTTCGACTCCTACGAGGCTACAATGCTCTCGTCGCCGCAGTATGCTCCGCTGCTGCACTCGAGGATGATATATATGCCCGAGTTCCGTGCCGATAGGTACGTTGGCGTGGGTGTGATGCCTACGGTGCGCCTCTACGACAACCTCTACCTGCGCCTCAGCGCCTACGCTATGCTGCGCGATAAGTATCGTGGCGAGATTATGCACTATATGTCCGACCTCTCGCTTATCTACCATACGCCTATAGGCCCTATAAGCCTGGCGCTCACGAAGTACGACTTCCGAAGCGACAAGAACCTATACCTCACCTTTAACTTCGGCTACGCTATCTTTGGCGATAAGGGTTTGCACTACTAACCGCCCGAGGAGGCGTAGGTTAGCTGTTCAGTGTTCACCTGTTCATTTTCCCTATGGTATTGAACAAATGAACACCTCTCACTCGGCGGTTTTGGCTGTTCAGTGTTCACCTGTTCATTTTCCCTATGGTATTGAACAAATGAACACTCTTTATCTCTCAGGTGAGGGTGTTCAGTGTTCACCTGTTCATTTTTCCTATGGTAATGAACAAATGAACACTCTTTATCTTTCAGGCGAGGATTATCCTCGTAGTACTGGCGAGGGGTGTAGTGGTAACCACACTTATCAAGGCGGTTACACTTACCTACTATATCATTGATATACATATTATTATTATGTGTATCAATATAACGTGTAAATGTGTGTTTACGACCACACTTATATACATTATTCAATAGGGAGATTAGGGAGTTTAAGGAGTTTAAGGAGTTTAGCGTAAGCGACAACAACAAAACCGCACTGACCTTGCTGTCATAGTAACCCATAATAACTCATAGCAACTCATCGTAACCCATTCTCTGCAGTTGTGGTGGTGTTCATTTGTTCATTACTATAGGGAAAATGAACAGGTGAACACTGAACACTTAAAACGGGCAATCATCGGAAGCTGTGGGCGATGAGCCTGAGTGCGAGGTGTTATAGAGAGATTAGGGAACTTAAAGAATTTAGGGAGATTAATGAATTTAAGGAGTTTAGAGAGCTTAAGGATGACAAATCACTAATTTCCCTAAGCTCTTTAAACTCCCTAATCTCCTTAGAAGCTGTTTGAATTTTATTGAAAGAGTCTCTTATACCCCAGCTCCTCGGCTATCTGCCTATAGCTCATCCCCTCCTCGCGCAGAGCTCGGCCTTATCCATCACGCGCCTAATATCGCTCGGGTGACGTAGTAGCTGCGAGGCCTTAATATAGCAGCGTGCCGCAGCAGCACTATGGCCACAGTCGGCCAAGAAGTCGCCCTTGTGCTCAAGCTCGCGCGCTACAAGCCTTGCGCGCTCTTCGGCACTCTTCGTGCGGCGACATATCTCGTCGATACGCTCATCGTAGCAGGTAGCAAGCTGGCGACCTACGTCCTCGCTGATGGTTAGCTGGTGGCCACTGATGCGAGCTACAAGACGGTAGTTTGGTTTTTGATTGTTGTTCATAACGTACACTATTTTAGATTGTTAGACATAGTAATCCCGTAAGGCCGTTGCAGGCCGCAGGGATCTGTTAGTGTACGTAAAAGAGCCTCGCTAATTAGCGCCAATTAGCGCGAGCATTCGAATACAAAGATAGCCATTTATTGCGGAATCTATCACCCGAAGGCCGAAAAAAACAAAAAATATAACCTTTGCTATCGGAATGAATACTGTGTTCCGTCAATATGAATATCAGAGATATCGGCTCTGTCTGAAATTCTGGTGGAGTAATAAAAGATATTAATACGTCATCGCGAAGAATTGCATCTACGAGCGGTAGGGATACCTACTTGGGTCTATGCAATTCTGTGGCGATCTTCCTTTGTTTATACTTCATCACTGATACGCACAATTATCAATCACACTCCGCACGGCCCTATAAACAGCGGAAGACCCCCACGTCGGAGCATAGTGGCGTTATCACACTCCGCAAACTCATACTTGCTCCTCCTCGGGGTGACGAGGTTTATTGCTGCCGTCGCGATTATCTCTACATCACTTGGTCGTTGTCCGCATCATATCATCAAATAGTAGCATCTCGCGAGCTTTGCTCCTAAAGGCTATATCTATCGATAGACTCTTTATGCGGTGTCGCACATCGTTAGGCGTGCGGCGCAGGGCTGCGCATATCCTATCTATCGCGACCCCCTCCGTGAGCCACATAACCAAGTGCTCATCATCGTCGTTGGTCCACGACCTTATCGTTTGTGCCGAAGGCTGGGTGTCGCTCTTCGCCTCCAGCGCGCTTGGCGAATCATCCCGGCCTATGGCCAAAGCGAGCAACATTCTGAGGTTGGAAATCTTTCCCAACAAATTGGTTGTCTCCGCGCCAATCTGGTAGTGCACCATATCTCGCCTATCCAATAGACGCCTCTGGGCAAAGGTGATGGCATTATGCAGGTTGTCGTGGCCAAACTCTATGAGCAGCTGCGGAACTCTCTTTAGGCCTTGATATGTAGCCAGGGCTGCCAATATCGTCGATATGGCGGCAATAGGGTAGTCGTCCTTATGCTCGTTGCTTGAGAAGTCTCTGTGTCGATGGCTAAAGTGTTGAGTGCCGTATTCGTACTCCTCGTGCGGTTCAAGCTCAGGATACCGCACAGCGTCCATATCTATGAGGTACATCCTATCGCCGTTGACTACGATATTGTCGGGCGTGATGTCGCAGTGGACATACTCCCTCGATAGTATGTCGTAGGCTAAGGTGTCGAAGGCGCGGCTCAGCATCTTGAAGTTACAACTCTTGTCGTGGATAACATCCGAGAGCGGCTCTCCATCAATCCAGTCCGAGATTAGAATATCTATTGCCGTAACTATGCCCGCAAGGGTAGGTATACTAAGTCCACGCTTAATGTAGTGCGTATTGTCGACGTTGTGTTGCATCTGTGGTGGCCTGTAGTAGCACTTGAGCGACTTGTCACCCTCGATGCCCTTAATCGAGCACCGAGCGATGACAGAGTTGTTGCCCACGACAATGCTATCGCTATCTATCACGATATCGCCGAGCGTGTCGAGATGGATGGGCCAATGTCGCAAATAGTTGACTATATCAACAGCACTGACCATACGATAGTCGTAACGACCCTCGAGGAGTTATGCTATACGCTTGAGAAGCTCTACCAGCAGCCTCCAGAACTTATCTACAGTGGCAATCTCGAGGCGCTCGTCGGGCGAGTGTACGCCGCGTAGCGTAGGGCCGAACGACACCATCTCGAGGTGTGGGTACTTCTCGAGGAAGAGACCGCACTCGAGGCCTGCGTGTATGGCGCGCACCTTAGGCTCGGCGTTGAATAGGTCGCGGTAGCACTGAACAGTCTCGGTCAGGAGCTTAGACTCGGGGTTGGGTGCCCAGCCTGGGTAGCCATCCGAGTGCTCGACGTCGAAGCCCGAGAGGTAGAATACCGACTCGATGGTCTGAGCTGCGTAGAGCTTAGCACTCTCGACAGAGGAGCGCTGCGACGTGGTAACTACAACCTCGTCATCCTCGGTGTTGAACTTTACCGATGCAAGGTTCGACGATGTCTCTACGAGGCCTGGCATTGCAAACGACATACCGAGCACGCCATTAGGAAGACCTACCAGGGCGAGAAGCAGATAGCAGAGGTCATCGTTCGAGACCACCTTTGCAGGCGTTGTCGCGTCGGTAACCGTAAAGCGCATACGTGGCTCGGTGTGCTTGAACTCCTCCATCATCATCTGACCAAACTCCAAGTATCGCTCCTCGAAGTCCTCGACCTCGGCCGCGGGCACACCTACGATGGCATATGCCTCGCGTGGTATCGCGTTGCGGAGGTTACCGCCGTTGAACTCGGCAAGTGCAACCTGGAACTTATCAATGGCGTTGTAGAGGAAGCGAGCAAGGAGCTTGTTAGAGTTGGCGCGGCCCTTGTCGATGTCGTCGCCAGAGTGACCTCCCAAGAGGTCGCCAATCTCGAGGCGCACGAAGGTGTAGCCCTCGGGACAAGGCTCGCTCTCGTAGTTGAGCGTAGCTACGGTGTCGATACCGCCAGCGCAGCCGATAAATATCTCGCCCTCATCCTCCGAGTCGAGGTTTACTAAGTACTTACCCGTAAGCATACCCTCGCCCAGACCAAAGGCACCCGTAAGGCCTGTCTCCTCATCTACGGTGAAGAGTGCCTCGATAGCGGGGTGCTCGAGCGTGGTGTCGAGGAGCACAGCAAGGGCTGCGGCCATACCGATACCGCAGTCGGCGCCGAGTGTCGTACCCTCAGCCTTTACCCACTCGCCATCAATCTTGGTACGTATAGCGTCGTTCTCGAAGTCGAACTCCACGTTCGAGTTCTTCTCGCAGACCATATCCATATGCGACTGAAGGATAACGGCTGGGCGCGACTCGTAGCCTGGGGTTGCAGGCTTACGCATCACGACGTTGCCAGTCTGGTCGGTCTGGTACTCGATGTTGTGGCGCTGGGCAAACTCTACAAGCCAAGCGATTATCTTCTCCTCCTTCTTCGAAGGACGTGGAACACGTGTGATGTCATCAAACTGCTCCCAAATAAGTTTAGGCTCTAAATCACGAATAGTCATAATTCTCTGTGGTTTAAGTAGTTATTTGTTAGTAAATTATAATATTTTTAATCCCTATCTCAATTTTCTGGACTCTGCACCGTTAGCGTTGCTTCACGTTATCGCCACGCTCGAAGAGGTGTACGCCACGGAGCAGTGGGTTGCGTCTGTCGAGGATAAGCAACTCGGCGATAAGCAGTAGCAGACCTGCGCCCAAGAACCACTGATACTGTTCGTCGTACTCCTCGAAGGTCATATGCGTAAGCTCTATGGCCTCCATCTGGTCGAGGCGCTCGATAATCTCCTCTAAGCCGAAGCTCTCGTTGCGCGAGCGTGTGTATATGCCTCCCGTAGCCTCGGCAATCTGCTGGAGCAGCGGCTCGCCGAGCTTGGTGACTACCATCTTTCCCTCCTCATCTTCGATATGCTTGCCGTTGATTTTGAGGGGTACGCCCTCGGGGGTGCCTATACCTATGGCGCAGACCATAACGCCCTCCTGCTTTGCCAACTCTATGGCCTTCTCGCTACTCTGGTCGTGGGCCTCGCCATCGGTGATGAGTATCACTACGCGGCTACCGCTACTCTGCGTGGTGCGCGTAAACGATAGTAGTGCCACCTCCAGAGCCTTGCCGATATCTGTTCCCTGCTCGGCGATAAGCTCGGGCGAGAGGCGCTTTGTCACAGCCTCGGCCATCTTGTAGTCGCCCGTGATTGGTAGTAGCACCTCGGTTTCGTCGGCAAAGGCTACGATGCCTACGCGATCTTCGTTCATACTCTCCAATAGGCGCGTGATGGCATAGCGCGTGCGGGCCATACGACTGGGTGTGACATCCTCGGCGAGCATCGAGTTCGAGACATCTACTAAGAGCACTATCTCGCGGCCGTTGCTTTCGAGCTGGCGCAGCTTCGAGCCTGTCTGTGGGCGTGCCAGCGCTACGATCATAAGGCTTAGCGATAGGCACAGCAACGCTATTTTGACCCATCCGCGCGAGGATGAGTAGTCGGGCATAAGGGCTTTAAGTGTCGCCTCGTTGCCCAATCTACGTAGCTTACGGCGCGAGTAGAGCCTAAGCATCCAGTAGAGGAGCGGCAGCAGGCCAACGGCTAAGAGTAGCCATAGCCACTGGCTGTGAGCAAAGATAAATATGTTTGTCTCGACCATAGTATCACTTGTTTTCGGTTATCCTCCTCTATGGGAGTCTGTTGAGCACCATACGTGCTACGATAAACTCTGCGGCCAGGAGCATAAGTGCTAATAGTAGCCACCCAGCGAAGTGCTCCTCGTACGAGGTGTAGTGCGTCACCTGCACCTCGCTCTTCTCCAGCTCGTTAATCTGCTGGTATATGCCTCTAAGCGCCTCGTTATCGCTGGCGCGGAAGTATTGCCCCGAGGTCTTCGAGGCTATGTCGCGCAGTAGCTCCTCGTCAATCTCGACGTCGGCCATTACATACGTCATATTGCCGAACATATCCTGTGCAGGCATAGGGGCCTTGTCGCGGCTACCCACGCCTATGGTGTAGACCTTGATGCCCAGGTCGCGAGCTATGTCGGCAGCCATAATAGGCGATATCTGTCCTCGGTTGTTGACGCCATCGGTGAGCAGTACCACCACCTTCGACTTAGCGCCACTCTCGCGCAGACGGTTTATGGCTGTTGCCAAGCCGTTGCCTATCGCCGTGCCATCGTCGACCACGCCACTACGCAGGCGCGAGAGCATAGTGCCCACGGCCGCCTGGTCCGACGTCAGGGGACACTGTGTGAATGCCTCGCCAGCGAAGGCTACTACCGAGATGCGGTCGCCCGTGCGCTCGGCCGTAAACTCCGTTGCGAGCTGCTTGGCGGCCGTAAGACGGTCGGGGGTAAAGTCGCGCGCAAGCATCGAACTCGAGATATCCATAGCTATCACTATGTCGATACCCTCGGTTGTTGTCTCGCTCTGGTTGTGCACCTCTACGGGGCGTGCCAGGGCCACTACCGCGGCGGCGATGGCCATAAGTCGCAGTGCGAAGGGTAGGTGGCGCAGCCAGTATCGCAGTGTGCGAGGTGCGCGACCCGAGGCTGCGGAGACTGTAAGCGTAGCTCGCTTGCGGCCTGCCGCGATATAGTGCGTTGCAAGCAGTGGTAGGGCTACCAGTAGTAGAAGTATATATGGATTTAGAAACTGCATAGTGTCGAGTGTTACCAATTCTTCTTACCAGGGATTACCACGCCTCTCTTCTTCTCCTTGAGCTTATCCTGAGTCTTATCCTCCTCGGCCTGTATAGCGTCGAGCATACGCTCCTGGTCGCTCTTTAGCTCGCGAGGCTCATCGCCCTGAGGAGCATCTCCCTCCTCGGGCTTGTTATCACCCTCCTGGGGGTTGTTCTCCTGCTCCTTATCTGGATTGTCGCCCTCCTGATTCTTGTCGTTCTGAGGCTTGTTATCCTGATTCTGGTCGGGATTTTGCTTCTGCTCCTGGTCTTGATTTTGGTTCTGGTTATTCTGATTATTTTGTTGGTTATCCTGCTGATTATCTTGCTGTTGGTTATTATCCTGATTTTGCTGATTCTGCTGTTGCTGACGCTTCTGGTCCACGATACGCTTGGTGAGCACGTAGTCGTACTTAGTCTCCTTGTCATCGGGATTTAGACGTAGCGACTCGCGGAAGGCGTTGAGTGCCGCCTCGTACTTCTCCTCGCTAAAGAGACTCTCTCCGAGGTTACGCAATACCTCAGCGCGCTGCATATCGCTTAGGAGCGTGTCGGCCGCAATCTGCTCATAATAACCATACGTGGTCTCGGCCTTGAGCGTCGAGTCCTGAGGGTTTGTGCGACGCACCTGATGGTGGGCATTGGCGCGGTTGTAGAGCGCCTCGTAGCTTGTAGAGTCGTGCTCCAAGGCCTGGTTGTAGCGGTTGAGACTCGTGCGGTAGTTACGCCTCTCGAAGCTGCTGTTTCCCTGGCGCACAAGGCCGCGCTCACGCAGGTACTGCGCCTCGGCATCGGTAGTGCCGAGTAGCAAGAACATTGTGACTACAAATGCAATGCCTATATAACTATTATATAAGTACTTACCCATTATTCACCTATTTTAGCTTCTTTGATGATATCGCGCTTCGGATCGCTGTTTGGCTCCTGCTGCTTGGTGTTCTCGACAAAGTAGTATGCGCGCGTATAGTTAGCCTCGTTCTCCTCGGCCTCGGGTAGCGCCTTGGCAAACTTTACAAGGTCGGCAGTCTGGAGTATATCGATAAGGTCGCTACGGCTTTCGCGTGGCATATCTATGTCGCGCAGAGCGGCGATAACCTCGCCAGTGGTCTTATCCAGTGCTCCGATATCCCAGCGCCCATCGATATATACCTTGAGTATCGACGCGAGCGAGGTGTAGTACTGCTTATGCTTGCCATTCTGCCATAGTTTGCGGTGTCCAAGCTCCTCGAGGGCCTTGATGGCTACTACGTGGGGTGGTAGCTTAGGCTGTGGCTTAACGACGCTCTCGCGGCGTGGTTTGCGATGGCGTATATCGTAGATTATAGCCCATATGATTAGTGCCAAGATAATTAGGCCTATACCAGCGTAGGCGGCATAGTCGCGAATCTCGGCAAAGCGGAATGGGAGGTTCTTCTGCGTATATAGCCCCTCGTCCTTAAGCATCGACATCGCCTTTTCGCTATCTACCGCAAAGCCCTGCTGCGATTGTGGGTCGGCCTTGAGGAATAGCGTGGTGTCGAGTTCGGCGTAGCTGAGGACATTGAGCTGCAGTGTCTGGTCGGCATAGAGCGTGTCGGGCGTCTCGCGGTTCTTCTCGAAGTAGAGTATCGCGGGGCGCATAGGTATCCTGCCTGTCTCCATCGCTGCCAGCAGGTAGCGCTTTCTGAGGTGCAGGCGGCGGCCATCTATCTCGAGGGTGTCGAGCGGGTACTCCTCTATAAGCTCGAAGATATTCTCGTTGTAGGCCTCGTACTTCGACATTGCGAGCTTCTGCTTTGCCTCCTCGGCGCGCTGCTTGGGGCTAAGGCCTCCGCTGAAGTCGGGGATGCCGATATTCGTCGCGCGGTCCTTGTCAATCTCTATGATGTACTCTACGCGGTCGCCCACCTCAATGCTATCGGCCGAGAAGCGACCCGTGATTATGGGCTGCTCGGCGCGGAGCACTGCGGAGGTAGCTACAAGGCATATCAGCGCCATAAGTAGTGATATCGTGCGCTTGGCTCTCATCGTTTCTTAAACATCTTTAATAGTTCAACAACGTAGTCGCCATCTGTTGCCACGTCGGCCGTGTCTATGCGGTTGTGGCTCAGTAGCTGCGTCATCGCTCTGTGGCGAGTGTCGTAGCTCTCGCGCCAGAAGTCGCGCACGCGGCGTGACGAGGTGTCGAGCCACATCTGCTGGCCACTCTCGGCATCCTCGACCTCGACGATACCTACATCGGGCAGCTCTCTGTCGCGCTTGTCGTAGATGTGTACGGCCATAATGTCGTGCTTCGACGAGGCAATCTTGAGGGCATCCTCGAGCTTGGCCATATCGTCCGAGTTGTTAATGAGGTCCGAGAGCAGGAATGTCGTTGTACGCTTCTTATTTACGCCCACAAGGTAGCGTAGCGGCTCCGAGAGCGATGTTCCTCGCCCCGAGGGCTTGAAGCTCACAAGCTCGCGGATGATCATCAGAATGTGGCTACGCCCCTTCTTCGGTGGGATAAACTTCTCGACGTGGTCCGAGAAGAGTATGCACCCCACCTTATCGTTGTTCGTGGCAGCCGAGAAGGCCAGCGTCGCGGCAATCTCGGTGATGAGATTCTTCTTCGTAAGCTCCTCCGAGCCGAACATACGCGAGGCAGAGACGTCGACAAGGAGCATCATCGTAAGTTCGCGCTCCTCCTCGTAGACCTTTACGTGGGCGCGGTGGGCGCGTGCCGTGACGTTCCAGTCGATATCGCGGACGTCATCCCCCGGGCGATACTCCCTCACCTCCGAGAACGACATACCGCGACCGCGAAAGGCCGTGTGGTACTTACCCGCGAAGATCTCGTTCGAAAGGCCTCGGGTCTTAATCTCTATGCGTCTTACGCGCTTGAGTATATCCTCGTCGCTGTAGTGCATTATGGGATGGTCTGTAAGTTAGTAAATAAGTCCCCTTATGGTACTATAACGTTGTTGAGAATGTCGGTGATAATCTGCTCGGTGGTGATATTCTCGGCCTCGGCCTCGTAGGTGAGTCCTATACGGTGGCGCAACACGTCGTGACATACGGCGCGCACATCCTCGGGAATCACATATCCGCGACGCTGTATGAAGGCGTAGGTGCGTGCAGCCTTAGCCAGTGCTATGCTGGCACGTGGTGAGCCTCCGTAGGCGAT
Organism: Alistipes sp.; assembly: GCA_017465055.1. GTDB lineage: Bacteria > Bacteroidota > Bacteroidia > Bacteroidales > Rikenellaceae > Alistipes. The sequence continues at coordinate 32,031 of JAFTWZ010000040.1, read as the reverse complement.
GAGTGGCTGGAGGTTGTTGAGGTGGTACTCCGCAGGCTCGCGTGTGGCGAAGATGATGTCGATGATGTATCGCTCGATCTTCTCGTCCATATATACCTTGCTCACAACCTCGCGTGCGCGGATGATATCCTCGGGCGATATAACCTTTGCAACCTCGGGCATACCGCCTCCCGAGAGGTTCATACGTATGATGTCGAGCTCCTCGGCGCGCTTCGGATACGATATCTTGGCCTTGAGCATAAAACGGTCTACCTGGGCCTCGGGGAGTGGGTATGTACCCTCCTGCTCGAGGGGGTTCTGCGTAGCAAGCACCAAGAATGGCTTGGGCAGCGCATAGGTGTTGTCGCCTATGGTCACCTGCTTCTCCTGCATAGCCTCGAGGAGTGCCGACTGCACCTTAGCAGGCGAACGGTTGATCTCGTCGGCGAGGATAAAGTTGGCAAATATAGGGCCGCGCTTAACGCTAAACTCCTCGTTGCGCTGCGAGTAGATCATCGTACCTATGAGGTCGGCAGGTAGCAGGTCGGGGGTAAACTGTATGCGCGAAAACTTGGCATCTATGGCCTTTGCTAATGTGGTTATTGCTAAGGTCTTAGCCAAGCCAGGCACACCCTCGAGGAGGATGTGTCCATCGGACAAAAGACCTATAAGCAGGGTGTCGATAAGGTGTTGCTGGCCAACGATGACGCGCGAGATCTCCTTGCGCAGCGTGTCGACAAATACCGACTCCTCTTGGATGTGAGCATTTAGCTCCTTGATGTTAACTACTTCGTTCATCGCTTTTATATGTTATTTATCTTTTTATCTATCAATCACAATCGAAACGCCCATAGGACCTCGTATATTGCCTCGCAAAGTTATAAAATTTATCCTTTCGCGTCAAGTCGCTCGGGCGCGTAGTGGCTACTCCTCGTGGTAGAGACGTATGCCCTCGGTAGGTCGCTCAAGCTCGACGGTATGCAGCGTGCTCTCGGTCATTGGCATAGCGCGGCTTGTCGTGATACTCTTACCGGTTATGTGCGCTATGGCCGAGGCAAGGCCTATGTCGTAGGCCTCGTCGCCCCAGTCGGCACGTGGCAGCGGATAGTGCTCATCGTAGATTCCAAGTCCATTGCCTTCGTCAGTAAGGTCGATGTCGGGGGTGATACCCTCGCCCCAGTCGCCAAAGCCTTTAGCGTTGAAACACATAAAGGTGATGGGGGCGTACTCCAAAGTTTTGCCACCTATGGTGCGGCGTGTAACATCCATACCGCAGTTCTTTCCCTCGGTCGTCGTGCCGATAAGGTCTACCTGAAAATCGAGACCCCTAAGGCCCATAATCACAAGCTCTGAGGCCGAGGCACTATAATCGGAGCATATTACCGTTAGGCGAGTGAGATTTTGGAGGTGATTCGAGGTATTCTCGAGTAGAAATTGCTGAGTCCGTTCTTGCGATGTATTCTTTGGATGGCGAGTGACTGTGCAGAGAACTCCATCCTCGTAAGTTGACGGCAGGAGCGCCGAGCATAGCTTCACGGCCGAGGCTACCGAGCCGCCACCGTTGCACCTTAGGTCGAGGATAACCTCATTGACGCCATCGCTGGCAAACCTATCGAGGATAGCTAAAAACTCATCGTCGTACTCCGACTCGAAGCCCGTATATACCAAGTAGCCAACCCTCTTCTCCTCTATATCGACAATACGGTTGTAGACTACGGTAGTCTCGGAATAGGTCGAGGGCGAGAGTGTCGCCTTGTAGCTCTCCTTGTCGCCCGTTTGACGCCTTAGTTGCAGTTTCAGTGACTTTGCCGTGTTGTTCTCTATGGAGCTGAAGCGCGAGGCGTAGTTGTTGGGAGTGATATAGGCTTCGTCAATCATCGTGATGACGTCGCCACGCTTGATACCTGCCTCAGCGGCTGGCGAGCCATCAAATACATTCTCGATGACAAAGCCGTAGTAGCGCTGCTCCTGGTCAATGATGACAATGGTGTAGTGTAGCTCGATGCCGAAGCCCGTAACCGCGCCGCGTGTAGACTCTCCGATATCGCGGATGTAGGAGTAGAAGAGGCGCTGACCATTATTTGCTATATATCCGTCGTCGGTGTTGGTCTTAAGCAGGCTAAGTGACGACTGCAGATATTTATCCCAACTTAGATTACGGTTGAAACTGTTATACTTCTCCTCTACCTCGTCGAGCCAATAGTACTCGTTCGCAAGGCGCTGGTCGATATAGTCGATAATACTTCTGTCATTGGCGCTATTACCTCCACCCGAAGGGTGGTCGATGCCAGGGTATGAGGGTTGCATACAAGCCGTTAAAAGCAGAGCGAAGAGTATACTGAGTCGCTTCATATAGGTTCTTATTTGTTGTTAGCATTGTAGTATTTGCAGGCCGCCGTTAGGCCACACGCCTCGCACTTAGGCTTGCGCGCAACGCATACGTAGCGGCCGTGAAGTATAAGCCAGTGGTGGGCGATGGGCAGCAGTTCGCTGGGAAAGCCCCTCTCCAACTGTCGCTCGGTGGCTAAGGGCGTGCGAGCGTTACGCGAGAGTCCTATGCGTGCCGCCACGCGGAAGACATGGGTGTCGACGGGCATCACCTCTCTGTTCCACAGTACGGCGCCCACGACGTTGGCCGTCTTGCGACCTACGCCCTGCAGCGACTCCAAATCCTTAGGGTCGTAGGGTACCTCGCCGCCGAAACGCTCGACAATCTGTCGCGAGAGCGTTGCTAAATGCTTGGCCTTGTTATTTGGGTAGGAGATGCTCTTGATATACTCGTATATCTCCTCGGCCGATGCCTTAGACATAGCCTCGGCCGTGGGGTAGGCGGCAAAGAGCGCGGGTGTGGTCATATTTACACGCTTGTCGGTGCACTGCGCCGAGAGTACCACGGCGACAAGCAGCTCGAAGGGCGTTGAAAAGTTTAGCTCGCTCTCGGCCGTGGGCATAGCCTGCGAGAAGTACTCTATAACGTATTGATATCGCTCCTTTAGGGTCATAGCTTGTTAGTTTTGTTTATCGTGCTGTTGTTTATCACGCCTTCGCCACATACGCCAGCCAATCTTCTTGACGAAAAGGCCATACGAGGCGATGTTTTTAATGAGATGTCGCTCTGTCTTGATATCTCTAAACCACCGCTTTAGGTACTCACCTATAGTGCCATTATAGGAGAGCACCCATAGGGCTGTATTGTGCTTGTTTCGGGCCAGCTCGTCGTGCAACCTCTTGTTGTTATATCGCTCGTCGTACCACATAGCTATATCGGCAAGCGAGTCAACGAAGGCAATCTTTCGACGATAGTCGGGGTTGTGGCTGACGCTATATGTTAGTACACGATGCACGGCCATAGGGGTGTCGATGGCCATATATCTGCTCCTTGCGGCAAACCATAGCCACATAGGCAGGTCGTCGGTGAGCCATTCGGGCCTCTCCTCGGGACATATCTCGGCGTAGTACTGCTCGACAAGCTCGCGGCGTGCTACCGTCGTAGAGTTCTCGGCAGGGTTGCGCCTAAGCATAGCCTCGAACGTTGTGGTGCAATCGCCCTCGGGGTATATAGCCACGCTGCCCGAGTCGTCGATGCGCTCCGAGCGTGTGTAACACATCCCCACATCGGGGTTGGCTTCGAGAAGGTCGACCTGCAGTTGTAGCTTCTTGCGGTGGGTGTAGTAGTCGTCGCCATCGAGCAGCGCGATATACTTACCACGTGCCGCTGCGATGCTTCGGCGGTAGTTCCTGCGCCAACCGACATTCTCCTCCGAGGTGACAAGGCGTATTGCCTCGGGATACATCCTCTGATAGTCCTCGACGATGGCGCGCGTGCGGTCTGAGCTGCAATCCTCGCCTACGACAATCTCTATGCGAAACGAGGTCTGCTGCCTAAGCACACTCTCGATAGCCTGGGCGATATAACGCTCGTGGTTGTAGGTGGTCATTACGACCGATAGCATCACCTCCTCCATACTCCTCTTTGCGGTTACACCTTCGTTAGTTTAGCATAGTTGGCCAGCAGGGTCTTCGTGCCATAGCTGTCGAATGCGACGACTACCTTGTGGTCTGTCGTCAGCGCCTCGATGCGCTCGATGGTGCCGAGCCCAAACTTGGGGTGCGAGACGCGCTCGCCAATGCTGTAGGCGCAGCTATGAGGCGTAGAGGCTCCCGCGCCACCCTCGCTGCGCGTGGCCACCCTTCGCATCCCAGCACGCTGGGGGTCTAACGGCTGTGGCGTCGTGATAATCTCGGGGCGAGGAGGCTGCGGAGCACCACCTGTTGTAGGCCTGCCATCCCTTGTGCCACCGCCATAGCGGCTACGTAGCGATTCGTGGCGTGGACGCTCGAAGTCGTCATCCTCCTCCTCTGTCCATCGGCGGCGTCCCGAGAGCTCACCGATGTTGAAGTTGGCGTCGATCCACTCTTTGTCTATCTCGCGTAGGAAGCGGCTGGGCGAGGTGTTCTCCGTCTTTCCCCACACGCGGCGCACCTCGGCAAACGATAGCATCGCGGCCTTCTTGGCGCGTGTGATGGCCACATACATTAGGCGTCGCTCCTCCTCGAGGTCGGCAAGCGACTCTACCGAACGTGACGAGGGGAAGAGTCCCTCCTCCATACCGACGATATATATGTAGTCGTACTCAAGACCTTTGGCCGAGTGCACGGTCATAAGCGTAACTTTATTGCCATCATCTTCGGTATCCTGATCGGTCTGGAGCATTATGTTCTGCATCCACTCGTCTATCGTTGCCACCTGCTCTACCTCTCTGAGCCCCTCCTCCATCTCTCTGTCGCACTCATCCTCATACGAGCTCATCATAGCAAGCAGCTGGTCGAGATAGTCTTTCGCCGTGTCGTTCTCGGGCTTCTTCTCCTTCTCCAGCTCGTGGAGTATGCCCGAGCGTATCATCACCTCCTTAGCAAAGTCGCATACGCCCATCTCCGAGCGCATAACCGACAGCTCGTTAATCATCCGAACGAAGTCGGCAACCTTGCGTACCACCACTCGCTCAACCTGGTCTAATGGCTCGGGCGAGGCGACAAGTGCGTGTACAGCGTGCCACATCGAGGTCTTCTTCGCCGTAGCAATCTCGGCGATACGCGCCACGGTGGTGTTGCCTATGCCACGTGCCGGGAAGTTGATTATGCGCTTAAACGACTCGTCGTCGTTGGGGTTGAGGATGACGCATAGGTAGGCAATCATATTGCGCACAACGGCGTGGTCGAGTAGCGACATACCCTTGTACACGCGGTAGGGGATGCCTCGGCGTGCAAGTGCCGACTCGAAGAGGCCGTGTTGCTTGTTTGTACGGTAGAGGATGGCAAAGTCGCGCCACTCGGCACCATCACGCGCCCTATCCTTGATATCCATAGCCACCTCCACAGGCTCGTAGCTATCCTCCAACACCCTGATAAGTCGTATCTTCTCGCCCTTGTCGGCGGCCGAGAAGCATCGCTTCTCTAAGCGGCGCGAGTTGTGCGCAATGAGCGAGTTGGCCGCCTCGACGATGGTCTGCGTCGAGCGATAGTTCTGCTCAAGTTTGTACACCTTAGTGGTAGGGTAGTCGCGCTGGAACGAGAGGATATTCTCGATCTTTGCGCCACGGAAGGCGTAGATGCTCTGTGCATCGTCGCCCACGACGCATACGTTAGAGTGCTTGTATGCCAAGCGGCGCACGATGATATACTGCGCCATATTCGTATCCTGATACTCGTCGACAAGCACATACTGGAATCTATCCTGATACTGCGCCAACACATCCTCGCAGTCGCGAAGCAGGATGTTGGTCTGCAGCAACAGGTCGTCGAAGTCCATAGCGCCGTTACGCTTGCAGCGCGTGCAGTACTCGGCGTATATGTCAACAATTTCGGGCATCTTGGCCTGACGATCCTCGCCAATGATTACGGCATTGGCCCTGTAGGCGCTCGGCGTGATAAGGCAGTTCTTGGCCATAGATATGCGCGCAGCTACGGCCTTAGGCTTGTATCTATCCTCCGAGAGGTTCATCTCCTTGATGATGCTCTTTATGAGGTTCTGCACGTCGCTGGGCTCATATATCGTGAAGCTCTCGGGAAAGCCTATGCGTGCGGCGTTCTCGCGCAGTAGGCGTGCAAAGACCGAGTGAAACGTGCCCATACGTATGTAGCGAGCACGAGGACCAACGAGCTTCTCGATACGCTCGCGCATCTCGCGTGCCGCCTTATTCGTAAACGTAAGTGCGAGGATGCTTCCAGGGTCGACGCCCTGCGATAGCATATAGGCGATACGCGTGGTCAGCACGCGCGTCTTTCCCGACCCAGCACCTGCGATAATGAGCGAGGGGCCGTCGTAGTTGACCACAGCCTCGCGTTGTGCCGCGTTGAGACCTTCGAGTATGTCAATATCAATATTATTTGGGGTCATAAGTCGAGTTTAAAACATTCAAAATCCGTAAATCAGTACTCCCGCGACGCCCGACGCCACGATGAGAAGGATGGGGTTGAGCTTGCGCGCCGAGAGTAGCAGCGCTATGGCAAAGATGGCCCAGCTCCAGCCATCGATGAAGCTCTGACCCTCGGTGTCGTGGGGCAGGATGAGTAGCAACGCTGCCGAGGCGATCATACCCACAACCACGGGGCGCATACCCATAACCACACCACGCACGTAGCGGTTGTGCTCGAGGCGCAGGAAGAAGTGGGTGATGAGCATCATAAGCGTCATAGCTGGTATACAGACCGCAACTGTCGCCACCACCGAGCCGAAGATGCCTGCAACCTCGTAGCCTATGTACGTTGCCGAGTTGATGGCTATAGGCCCAGGGGTCATCTGCGAGATGGCTACGATGTCGGTAAACTCGCCGTTTGTAATCCAGCCATTGCGCACCACCACCTCGCTGTGTATCAGCGAGAGCATAGCATATCCGCCTCCAAAGCCGAAGAAGCCAATCTTCAGATAGCTGACGAAGAGCGCTAGAAGGGTACTAATCATCGCCGACCTCCTCTCCTCTCCGTGCTGCCCATAGTAGGCCACACGCAGCACCTGCTATCAAAAACCATATGGGCGAAATGCCAAAGTGCCACACCGTAAGTGCCGTGGCCGCGGCTATGGCGACAAGCCACCAGCGCATACCCTTAGCTAAGCCGATGATGGGCGTGACTATGAGGGCTACTACCGCGGGGCGCATACCCATAAAGGCGGCTTCGACCCAGTGGTTGTGGCGCATCTGGCTAAAGAATATCGCCACGAGCAGTATTATCACAAACGAGGGCACTACCACACCGAGTATAGCGGCCAATGCTCCGCTATACTTGCGATACTTGTATCCTACGAATACCGCCGTATTGAGCGATATAGGCCCTGGTGCTGCCTGAGCTATAGTCAGCAGGTCGCCAAACTCCCTCTCCGAAAGCCAGTGGCGGCGAACAACAACCTCGTGCTCGATAAGGGGTATCATAGCGTAGCCGCCACCAAAGGTGAAGGCTCCAATCTTCAGGAACGACCAAAATATCGTCAACAGCTCGCCCATTGCTTCACAAGTAATATAGCCTAACGTCTAAAGCGGTAGTAGGTGCCAAAGGGTATCTGCTTATGGCTTCTATCCTCGAAGTATAGCTCGCCCATCTGCTCGGCATTGGGCCTGCCGAAGGCCTGGTGCACCGCCGTGCGTGCGAGCATCGACGAGAGTCCCATAGAGTAGAGGTTGAAGACCAAGAAGGAATCGCGCGACTCCAACAGCTGTGCGCAGCACTCCAACATATGGCATATGTCATCTTCGAGTACCCACTTCTCGCCATTGGCGCCACGACCATAGGCCGGGGGGTCAAGGATGATGCCGTGGTACTTATTGCCGCGACGCACCTCGCGCTCGACAAATTTTGTGGCATCCTCGACAATCCAGCGTATGCCGTCAAGTTGCGACTGCTCCATATTCTCGCGCGACCAGGTGACTACCTGCTTCACAGAGTCTACGTGCGTGACGTCGGCCCCTGCTGCGCGCGCTGCGAGCGATGCTCCACCGGTGTAGGCAAAGAGGTTAAGCACCTTAGGACGCTCGATGCCCGCCTGTCGCAGCTCCTCGATGGTGTCGTATATGAACATCCAGTTTGCGGCCTGCTCGGGGAAGATTCCCACGTGCTTAAACGAGGTGAGGGCTAAGCGCATACGCAGGTGCATATCCTTGTAGTCGTAGCATACGCTCCAGCGCGATGGCATCGCGGGCTTTAGGCGCCACTCGCCACGCTCCTCGGAGCGGTTGTCGCGCAAAAACGAGGCGTCGGCATCGCGCCACGCCCTCTCGCCGAGGCTCTTGCGCCATATGGCCTGGGGCTCGGGGCGGCGCACTACATATTGGCCAAAACGCTCCAATTTCTCGCCTTCGCCACTATCGATAAGTTCGTAGTCGGGGATGTGGGGTGAAAGTTGTTGTATCATTGTTAACCTCTATTTTCGTTTGTTGAGCAATCTATGAGCGACATCTGGCATCGAGCACAGTCGAAGTCGAGCAGGTAGCGGTGACGACCGTGGTGGAGGAAGAGCCGCTCCTTGAGCTTGCTGCCGCGCTTTAGGCACTGGCCAATCTCGCGGCGTATGCAGTAGCTCGAGACCATTACCCTCTGCTCTACTGTCGAGGTCCAGCTGTCCAAGCCGTCGACGATGTGCTCTACGCCGTGACGAAGGTAGAACCTACGTGCCAACGAGTTTACCACGTTGTGGTGCTGCGAGAGTCGCTTCTCGGGGTATTGCGCCGTGCCGCTATCGGTGCGTATGTCGCGCGGCATGGTGCGCTGTGCGTGCTGTGCGGCGAGGTTAGCGATGACCATACGGCGCAGCTGGGCAATATCTTTAACAGGTATGAACCACTCGGCTCCCGAGATGCGTACCTCCTCGGCGTGGAATATGCTGTCGCCGCACTTCGACATCTGCTCGCGTAGCGTCGCGGCCATCTGCTCAGGGTTCTTGGCCTCTGCAGCATTTATGGCGTGTGTCACCGAGCAGCTAAAGCCATCCTCCGAGCGCGCCGTTATGGCTATCTCGCTTGCGGTTATGGCGATGTCGAACGCTACGCCTATGGTGCGGCGCGTGCGGCTGCGCTCTATTGTCTGTGTGAAGCAGTGGTCGTAGTTGCGATATATCTCCATCCCAGGGCGTATGCCATCTATGCGGTTAGGCTCGATGGTGTTGCCCTCGACACGATTTATGTTTGTGCCTATGATGCTGTCGCCAGCTATGAAGCATAGCCCGTCGCCAGCGCTGAGCTTTAGGCGGCTTACGATCTTTACCTCGCGGCGACCTACGGTGGCTACCGAGCCTACGTACTGTCCTAAGGCCTTGGGGGTGTTAAACGAGGCGACGCCTGCGCGCTTGCCCATAAGCATATACTCGCCTCCGCGGCGCGTGAAGCTCCTCTTGGGGTCGGGGGTAAACTCTATGCGCGACCTGCCCCAGGATTGGCGTACACAGTCAGGGCGGCTGGCTATGGCCTCGTCAATCTTTTGACGGTAGTAGCTGACAACATTCTTTATGTAGTTATCGTCCTTGAGGCGTCCCTCGATTTTGAACGACATCACGCCAGCATCGATAAGTTCGCCTATGCGGTTCGAGAGGTCGAAGTCGTTGACCGAGAGCAGATGTTTGCCAGTTATCAGCCTCTCGCCACGCTCTGTCACGAGGTCGTATGTTAGGCGGCAGGGCTGTGAGCACTCGCCGCGATTTCCTGAGCGCGACGATTGCGATCGCGAGAGGTAGCAGCGGCCGCTGTGGCCCACGCATATCGCTCCGTGTATGAAGCACTCGAGGTCGACGGTGGTGGCACGGCGTATGGCGCGTATCTCGTCGAGCGAGAGCGCACGCTCCAATATCACACGACTAAAGCCGCTATCTTCTAAGAACTTAGCGCCCTCTGCCGTCATATTGCACATCTGCGTTGAGGAGTGTAGCTCTATGGGTAGGTTCATCTCGCGGTAGGCCATATCCTGCACTATGAGAGCGTCGACGCCTATGGCTATGAGGTTGCGCGCTAACTGCTCGGCGCGCTCCAATTCGCTCTCGTAGAGTATGGTGTTAAGGGTTACATATACCCTCACGCCAAAGAGGTGGGCATAGTCTACCACGCGAGCTATGTCGTCGGTGGAGTTTGTTGCTCCGCGACGTGCTCCGAAGCTCTCTGCACCGATATATAGTGCATCGGCGCCGCAATCTATGGCGGCTATTGCGGCCTGATAGTCGCGCGCAGGCGATAGAAGCTCGATATATCTCGTTTTTGCGGTCATAATCTACATATAGATATAATCGCACAAAGATACAAAAAAGTATAGACTTTACATCACTTGATGGGAATATATTATGCAGAACGTGCCTGTAGTAGGAGTATCATTATGATGCCAAAGGTGCGAAAAAAAACTGAAATCGAAAAGGTGTGTGTGGATACGTAGGGGCGTTAGCACTGTTTAGTCGTGTGTTTCTATGAGTTAGATGAGTCTCAATAGGTTAATATGTGTTACTATGATAGTAAAGTTTGCGCATCGGCCCTCTCCATCATATTAACCCATCGCAACCCATCGCAACCCATCGTAACCCATCTATGCCCATCGCAACTCATCGTACCCCATCGCAACTCATTTTAACTCATCTATGCCCATCGTAACCCATCATAACCCATCGAATCGCAAAGCTCTTTTTTCACTCCCATAGATTTTTTTTGGTGCCACGCGGTACAACATAATTAATAAAATTGTATCTTTGTCGATTGAAATCGAAAAACACGAAGATTATGCTTACACTAAAGCAACTACGCGATAACAAGGAGGAGGCTATTCGCCGCCTTCAAAAGAAGGGCGTCGATGCCGAGCCTATAATTGCTCGTATCGAGGAGCTCGACGATAGACGTAAGGCTCTGCAGGCCGAGCTCGACGCTTGCCTTGCCGAGCAGAACCAGGCCGCCAAGCAGATTGGTGCGCTGATGGGCAAGGGCGACAAGGAGGCTGCCGAGGCTAAGAAGCAGGAGGTCGCTGCGCTCAAAGCTCGCTCAGGAGAGCTTAAGGAGGAGTCGGAGCGTGTGGCCGAGGAGCTGCAGGCCGAGATCGTTAAGCTGCCAAATATGCCTGCCGACATCGTTCCCGAGGGCCGCACCGCTGAGGATAACCTCGTGGTTAAGCTCGTGGAGAACTACACCGATATTCCTGGCGAGGCACTGCCACACTGGGAGCTGGCTAAGAAGTACGATATCATCGACTTCGACCTCGGCGTGAAGATTACAGGCGCTGGATTCCCCGTCTACAAGGGCAAGGGCGCACGCCTGCAGCGAGCACTTATTAACTACTTCCTCGACTGCAACGCTCGCGCTGGATATCAGGAGGTTGAGCCTCCGATTATGGTCAACGAGGCCTCGGGCTTCGGCACTGGACAGCTGCCCGATAAGGAGGGTCAGATGTACCACGTCACGGCCGACGGCTTCTACCTCGTGCCTACTGCCGAGGTGCCTGTGACCAACATCTTCCGCGATGTAATCTTGGAGCAGAGCGAACTTCCGGTAAAGATGACGGCCTACACCCCCTGCTTCCGTCGCGAGGCAGGCTCGTATGGTAAGGATGTGCGTGGTCTCAACCGCCTACACCAGTTCGACAAGGTGGAGATTGTGCAGGTGTCGCATCCCGATAAGTCGTACGAGGCGCTCGACGCTATGGTCGCTCACGTGGAGTCTATCGTAGCATCGCTCGGCCTGCCATACCGCATCCTGCGCCTCTGTGGTGGCGATATGTCGTTCACGTCGGCGCTCACCTACGACTTCGAGGTATACTCCGAGGCCCAGAAGCGCTGGCTCGAGGTGTCGTCGGTATCGAACTTCGAGTCGTTCCAGGCTAACCGCCTCAAGTTGCGCTACCGCGACGATAATCGCAAAACACAGCTCGCACATACGCTCAATGGCTCGTCTCTTGCACTGCCACGTATAGTAGCTGCGTTGCTTGAAAATAACCAAACCGAGGAGGGAATTCGCATTCCAGATGTATTAATTCCTTACACAGGCTTTGATTTTATAAAATAATTCGTATATTTGCATTATGAATGCGTGGCATCCGTAGCGGATTGCGGAGCAAAGCGTAGAATACACTCATTAAAAACAAAGTAATATGGCTTACAAAATTTCAGATTCTTGCGTTGCATGTGGTACATGTATCAGCGAGTGCCCAGTTGAGGCTATTTCAGCAGGTGATATCTATGTAATCGATCCTAGCAAGTGTATCGACTGCGGTACTTGCGCAGGCGTATGTCCTTCAGAGGCTATTGCTCCAGAGGCATAATCGCGATTACCTAACGATGCAACAAGGCCGACCACGTCCTAACGGATGCTGGTCGGCCTTTGGTTTGTAGTAGCAATTAGGGATCAGGAGATAATTCTGGTGGAGTAATTAATAACATAGTACGTCATCGCGAAGAATTGCATCTAATAGCGGTAGTGATACCCACTTGGGTCTATGCAATTCTGTGGCGATCTTCCTTTGTTTATACTTCCGCACTGATACGTAAGAGTAGTAATCACAATTCGCACCGCACACAGGACTATCAATCACACTCTGCGCGTCACGCAGGACTATCAATCACACTCCGCACGGCCCTATAGACAGCGGAAGACCCCCACGTCGGAGCATAGTGGCGTTATCACACTCCGCACACTCTTACTTGCTCCTCCTCGGGGTGACGAGGTTTATTTCTACCGTCGCGATATTCGCAGGCTCGTGACAACCATTAAACATCGTCATCGCGAAGAATTGCATCTAATAGCGGTGGTGATACCCACTTGGGTCTATGCAATTCTGTGGCGATCTTCATTTGTTTATACTTCCGCACTGATACGTAAGAGTTGTAATCACAATTCGCACCGCACACACGACTATCAATCACACTCCGCACGGCACTATAAACAGCGGAAGACCCCCACGTCGGAGCATAGTGGCGTTATCACTCTCCGCACACTCTTACTTGCTCCTCCTCGGGGTGACGATATTTATATTTCGTTTAGCTACTATTTTTGCATAATTTTCTTCAATCCCCACCGGAATTTACGACTGAGCCGCTATTAGTGGGCCTCGAGCCACGTGGCGCCGCTATTGACCTCGGCGATAAGGGGTACGCGAAGTGTGGCAACGCTCTCCATAGCCTCCTTGACGATGCGCTTGACAGCCTCGAGCTCGCTGTTGAGCGTGTCGATGACAACCTCGTCGTGCACCTGCATAATCATCTTCGAGGCGATGCCCTCGGCCCTGAAGCGGCGCTCTATCTCGATCATCGCGAGCTTCATAATATCGGCGGCCGAGCCCTGAATGGGGGCATTGATGGCGTTACGCTCGGCGACGCCACGCACCGTGCGGTTCGACGATGTGATGTCGCGAAGCTGTCGGCGGCGACCAAACATAGTCTCGACATAGCCACTCTCCGTGGCACGCGCAACGGCCCCATCCATATATGCCTTGACGCCTGGATACGAGGCGAAGTAGTTATCGATAAGCTCCTTAGCGTCGCGGTTGGCGATGTCGAGCCTCTGGGCAAGGCCAAAGGCCGAGATGCCATATATGATGCCGAAGTTGGCGGTCTTGGCGCGGCGACGCTCGTCGCTTGTCACCTCGCTCGGCTGCTTGCCATAGAGGCGTGCGGCAGTGGCCGAGTGGATATCCTCGCCATCGAGGAAGGCGCTGATGAGTGCCTCGTCGCCACTGAGGTGGGCCATAAGGCGTAGCTCAATCTGAGAGTAGTCGGCAGCAACCAACGTATGATCCTTGTCCGAGGCGACAAAGGCCCGACGTATAGGCTTGCCTAACTCGTCGCGTATAGGTATATTCTGCAGGTTAGGGTTTGTCGACGATAGACGTCCTGTGGCCGTAACTGCCTGATTGTACGAGGTGTGTATCTTGCCCGAAGTTCTATTTACCAGCTCGGGGAGTGCCTCGACATAGGTCGATAGCAGCTTCTTGACACCGCGATATTCGAGCACCTTGCCAACGACGGGAAAGCTGCGTGCAAAGCCCTGGAGGTACTCCTCCTCGGTCGAGAACTGCTTGGTTTTGGTCATCTTGGGCTTCTCCGTAATGCGCATCTTACCGAAGAGCACCTCGCCAAGCTGGCGCGACGAGTTGATATTTAGCTCTGCCTCGCCAGTCATCTCGCGCACCTCGGCCTCGAGGCTTGCCAAGAGCTGGCGAAGCTCTATGGCGTAGTTGTTCAGCGCCGCGCTATCGATGCGCACGCCCTGGAGCTCCATAGAGGCTAACACGTCGATCATAGGCTCCTCGATGCGGTGGTACAGATCCTTCATCCCGAGCGACTCGACGATGGGGTATAGCTCGTGCTTGAGCCTGAGCGTGATATCGGCATCCTCGGCAGCATATTCGGCCACGCGCTCGATGCCTACCATATCCATCGTGAGCTGCTTCGTGCCCTTGCCTATAAGCGTCTCGATGGCTATAGGGCGGTAGTTAAGATATCGCTCGGCCAAGAAGTCCATATTATGGCGCGACTCGGAGTCGATAAGGTAGTGCAGAAGCATAGTATCTATCTTGCGGCCACGCACCTCGATACCTATGCCACGCAGGACCATAATGTCGAACTTAATATTCTGTCCTATCTTTGTAATGCGCTCATCCTCAAATATAGGGCGCAAAATATCGGCATACTGCTCGCTACCCTCGGTATTAAACGGTAGGTACCACGCCTCGCCCCTCTCTACGGCAAACGATAGGCCTACGATGCGGCTATTTATCGGGTCAAGGCCCGTGGTCTCGGTGTCGAAGCATAGCTCTGAGTAGCTCTTTATCTTGGCACATAGCGTGCGTAGCTCCTCGGCGCTGAGTATCGTGTGGTAGTTGTGTGGTGTGGTGGCTATGGTGGCCATCTCCGAGATAATATCCGCACCCTCGGCGGTTTCGGAGTCTGTTGTGGCGGCCTCGGCTGCTGGCGCTGCAGGTGCAGGCGCTGGGGCATCGAACGAGGCAAAGAGGTCGCCCTGGCCCTCGAGGCTGGCGCGGCGCTTAGCCTCGGCCTTGGCGCGCGACACCTCCTGAAGCTGTGTCTGCGCCTCCTGGTGTGGGCCATCGCTTGCTGGCTCGTCGACGGCAACATTCTCCAAGTCGCGGAGGAACGACGAGAAGTTCAGCTCGGTATATAGTCCGCGCAGCTCGGCGTAGTTCGGCTCGCTGATCTTGAAATTGTCGGCCACAAACTCTATAGGCACGTCGGTGCATATCGTCGTGAGCCTCTTGGCAAGCAGTAGCTTCTCGCCCCACTCGGCGATATTTTTACCCGTCTTGCCACCTATCGCTGTGGTGTTGGCCAGGATGTTCTCCACCTCGCCCCACTGGCGCACCAACTTTGAAGCTCCCTTCTCGCCTATGCCCGGGACGCCAGGGATGTTGTCGGCACTATCGCCCCAGAGGGCCAAGATGTCGCGCACAAGCGTAGGGTCTGCGATGCCATACTTCTCGGCTATGGCCTGGCGGTCGACAATCTCTGTAATGTCGCCCTTCTGGCGGTATATCACGCAGCTGTCGTCGACAAGCTGTCCGTAGTCCTTGTCGGGCGTAACCATAAAGACGTTGTAGCCAGCCTCGGCGCCACGCTTTGCTAACGTGCCGATTACGTCGTCGGCCTCGTAGCCTGCAACCTCGAGAATAGGTATGCGCATAGCCTCTAACAGGCGCTTGACATATGGCACCGAGAGGACTATATCCTCGGGCGTTGGGGGGCGGTTGGCCTTATATTCGGCGAACATCTCGCGGCGGAAGCAGCCCCCAGGTGGGTCGAATGCTACGCCTATAAGGTCGGGCTTCTCGCGGCGCAGGATGTCGCGCAAAAACTTCGTGAAGCCAAATATTAAGGAGGTGTTCATCCCGCTACGGCTACGCATAGGGCGCCCCATAAAGGCGTAGTAGTACTTGAATATCAGCGCATAGGCGTCGATAAGGTATAGGCTTTGGCGCATAGTGCTTTGGTTAGTGCGAAAGTAAACAATTACTCATTGGCATTGTCATTCTGAACGCAACGCTCGCATTAGCTCAGGATGACAGCTGCAACAGCAAGATTACTCGTTGTTAGAAGTTATCCGAGGCGTACCACTCGGCATAGGAGGTGGCTGTCTCGTGGAGTTTGAGCGAGTAGAGCTCGATATCGTCGGGCAGGGCCTCGAGTAGTCGCTCGGCAAAGTCCGCAAGCATATTCTCGCACGTAGGCTGATAGTCGGTGAGCACAACCTTCGAGAAGCGGTAGCTCAACACCTCGCTGACCTCCTTAGCCTCGGGCGTATTGCGCATAATGAAGGCGTGGTCGAGGCGCTCGACAATCTGCTCACCAACGATACGCTTGAGGATTCCGAAGTCCATAACCATACCGAGCTTCGGAGAGTCGGCGTTGCGCTCAGGCTCGCCCTTAACCGTTACGAAGAGCTTGTATGAGTGGCCGTGAATCTCGCGGCAGGGGCCATCGTAGCCCTCGAGCGAGTGTGCCGCCTCGAAGCTAAACTCCTTTGTTAATCTTATCACTGACATTCTATCGTAGATTAATCGTTATTGCATTGTTGACTACCACAAAGATACGCTATTTATTAATAAAATTGGCTGTAGTCGGATTATTTTTTTGATGTTGCTTACCTATATATCTCAATATGGGCCACCCGCATAACGCTGGTAGCCCATATTGCTACTGATGTCGCCTCTGCGAGATTAGAACCTCACGCCGAAGGTGAGCACCGCAATGTGACGATCTGTCTGGGTGTCGAACAGGCGGCTCTCGATATTCTGCTCAGCATCCTCGCTATCTATGGCATAGAAGGTCTGGTAGCGCGAGTAGTTCGTTGTGCCATACTGGTATGCCAGGTCGAGATATATCGAGCGGCCGAACTTAATGCCGAAGCCGGCAGTCACGTACCACTGCTTGGTGGGCATAGGGTGCGACGCGATGATATCCTCGTAGCCCTCGCGTAGTGTCGAGCCACTCCATATGTATCCTACGCGCACTGGCAGGAATGGAAGAATGTTGGCCTCGGCACCGAGACGTATGGTGTTGCTACCCTTGAAGAACTCCTTGTTGAAGCCCGTATAGTTGAGGTGCTCGATGGGTGAGCGCTGAAGGCGTGTCGACTGATACCAGCTACGCTCGTAGTCGGCCGAGATAATCACGCGCTCGGCAAGCGTAACGGCAACACCTGTAAGCAGGCGCGAAGGGGTGCGATACTTCCAAGCGTAGGGCCCAGCATCCTCCCAAATAGGGGTGCCAACGTTGTCGTACATATAGCCATTCGGACCGAGGTCGTAGTCATCGGGGTTGTTGCCAGCACTATATGTGCTCGACCACATCTCGCCTCCGTAGCGCAATGTTGCATCGTAGTAGGTGGGGGTGTGGTAGGCCAAGCCTATGCGTAGCCACTTGGCAGGGCGTGCCGTAACACCGAGCTTGAAGTTTATACCCGTGCCCGAGATGCGTGTGCGCTGCACATAGTTCATATATACGGTCTGGTAGGGCATTGCATCGCCCGAAGGTAGTGTCTCCTCGGTGTAGATATAGTCCTCGCCATAGAATACCTCGCGGCTGTAGTTGAGGCTCTGGATGCCAAGTGAAGCACCGACGTAGAAGATATCCATAAAGTTAAAGCCTGCGGTGATGGCGTACTCGCCTATCGAGCCGCGTGTCTCGACTGATGAGTATTGGTCAATCTCGGCATCGGGCGATATGCGGTCGATAAACCAGCCCTGGTCGTCCTTATTGGTAAGACCATTCTTATAGGCCAGCACCGCGCCCCAGTAGAATGGGTCGCCACCAAAGTTCATAGTGCCATCGGCATTTGTCTGCAGACCGTCGATATTTGATAGCGTGCAGAATACATTGGCAAGGCTCTCTGTGCCAGGGTTACCGATAGAGGCGATAAGCGTGTTGCGGTTAAAGTCGGCAATGCGGTTGTAAACCACACCGATGTTGAGGTTCGTCAGTGCGCCAGTGCTCTTATACGTAGTAAACACACCACCCAAGCTCGAGATGCCGAAGCGCTCGGAGTGATCTTGATAGTGCTGCTCATACTTAGGTGTGCCGATAGGGTAGAAGGCGTCGCTATTGGGCGTAGGCGACTTGGTAAACTGCATCATAGCCGAGATGCTAAAGTCGCTATCTACATACATACCTATACCTGCGGGGTTAAGCGATGCCGAGACCATATCAGCGCCTAAGGCCGTGAAGGCGTTACCCATAGCCATAGAGCGCGCCGTACCGTAGTTGTGCGACGTGAACGATAGCTCGTAGAGGTCGTACCACCCGATAAGGTCGTTGTTCATCGTAGTGCCGCCAAAATCTACCGTCTGGGCTCGCGACGTGCCAACCGTAAGGCTCAGCACGGCGATAGTGAGTATGGTGTAGAGTCGTCTCATATGCTTAAGATTATTGGTTTATAATTCGATGTTATTATAAGATAGGGCTATGGCACCAACCGTGCCATAAGCCCTGCTCTAAATTATTAACGGCGTGACGAGGTTGTACCACCTGAGCGGGCGCTACCACCACCGCTGCTACCACTGCGTGTGCCACCACCAGTGAAGCCTCCCGAACGGCTCGATGTGCCGCTACGATAGCTCGATGATGATGAGCTGTTGCTGCGGCGCGACGATGTAGAACCTCCATACGACGTACCTCTGTTCGATGACGACGAAGATGACGATGACGATACCGACGAGCTACGGCTGGTAGAGTTTGACGACTGGCGGTAGTTGCTACTGCGCTGTGTCTCGGTCGTAGCCTTCTTGCCCGTAGACTGCTGTGGTCGCTGCACCGTGCCACTGCCGCTTACTCGGCCGCTTGTCGCGTTGTTTGAGCCTCCGTTGTAGCGGTGTCCTGGATCGGTCTTACTCTGGTTGATACCTATAGAGGTAGCTCCCGAGTGCGAAGGACGTCCATTACCCTCGTTGCTCCTTATGCCACCACCATAGTTGCGGTTCGACGTAGGCGAGGTGTATCGCGACGCTGAGTGACGGCGGTCATCGTAGTAGCCGTGGTGATGGCCAGGGCCATTATCGTGACCAGGGCCATAGCTTGGGCCGTGTCCTGGGCCGTGTCCTGGGTGGTGTGGTGGACGTGGAGGGTAGTGTGGATGGTGCGGTCCGGGGTAGTAGCCGGGGTAATAACCCGGATAATAACCTGGGTAGTAACCAGGATAATAGCCAGGATAGTAGCCAGGCCCCCAGTAGTAGGGGTTGTAGCATATTGTCCAGTTCCAGTCGTACCACGAGTAGTGTGGATAGCCCCACCAAGTGTGGTAGAAGGGGTCTACATATACGCTCCAGCCGAAGTTCCAGGGCGAAGAGTAGATGCCGAATGTCACGTTCGTAGCTCCCCAAGCGCCAAACATCGAGGTGATATACTTAGGCTCGACCCACACCTGGTCGCCCGAGACCATAATGTTGTAGTAGGCAGGGTCGTAGGCCGTAGCGTAGAACATAGCGTCGTTGGTAGCCAAGTTGTAGTAGCTCGATGGTAGCTTGTACGTGGGCGAGTTAAAGCCGTAGAGGCGACGTGCATAGGCACTCTCATAGTCGTCGGCAACAATCGAACTGAACGAGGTTGTACCATCCGTTGCGGCATAGTACTGCTGCTCGGCACTATCGGCATTGGCCTCGGCAAGGCGTGCCTCCCACATAGCCTGGCGTGCCTCGGCTTCGGCCTTCTCGGCCTCGGCCTTAGCTCGGAGCTCGTTGGCTACAAGCAGGCGGTTATCGCTACGGTATAGGTCGTTTGAGCCATATGACGACGAGTTGTACATCGCCGTACAGCCGCCCAAAAGCAGTATGCTAAGCGCAAGGGCTACTATTTGAAGTGATCGTCTCATACTATTACTATCTATTAGTCCTATATTACAGAGGCATATTCTACACCTCCATCTATCACAAAGATACACATTTTTTCAATACCTAAGGCGACAAAGGGGTGAAATGTCGAAAATAGCTGGTGAAATAGCCATTTTAGTCTATCAAATATTAGCGGTAGCTACCTATCGTCGCGCACCACCTCGCGGCGATTCTTTAGCGCGTGGGTGATGGTAAGCTCGTCGACGTACTCCAATTCATCTCCAAATCCTATGCCGCGAGCGATGGTCGTAACCCTAACATCGGGAAAGGCCTTGAGGCGATTGAGTAGGTAGAAGAGCGTGGTCTCGCCCTCGACCGACGTCGAGATGGCGATGATTACCTCGCGCACAGTGCCCGAGAGTAGCTTGTCGGCTAAAAGGTCTATCTTCAAGTCCGAAGGACCTATACCCTGCATAGGCGAGATTACGCCGCCCAATATATGGTAGATGCCCTGATACTGCCCCGTATTCTCGATAGACATAAGGTCCTGAACCTGCTCGACAACGCATATGGTCGAGTGGTCGCGGCGTGGGTCGGCACATATCTGGCATATATCGCTATCCGAGAGGTTGTTGCAGCTTGTGCAGTAGCGCACATCGTGGCGAAAGCGCGCTATGCTGTCGGCAAGCGAGTCGACCACATCGGGCTCGAGCTTGAGGATGTGCATAGCTAAGCGCAATGCCGTGCGGCGACCTATGCCAGGCAGTCGCTGAAGCTCGCTACATACGTTATCTAAGAGTTTAGACATAGAGGTGTTAATCTATTATTGCTGAGCCATTAGACCATCTCTACGGCCGACGAACGTATCCATCCCTTCTCGCCATCGGCAAAGACAATCTCCGACCACTCGCCGTGGTTACGTGAGATGCGCACCGTGACACCCTGTGACGGTTGGCGGATAATCTTCGAAGCGCTATCGGGCGAGGCGTGCACAGGAGTGGTATCGCTACACTGCACTACGGCGCGGTTGTCGTTGATGGCGGCGTAGTGGCTCGACGTGGCAAGCAGCGTGCTAACGGCAAAGCCGAGTGCGATAACGAGGGCCGAGAAAAAGCAAACCTTACGAACGGCGATACGCTCCGAGAGGAGGTATATCATAACCAACGTTAGGGTGCAGGCCAGCATAACGATAGAGGTTATAGTCCAGCCGTTGGTGGTCATCGCATTACGCAGTCCGTGCCATAGCGTCGAGATAAAGCTCTGAGGCACGCCGTCGGTGTCGTTGGTATGGTCTACGGCAAGCTCGAGGTTGTAGCGCGCATCCTCCATAGCGGGGTTGAGCTTCAGGGCGCGGTGGTAGTTGAGCACTGCGTTGCCAAGCTCGCCTCCCGAGAAGGGGCGCGAGAGCGTAGGCTGTTGGCCGCGCTTAAAGTAGGCGTTGGCGAGGTTGTAGTAAACGTCTGCTGAGGCCTCGCCGAGGAGTACTATCTGGCGAAAGGAGTCGATGGCTGCGTCGTAGTTGCGGCTCTCGTAGGCTGCGATGCCCTCCTGCCAGTGTGCCTCGGCCGTAGTGCGTGAGTCGGCAGCGACGAGCTGCGATGGACAAAGGACTGCTGACGCCACGATAATGAGTATATAGGCTATTGTTCGTTTCATCTTATTCAATGCTTATTATGACTTAATAGCTATCGCTTTATGGCCTCCTCGATCTTCGAGATTACCTCTACAGCGTCGGCATATACCTCATCCATCTCGCCATCGGTCGAAGGGGCGTATTGTGCCTCCTCGGAGCGCGAGATGATATCGCAGAAGTGCTCGGCAACTGCGGCTGAGACGTTGCGTCGGTATAGCTCCTCGCGGATGGTCTCCTTCGTAAGGTTCGAGACGGGGATGTTGAACTTATCGCTGATATATCCCCACATAGCGCGGAGCATCTCCTCGTAGAAGTCGTGGCGGCGACCCTCCTTCATCGAGTGCTCGGCCATACGCAGGCGTTGCACAGCAACCTTATCGGCGCGCTTCATACGGCGTGCTACGATGTTGCGGTTGTCGCGTATGCGCTTGCGCAGAAGCACGAAGACAACGATAAAGATGGCGACAAAGAGTACTATGATGAGCCAGTAGGCGGGGCTGAGCACAAACGAACTGGCGGCGCGGTGTGCGAGCTTGCCTGTGTGTATAAAGCGTATGTCGCGGTCGAGCTGACGCATAGTCGCAGGATAGCCCGTAAGCCCGCCGCTGATGACTGGCGTCGTGCTTGCGCTACCATCGTCCATAACGCGTATCGCGAAGGGCTCGGTAGCGAGCGTGTGGTACTGGCCCGTAGCAGGGTCGAAGTAGCTAAACTCGATAGGCTCGATGGTAAACTCTCCCGGTGAGCGTGCTACGAAGGGGTAGGTATAGGTTATGCTGCCCGAGGTATTGCTTGGCGTAACCTTGATATTGTCGATGGTCTTGGTGTCGTAGACCTCGAACGACTCGGGCAAGATAAGGCGTGGTGCGCTGAGGAATTTAAGGTTGCCACTACCCGAGATCGTGAGCTCTATCTGGTCGGCGGTGTTGCTGTCGAGCTGGCTGTTGGGCATCTTAGACTCGAGTCTGAAGCTGCCGACAGCACCACTAAACGATGCTGGTGCTCCCGAGGGGAACTCCTTGACCGTAACGCTAACGGCAGGGCTCTTAAGCTCGCGCGTGACGTGATAGATGTCGCGGCCACCGAAGAAGATGTTCGAGTTGCGCTTACTCTCTATAAACACCTGCGCGCGCGCGGTGAGCTTGGCTTCGGGGATGACGATAGTGCCGCTCTGCTGTGGCGAGAGGAGCATCTCGACGAGCTTGTAGGCCTCGTAGACGCCTCCGTTATACTCCACGCGCGTGGGTGTGTTGTCAAACGACAGCTCCTGAGACCAGAATCCATCGAACGGAGGTATCGAGACGTTGTCTATATGGTCGATGTTGGCGCGTGTATATAGTACGAGCGAGGCGCGCATAGACTCGCCCTTGTATAGCTCCGTATCTGAGACATTGAGGCGCAGCAAGATATCATCCTTGCCCACCAAGTTCTCGGGGTTCTGACCCTGCTTGGCCGTGCTCTTATTCTCGGTGACGGCCTCGACAAGCAGAGGAGTTGTTCTATACTCCTTATCCTTAACCTTTATGGTTGCCGAGCCAATAGTGTGCCTGCCTGCTGCGGAGGCAATAAGCACATAGGTGTAGGTACATTCGTAACTCGATGACTGGTGTCCGTTGATAAACTGCACCGAGTGTCCGGTTGATACCGAAGGGCCTGCAACAACATCGAAACCCTCGAACGCAGGGGCTGTGAAGCTGTTTCTATCAGGTTCGGCATCGACCTTAAACTCTACACGAAAAGCCTCGCCAACAGCTACAGGACTTGGGGCATCGACACTAAACGATACCTGAGCCTGGAGCGTAAGGCTGCTAAGTAGTAGCGCAACTACGAGTGTTAATCTTTGTAAAAGTCTCATTACAATACTCTCTTCATCCTTATTCAGATGTCTCTATAACGCCCTTTGGTGGCGTTTTATTGCTATATTGGCCCATAATTAGGGGGTATCCATCGTCGTAGGACACCCCCGTAATCATAGGTCTACATATTAGTGTGCGAAGTCTGCGAAGAAGTCGTTACCCTTGTCATCAACGATGATGAACGCTGGGAAGTTCTCGACGTAGATCTTACGTACGGCCTCCATACCGAGCTCCTCGAAGTCGACAACCTCGACACGCTTGATAGAGTTCTTAGCGAGGATAGCCGCAGGGCCACCGATAGAGCCGAGGTAGAAGCCTCCGTTGGCCTTACAAGCGTCGGTAACCTGCTGCGAGCGGTTACCCTTAGCAACCATAACCAGCGAGCCTCCTGCCTTCTGGAAGAGGTCTACGTATGAGTCCATACGGCCTGCGGTGGTAGGGCCAAATGAGCCTGATGCCATACCTGCAGGGGTCTTAGCAGGGCCTGCGTAGTATACTGGGTGGTTCTTGAAGTAGTCGGGCATAGGCTTACCCTCGTCGAGCATCTGCTTGATGCGCGCGTGAGCGATATCGCGTGCTACGACTAACGTACCCTTGAGGTTAAGGCGTGTCTTGATAGGATACTTCGACAAAATCTCGCGTACCTTATCCATACCCTCGTCAAGGTCGATATCTACGGCTGGAGACATTGCTGGTGCCTCAGCAGGGAGGAAGCGTGCAGGGTTCTTCTCGAGCTGCTCGAGGAAGATGCCCTCGGGGGTAATCTTTGCCTTGATGTTACGGTCTGCCGAGCAGCTAACGCCGATAGCTACGGGGCAAGAGGCTGCGTGACGTGGTGCGCGGATTACGCGGACGTCGTGAACGTAGTACTTACCGCCAAACTGTGCGCCGAGGCCTATCTCCTGGCATATCTTCTGAACCTTAGCCTCCCACTCGAGGTCGCGGAAGCAGCGGCCACCCTCGTTGCCCGAGGTTGGTAGCTCGTCGAGGTAGCCAGCCGAGGCCTTCTTTACGGTCGAGAGACACATCTCGGCCGAGGTGCCGCCGATGCAGATAGCCAAGTGGTAAGGTGGGCAGGCCGAAGTGCCGAGATCGAGGATGTGCTCCTTGATAAACTTCGTGAGTGACTCCTCGTTGAGCAGCGCCTTAGTCTGCTGGTAGAGGAAGGTCTTATTTGCCGAGCCACCACCCTTGGTGATGAACAAGAACTCGTACTCCATACCTGGGTGACCAGCGTAGATGTCGATCTGTGCGGGGAGGTTTGTCGCAGAGTTCTTCTCCTCGGTCATAGTGAATGGAACAACCTGCGAGTAACGAAGGTTACGCTCCTTGTATGTCTCGTATACGCCACGTGAGATACACTCAGCGTCGTTAGCTCCTGTATATACATCCTCGCCCTTGTGGCCTATGCAGATGGCCGTACCGGTATCCTGGCACGTAGGGAGCTCTCCCTCGGCAGCGACGCACTGGTTCATAAGCATTGTGTATGCCACAAACTTGTCGTTGTCGGTAGCCTCGGGGTCAGCAAGGATATTGGCGAGTTTCTGAAGGTGTGAGGCGCGAAGGTAGAACGACACGTCGCTATAGGCCTCCTTAGCCAAAAGCTCAAGACCCTTGGGGTCAACCTTCAAAATCTTACGTCCGTCGCACTCCACGACCTTAACGTAATCCTTGGTCAAAAGGCGGTACTCCGTCTTATCCTCCTGGATAGGAAACGGCTCCTGATAGATAAATTCAGCCATATTGTCTCTTAGTTTTTATTGTTGTTTGATTATAAGTTACTTATGAAGTCGTAGATGCCGAAGACAAAGACTACAGATACCAGCACGGGGCATACGTAGCGAAGCAGGAAGCGGATGACCGGGTAGGTAGCCTTGTCGATGCCACCCTCGGCCGTAAGTTCGGCGCGCATATCATCTCTCTTCCACACCCAGCCAACGAATACCGAGGTGAGGATACCCAGAAGTGGCAACATAACGATAGCCGTGAAGTTGTCGAGTAGCGAGAAGAAGTTCATACCTGCAACCTTAAACTCGCTCCAGTCGCCAAGTGACAACGACGCTGCAGTCGCCAAAACTAAGGCTATGAACGTAACGATCCACGCGCCCTTGTTACGCGACATACCGCGCTTCTCGACAAAGTACGAGGTGACGGCCTCGTGCATCGATATCGTTGACGAGAGGGCGGCAAGGGCTAAGAGCAGGAAGAAGAGCATCGCCCAGATATTGCCTGCGGGCATCGAGGCAAAGACTTTAGGCATAGCCACAAACGCCAGCTGCATACCACTCTCGTTCTCGACACCTGCTGAGAAGATGATAATGGCGGCGGTGAGAGCTACGATGGTATCGAGCGACACTACGCTGATAGCCGTGCCAGCGAGCTTTGTGCCCTTCTTGAAGTACGAGCCATAGATAAGCATTGCACCCATACCGATAGAGAGGGTGAAGAAGGCCTGGCCCATAGCGTCGAGGAAGGTCTTGCCCGATACCTTAGAGAAGTCGGGGGTGAAGACGTTGCCCAGCGCCTCGCGACCCTCGGGGAGCCACAGCGAGTAGATAGCCAAGACTATAAGTATGACAAAGAGCAGTGGCATCATAATTTTCGATGCCTTCTCGATGCCACCCTGCACACCACCGATGATAATGAAGTGGTTGGCAATGATGAAGATGTAGGTATATATCAGCGGCTTCCACGTGGCGGTGGTAAAGGTCGTGAAGAAGGCGCCATAGTCGCCTCCGATGCTATTTGTCGCCGAGGCGAGGGCGTAGTTAAGCGTCCAGCCCGAGATTACGAAGTAGTAGCCCATAATCAGGGTTACGGAGATAAGGCCTGCTGCACCCAACCAGCCCCAGCCCTTACGAATCTTCGAGAAGGCGTCGATGGGGTTACTCTTAGAGTTGTGGCCCACGGCAAACTCTGCGATGAGCAGTGGTAGGCCTAAAAGCAGGATGCATCCTAAGTAGATGATGATGAATGCGCCACCACCATTCTCCGAGGTGATGTATGGAAAGCGCCAGATGTTGCCCAGACCTATCGCCGAGCCTGCGGCGGCGAGGATGGCGGCAATCTTGCCACCAAAGCCACCACGTTTTTTTGTCTCTTGTGCCATATTTAATCTATGTCCTACAAATTAGTAAATATGCTCTTCGTTCTCGGCAGATTCTTTTTCGGTCGCTTCTGAATATTAAAAAACAACTCGACCGAATTTATAGAGTCCACCTTAACCTATTAGCGTTACCGATACTCTATCAATCTTGCCTCCCAGTGGCGGTGCAATCTTCGATACGGTGCACTCCATCTCGACAATCTGAGGAAAGGCCTCGCGCACAGCGTTGATAATGTCGGTAGCCGCTGCCTCGATGGTGCGGCGTGTACGCTTCATCGACCTCTCAACAATCTCGTAGACGGTGAGGTAGTTGACCGCCTGGCGGACATCGTCGCTCTCGGGCAGCGTGCCCAGCGCGGTGCGTATCACAAGGTCGACGCGAAAGCGGTTGCCCACCTGCTGCTCAAGGTCGTAGCAGCCGTGAAAGGCACGCAGGTAGATGCCGTCGAGGCGTATGGTATATAGTCTCTCCACCGTCGCCCTACTCTATGGTTATCAGATAGTAGTTCTTCTTGCCGCGCTGCACAAGGAGGTATTTGCCTGCGATAAGGTCGGCCTCGGTAATGGGGCGCATAGCATCCACTACCTTCTCCTTGTTGAGCTGCACGCCACCGCCCTGGACCATCTTGCGGCACTCGCCCTTCGATGGGAAGACCTTGCAGACGTCGGCAATGATGTCGATAAATGGCCTCTCGAGGTTGTCGCGCGAGATGGTGAACTGTGGCACACCCTCGAATACCTGGAGCAGCGTAGCCTCGTCGAGCGAGCGTAGCGCCTCCGAGGTGGCGTTGCCGAAGAGGATGTTGGTAGCAGCCTGTGCCTTCTCGAGTTCCTCCTTAGAGTGAATCATCGTAGTAATCTCCTCGGCCAGGCGCTTCTGCAGGATGCGCAGGTGTGGTGCCTCGTCGTGCTGAGCGATGAGTGTCTCGATAGTCTCGCGGTCGAGCAGCGTGAATATCTTGATGTAGCGCTTAGCGTCGTCGTCACTCACGTTGAGCCAGAACTGGTAGAACTTATATGGCGAGGTGTAGCGTGGGTCGAGCCATACGTTGCCCGACTCGGTCTTGCCAAACTTCGTGCCGTCGGCCTTGGTGATGAGTGGGCAGGTGATAGCGAAGGCCTCGGCCTCGGCGCCGAGCTTGCGGCGTATAAGCTCCGTACCTGTAGTTATGTTGCCCCACTGGTCGGCACCGCCGAGCTGTAGCTTACAGCCATACTCCTGGTAGAGGTGTAGGAAGTCGTAGCCCTGGAGGAGCTGGTAGGTAAACTCCGTAAACGACATACCGTCGCCCTCGCCATTGAAGCGCTTCTTAACAGAGTCCTTAGCCATCATATAGTTCACGGTGATGCACTTGCCGATGTCGCGTGCAAAGTCCAAAAACGAGAACTCCTTCATCCAGTCGTAGTTGTTGACCAAGATGGCGTGGTTGTCGGCCGTAGAGTCGAAGTCGATAAGCTTTGCCAGCTGGTTCTTGATAGCCTCCTGGTTATGGCGCAACGTAGCCTCGTCGAGGAGGTTGCGCTCCTGCGACTTACCCGAGGGGTCGCCAATCATACCCGTAGCACCGCCAATAAGGGCGATGGGGCGGTGGCCACACATCTGGAAGTGCTTGAGAATCATAACACCTACGAGGTGTCCTATGTGTAGTGAGTCGGCCGTAGGGTCGATGCCCAAGTATGCCGAGGTCATCTCCTTCTGTAGCTGCTCCTTAGCTCCTGGCATTATGGTGTGGATCATACCGCGCCACTCGAGCTCTTGAACAAAATCCTTAATCATAATATCTCTTTTAAATTTAAAATTAGCAATTAACAATCCTCTTTACTCGCTGTCATCCTGAGCATTAGCGAATTAGTAGGCTGCCATCCGCCGCTTGCCTTTTGGGTGCGAGGGTGTTACTCAGCGTCGAGGCCCAAGACGCTTATCATCTCCGTAAGTCGCTCGTTGCGGCCTATGAGGTGCTTAAGTCTATCCTCGAGGGTTATGGGGCGCGATACCTTGATGCGCTCGTTGACCTCGACCTCAATCTCTATGAGTCCCGTAACTCCACTCATCGAGGCGAAGAGCTTCTGTAGCTCGCTCTTCTCGAGCATAATCTCGTCGCAGAGGGCCTGTGAGGCTACCGTGGTGCGCACGGTGTTGCCCTCGACGGTCATACTCTCGAATGCTCGACCGAGGCGTGGGCGCGTGGTAAGCAGGCTCTCGATAATCTTATCCTGTGCAGCCGTAATCTTCTCGGCGCACATAGGGTCGATATTGGTAGCCATACGCACAGCCTCCTCGTGGGCCTCGGCCTCTAACTCTGCGGAACTCTTAATGCCACCCTCGAGGACTCCCATAAGAGATACCTTCTGGGTCATAGGCCTAAGCGTAGCAAACGACCTGCTGCCCTGTGGTCTACCCTCGCTCGGCGTGGGACGCGAAGAGGCGCTGCGGCCCTCGGCGATAGGCCTCTCTGTGCGAGGCTCGCTCGTCGTAGGTTTGGGCTGTGGCTTAGGCTGTGTGCCCTCGCTCTTTGGTGCTCCCTCCGCCACTCTCTCCACCTTATGCTCTTGGTGTGATGGCTGTGGCGCTTGTGCTACGGCTTGTGGCGTGGGGGCGACTAACTCTGGAAGCTCGAAGTATACCTCGAAGGTGTCGCTATCTATCTCTCCATTTTTTTTTTGGCCGAGACCTGCAAGTTTCATAAGTCCCAGCTCTACAAGTAGTCGTTGATTCGACGACTGTCGTATCTTACCATCTGCCTCCGTTAGTAGCGAGATGGCGTTAAACAAGAACTGCTTGTCGCACCTTGCCGCCTGCTCCTTATATCGCTCGATCAGCCGCCCGGTAAACTCCACCAACGTGATGGCTGGGCCCTGCGACATCAGCAGGTCGCGGAAGTGGGCATTGAGGCCCGAGATGAATACCTGGGGCGAGAAGCCGCGCGCGAGTACCTCGTCGAAGCGTAGCAGCGCATCGACATAGTTACCCGTAAGCAGCAATTCGGTAATCGAGAAGTAGGTGTCGTAGTCGAGTACGTTGAGCGTAGCGGCTACATCCTTATAGTCGAGCTTATTGCCGCAGAACGATACCGCCTTGTCGAACATCGAGAGAGCGTCGCGCATACCGCCATCGGCCTTGTGGGCTATGAGGTTGAGAGCCTCGTCGTCGGCCTCGACACCCTCCTGCGAGGCGATATATCGCAGATACTCAACGCCGTCCTCAACGCGTATACGGTTGAAGTCGTAGATCTGGCAGCGCGAGAGGATCGTGGGTATAATCTTATGCTTCTCGGTGGTCGCAAGGACAAATATAGCGTGGCGCGGAGGCTCCTCGAGCGTCTTAAGAAAGGCGTTGAAGGCCGAAGCAGAGAGCATATGTACCTCGTCGATGACGAAGACCGAGTAGCGTCCCTGCTGGGGAATGATGCGCACCTGCTCGATGAGGTTGCGGATATCATCGACCGAGTTGTTCGACGCAGCATCGAGTTCGTGAACATTGAGCGAGCGTCCCTCGTTGAACGAGCGGCACGACTCGCACTCGTTGCAGGCCTCGCCCGACTGCGGGTTGAGACAGTTGATCGCCTTGGCGAAGATACGCGCACAGGTGGTCTTGCCCACACCGCGAGGGCCGCAGAAGAGGTAGGCGTGAGCCAGCTGGCCGCGCTCAATGGCGTTCTTAAGCGTAGAGGTTATGTGTCGCTGACCCACAACAGATGCAAACGTTGCGGGGCGATACTTACGTGCTGATACAACAAAATTCTCCATAACTCGACAAAGGTAGTAATTTTTTCCGTTCCTTCTCCTTGTTGGGCAACTTTTTTCGCGCGCGTGATGGCTTTTATGCTCTCGGCACTCTGCTTTTTGCGATATTATATTACCTTTGCAAAAATTTAACGTCAGTTAGACTATGAGAAAATTAAGACTTATATTTGCCATTTTGGCAACTCTCGGTAGCGTGGTGGTGGCCTCGGCACAGCAGCCATCAGACGATGGTTTTAACCTTATCGTTGTGGGCGATCCGCAGCCTCAGACTAAGGCGCAACTACGCGAACTTGAGCAGGTGATTGTGCCCCAGATTGCTAAGATTGTCGAGGAGTATAGGGCCGAGAGCGATAGGCCTACGGCGATACTCCTTACGGGCGATGTGGTGTGGGATACGATGCGATTCCTGCCACGCGTAAAGAGCGCCTTCGAGAGCCTCGGCGTAGAGGTCTATGCCGTTATCGGCAACCACGACCACAACCGCGCCTTCTTCTGCAAGGATGCACGCGCCGAGAAACCGTATGTCAAGACGTTTGGACCACGTAATCAGAGCTTTATACTTGGAGAGACGCTCTTCCTGACGCTCGATAATATTATGTTCAATCCCAATAAAACATATCGCGAGGAGGTGGATGCTATGCAGCTTCTATGGCTCGAATCGGAGATGGCTAATCACCCCGAGGCAAGGCGCGTGGCTCTATGTATGCACGCCTCGGCGACAGATTTTAACAGCGGGATAATCAAGCCATACGCACAGCCTATGGTCGACATCGTGGGCGATAGAGAGCTGCACTTTGTGACTGGACACCGCCATCGCCACAACACCGCCGAGCACACCCCTCAACTCTATGAGCACAGCGTGGCGCAGGTGAGTGGCAACCTATGGTTTGCGCCTATATGCTCGGACGGTACGCCGAGGGGAGTATTCTGCATCGAGGAGCGCAACGGAGAGTGGCAGTGGCACCACCGTATGCTTGGCCGAGGGGCAGACGATAGATTGGTCGTGTGGCGCGAGGGTCAGGTTGAGGGTAGCGACGAGTATGTCGTTGTTAAGGTTGTCGGCTGGGACGATAAATGGCGCGTCGAGTGGTCGGAGAATGGAGCGCCAATGGGCGCTATGGATCAGGTCGAGATGTACGACCCAGATTATATGCACTACGTTGAGTATGAGGCAGATTATGGCAAGAAGTACTTGGAGCGTCTACGCCGCTCGGCAACCCTACGAAGCCACTACTATCGTCTGCGTCGCACCGTAGAAAATAGCGAAATAACTATTACTGCAACAGACCGCTTCGGCCGCAAGTTCGAGGCGAAGTTGTAGGCAGGTGGTAGGAAAGATGGCTCAGTCGTAAATTCCGGTGGGACATAAAAAATTATGCGAAAATTGTTTTGAGTCGATATATGGGCTCTATCGTAAATTTTCAGTGGGGAGAATATAAATATCGTCACCCCGAGGAGGAGCAAGTATGAGTTTGCGGAGTGTGATAACGCCACTATGCTCCGACGTGGGGGTCTTCCGCTGTTTATAGGGCCGTGCGGAGTGTGATTGATAGTCGTGAGTGCCGTGCGAATTGTGATTACAACTCTTACGTATCAGAGCGGAAGTAT
This sequence comes from Alistipes sp., assembly GCA_017465055.1. GTDB lineage: Bacteria > Bacteroidota > Bacteroidia > Bacteroidales > Rikenellaceae > Alistipes. The sequence continues at coordinate 323 of JAFTWZ010000040.1, read as the reverse complement.
AAACAAATGAAGATCGCCACAGAATTGCATAGACCCAAGTGGGTATCACCACCGCTCGTAGATGCAATTCTTCGCGATGACGATTCTTAATGGTTGTCACGAGCCTGCGAATATCGCGACGGCAGCAATAAACCTCGTCACCCCGAGGAGGAGCAAGTATGAGTTTGCGGAGTGAGATAACGCAACTATGCTCCGACGTGGGGGTCTTCCGCTGTTTATAGGGCCGTGCGGAGTGTGATTGATAGTTGTGTGTGCCGTGCGGAGCACTATTTGGGCTCCTACGTATCAGTGCAGAAGTATAAACAAAGGAAGATCGCCACAGA
>JAFTWZ010000039.1 GCA_017465055.1 Alistipes sp. | reverse complement strand
CCCCCGTTGTAGCCATCTCTGACAAGGGTGCGTTGCCCACATTTTGGGCAAACTTTTTATCCATTTCTAACGCAAATAGTGCAAATATATAAAAATCAATAAATTGCCCCGATTTTATCTACTAATTTTGACCAATAAGCCCGGTTGGGCATAAAAAAATTATGCGAAAATTGTTTTGAGTCGATATATGGGCTCTATCGTAAATTTTCAGTGGGAAGAATTAAATATCGTCACCCCGAGGAGGAGCAAGTATGAGTGTGCGGGGTGTGATAACGCCACTATGCTCCGACGTGGGGGTCTTCCGCTGTTTATAGGGCCGCGCGGAGTGTGATTGATAGTCGTGTGTGCCGTGCGGAGTGTGATTGATAGTCCTGTGTACGGTGCGCATTGTGATTACAACTCTTATGTATCAGTGCGGAAGTATAAACAAATGAAGATCGCCACAGAATTGCATAGACACAAGTAGGTATCACCACCGCTCGTAGATGCAATTCTTCGCGATGACGTACTATGTTATTAATTACTCCACCAGAATTATCGCCTGATCTGGTGTTTGGCCTTATGGATACAGCTCCGCTGAAATGCTAGTTCGCGCCTAAAGACGCTAAAGGGAGAGGAGGGAGCAGCAAGGTCGGTGCGGTTAAAGTGTTGTCGCTTGCCTGGAGCTTGCGCGTGGGATTTTTAGGGACGAAAGAGACAACAGAGACTACAGGGACGCAGAGAAAGATAATACCCGACTTCGTTGTTGTCTCTCTCGTCTCTCTCGTCCCTCTCCTCACTCCTCCCCACTCATAACGCCATAACACCCATAACAGGGGGGGTATACCTGTTATAGTGTGATGAGTGGCTTGCGCGTGAGGGATTAAGAGTAGTTCGCACCTGCGGTGCTAAAGGGTAGAGCGTAGGTAGAGCCTGCTAAAGGGTAGAGCGCTCGCTAAGGCGAGCTAAAGGGTAGCGATGCAATACCAAAAGGTGTCTACCAATCCCATCTATCGCAATATACGATACGATTATCCTTGATAATTATGCGAATAAGAGTTGCACATACATCGGTAGTTTTGCCAAAATTTCTAATCATCTTTTGATCATCCCAGCAATTATATCTTAACATCTCCCAATCGTATGTAAATGTTAGTGCGTCAAGATCAGGGTAATCCTTTTTTCTAATCTCTTCATATACTGCTCGTGTTTTCTCATTCACATACTCTTCATCAAAATGTTTTGGTTCCAATTTATAGTCAACCAATTCATAGAGGCCTTTGCGACACTTAAGGTCTAAATGATAATTTGAATGTGGACTATTATATACATCGCCCACAATCCATTCAGACCAAGATTCATATATTTGAATGGTGTCGCATTGGTAGTTTACTATATCTAATTCATCTACAGTCTGAGCAAGTTTAGCATAATGCGTTCGGTTAATTTCCAACTTTTTATATATAGGTTCATTATATGTAATGCTGACACTATCATCATAATCTATATCTGTGACTCGATACGATGTATTGCTGATATGCTGCACTACATCATTGAAATTGTAAACTTCTGGTGAAGGGGCAGTCTCTTTAACGGAAACAGCCATATGTCTATTACAAGATATAGCCAAAAGACAAAATAACAACAATTTTATTCTCATATAGTAAATGTAATTAATAGTAAACATTGTAGTATAATTTATCTTCGCTATTTCAAGTAGTCAGTATGGCTCGCGCTATTGCTAAATAATGCAAAGTTATAAAAATTTTTGCTTCACAAATTGAAGGTGGCTAATTAACTTTTTAGTCACCTCCACTCAGAGCCTTTGCCACGGTGCCTCGCTTGAGAGCCTCACGCCCCTACGAGTTTCAGACCTTGCAATATGCACACTTTTTGTCCGTTGGTGGGATAACGACACTACTTTTTTCGTACCTTTGTGCTATCACATTGGCGTATAGCCGCACCAAGTGGCTTATGTCGTATCCGAAACAGATTTATATAATGGCCGATAACAGTGTTAAAGATAGGCTCCTGACACGAAACTATATCTTCGTGTGCATAGCGGCATTTATGATGTCCTTCTCGTTCTTTATCCTTGTGCCCACGCTGCCGCTATACCTTAGTGCAACCTTCGGCATTGGCAAGGCGATGATCGGCGTGGTGCTCTCGTGCTACGTCCTCGCTGTGCTTAGCGTTAGGCCCTTAGCTGGATTTATTGCCGATACCCTGCCGCGCAAGAGTGTATATATAGTGGCCTATGCGGCCTTCGTCGCGGCATTTGTCGGCTACTTCTTCATAACCAAGACCCTCGCGCTCTTTATCCTGCTGCGCATATTTCACGGGCTATGCTTCGGTATGTTGACAACGGCAGGCAATACTTTGGTCATCGACGTTATGCCCTCGTCGCGACGAGGTGAGGGCTTAGGCTACTACGGTGTGACGAATAACCTCGCAATGGCCTTTGGCCCTATGGTCGGACTCTTTGTTGTAGCATCTGGCAACTTTATGCTGCTATTCCTCACGTCGCTCGTCACGGGAATCATTGGCCTTCTGCTCGGAGCATTGGTGCGCACGCCACGACGCGAGAGGGTCGAGAAGGTTGAGTTTAAGCTCTCGGCCGATCGCTTCTTCCTCAAGGAGGGAACGCGTGCATCGATAGCATTCTTTATGTTGGCTATGCCCTATGGTATGACCACAAGCTATATGGCGCTATATGCCGCCGAGGTAGGTATCACGCACAACGCTGGTCTCTTCTTTACGGTGATGGCCTTTGGACTCATAGCCTCGCGTCTACACTCTGGAAAGCAGGTAGATAAGGGGTTTGTGACCGAGACCATCAGTCTGGGAATATCCATAGCCTTTATAGGTGCATTAGGCGAGGCGCTGCTGTCGACCGTAGCACACTGGAATATGACGGCAGGCTACGTAACCTACTTCCTTACGGCCTTTCTCTTTGGCTACGGCTACGGCACGATGTTTCCGGCGTACAACACCCTATTTATCAACCTCGCACCTAACTCGCGCCGAGCAACGGCTAATGCCACATACCTCACAGGCTGGGATGTCGGTATCGGCGGAGGTATGCTCTTCGGAGGTATGCTCGCCGAGACAGGATATACCCCCTGCTACATACTTGGCGCGCTGCTGGTGCTCGTAGCGTTTGTATTCTTCCGACGTGTGGTGACGCCACACTTCCAGCAGCATAAGCTGAGATAGTCGCACGTTGCAGACTACCTTTCGACAACCTCTCCGTTATAGTCGTAGATGGTGACCTCGTTGCCGACGTAGGCCTCGGAGTCGCCATTCTGATGGTCAAACTCTATCCTATCGTATTGTGGAGGAATGATATATTTGCCATACCTATCAATGATACCCACGCGGCCCTCGAAGGTGGTGACAACGGATCTGTTTTCGTAGAAGTCCGTAGCACTTCGATACTGTACTTCGATAACCATTATGTCGCGGTCGTCGATAAAGCCCACGCCATCCTTAGTCACTACGCGGCGGCGCCGCTCACACAAGGGTAGCATAATACCAGGATACTCCCTACGCACTGCAGCGGCAAGCTCTGCGGCATTGAAGTCGTCTCGTAGGCTATACTCCTCGATGCTCTCCTTGATAGCCTTGAAGGCGTTGTTGTCTTTACGCTTGGCGTAGGTGGCGTAGAGACAGCGTATGGCGTGCCACTCGTAGTTCTTGCCGACGATGATGTTGTCGATGTCGACATTATTCAGAGATATATTGTTATCGCTAAGCATCCTCTTAAAGGCTCTGAGTCCACGCAACAGTTCTCGTTGCGAGAAGGTGTAGATAGCCTCGCTTAGTGGTGTGCCCTCGGGAATCTTCTCGGTAAAGATGTTTACGTACGAGGCTAAGGTGGTGTCGTAGGTAATCTCCTCAGCGTAGAATTTTATCGCGCCGATAGGTGGCCGGGTGTTGTTTATAATCTGCATAGAGTCTAACGCTCGGCGCGTAGCGTCGTAGTGCGTCGGTGCGTAGACCATATATCGCTTGCCTTTGATTATGGCCTCACACTCGGTAAAGTATTTGCCGTAGGTGAGGGTTTGCTCGTCGAATTGCGCCTTGCGAAGCGTCATAAACCACACCTCGGGGTGTCTTATGCTGTCGCGAAATACAAGGCGCGAGCCAGTATTATGATATAAGTCGGATTTCACAGCAAGAGTAGTGGTCTAAGGTGTTAACGAAGATAGGTGCTTATCGAGCCAATGTTGAGAATCGCGAGTATGGAACAGGGAGTGTGATTTAGAGCTAATGCCCTATATGGGCCGCTGCTACCCTCGCGGAAGCACATCGATATGAATGGCTCGAGCTCCTCGGGTATTAGGCTCGACATATGGCGCATCAGAGCCCTATCCTGGTCACACGTGGCGCAGTCAAGGTCGCAGGGATATACCTCGCTTGGCTCGTCGTGGTCGCCTATGGTAGATAGGTGTAGTGTCATAATCAGCGCCTTGTCGTCCGAGGTCGACAAACGGCGTATGTCGAAGGCTATGTCTACAAGGTCGGTGGAGTAGGCGTCGCTGCACACACCATCGGTGATGTTTATTATCAGTGGCGGGAAGCTGTTGCAGTTTTCGCGCTCCTTGCACCACTGGCTGACCAGTGCCCTCGTGCGTAATAGCGCATCGTACATAGGCGAAGCTCCCGATGCCGAGGTCTCAACCCAGGGATAGATGATGTGTGGCATCTCTTTGATGCTGTTGTCTGGGAATCGCTGCTTGAGGTATACGGTTCGTGGCTGAGGCCTATCTTCGGCCAGGCGTATTACCTTGACAAACCCTTCGCCATAGCTCGGAAGCAGCGAGAAGGCCTCATCGCCAGAGTAGCCTATGGCGGCGACGTCGAAGTAGTCGCGCATACGCTTGCGGCGGTCGCAACGCACTACAAGCTCCTCGATTATATGGTTGGCGACTATGAAGCTCACCTCCCGCTTCGTGAGCACGGTGTTGTGGTATAGCGTCTTGCTCTTCATCGACAGCGAGCAGTCGACAAGCAAAACCACAGCACTACGATTTATGTGGGTTATGGTTTTATAGTACATTGCAGTTTTACGTTGGGATCGTAAAAATCTTGTCTATATACTCTATTCGGTTATCGATTTTGGCTTGAGCAGATGGCTGCGCACCTGAACGAGGAAGGTGTGTAGTAGCCCCTCGCGATATACAAGCCTATGTTTCCAGCGGTTGGCCCACCAGCGGCGATACTTATACCACACGATGCTTAGTAGTCCGCGCTCGGGCTTTGTTTCGCTAAACTCTGGAGATAGTATGTCGCCGAATATGCGCCGCTCAAGCTCAGGGCGTCGTACCGTGCCAGGCATAAGTTCAATGCCTATGCCACATACCTCTACGGCTAAGGCATTTATGGCGTCGAGAAATAGCTCCATATTCTGCTCACGTGCTATGCCACGAAGCCACTGCCAGTCGATGTCGGCGTGATAGCGCTTGACGAACATCGCCCAGTCGGTAATGTGTCGCAGAACTATCTCTGCGGCAGCGAAGTGCGCTGCAGCGTGGCGTAGGAGGAAGAGTGCGTGGCAGTTGGCGTTGGGGATGAATACCTTGCGCCCCTCGATATCTATGGCTATTGCCTCCGACGATTTAGCCTTTAGCTCTCGTTCAATGTCGCGGTTCGAGAGGTGGGCGTGGATGTTTAGAAAGTCGTAGTGGTTCTCTACCATCACTCCGTCGATGCGAAATACGGTGTGGTGGTGCTTGTCCTCGTCTATCTCCACTCCGAGCCTCTGACGTAGTATGTCGTCAGCTTGCTGCTGTCGGCCGAAGAGCCATATATCTATGTCGCTGCAGGCTCGCGCCTCGGGCGTGGGGTAGCATAGACTCAGTCCATAGCCTTTGAGTATCATTATCTCAATCTCGTTGCTGCGGTATATGTCTGCGAGCTTGACAATCACGTCACGCTGTTTTCGGTATCGTTTTTTTAGAGTCTCTACGCTGTATGCCCACTGCAACCGTAGACTTTTATGGGGCATATTCCCTCTCTCTTCGGTCAGCACGCCCTCAGCTATGAGTCTCTCCACCGCCTCCCACACTATCGCCATCACCCCCTGCGCTGCAGAGAGCTTGTATAGTTGCTGCCAATCGAGGTGCTGTTCGATAAGTAGCTTGCAGTCTACGGACTTTCGTAATCCGTATTTTATAAGAGTTATCAGTTGCTGCTCGGTAGTAGTCATTGTGTATTATTCTCTATTTACACTGCTTGTATAGCTCCATATAGCCGCCGACCATCTTGTCAATGGTAAGCTCGGAGTTGTATATCTGTAGTGATGCCTCGGCGAATCGAGCGTATAGCTCCTTATCCTCGATTATCGTGGCTATGTGCTGGGCAAATAGCCCGGGGGAGTTGTCGAGTACATATCCATTTTCTCCGTTGCGGACAATCTCGCTCACGCCACCTACATTCGATGCTACTACGGGCTTACCAAAGCTCATAGCCTCGATTATTACCATAGGCAGACCCTCGTAGTTCGATGGTAGCATAAATATGTCGGCCTTAGAGCAGTATGCTCCAGCATTCACTATGTTGCCTAAGAAGTGGCAGTTAGAGGGTATCTCTCCGAACTCTGTCACCTCCTCTTGGTTGCCGATCCACACAAAGCCGTAGTTAGGTAGCAGACGCGCCGTCTCGATAAATAGTTTGGGGTCTTTTGGGGGGCTAAGTCGTGCAATGGTAAGTATTATCTTGTCGTACTTGTCAAATATCTCCATCTGTTGCATCTGTGAGCAGTCAGGACGGCAAATACCGTTATATATAGTGTGTATATTTTTGTTGATACGCTCACTAATAAGGTTTTTGCGGTCGTAGTTGCTTACGCCTACCGTTGCACGCGCGAAGTGCTGCATTGTCCTCTCTACGGGCAGGAACTTACGAAAAGCTATGCGTACCGAGTCGAAGCCGTGAACTGTATATATTGTCCTCTTCGATGGAAATACTAAACGGCCTAATACACCAGCCTTTGATGAGTGCAGGTGTATCACATCGGGCTTGTGTTTTTTGTATAGCCTACGTAGCTCTATTGCAGCGAGGAGGTCATTTTTAGGAGATAGTGCTCTTTGTAGATGTGGACAATGCTCGCGCACAACACGTCTATCGACCATATCCCACATCTTACCATCTCCTTCGCCCGCCGCAAGGATAACCTGATGCTCTCGGCATAGCGCGTTGGCCAACTGTACAACCACAGTCTGCGCACCACCAAGCTCCGAGCGTGTTATGACTTGTAATATTTTCATATACAAAGCGTTCTATCGTCAATAATTATACAAGCCTTGTCCTAAGGTATCTATACAATACAAAGTTAGTTGTTTTTTTGCCAAATAGCTTCTGTACTAAGGCAACTTTGCGTACTTTGGGGTTTAATGTGTATTTAAACAGCCAGTCGTACTCATATAGTTTTTTAAGTTCAGCTACTCTCTGCTCTTTATCCATAAATCCCGTCATTGCCCTCAATATACAGAGCTCGTATGCCCAAAAAGAGAATAGTGCATTTTGGACTTCGCGATCACTTACTCTATTGTTATTCTCAACACCATCTTTTAAGATATGGAATATATCATTGTATTTTTTGTGTGAGAAAGATGAGCTAATAGATGTGGCAACACCTTTTCGATACATATATACGTAGTGATTCACAAACCTACAATTGCGACTTTTCATTAGAAGTTCAATAAACCACGGTATATCTTCGCTATAAATACCCTTAATAAATGTAATTTTACCCTGTATTGTCTCTCGCTTAATCAGCTTTAGACAGGCACTCATTGGGAAAATCCCCGATTCAACGAGTGCCGCGATACATTGTCTTGGATGGCAGACACCTTGAATTTTGGGGCCATACTCCACCCAGGGTATAATCTTGTTGCCTGCTTCGTGGTAGTAGGAACAGTTAAAGCCTATAAAGTCACATTCGGGAGTCTGTTTCGCTTCAGCAACTAACTTAAACAGCGAGTCGTCTGATGCCCAAAAGTCATCGCTATCCATATAGACGATATAGTCTCCACTGGCAACATCAGTTCCAGTGTTTCTTGCATCTGACAGTCCTCCGTTTTTTTTGTGGATAACTTTCACCCTCTTATCTTGCTGAGCATATCTATCGCAAATTGCAGGAGAACCATCAGTTGAGCCGTCATCAACCAATATTATCTCAAAATCAGAATAGGTTTGACACAATACACTATCTATGCATTGATTTAGGTACTTCTCAACATTGTATACAGGTATTATGACTGATATTAGCATAATTATATAGGCTTAATAATATAGTTAAAACTTTTGGGAGTATGTATACTGGTTGTCTCTATTGAAAATATATGAATGATGACTCATATTCCGCAGTTCCTAAGAATACTTTTATAAAGTATATAATTGAAGCATATGTAAGAATAAAAGCTAATTCTCCATAACGTTTTTGTTTATATGTATACACAGAGAGATAGTATAGTGGAATTATTGATGGAATCCAAAAATAGTAAGAGAATCTACCAATCAATGGATTAATCAACAGTGCACATCTTAATGCATAGGAGAGTATTCCAAACCTAAAAAATAGTCGTTCCTTTTCTGAAAGGATATCTAATCGAAGTAATCGTAAAGCGTAAAAATATAAAGGAAGTAATATAAACTTAGAAATTTTATATATTATATCAGTAGAGGCATCTATGTCCTCTTGCTCTACATACATTCGTTCGTAGTGGGTCTCCTCTCTAATATCGTCTGGCAAAAGTTCGATAGCACTTTGGTTAAGGCTATTATCTGTTGGGATGAGAGAGATCAAGCAAGACACTATAAGTAATATCTTTGGGAATTTTGTTAATATCTCTGTAACCTTTTTTAAAAATGTAAATGCAATACCTGCAATTGCGGAGTAGTGAAAACCACAAGCTATGGCCAGTAGAGATAATCCCTTTATTTTAGATATGTAAAACTCGACAAATGCCCAATAGACGAACACTACGGCGGTACACTGTCGTATACCGTTCATCTGATTATTGAAAAATGTTGATACTGTAATTAATAAAAAATAGAATATCGCCCAGTGTCTAACACCCAATCGGTGCGTTGCAATAAATATTACAACAGCATTAATCAAAGCATATATGTAGAACTGTCCTTGACCCGCAATACCTATATTGTACGCAATACGAGAAATCCAAGTAAATAGCGGCTCAAAACGAGTCTCATATTGAGGGTGAGAGAAGAATCCTAAATAGTTGTAATAGTCTGCACCAATATCGTATTGACCACCAATGATAAATACCCATAAAAAGATTACGGGCAGTACCTTCAATATAAATAGCCAAGTTTGCCTCTCTTTTATTTGTGAAAGGTAGAAACAAGAGAAAAGAATATTAATAATATATAACATCCTACTGATTAGTTTTGTATCGTTTTGCTGCTTTTAAAAATTCATTAAAATCGCTAAAAGGTGCTTTGTGAGTTCTGAGCCAATATTCATACTTCTCTCCCAATTGTCTCCGAGCGGCAGATTTAGGATATTTGTCAATGTTGTGACTATCTATAAATAGATGAAATTCCTCATAGAACTCTTCATACTTTGGCTCGCGATTAAATCGTTCAATTATGCTATTAGCATACTCATATGCCTCTTTAACACACTCCCGTTTGCGTCGTTCATAAAATTCATCAATCGAGCACACCACTTTTGCTGGTCTTCCAACAGCAACACTATTCGCTGGAATACTATTTGACACTATCGACCCTGCTCCAATGATACAATTATCACCAATCTCAACGCCTTTTAAAACGATAACATCTGTCCCGAAAACAATATTATTACCAATCACAACACGACCTGAAGAATTAATAAAATCTCCATATTTCGAATAAAGACACTTGTCGCATAATCGTGTGTCAGCAACTGAAAGTTTCTATTAAAATCAACATTGTTTCCAATGGATATTAAACTTGGCCTTGTTATGTCAATGCGAATAGTACCTCTATTTCTAAAAATACATCCTATGCCGATTAGTATACCCTTTTTGCGTAGATATTTGACATACCAAGCGTTGGATAGTGTACAAAGAAGGTACAACAATTTATTAATAATTTGTTTTATCATATATGCCTATTACTTAAAAATACATGATGATGTATGTATTACAATCGAATCAATTTCTGGTAGAGTGGTGTAATTCCCATATATCCTCCTTAGGTAATTATCAGTATTATGTGGCGCTGGAAATGTATACCCTTCAAATTCTATTGTCGTTAAAGGAAATAAATCTTCCATGTGGCGCTCTTTTAGGAATCCGCTACCATATGAGTGGCGAAGCTCCTTAGTCAGCATTTTAAAAATAGGTCGAGCAATTGGGATGCTCCACAAAGCAATCTTTTGAAAACCTTTTATTGCAATCCAGCCTAACTTGTTATGGCAATATTTCAATCGCCATCTACCGATAACTTCAAATACACCTCCATACAGCCTACATACAATACGTGGTAGGCGCTCGATACTAAAAATATCGATATATAGACCTCGATATTTATAGTATTTATCTAACTCAAATTCGCTTATTTGACTATATAGGTCTCTAACTTTTGCAAATGTGCGAAAATAGTTTTTATCTGTTTTATATGTTTGCAGAACAAACTCATCGCTGTTTTTAAATACTTCCAAAAACTTTTCATAGTCCTCTCTGAGCATTTCAATATCGAGGTCATCATCCCAGGGAATAAAACCTCCGTGACGTACTGCACCGAGTAGTGTGCCAGAGCTCAGCCAATAACGGATATTATGCTCCTTACATATCTTGTCAACATACAGCAATATATCGAGCATACGCAGCTGCTGTCTACGTAGCATCGACCCATCTGGATTAAATCGCTCACGAAGTTGTTGTTGTAATTGCGCGTCTATCATACTCTTCGTTTGCTTATGCGTGAAATTATGAAACTCTTTATATAAGACAATCCATCAAGCTTGAATATATAGCTGATAAAAAGATAGATAATCGCAAATATTATACAGCACAATAGCCAGTGGATGCCCGTAAGTAGAAATATTGGGAATACGATTGCTCCACTAATAATCGTTGTTAACAGCGTAGGAACGACATCAACAATTTGCTGCCCAAGCCTATATCCTATGTATCTCTGCGCCAGAAGTGTATTGGTTAAATAGATGTTTATATTGCTGATAACCATTGCGATAAGAACTCCTAGCATACTAAATGATGCTCCAATAAGGAGTAGCACAAGTAGTACTCCCCACTTATAGCATCCCCAATAGAAGAGCGCTTTGCTCTTACCTACTGCTGCAACTGCGTAGTAGTTAAAGTTGTATAGCGCCGAGAAGAAACCTCCGATACACAAAATCTGGAAGTATGGCACTGCATCAATCCACTGGTCGCCATAAAGCAGTATAAACAGAGGCTTAGCTACGATGATAAGTAGCATCATAAGCGGAAATATGATAAACGATATCATCTTCATATTTTGGCTAAGCATACTGCGTAGCTCCGAGATATTGTTCTGCTTCTCGGAATATATCGGGAACAACACTTGGCAGAACACCGCTGGCAGTGTCATACTTGCAACCTCGTCCATCTTCTTTGCTTGGCTATATAGTCCCGTTTCGGCGGCTGAAAACCTGCGGCCTATAACAACTCCCTGGATATGGGTGCATACATCTTGCATTATGCTGGCAATCAGTAGAAATCCCCCATATGAGAAGAGCGATTTAAGGCTGTCGAAAGAGAATGTCAAGCTGGGGCACCACTTTGATAGTAGCCAAAGTAGTGTGGTGCTAATGGTGGCGATAGATAGTTGCATACCCACTATACTCCAGGCTCCAAAGTCGCGGTGTGCTAAATATATGGCAACTAAGGCAGAGGCGCTGTATGATATAATATCGACAATAGCTATAACCTTAAAGTTAATAGCTTTGCGCAGGATAGTTCTTTGAACAAGCGACAACGAGTTGATGATAATAACAACACCCAGCACCCGAAGCATATCCTCCAATAGGGGCATTCTAAAGAAGGTTGCAACACTTGGTGCTGCGGCATAAATAATCAAATATAGTCCTACTGAGAATAGTGCGTTCCAATAGAATATTGTGGAGTAGTCCCGTTGTGTAGCATCGATCTTTTGTATGAGTGCTGCGCCGAAACCTCCGTCGATAAGCGTCTGGGAAACAGCAACAAAGATAAGTATCATGCTGATACACCCGAAGTCACCAGGGGTGAGCAACCTTGCCAAAACAAGGTTGATGACAAACTGGAGAAGCACGATTCCAAATCTGTCAATACCTGCCCAGAAAACTCCGCGTGTTGTCTTATGTGCTGTGGCGCTGCTCATTACTGTTTAATCATATTCATGCCCCATTGGTAGACCTTGTCTATCGTGGGGGATATAAAGCTTGCTATACTTGTCATCTCAGATGCGTCTGTGATAATCTTGATAATCCTTAACCTTTAATCTCTTCTATCCCAACATGTCGTAGATGCGTGAGGCGTAGAGGACGTCGTGGAGACCGAGGCCTATGTTGTAGGCCAGGATGCGCTCGGTGTCGCTCGTGCGACCCGCCGTCGCGCCCTTAAGTACTTCCTCAAGCTGGTGATACTCCCTAAACTGCGAGAAGTACTTAAAGCCCTTGACGTGGTCGGTATCGTCTGCAAAGACCTTATCAAACGTAGTATCGCAATTCTGAAAACCACGAGTGTGGACTGGGACAACCAGCACGCCTGGTTTGAAAAGACTCTCATCGTCAACGATATATCCGTTGGCATCTGTGATGCACGACACCACCACATCGGCATCACGAACAAGCTCCTCCGTAGTGTCGACAATGCTGAAGCGCACGTTCCCAGCCGCGTTAAACTCCTCAGCAAACCTCTCTGCCTGGTCTTTATACCTATATAGGCGGACGTTAAGCTCCTCGTCGCGGCAGGTAGCAATAAGGCAGCGAAGCGTAGCTCGCGCCGTACTGCCAAGACCGATAAAGGCGTAGTTGCGTGCAGTACTACTTCTCAGCGTCTTGATAGCTAAGGCTGCCACAGCACCTGTGCGCATAGCCGTAATCCAGTCGCACTCGACAAGGGCTTCGAGGGCACCACTGCGAGAGTCGAAGAGCATCATATCGCTCTTGAGCGATGGCGCACGACCCACGATGCGTGAGACAACCTTAACACCGAAGCGGCCATAGCTCTCGGGGAGTAGGCACGGCATCGTTGTGAAGAAGTCATTGCCCGACGGGTGTACCGACATCTTGGCGGGTAGCTGGCACTCGCTTTTAAGCAGAAAGGCGTCGTGCACCCATTCGACACACTGCTCGGGGCTGATGCCCAGGTCTACAATATCATGATTCGTTATGCTCTTCATATCTCTTATCTCCAAATTAAGGTTGTGTAAATTGTTGTATATCTGTCACAAGCATCGCTACTCGAACTCCTTAAGTGCCTCGACGAGCTTGTGGTTGTCCTTGCGGTCGCGGACGGCAAGGCGTATAAAGTTGCGGCCGCGGAATGAAGCCTTGCCCGAGCAATCCTTGATTAGGATGTCGTGCTTGGCAAGCAGCCTTACGGCAAGCTCCGTAGCTGTAAACTTTGTGGTGGTAAGTTCGCAGAGGAAGTAGTTAGCCTGCGAGGGGATAACGCGTAGCATCGACACCTCCTGAAGCTCCTCGTAGAAGCGTGCACGCTCCTGGCGGAAGAGGCGGCAGGCATCGACATAATCCTTGTGATACTTCTCGTATATCTGCATATAGAACTCGCCAAACGAGTTGATATTCCAGATGGCCACCTCGCGTTTAAGGCGTGCGATAAGCTCACAGTTGCCACTGGCAAGCACGCCAAGTCTAAAGCCTGGCACACCATACGACTTCGAGATGCTCTTAACCACACACAGATGGGGGTTAAGGCTCAGCAACTCATCCTTAAGCAGCGAGTATTCCCCCTCGACATCCACGAAGTCGACAAACGACTCGTCGATGACGATGTTTATGCCGCGCTCCTTAGCCCACGCGATAAGGCGCAGCAGATCGGCGTAGGGGATATAGTTGCCCGAGGGGTTGTCGGGGTTGATAACGAGGAGCGACTCAATAGGCTTATCGGCGTAAAAGGCCATTATATCCTCGGCGCTGTACTGCATCGAGTCGTTATCGGGAGTGTATTCTACTACGCTCTCGCGGTCGACTCTGTTGGGATACTCCTCGAACGTGGGGAAGAGGATGCCCATCTTGCCTGCGTAGTGCTCCATATAGGCCTTGATTAGCTCCGCCGCACCGTTGCCCACGACGATATGCTCCTGAGCAACACCGAAATACTTGGCCGCAAGCAGGCTGTTGACGCGCATACCCGAGGGGTACTCCCTAAGTAGTGTGTCGAAGCTGGCCTTAATCTCGTCGACCATCTGCTGAGGTGGGAAATATGGGTTTACCAAGTAGCAGAAGTCGAGCAAATGGGGGTAACGCCAGAAGCCTCCGAAGCGCGAGGATACAGCGCGGTAACGCTCCTCGTCGCTGCGCGCGAAGATGCTCGATGCGATGTCGAGATCCTGGATATCGTCAATCTCGTACCACTTCTCGCCACTGAGCGGCAGCGCCTTGAGTGGCGAATCGTCGAGCAGCGTGATTACCTTGAGCACCTGCTCGTAGTAGACGTTGCGGCCTAAGGCGTGGCAGTATGCCTCGAGGAAGGGCACGTAGTGTGTCTCGGAGAACTCGCGGCTAAACTTGTAGATGTTAACCGTCTTGTAGTAGCTGTCGATATCCGAGTAGCGAAACTCCTCCTTTGTGAAGAACCCTTTGATTTTAAGCCTCTCGTCGAGGGTCACCACCGTGCCATCCATCCAGCTCTCGTACTTGTCGACAAGGGCGAGGTTGGGGTAGGGCTCGTCGATGATGCGACTGAGCACGCACGGCTCGAAGATAAGGTCCGATTCGAGCAGTATGGTGTCGTCGTTGAGGAGGTGCTCCTTGGCTAAGAAGAGCGAGTATATGTTGTTGGTCTGGTCGTATATAGGGTTCTCGACGTAGACTATCTCTATGCCGTTGTAGCTTTGGCCTACCCATTTCTTGACATTCTCGGCCTTATAGCCCACGACCAATATAGCGCGTTTTATGCCTACGGCGGCTATTGCGTCGAGGGTTCGGTTTATCAGACGAGTGCCATTTACCTCGAGCATACACTTGGTGTTATCGTTTGTCAGCTCGCCGAGTCTGCGGCCCATACCGGCTGCCAATATTATCGCTTGCATAATGCTAAATTAGTAGTTACGTTAATAGCTTTTTGCTTAAAAGTTCTTGCCCGAGACTATTCCGAAGAATGTCTTAAGCAAGATCTTGATGTCGAATATCCACGAGCGATGTCCTAAGTAGTATAGGTCGTACTCCAGTCTGCGCAACATCTTCTCCATTGTGTCGGTATATCCGTTGTAGAACGTGGCATATGAGGTCACTCCTGGGCGAATCTGATAGAGGTACTCATATCGCTTGTCGTGCTCGAGAATCTGGTCGATGTAGAACTTTCGCTCGGGGCGTGGCCCTACGAACGACATCTCGCCCACAAAGACATTCCAGAGCTGTGGTAGCTCGTCGAGATGGTGTGCTCGCAGGAACTTGCCAATCTTCGTAAGGCGTGGTTCTCCCTCACCGCCTCCGTGGCTGAGCTGCGGGCCCATAGCCTCGGCGTCTAACCTCATAGTGCGGAACTTGAGGATGTAGAAAGGACGGCCGAAACGACCTATGCGCTCTTGGCGATATATCGCTGGACCACCATCTTCGCGACGCACTAAGATGGTGCAAATCAGGAATAATGGCGAAAAGATAATTGTCAATATAATCGAGGCGAGCATATCGAACAGACGCTTAGAGTGGCGTGCAAAGTTGCTCATACCGTCCTTTATAAACTCATCCTTAGGGACGAGGTGGCTGATATGTGTCTGTGTGTCAAAGCCACCATTTGCTTTTAGCTCCTCCTGTAGCTTATCTATCCAGCGCGTGTAGTCATTGGGGTCAAACTCTTTGGTGGCGTTCACGATTCGATGTGCGGCATTATCGCCCTGCGAGATATTCAGACTATCGCAGAGAAGCTTTAGTGCTCCCTTATTGATGGCGGTGTAGGGCATCTGCATTGTAGTCGAGAATCCGCGAATGCTGTCAATATGTCGCGATTTGACTAATAATCGAAGCGTATAGGCTGAGTATCCATATGCAATCCAAGAGTGCATCTCGTTGTTGTAGTAGAGATGTATCGTAGAGCGGTTATTGCTTTGTTCGTTTTGTTTTATTATTTTTACATCCATTAGCTTTCCTCGGGTTTTATAGTAGCAGTTGTAGGGGACTGCCTATACTCTTTGTGTTTGCCTATGGCGAATATGTTCTTAGAAAATTTACATTGTAAATAAAAATATCAAAAAAATCACAATTAAAAATGTTTGCACACCAATTTTTATTTTCTGGCTTTTTTCTCTGTTTTAGTATGTGTGTCGAGTTGGCTCGTTACAGTATGCACCGTATTGTATGCCTCATCGCCCTATTCGCTATTGCCAATAGCACCAGTCTCTATCGGCATATGTCGAACAAATATACGAAAAAGATTCGTCGTGGCAAAACAATTATATTGTTTTTCAACGAAACCACACCTTTGCCCCACCGAAAAAAAATATATTTTGGCACAAAAGCGTCGTAGAGGCTGAATAAAGAGTCTATTTTGTCGTTCTTTGTTGAGATAAGGCATCATCTTCTGCCGCTAACAAATTATCTTGGCAATGGGCAGTACGTCAAAGTACAGCCCATCGCCACGAAATTTGTCGAGTGTTGTATCTAATGCCTTCTCCCAACAAATAAGCTCGCCCTCAAAATGCTCATTTACGCTCAGTAAACTCCGCTTTTTCGGGCATCGCAGGCCTAAAACTACATCTTTTTATTCAACCTTTTGGCAAAACGGGGATGACAAATTTACTTTTTAGTCACCTCCAGAGCGCTCAGCAAGGGGCACGCCGACAATCGGCTACGCCAATATCGTGCCGAAAGAGTGGTAAATGTAGACAATATTGCCACCCGATGATGGTAAAATCGTGATGTGGACTAAAAGTAAAATTTTGGACTTTTAATGAAATATAGTCGGAACTTGTTTGTGCTCCTAAAAAGACTATATTATTCTGCGCGATGAGGCCTCGGGTGTAAGTCTTAACTCATTAAGATTTGCCCCCTCGATTACTACCAATCCTGGGCGTTTGCCTATCTCTATCGACCCCTTCTCGCGCTCGATGCCGAGGGCCGTGGCGCCGTTGAGTGTGGCGTAGGTAAGTAGGTCGGCCAGGGGTATCGAGTCTATCAGTTTGAGGTTATCGACAATCGAGAGTGTGCGTGCCGAGGCCAACGAGTCGCTACCTATGGCTATGTGTGCGCCAGCATCGCGTAGTAGCTCCACAGGGGGGCAAGCATCGGAGATATACCTATTAGATTCGGGGCATAGTACCCACGTAGCCTTTGTCGTGTGGCTCTCTACCAGCTCGATGTCGACCTTTGTCGCCTCGGTGGCGTGGACTAAGAGTAGTCGCGTGTTGCTACTTACACACTGCGTGACGCGTTCGGTAGGCGTGCCGTAGCGCATAAAGTCACACTCCCAGCCCATACGCTCGTACCACTGCCATAGCGAGCCGCGGAGGCTAAACAGCTCTGCCTCGCTCTTCGACTCGAGGAAGTGCAGCGACATAAGCTCTCTGTTTTTAAGGCATATATCCCGAAATGGTGAATCCTGCACTGAGTATGTAGAGTGTGGGGTAACGTGGCTATTAGGGTGGCATTGAGCCATTGCGAAGTGGCCCTCGGTAGAGCTATTTCTAAGGCCGAAGAACTCGAATAGTGTGTGGTACTCTATCTTCGATTGGCGCTTAACCTCCATCACCAACTCATCGTTGGCGATGTCGGCTACGGCCTCCACGCCCTGCTGCCACATCAGTGCATCGGCAACCTCGGCGGCGTGTATGCGTTCCTGATCGCTATATCCTCCGCGTACGGCACCTATGGCACTGGCAAAGCCGCCATAGCCTAAACCCTCGGCGATGGCGCCACGAAGATAGGACAATTCAAGGTGGCAGTGTGCGTTGATAAAGCCTGCTGTGAGTATTCCAGGGTAGAACTCTACGCCAGCCATACTGTCGAGTGCTGTGGCGTGTATTATGTCGGTTATTATGCCCGAAGCCTCTACCTCGACGACAATGCCGCGCTCGAGTCTACCGTTAATTAGTGCGTAGTGCGAGGCTATCTTTCTCTTCATTGCGTGGCTCTATATCTGTTCTTTGCGCGGTGGTATCCTGAGGCTCTATGACCTCTTTTTCTAAGGTGTCCGCCGCAAACGACATCATTAGGTCGTGGTTTAACATCCTCAGCCCGAGCTGGTGAAAGTATAGGCTATCGACGCTCTGCTCGGTAGGTAGCACGCGGACAATCTTAAAGTCGCGTATGGTGATATCGGGCATCTTAGACTCCTCGTTTCGGGGGTGGTAGTACATATTTACATATAGCTCACGATGCGAGGTGTCGGCGGTGAACTTACGCGAGTATTTCGCTTCGCGGTAGCGGCTGAGCATCATCGTATGTCGCAACACCTGCTGTGTATCGCCATTGACGAGGTAGGCCTCGACGCGTGAGTTGCGGTTCTCGTCGAGAGTATCTATTAAATAGCTAAACGATACGGTATACTCGCCTGGTACAATATCCCCAAGCGTTATGCGTAGCTTGGTGGTGTCCTTGAGTCTTTTCGCGCGTATGAGCGTATCGCTATACATCGTACGTGTGTATGCGCGCTTGGCGATGTTATCTATGGTGTCGAGTACCACCATCTTGCGAGCCTCCTCTTTGGCTTCGTCGCTTATGCGTTTGTTTACCTCGTACATCAGATCGCTGAGCATAGCGCTCTTACGCTCGGTGAAGGTCATAATCGTATGTTGCAAGTCCTCCATCGTATATCCGTAGCGCTCGAAGATCGGTTCGTATATATAGAGCGAGTCGTCGTTCTTCACATTCTCGCTGATGTATGCGTTGGCTATGTAGGCGTCGTGGAAGATGTTTACAAGGTCCTTGTCTGGTATGACCCTGGGCCCCGAGCAGGAGGTTATGCCGAGCAGCGTGGCGGTAAACACTGCCGCTGAGGCTATATATCTAAAAAACGTACTCTTCATATCTATAATTTCCTAAATGTACGGTTATCCGTAGCGTTACTGTGTAGTTAACGAGTCTCTAAGTTTGGCCTTCACCGTCAGCCACGATACCAAGCACCCTGTGGCAATCACCACTATGGCGACTATGGCTACGTCGCCGAGGCTTAGCTCTACGGGATAGCTACCTAAGAGCTGGTCGCCTGGAATCTTGACCAAGCCGAAGTGTTGTTGTACTAAGGCTACTATTGTGCCGAGCACTACGCCGAGCACTACGCCCAAGAGCGTTAGCAGTGCGCCCTCGCCAGTGAATATTCCCACTATCATCCCTCGCTTAGCACCTAAGGCCCGCAGCGTGGCTATGTCGCGACGCTTCTCGGTGATGAGCATCAGCACCGAGCCTACTATCGAGAAGGTGGCTATCAGCACTATCAGGCATCCGATGAGCAGTATTGCAAAGCGCTCCATACGCAGTATGGCGTTAATCGAAGCATTCTTTTCATCGCGCGTTACTACCTCAAATTCATCGCCTAACACCGTCTCTAACCGACTCTCCAACGCCTCGATGTCGGCACCCTCAGAGGCTCTTATTGCCAAAGCCGATACTCTGTCCGTATAGTTTAGTAGTCGTTGCACGCGCCCAATCTCGCCTAAGGCTAACGACGAGCTGATGTCGTTGTTGGCGCTTACCGCGCCGCCTAAGTGTGTGGTCATACGCGATATGCCGCTCATCGGTAGCAAGGTAGATATCTGTCTGCGGTTCAGGGCATAGAGCTCTATCTCAGTGCCTATACCAAAGGCTGCCAATTCGGAGCATAGCCCCACACCGAGAACTATATCTCCCGAGTATATCGACTCGAGCCTTCCGGCCTGCAGGTAGTCATCGAGCGATACGACGTCGTAGTATTTGCGATCTACGCCGCGCAGCACTATCGTCGTGCGTCGCCCAGCCGACGAGGCCATAACGCTCTGCTCGATATATGGCGCTACGGCACTGATGCCCTCGAGCGAAGCAATCTCTTGCACTTGCTCTGCGCTATACTCGAACGTCTGTCCTCGCGCGGCTACCACCTCGATATCAGCATCTACGGCGGCATTGAGCTTGGCGACCGAGGCGCTCAGTCCGTCGAACATCGCCAGCAACACTATCATCGCGGCCGTAGGCACTGCCACGGCGATGAGGCTGATGCAGGCAATGGTGTTAATCACCGAGCGTGACTTCGGCGAAAACATATATCGACGTGCAAAGAGTGCCCAGAGCATAGCTATACGTTTGGCGCGCTGTTACTCCTTGAGTAGGTTGTCGATGTTCTCGATATACTCCAGCGAGTCATCGATAAACCACTCCAGCTCGGGAACAATCTTCAGCTGGTTGCGTATGCGTGCACCGAGGAGCTTACGTACGTACCAGCTCTTCTCCTTGATGGTCTCGAGTATTGCTGTGCTGCGCTCGAAGGGGAAGATGCTGATATAGAGCTTGGCATATGCTAAGTCGGGCGACACGCGCACCGTGGTGACGGTCACGAGTGTGCCGCGCAGCGTGTCGGCAAGCTCCTTTTGGAGTATCTCGGCTATGTCGCGCTGAATCTGTCGTGCTATCTTCTGCTGTCTTGTTGAATCCATATGTTGTATCGTTTTAGTTTATTTGGTTTCTGTGTCAACGTCGTTATGTGTGGGCGTATCAATCAATCTATTTATCAGTCAATCAGTGAGTCTATCTATTAGCGTGACCTACCTCCTGAGCTACGGCCTCCCGAGCTGTTTGCAGAGCCCGACTGACCGATTTGCTCCGAGAAGTTGAAGTTATCGAGGGCCTTCTCCTTCTTTGGGCGTACCACGAACCACTCGTTGAAGCCGCGCTTGTTGAATCGCCAGCCTACGGTGAGTGAGAAACTCAGATTATCTATCGGTGAGCGCAGTGGCGAGTAATAGAATGGGTTTTCGTAGCCATCCGTAGAGTTCGAGTAGTACTTATTACGGTTCTTCAGTATGTCCGAATATCCGAAGTTGTACTTAGCCTTGAATCCCACCTCTACCTGGCCGAAGAGTAGTGCGAAGCCTGCGCCTCCCGAAAGACCATAGCCGAAGCGGTTGTCGCGCGGCACCTTCCACTCGTAGTTGCCTCCTGGGCGTTTGTTATCCTCATACTCGTAGCTCGACGATATGTTGTACGAGAAGACAAGTGCTGCCTCGATGAATACGCGCAGTCGGTTTTTTACCAAGTAGAAGTGTGGTTGCCACACCAGGGGTAGCATTACGGTGTTGACCTTGCGGCTGTAGAATTGGTAGTGTCGTATCTCCTTCTTCTCGTCGCCGTCACCTATCCACTCCGATGTGTAGGTCCAGCCCATCTTAAAGCCGCGCTCGAGATACTCGAGGTCGACACCCACAGCACCTACAAAGCGGGGCTTCTCGCTGTAGTAGCGCCACGCGATGCCGAAGTTCTCGCAGCCCCACATCCACTTTGTCTCCTCGGCGGGGTAGAAGCGAGCATACGATGCTCCTGTACCGCCTGTCAAGGTCAGCGTGTGCTGTGCCGTAGCTCGCCCTGAGCACATAAGCGCAAAGGCCAGCATCGTCAATGTTGCAAATATACGTATCTTGTCTACTCTCATTGCTGTTAACGTCTTAAGTTTCCACTGCCCATTGAACCGCCCATTGAGCCGCCCATAGTACCACTCTGCAGGCCGCCGCCGAGACCGCCACCCATACCACCGAGGCCACCCATACCACCAAAGCCCATACCCGAGCCCTGGTTATTCTTCTTGTTAGCCTCCTCTTTACGCTTCTTGGTCATCTCCTCGGCAAGCTTCTTCAGACGCTCATCCTCGCGGTCATCGAGCATCTTAACAACCGACTCCATTGTTATTGGTGCAAAGAGTACATCCATATCTACGTCGAGGTCAAACTCCCAATTCTCCTTCGTCGTCAACGTCTCGAGGCCATCCTCGTTCTTATATATCTCGGTGCGCTCGGGCTGGCGCATAAGTACCATATCGCCCGTGTCCCACTTGCCATTGCCGTTCATATCCTCGACCACGCGGAGCATAACATCGCCTGCTGTGACATACTCGAAGGTGTACTTGCCGGGCGTGACATTGAGAATCTCCCTCTGTACCTTGCCCTGCGCGTTGGTCAGCTGCAGGATGTACTTGGCGTGTGGGTGTGTGCTACGCACGTTGACGTTCACGATGGCGAACTTATCGGGGTCGGCACCTGTGTACGAGCACTTTATGGTGTCGTTCTTCTCGCGAGCTACGTTCTCGAAGACGCCTGCTGGGATTAAGAGCTCGTACTTAGCCTTTGGCTCCCACGCCACCTTAAGTTCGTACTTCTGCCTATTGAGCGTATCTTGCACTATGCTAAACTTCACATCTCGCGGCTCGCTCTGCTGCTCGGTGGTCATCTGCAGCGTTATCTGCGCGGTGTCGAACTTAGTGAGCGGATAGTCGAAGTCGAACTCCAGGCGCTTGTACTTGTGGTAGTCGCCCGAGTTCTGGATATTTATTTTGAAGGGGTTAGGTTTCTCTGGCTCTACCCACTCCTCGCCCATCTTTTCGGCCTTAGCGCGCTCCTTCTCGAGTTTTTCGCGCTCCTCGCGCTCCTCCTTGGTCTCCACCTTCACCCACGCTAATCGCAGCTTGTCGGTAGACTCTACGAGGTTATTTATCGAGTCGTGCTTGAAGTATGTAATCTCGCCCTTGATGGTGTCGGGCAACATCTCTGGCTCGACGTCGAACCATATCGCTACCGTATCACGTCCTACGCTCTTAGGGTCGTATATGACCCTGTCTTCGGGGATTGAGTCGAAGCGTATAGAGGTGATCTCGGGGTTTGGTGCGCCGAAGTATATCATCGCCTTGTGGCGGTTTAGTCGTTCCTGCCCACTTAGTGTCTGGCGCGCAAAGCGACGGTCCATAAACATTCTAAAGTATAGCTGTGGCTCGGCCGAAGGGTAGTGACGCAAAGAATCGAACCAAATTCTGAACCCAGGCATCTTCGATGGGTTGTACGTCGTATCGAGAAAGCCTATCTGATCTACCGAGGGCTCATACTCCATATTGCCGTTGGTATCCTCAAAGGCGTAGATGCGATAGTCTACAGGCTTGAGGTTCTGAGCTATGAATATACCATTCTTCTCGGCGCGTGCTATAACCTGTGGCTTGTACTTAAACATCGTCGAATCCCACTCCGTGGGGCGCTCAACCGAGTCGGCAATGAAGAAGTATATGAATGACTTGCTCACCGAGTCGGCCTTATACGAGTCGGCCGTATATCCCGACATATACATCGAGTCCACGGTGTCGCCCGTCGAGAAGACGTAGCGCATAGAGTGCAACGGGTTGGACTCGTTGTTGTCCTGAATCGACGAGCCGAAGTTTATGGCGTAGGTGGTGTTCGGGCGCAGCGTGTCCTTTATGGTCACCACTATGCCTCTGCCGCGACGTACCACCGAGGGCTTCTTCTTCATCGCTGGCGAGGTATATAACTCCTTTTGCTGATCCTTAATCTGGACATACTCGTTAAACTCGACATATATCTTCGGTGGGCGCAGCGTGTCGATGTTGGTGGTAAAGTTGTCGGGATTCATATAGACAATCACCGGGGGTAGGGTATCCTTTGGGCCTCCTGTTGGTGTCATTGTCGAGGCGCACTTGGTCAGCAGTGCAGCGCCGAACAGCATTACTATTGCTGCCGACAGTAGGCGTGTTATGCTCTTGGCCATAGAGCCTCCGTTATGCTTGTTGCTCATATCTAATCTATAATCGCGTCTAAATCACTTCTCCAAAATTGTGCTACATATTGTCGTTAGCACCCTCCTCTGTTCCATCTGTGTCGTCGCCGCCCTCCTCCGTCTCGCCTGTTGGCACCAGGGGCTCGCGCGCATCATCGGGGAAGGGGTTTACCATATCCCAACCATTTGCCGGGCCACTCTTCTTATACGCATAGAGGTGTAGCTGAGTGTATGTCACTGGCAGGTTCATTGGCGTCTCGTAGCTGCGTGTGGCATATACGCGGTTGGTCTTATCTACGACAACAAGAAATGTCTGCTCCGCATCCCATAGCTCGTACGATAACTGATACTCGCTCTGGGTGTCGTAGTCGGCTATGACGTCGGGCGTGGTGAGCTGCTCGCTGGGATTCTCCGTGTTGGTTATGCGCCTATCGAGCGCATCCTCCCACGTCTCTACGCTCCACTTCGAGCCCTTTTTAATGTAGAAGGCGTAGCCCTCAATCTCCGATACGGTCTTTGTGGCCTCTTCGCTCTCGACATTCTTTGACCATAGCTCGACAAGTAGACGCGTGCCCTGCCTCTCCTCCTTGAAGCAGCCAGCGACTATCACGAGAGCTACGATAGCTACAAATATTCTTGTTATATATCTCATAATCACAGTTTTGTGCCGTTATCCAATATCTCTAACATCTCCTTAGGCGTTAGCTCTAAGGCCGGGTGTTTGAAGTGTGCCGCTACGTCTACCACAGGTCTTAGCGCATAGCCGCGCTCGGCGAGGAAGTGGTAGGGTATGGTAAGCCTCTCGTCAGAGAACGTCTCTGTGCCATAGAAAATTATATCTATGTCTATCGGTCTTGAGGCATATGCCTCGCCACTTGCGCTCTTGGCCTCAGCCTCTACGGCTCTGTCTCGCCCAAGCAGAGCCTCTATAAGGTTTATACGGCGCAGCACCTCATAGGCATCGAGCGCGGTCACAACCTCTGCGGCGCAGTTTACAAAACCTCGCTCCGAGGTAAAACCGTAGGGCTCGCTGGCATACTCCTTCGAGAGATTGACGACCGGGCCTACTGCAAGGTCGACAATCGCTACGGCGCGGCGCACTATATCGCCAGCCTCGGCATCGTTCGAGCCGAAGAGCAATACCACCTTAACGCTCTTATCTACGTTATCTCCCATATCCCTATCAACGTTCATCTACAACCGCCTAATCATCTTCGATACGGCGAGTGCGAAGTGAGTAAATACTATGCGTGGCGCGCCATTCTGCTGTATCTGCATCATCGCAAGCTCTATCTCGTCGATGAGCTTCTCGATGTTATGGTTGCCGATAAATGGCGAGAACTTACGACAAAAGGCCTCCTCCTCGCCCCATAGGTAGCTTATCGAGCCGAGGCCTGCGTGGAGCATATAGCTCTCGCGAAGCAGACGCACCGAGTGGAGGAAGAACTGTCGCTGCCCCTCGCGCGTAAGCGCACACATATCGTCGGCCCACTCGAACAGCTCGAGGTGCTTATCGCCATAGCTTAGACGCATAAGGCGTACGAACAATTCGAAACACGTGGCGCGCATCTCGTCGGTCTGGCCGCGCATAAGCTCGCGAAGCTCCAAAATCGAGCCATCGGCAAGGCGCGCTATGTTGCGGGCCTCGCTGCCCTGCTTACCCTCGGCCGAGGCTACGCGCTCGAGCGTCGCCACATCTATGCGTCCAACAGATACCTTCTGTGTGCGCGACGTGATGGTCGAGAGCAGCTGCTCGGGGTGCTCCGAGACTAAGATAAAGAGCGTCTTATCCCAGGGCTCCTCGAGTATCTTGAGAATCTTGTTGGCTGCATCGGCATTCATAGCCTCTGGAAGCCATATAATCATCGCCTTATACTCCGATGAGTAGCTCTTAAACTGCAGCTTGCGAATTATCTCCTCGGACTCCTTCGCCGAGATAAGCCCCTTCATCGTCTTGCCCAAGTCGAGGCGCTCGTACCACTCCTCTGCCGAGAAGATGCCACGCCTCTCGTGCCACAGCTCACGCCAGCGGTCGATGAACATATCGCTTATAATCACCTCGCCCGACTTCTTATTCTGCTTGTTCACCGGGTAGACCATATGTAGGTCGGGGTGGGCCAGCGCCTCGATCTGTTGGCACGAGGGGCAGACGCCACACGAGTCGCCCGCGGTATGGTTTGGGCAGAATAGATACTGCACGTAGGCCAGGGCTAAGGGTAGCGTGCCGTAGCCTGCCTGGCCCGTGAAGAGCTGCGCGTGG
Organism: Alistipes sp.; assembly: GCA_017465055.1. GTDB lineage: Bacteria > Bacteroidota > Bacteroidia > Bacteroidales > Rikenellaceae > Alistipes. The sequence goes on along the minus strand of JAFTWZ010000039.1, from coordinate 66,458 downwards.
CTGACACGCCCAGCATCTATCTGCGTACGAAGTCGCGCCTTGAGTTCATCGTGGCCTATGATATCTGCAAATCTCATCGTCGTAATAGCTTACCCGTTACGGCCCTCATAAGAGCCTTAATATCTATCTTCTCGCGCCATATTGCAAAGCATATAGCCGCAGTAAACAGCACAATGTTACCCACAAGGTGTATGCTCTCGCCTAATGGTTGTAGACCATACTCCGAGGCTGCGTATATCGCCACCGTTACAGCAAAATACTCGCCTATGCGCCTTAGGTCGTAGGGTATGGGGTAGTGCCTGCGGCAGAGCACGTAGCTCCACACCACCATCGCGGCCTCGGCGATAAGCCTTACCCACGCTGCACCTCGGTAGCCCATCGTGGGCACTAATACGAAGCTCAGTGCTATGGTTATGGCCAAACCTAAGAAGGTTATGTAGGCGGCATACTTGGTCTTCTCCTCTCTCTTGTACCAGAACGATAGGTTGAACCATATGCCTGCCAAGACGTTCGAGGCGAGAACTATGGGCAGGATGTCTATTCCCTCGCGGAAGTCGCGACCTACGATAAGGGCGAAGAGGTCGCGGAAGAGCACTATGCCGAGGAATATCACCATCGAGGCCATCACGAAGTACTTCATCGATGCGGCATTAGCCTCTTTGAACTCCTCCTTCTTAAATCCCGAGAGGAAGAATGGCTCGGCCGCCAAGCGGTACATCTGTGTAAAGAGGGTCATCACCACCGCAATCTTAACTATCGCGCCATATACGCCGAGCTGGGCCATCGCTTCGGCCGAGTCGCCAGGTGCGAGGTACTTAATCATCTGGCGATCGATAAACTCGTTTGCCGTGCCCGCAATGCCACTAATGAGTAGCGGTAGCGAGTAGACGAATATCTTGCGCATCAGCGACCAGTCTATGCGTGGCACTATACGGTTAGTCGAGGGGAGAAGTGCTACGAGCGTTACCACGCTGGCTATGAGGTTGGCTATAAGCACCCAGCCTACGCCAAACTCTGTGGCGTAGAGCCCTGCTACGCCGAAGCCTATTGCCAAGCTGACGTTTAGCAGTACGCTCAGCGCCTTGAGCAGCACAAAGTGCATTGCTCGGCCCTGCTCACGAAGTCTCGAGAAGGGTATTATCGTGAAGACGTCGACCATAACTATGGCCGCCACGATGGTAACATACTCGGGGTGTAGGATATATGCCTCGCCCATTGCGCGCGATATGGGGGCGTTGAGGAGGAGTACTACGATGAAGAATATTACAGCGTTTAGCGAAGTTATGCCCCACGTCGAGGCAAATACTCGGCGCTTGCCCTCGGCGACGTCGCCACCCTGCTCCTCGGCGCGCGTTGTGAAGCGGAAGTAGCTCGACTCCATACCCATCGAGAGGAGTACCAGTGCAAAGGGTATCAGCGCGTATATGTCGGTGACGATGCCATACTCCCCCTGATCGAATATTCGGGTGTAGTACGGTGTGAGCAGGTAGTTTAGAAACCTGACCACTATTGTGCTTATGCCATATATCGCTGTCTGCTTTGCTAACTTCTCTAACATACTCCTCTGTTGCGCGGGTCAATTAGGGTCGCTTATGCACCTTTTACGAAGGTATTTTCACCTTTTACATAGACGCGCAACGCGACAAAGTTAGTATAAATATACTAAATAGGCAAAATATTAGCTGCATTCGCACTAATATTTTGCCTATTTAATAACTTTTGTCCGAGATTCTCGCTACAACCTATCTAACGAGCGCTCGATTATCGTGCAGCACTCCTCGATTTCCGATTCCGAAATGGTTAGTGGCGGAGAGATGCGGAAGGCCGTGTCGCAGTACAAGAACCAGTCGCTCATAATGCCCTCCTCTTTGAAGATATCCATCAACTTGTAGAGGTATTCCGACTGGCCAAGTTCGAGTGCCATTAAAAGTCCCGAACGACGAATCTCTAAGATGCGAGGATGTCTCTTTAGTCGCTCCTCGAACATTGCACCCTTGCGCTCTACGCTTTCGACGATATTGTTGTTGACCAAATAGTTGAGCGCAGCAAGGCCTGCGGCACAACATACTGGATGACCGCCAAACGTAGTGATGTGTCCGAGGCAGGGGTTGTTGGTAAAAGAGTTTAAAACTTGTCTATTTGCCGCTACGCCTCCGAGGGGCATTCCGCCACCAAAAGCCTTTGCCAAGCAGACCACATCTGCCGTAACGCCATACTTCGTCGAGGCGAACATCGCTCCCGTGCGTCCCATACCCGTCTGTATTTCATCAAATATAAGCAGTGCGCCCACCTCGGTGCATCGAGCACGCAGCGCGCGTAGCCACTCCGTGTCGGGAAGCCTTACGCCAGCCTCGCCCTGCACCACCTCGCACAGCACGCCTGCCGTACGTTCGGTGATATGTTGTAAATCGTCAAACGAGTTGAACCTTATAGACTTAACATCGGGAAGCAAGGGCCTAAATTCGGCCTTCCACTCCTCGCCCTCGGGAGCTCCCATCATCGACATTGCGCCGTGCGTAGAGCCGTGATAGGCGCGACGCATAGAGATAAGCTCCGTGCGCCCCGTATAGCGCTTGGCGAGTTTCAAGGCTACCTCGACAGCCTCGGCGCCCGAGTTTACGAAGTATACGCAGTCCAAATTGCCAGGGAGCAGCTCACTGATGCGGCGAGCATACTCCACCTGTGGACGCTCAACCATCTCGCCATAGACCATAACGTGCATATAGTCGGCGGCTTGTTGCTGTACGGCCTTGACTACCTCGCTATTGGCGTGCCCTATGTTGCTTACCGAGACACCTGCCACAAGGTCGAAGTAACGCTTACCCTCGGGGGTGTAGAAGAACGAGCCCTCGGCGCGTGCCACCTCTATAAGCATCGGCGACGGCGAGGTCTGTCCTACGTGCTCCAAAAATTGCTTGCGTAGTATCATAATGCGTTATATGTCAAAGTGTTAATATTTAACCGTTAGCTTGCCGCTCTGCTCGGCCTTGCGGAGTATACCCTCGAAGTCGCGCACCGACGACATAGTCCAGCGCGTCAGGAGCTTTAGCTGCTCGTCGTCGCTTAGTTGCCAGCCGTCGACACTCTGGCGAATACGCTCCGAGAGCATATATATCAATATTGCTGCCGAGGCCGAGACGTTGAGGCTCTCGACCATACCACACATAGGTATCATAAGGAAGTCGTCGGCCGCCTCGATAACCTCGTCGGATATGCCAGCGTGCTCGGTGCCAAAGACCAGTGCAAATTTACCCTTTGTGACGTCGAAAGTCTCGGGTGTGGCGCTACAACGGTGGGGTGTGGTGGCCACGATGCGATAACCCTCGCTCTTGAGTGCTGCAAGCGCCTCGCGCGTGGTCTCGTGGTGCTCGACATCTACCCATTTCTGCGTGCCGCGCACGATGTTGACGCTCGGGTCGAACTTACACCTATCCTCGACGGTGTGTATCTGCTGTATGCCGAAGGCCTCGCAGTGGCGCATTATGGCGCTGGCATTCTGTGGATGGAACATATTCTCGGTGAGGATGCGCATATAGTGTGTGCGCGAGGCTACGGTGCGTTGCAACACCGCCTTACGCTCCTCGGTAAGGAACTGCGACATATACTCGAGGCGCTCTTCGAGCCACTCGCGACTATGCTCCTCGGTGCGCAGCCTACTTGCGATATTTGTCATCTTCGTCTAATATTTTGAGGTAACTTTCGTATCTCGACATCGCCACCGTGCCCTCCTCTACGGCCTCGACAACGGCGCAGCCAGGCTCGTGGGTGTGTGTGCAGTTGTAGAAGCGGCAGTTGGGCGCTAAGCGCATCATCTCGGGGAAGTAGCGGCACAGCTCACGCGACTCGATGTCGATAAGGCCGAAGCCCTTGATGCCCGGTGTATCGATGATGTATCCCTGCTCTATGGGGTACATTGTCGAGAAGGTTGTGGTGTGCTTACCCTTGTGGTGGCTCTCGGATATCTCGCCAGTGCGTATATCGAGCGAGGGGTCTATGGCGCTCACGAGTGTCGACTTGCCGACGCCCGAATTGCCAGCCACAAGCGTGGTGTGCCCCTTAAGCATTGTGCGTATCGTCTCTACGCCCTGGCCCGTTGTCGAGCTTAGACGTATAATGTCGTAGCCAGCATCGCGGTATATAGCCTCGAACTCAGCAGCCTCCGCCGCATACTCCCCTTCGAGGGTGTCGGCCTTGCCTATGACTATGGTTACGGGGACTTTGTAAGCCTCGCAGGTGACCAAGAAACGGTCGACAAACTCGCGAGGCGTCGAGGGCGAGTGCAGTGTGACGATAAGCAGTGCGCGGTCGACGTTGGCGGCTATGATGTGCGACTCTTTCGATAGGTTCGAGGCGCGGCGTATGACGTAGTTATGGCGTGGGAGTATCTCTACTATGGCGCTGCTGTCGCCATCGGGCTCTACGACAACGCGGTCGCCCACGACAACGGGGTTTGTCGAGCGTATGCCCTTGAGGCGTAGTCGCCCACGTATACGGCAGCTGAGCGTGCCACGTTCTGTAGTGACCTCATACCAACTGCCTGTTGAGCTTACGACTATGCCCTCTATTCTTGTTGCGGTGTCGTTAGTAGAGTGACTCATACGATGATTTAATGCTTAGGGCCATCTCCATAACCTCCTCTTCGACCTCCTCGAGGCCTGGACATATAGCCTCGCCAAACTCGGCTAAAGGTCCGAATAGCTTCGACTCATCGAGAGTCTCGTAGGCTACATATTTAGGCTCGAAGTACTCTCTCACCCTCGCGTCCTTATTCTCAAGCATCTCGGCATACTCCTCGATCATATCGGGTGATAGGCCATCGGCGCCAAGCTCGAGAACCTTCTCGGGGCGCATATCGCCGATATTGGCCGTCACAAGGAGTGAGCAGAGCACCGAGGTGATTATCACGGTGGTGGCCAGAGCTAAGGCCATACCGAGCAGTGAGTCGAGTGCACGCAGCGTGTCGAAGAAGAGTATCTTGCGGAATAGTGGTGCTATGACCCATATCACTATCCACGCGCCGATGATAATTACTCCGAAGCCCGCAAGATATGCTAAGCCTGGGTCATCGGTAAAAATCTTGCCCACCTCGTCCGCAAAGTCGGGAGCTATGAGCACAGCTATGTATAGTCCGATGAGCTGGAGTAGCTGAACGATAAAACCCTTACGCCATCCGACGATAAGTGCAATGAGAGCCAGTGCGATAAGTACGATGTCGATAATCATAGTGTAAAATATTAGGTTAGTTCACTCGTTTCAACAGCTTGCAGCGGCGTCTTAGCAATATTGGTGCAACATAAATGCCGACCTGCTATCGCTGCTGGCTGTTACTATTATAGTATGTTTTTACTGTCTAAATCTATCAATATTTCGCACGAAGATACGAACTTTTTTTCTTTATTCGTATATTTGTCGGGTAAAATTATTCGATATAGAGCTATGCTGTGTAGAAAACTTATAACGTTTGCCGCGCTTGTTGTCGCCATGATTAATACCGTTGTGGCAGCAGAGCCTACGCGCGACAGGTACAATATAGAGGATAACTGGCGCTTTTACTGGGCTTCGGCGCTCGATGGTGCCGATGCCGATTACGTGACGTTGCCACACTGCTGGTCGCCGATGCTTGGTGGAATGGGTCTTGTCGAGAGTTCGGCAAACTACATCCGCGAGATAGACGTCCCTGCGGAGTGGGAGAGTAGACGCCTCTTTCTGCGCTTTGGTGGCGTGCAGCGCACCGCCGAGGTCTTTGTAAATGGCCGTTACGCTGGGTCGCATAGGGGTGGCTTTACGGCCTTTACCGTGGAGATTACGCCGCACGTAAGGTTTGGTGCTAAGAACTACGTGCGTGTCATCGTCTCGGGCGGCGAGCGTAGCGACCTGCTCCCCGTATCATCGGATATGGATCTTATGGCTGGCATCTACCGCGGTGTCGAGCTTATCTCGACACCTAAGAGCATAATTTCGCCGCTACACTACTCGTCCGATGGCGTCTATGTCATCCAGGAGAGTGTCGATAGTGACCACGCTATAGGCGTTGTGCGCAGCTACCTCTCGACGTCGAATGTCGACCACGCCACGCTCACTATGCGCATCGTAGGCCCCGATGGCTACGAGGTCGACTACCGCACCGTGCGCCTCTCGAAGCTATCGCCCGAGCGCCCTGTTGATATCCCATACGAGATTACACATCCGCAGTTGTGGTCGCCCGACGCGCCCTCGTTGTATCGTATCGAGATGACGTTAGAGGCTGGCCGTTCGATAGATAGGGTAGAGGTGGTTACGGGCTTTAGAGATATCTCCGTAGATGATGATAATAGACTATGTATCAATGGCAAATCGTGCGATGTTCGGGGTGTGAATATGCCGCACGACCGCTATGGCTACGGTCTGGCCATCAGCGAGGCTATGCTCCGCGAGGATGTCGCTGTGGCCTGCGATATGGGTGCTAATGCTCTGCGCTCGCTCAGTGGCCCTCATATGTCTCAGCTCTACGATTTGTGCGATAGCGAGGGCCTTTTGGCGTGGGTCGATATGCCCTTTACTCGCTCCCCGATAGCCTTCTCGGATATATGTTACTACCCTACGAAGGCCTTTCGCGATAATGGCTTTGAGCAGCTTCGAGAGATTATCTATCAGAACTATAACCACCCCTCGATAGTTATGTGGGGTCTGTTTAGCCTTGTGTGGCAGCGTGGCGACGACATTGTTTCGTATGTTGAGGAGCTTAATGCATTGGCTCACGAGATTGATAGCTCGCGCCCTACGGTGGGGTGTAGCAATAGCGATGGCAGGATAAACCTCGTTACCGACCTTATCGTGCTGCGACAGGATGTCGGCCTCTATAAGGGTCGTGTGGAGGATGTTGCGGTGTGGTGTCGTCAGCTCGCTGGCGAGCAGTGGCGCACGCTGCGCAGTGGTGTCTGCTATGGCGAGGAGGGCATTATGGAGCATACGGCCGATAGGCTGGAGCGTGCTACGCGCGGTGATAAGTATATCCCCGAGCGCCGCCAGACGATGATGCACGAGGTCTACTCGGCTATTATCGACTCTGTGGGCCGTTTCTGGGGCGTGTGGCTCGATAATATGTTCGACTATAGCTCTCCGCGTAGAACTTACGGCCTGAATAACTCGGGCCTCGTTTGCCACGACCATAAGAGGTGTAAGGATGCCTACTACTTGTATCGTGCTAAGTGGAATCGCGAGGCGAGGACGCTACATATTGCCAACCGCCGTTGGGGCGCTCGTCAGGATACGCTGCAGCAGGTCGATATCTACTGCTCGGATGGCACTCCGCAGCTCTATGTCAACGGCGATACGGCCGTTGTGCGCCGCATTGCCGTGGGTCACTACCGCGCCGACTCGGTCATCTTGCGCGGCCGCACTCGCCTCGAGGCGCGCGACTCTCTCGGCCACAGCCGCGACATCGTCGAGCTACGCCTAAAGAGGTAGTCTCGGCGTCTTGCCGAATGATGCAAACTAACGGAGCTTGGTGCGGCGAAGGAGGCTTAGGGCGTTGGGACCCTCGCACATAACTAAGTCGAAAATCGAGAGGTTCGGGGCAAAGGGCTGGCGGTCGCTAAAGACCTGAACGTAGGGCTCGGCGACAAAGTGCGACTGTCGCGTCTTGGGGCGTAGGTCGCGATCATCGGCCGTAGCGACGATATACTCCTCCGAGGTGCGTGGCACGGCGATACGCAATATCGAGCACAGCTCCTCGAGCGTAGCCATATTCAGATCTACGAGTCGCTCCCAGTGGCGGTCGTAGAGCTTCGCAAAGCGCTCGCCATAGTAGTCGTAGTAGGGCGACGAGCGGTAGGCCGACTCAATGGCCACGAGGTGTTGGTGCTGCCAGCGCTTCGAGTAGTCTATCTTCATAGTGCGCATAGGTTGACGTGGGCGGTTGGCCTGGACAAGCTGCACCGAGAGCTGCATAACGCCCCCCGAGGTCATTATCTTGGTGCGGTTGCGCTCCGAGCGCTTCACGTAGTTCTCGCCGAGGTCTATGACCACGTCGCTACCACCCTGCACAAGCTCGGCCCAGTACTCCACAGTGCCGTAATATACCGAAGGAAGAATCGTCATACCTATATCGTCTTATTTATAATCACCTATACTCTAACTCTTTATAAAGGCCATCGCCACCCAGCCATCGTCCTCCGAGGTCTCTGCGAGTCTTAGTCCGTGTTTTGTAGCCGCCGAGGTTATAGCCTCGATATCGGCCACAAGGAAGCCGCTGAGAAGCAGCCTGCCGCCATCGCTGAGCATCGCCACGTAGCTATCCATATCGGCTAAGATGATGTTGCGGTTGATGTTGGCAAGGATAAGGTCGTAGCTGCCTCCTGCCACGCACTCTACCGTGCCGAGGAGTATATTTGTCTGAGCCTCAATGCCGTTGAGTCGTGCTGCCTCGGTGGCGCTCTCCGTAGACCACGGGTCTATATCCACCGCATCGACGTGCTTAGCTCCGCACTTAATGGCCGCTATCGAGAGCACCCCCGTACCACATCCTACGTCGAGGACTCGCCCCGTAGAGCGATATTTCGCCACCAGGCGGCACATCATACGCGTAGTCTGGTGGTGTCCCGAGCCGAAGGACATCTGTGGTGCTACGACGATGTCGATAACGCCCTCGGGCGGAGTGGGGTGGTGGGGCGCGCGTATAAGCATCGTGTCGTCGACATATACAGGCTCGAAACTCTCGCTCTCCCACGTGGCGTTCCAGTTCTGCGACTCGATAACTCGCTCCTCGACGATATGGCCATACTTTGCGGCGATACTGCGCGCCTCATTCTGGTACGTTAGCCACTCGGACTCAAGGATATAGCCTTTAAGAAGTGTCGTCTCGTCACGCTCCTCGGTGTCGAAACTATCGAAGGGGTAGTCGGCGAGGTAGGCCATTGCCACCTCTGCCATATCGCTGTCGGCGCAGGCGATGGTTATCTCGATATAGTGGTTCACGCTCTATATTTTTTATCGGTGTTCGTTATTATGTAAAATAATTTTCGTATCTTTACCACAAAAGTAATAAAAAGGAGTGATATTGCATCACTGGCGAGACGATTTGTGGAAAAATATGGTGGATAGTACCAAAAAGTGGGAGCGAATAAAGAGTGAGTATAGTCGCTATATAAAGACCGAGAAGCGCCTTTCGGAGAATACCGTTGCGGCATATATGCGCGACTTCGAGGAGTTTATGCACTATATACTTCGCAACTATGGAGTTAGCTACGAGGCCGTTAATGCCGTTATGATCGAGCGCTTTATGGCGTGGCTTTTCGAGCGAGGCACCTCCGAGATGGCGCAGCGCCCCAGCCTTAGTCGCGCCTCGCAGGCACGTAGGCTTAGCGGCATCAAGAGCTTCTACAACTTCCTGCTCCTGACCGAAAAGATCGAGCAGCTGCCCACCGAGAGTGTCGGCGCTCCTAAGGCCGAGCGTCTGTTGCCCGACGTGCTGAGCGTCGAGGAGATTGATGCCCTCATAGCTACCTTCGATATGACCACTGTTAAGGGGTGTCGCGATAGCGCTATTGTCGAGGTGTTGTACTCCACGGGTCTGCGTGTCACGGAGCTTGTGTCGCTCAGTATCAGCGACCTCTTCTTCGGCGAGGGTTATATCCGTATTGTGGGTAAGGGCGACAAGCAGCGTATAGTGCCTATTGGTGCGGTGGCGCGCGATAAGATTCAGCTATATATGGAGTTGCGCCGTCCTAAGGTGCCGTCAGAGAGGACGCTCTTCCTAAATAATCGAGGTACGCCACTTACGCGTGTGATGGTCTTTAATATCATCAAGCAGGCGGCCAACTTGGCAGGTATCGAGAAGCAGATAAGCCCCCATACGTTGCGTCACTCCTATGCCACGCATCTTATCGAGGCTGGTGCTAACATCCGCCAGGTGCAGGAGCTGCTGGGGCACGAGAGCATATCTACCACCGAGGTGTATACGCATCTGGACCGTAAGCACCTGCGTGGCGTGGTTGAGGATGCCTTTGCGGATGTCGATTTGACGTAGCTATAGCTTTTAACTATGGCTTTAATAATATATAAAGGGTAAGTCTATTATGTGGAATTTTAGAGCAGTTATACTACGCGGTGCGCCGCTTTTCTGTGCGATGCTTATGATTGCCGTGTCGGGCTACTGCGCCGAGCGTGAGGTTATCATCGAGTGTAGCTGGGGTAAGCTCTCGGCCACGCTTGCAGAGCCTGCCGAGCCGAGCGATACTGCCGTAGTCATCGTCGCAGGCTCGGGACCGACAGATAGGAATGGTAACTCGTCGCTAAACGTTGTCACCTACAGCTATAAGATGCTCTCCGATGCCCTGGTTAACGAGGGTGTGGCGGTGCTGCGCTACGACAAGCGCGGTATTGCAGGGAGCCCTATCGCTGCGGACGATGTGCCTAACCTTATTTTCGACGACTATGTCGACGATGCCGCGCAGTGTGTATGCTGGTTGCGTGAGAGTGGCTACAGGCGCGTTATCATCGCTGGGCACAGCGAGGGTGGCGCTATAGCTTTGGAGGTTGCCTCGCGCGGTCTTGCCGAGGTCGATGCCCTGGTGCTGCTATGTGCGTCAGGCTTCCCGATGGATAAGGTTCTGCTTCGACAGCTCTCGGCACAGCTGATGCCCTCGTATATGGGCCTTATGGTGCAGTCGGAGCGTATATTGCGCGATATCAAGGCGGGTAAGAGCGTTGCCGAGGAGGATATCCCTCGAGAGCTACTATCGCTCTTTCACCCCGTTGTCCAACCCTTCTTGCACAACTCTATGCAGTACGACCCTCGCGAGGCGATGGCGCGCTGTGAGCAGCCTACGCTTATAATTACTGGAGGTCGCGATATACAGATATCGGTCGAGGATGGCGCGGCGCTCGCTGCCGTAGCGCGTAATGGTCAGCACCGTAACTTCGAGAATATGAGCCACGTGCTTAAGGATGCCGAGAGTACAGAGCGTATGGAGCAGCTGGTGAGCGTATATACCAACTCGCAGCTTCCGCTCACCGAGGGCCTTGTAACGACGATAACAGAGTTTATAAACAATATATAATTTTTCAGACGATGTCACTATTTAATAGAATTTTTGGTGGCGGCGACGCGCCTGTCTACCCCACCGACGAGCTAAATATCAACGGCAAGAGCCTCAAACTCAGCTTCTACGCCCACGCCTCGATAGCTATCGAGTACGAGGGCCGCAGGATATATGTCGACCCTGTTATGGGTAATGCCGAGTACGACAAGCTCCCTAAGGCCGACGTCATCTTGGTGACACACTCACACTACGACCACTTCGATATGGCGGCTATCGAGCACCTGCAGCAGCCCGAGACACACATCCTCTTAGATAAGAGCTCTGCCGAGGGCTTCGCGGGCGACTGCTACACTATGCTCCCTGGGGCTGTTGCCGAGCCTTATGCCGACATACGTGTCGAGGCGGTGGCGGCATATAACACCTCGGAGCATCAGCTTCAGTTCCACCCTAAGGAGCGCGAAGATTGTGGCTATGTGGTTACGTTGGGCGATGCGGTGCGCATATACATCTCTGGCGATACAGAGCCTACAACGGAGCAGGCGGCACTCAAGGATATAGACATCGCATTTGTGTGTGTCAATCAACCATATACTATGACTCCAGAGCAGGCAGTGGCGGCAGTCAAGGCCCTGCAACCTAAGATATACTACCCCTATCACTATGGTCAGGTAGACGAGCCTACCGACGTCGAGGCGTTGGCCAAGATGCTCGAGGGCGTTACCGAGGTGCGTATTCGCCCGTTGGCATAGAGACGTATCGACATAAAGCGAAGAGTGATGACTAAGGAGGAGGTAGAGTTGCTTCAGAGCGAGGATGTACGCCGAGCTATCGACGCAAATATCGAGCGAGACCCCAATGCCGTGGCTTTAGATAGGCGTGTGCCTTGTGCTCAGCTTGTCGCCACGCAGGTCAAGTACCTGCAGCGTGCACGCCACAAGCTCCCGCACCTCTATGCTGCGCGCTGCATCATCCCTCCGCGTGCCTTCGAGCAGTCGTCGAGCTACGAAAGTGCCGAGCGTAAACAGCTCGGTGGCGATAGCCTCGTAGACCTATGCTGTGGCCTCGGTGTCGATGCTATCGCTGCCTCGCGACGTTTTCGTCGTGTTGTGGCTGTTGAGCGTGACGAGGTGCTGGCCGAGGTTGTGCGCTACAACCTCGCGCTCCTCGGTATCGATAACGTTGAGGTGGTATCTACCTCGGCTGAGGAGTATGTTGCCACTACGACGGAGCACTTCGACTGGGTATTTCTCGACCCCGACCGCCGCTCGGCCGAGGGGCGTAAGTTGGTGCGTATGGAGGATTGCTCGCCAAATGTTATGGCTATGATGCCGCGCTTGGAGGCTATTGCTGAGCGCGTGGCCTTGAAACTCTCGCCACTCTTCGACGTCGACGAGGCGCTGAGGCTCTTCCCCGATGCCGAGGTCGAGGTTGTGTCGCTGGCTGGCGAGTGTAAAGAGTTGAACGTATATACAGGTAGTGAGCAGGGCGCTGTGCGCGTTGCTATCGTGGGCGTGGGCGAGTGGCTCTTTAATCCCGAGGCGATGAATCGAGAGCCCGAGGTGCGGAGGTTTACGCCCGAGGGGTGGCGCTACCTCATCGTCCCCGACGTGGCGCTTCAGAAGTCGCGCCTTGTGGTCGCCGCTCTTGGCGAGTATGCCTCGCTGTGGAGTAACAACGGCTACGGCTTTGCTACGGATGCTCCTCCGAAGGATATCCCTGCGAGGGTGCTGCCCATTGCAAAGGTCGAGCGCTACCGCCCCAAGGAGCTTAAACGCGAACTTAAGGGGCAGGGTGTCGACATCCTTAAGCGCGACACGCCACTCTCGGTAGATGCTGTGCGCAGGGCCATAGGTGCACGCGCTGGAGCAGATAGGTGCATAGCCATCACGACCATAGAGCGCGAAAACTGGGTTGTAACGCTCGAAGTGTAGCAACAATCACCTTTTGCAATAAACGCTTACCTCAATAACTGTTTGCAAGTGAAATATATTATGAAGATATTTCGTCGTATAGAGCATCTTATACACCACACACTTCTGCGTGTCGACGCTGCCGAGATAAGTCCTCTGCGGCGCGGTTATAGGTTGCTATACTACACTCTGCGAGGTGTCAACGCACACCGCACTATGGTCGATAGTGCTGCGCTGACGCTCTACACGCTCTTTGCATTAGTGCCCATCTTGGCGTTGGTGCTTATAGTCTTGGGCCAGCTGGGCATCATCGAGAAGGGTGTTACGCTACTCTACGATGCAGCCCCTAAGGAGTGGTATATCGTCTTGGATAACCTCCTCGAGGTGGCTCGCAGTGCCGCTGCGAATGTTGCCCCGGGTTTTCTGGCCGTTGTAGGTATCGCGACACTTATGTTTGCGATATTTACGCTCTTCCGCACTGCCGAGGCCTCGTTCAATAGGGTGTGGGATATCTCCGAGTCGCGCGGCTTTCTGCATCGCTATACGGCATATATTATCGTTGCGCTCTTTGTGCCTACGATGCTCCTTGCGGCTATGTCGTTTGCCTACGACCTGCTCGCTATGGCAGGCCTGGGTGAGGGACTTAGTGGCGTGGCAGGCAATGTGCTGTCGCTGGTGCTCGTCGCTATGGCTATGATGCTTGTATATAAGTACTTGCCATATACGCGCGTCAGGTGGAGCAACGCCCTATATGCTGGTCTCTTCTCGGGCTTGGGACTGTCGCTATGGATGTGGGGCTACGTCTATTTCCAGCAGATGATGACCTCTTACAACGTCATCTATGGTAGCTTGGCGGCCGTGCCACTCTTTATCGTGTGGCTACAGGTATCGTGGAATATCATCCTTGTGGGTTGCGAGCTATGTGCCGTAATGCAACACCGCCACCGCTACGAGCGCATCGATAGGTGGCGCATCAGGGGTAGCGAGGCAGATAGCGATAGCGTTCGGGTTGTCATCATCGGCTCGGGAAATGTTGCCGAGGCCTTTGCCAGGTCTATGGGGCGCATCTCGGGCGTTCGGCTTCTGCAGCTCTGCTCGCGCAATAGGGAGCGCGGTATGGCCGTTGCTAAGTTGGGTGGCTGTAGCTGGGTTGCCGACCCTGAGCATATCGCCGAGGCCGATATATATATCATCGCTGTGAGTGACCGCGCGGTGACCTCTGTAGCCGAGTCGCTTAAGCTCTCCGATACGGCCATCGTGGTGCATACGGCAGGTAGCATACCTCTCGATGCCCTGAAGTCGCATCGCGGAGGACGGGGTATCTTCTATCCGCTGCAGAGCTTTAGCTCGGGGCGTATCGTCTCGCTCGACGAGGTGCCTATCTTCGTGGAGGCCGATTGCGAGGCTACGCGCGAGAGGCTTATGTCGCTTGCTCGCAGGATATCTACGCGCGTGGAGTATGCCGATTCGCGCCGCCGCAGAGTGATACACCTCGCAGGTGTCTTTGTCAACAACTTCCCCAACCATTTGTATGGCTTGGGAGCAGATATCGTCGAGCGCGAGGGTCTCTCGTTCGACATTTTGAAGCCTCTCATCGCCGAGACGGCAGCCAAGGCCATAGCTGTCGACGATCCAGAGAGCGTGCAGACAGGCCCTGCCGTGCGTGGTGATTGTGTTGTCACCGCAGCACACGAGGCTATGCTTGCGGATGATGAACTAAAACAGAGAATATATAAATATATAACAGAGAGTATATGGGAAACTTCAAAGAAGATATAGCACGTGTTAAGGCTATAGTTTTGGATGTCGACGGCGTTATGACCGATGGCGGCATTATACCTACGCCCGATGGCGACTTTATCCGTCGCTACTACGCTAAGGATGGCTACGCTATGGCCTCAGCCTTGCGCGAGGGCATCAAGATATGTATAATCTCGGGCGGCAGGGGACGTATGCTCGAGCACCGTCTACGGATGTTAGGCGTTACGGCTATGTATCTCGATTGTATGGATAAGGTGGCCGCCTTGAAGGAGTTTATCGAGAGTAACGGACTCGATGCCGAGGAGGTTATATATATGGGCGACGATATCCCCGACTTGGAGTGTATGCGCTGTGTGGGCATCCCTGTTTGCCCCTCGGATGCAGCTATGGAGGTCGTTGAGGCTTCTCGCTATGTCTCGGAGTATGAGGGTGGTCGCGGTGCTGTCCGCGATATCGTCGAGCAGGTTATGCGCGCACAGGGCACGTGGGCCAAGAGCCTCAAGGGTGTCTTGGGCTCGAAGAGTTAGGTGGCTGGGTAAACGGATTGCAATAGGTTGATATAGGTTACTATGGGTTAATATGAGTTATTATGAGTTAATATAGGTTACTATGTATGAAGGTTAGCGAGTAAACCTCACAGTTATAGTAACTCATTTAAACCCATTTAAACCCATTTAAACCCACCTTAACCCATAGAAACTCACCCCCCCCCACAGACTTTACTCGCAAATAAAGAATCCGTTGCAGTTTCGCGCTGCAACGGATTCTCTATTAGTATATCCGAGGGTTACTCGTGGTCGTGGTGGTGCTCACCATCGTGGTCGTGGTGATGATGGTGGTGGTCATCATCGTCGTGGTGGAAGACTACGCCATACTCGTTGACGTTGCTGAGCTTCTTGCCCTGGTACTCGCCAGTGAGCGTGCGTAGGAAGGCTACGATGTCCGTAACCTCGGCATCGCTAAGCTCCGTGTCGCACTGGTAGAGTGCCATATCGCGAACAGCCTCGTCCATAGTCAGACGCGTGCCATCGTGGTAGTAGGGCCACGTAAGCTCGATATTACGCAAGCCAGGAACCTTGAAGCGGTGGCGGTCGCGCTCATCCTGAGTCTGCTTGAAGCGGCCGTTATCCTCCTCGGTAAGCTCTAAGCCGCGCTCCTCGAAGTAGTGACGGCGGAGACCCATAAGCTCGTAGGTCTCGCCACCGAGGTTTGCGCCCACGTGGCACGTAGCACAGCTATTAGCCTTGAAGAGCTCGTAGCCGCGAAGCTCCTGAGCCGTGAGGGCTGTGTCGTCGCCACGAAGCCACTTGTCGAACTGCGAGTTAGGCGTAGTGAGCGTGCGCTCGAACTCCTCGATAGCGTTGGTGATGCTCGCCTCGGTGATACCCTCCTCGGGGTAGAGCGATGCGAAGGTTGCAACGTAGAGCTCGTCGGCCGAGAGCTTGCCTATAATCTCGTCAAACGACGTAGAGGCCATCTCCACAGGGTTGAGTGGAGGTCCTGCAGCCTGCTCGGCAAGCGTCCTTGCGCGGCCATCCCAGAACTGCACAAAGTTGTAGACAGCATTGTAGACCGTAGGGGCATTTACGCCACCCATACGGCCCTCGACGCCGTCAGAGTACTGGTGATTGTCGACACCGCCAGTCTCCAGACCGTGACACGAGGCACACGAGATGGTGTTGTCGACCGAGAGACGTGTGTCGTGGTATAGTTTGAAGCCGAGGAGTGCCTTATGCTCGTCGATATCCGTAGCTGGTACGATAGGGCGGATAGGCTCGCCAGCGCGCTCGCCCGTGAGTCCATCGTTGTAGTAGTCGGTGCGGTAGTCGCGAGCCCAAGCGGCGATGATGTCGGCCTTAGCGTCGGTCATCTGGCTACCCCAGTGCATAAGGTAGTACTTAGCCTCGGGCATACTCTTGTCTAACGCCACGCGCTCAACCTTAGCAACGTCTACGGGGTTAGGTAGTGTCTCGCCACTGAGCGCCTCCATAAGAGGTGCGATGTCGAAGGCGCGATATCCCTCCTCGATGTCGGCCTTAATAAGGTCGCCAGCAAGTGGGAAATCGGCGTAGAAGGGCAACTCGGCATTTGCCGTGTGGCAACTTAGGCAGCCTCCCTCCTCGAGGATAGCAGCTACGCGAGCTTTGGGGCTAAGCTCCTCGCTGGGTGTGCTAAGCATCAAACGATAGACCACGATGCCTACAACAACGAGCAGCAATAGTGCCGTTAGTAGAATCCTACAAGTCTTTACTTTTTTCATAGCTCTCTTTTTTTGGTTAGTATTTACTCTATTCTATATTGTTACTCTCTATTGTACGTATGTGCGCTCTCGGCTGCCGAGGGTAGGTAGTTAACGCCATACCAGCACATCTGTAGCGCCAGAAAACCTGCGATTATAACGCCGTAGTAGAGCACCTTGCGACGATATGCCATTATGCTTGGTGAGGCGTGTAGCGCAAGTAGGTATAAGCTCCACGTGGCTACGGCCCACGCCTCCTTAGCATCCCAGCTCCAGTATGCACCCCACGCATCCTTTGCCCATAGTGCCCCTGTGAGCATACCGATAGTGAGGAATGCCAGACCGCCGTAAAGAAGTCGCTCGATGGCGTGGTCGAGCTGCAACGCTGGTCGCACAAGGGCTACGACGGCTAAGAGTGTGGCACACCCGAGTAGCGCGTAGGAGAACATATATATCGCGACGTGGGGCACGAACCATACGCTCTGTAGCGCCGGCATAAGCGTCTGGTCGTGAATCTCGGGCCGCGCGATGTTGATGATGATGAATACGGTGGCCAGCAGTGTCGAGAAGCTCATAATCCACGTGTAGCGCCAGCGAGCATAGGTTATAAGACCTGCGATAAGCAGGAAGAAGGAGTACCACAATCGCGTCTCGCCCATAGTGCGCAGAGGTGGACGCTCAAGGCTTAGCCATAGCAGCGCGATAAAGGTCGCCATAGTAGCTATGCCGAGAGCCGAGAGTAGTATCGCTACGCCGCTACGCTCCTTGCATCGCAACGCCACGACAGCTCCCGAGGCCGAGAGTAGTACCACCACGGCTGCCATCATAGGAAATATGTTCCATCCTGCCATCATATGCTCTGCGTTCTATTGCTTAATTTATTGATTATCATCGTTGTATTTTCGACGTGGGCCGCGCGCAAAGAGCAGCACCGCACCTGCGATAAGCATCACGATGCCCGAGGCCGTAATCCACTGCCAGGGCTCGCGGACAATCTCGATAATGGCGTATCGCTCGCCTGTGGTTGTCGTGCCGAAACTTATGAGGTATATCTTCTCCACAATGGTGCGGTCGTAGGGGTGGTTTACGCGCAGCGTGTGATTCTGCCCTTCGACCCTTATCGTCGCCTCGTAGAGCATAGGCGAGCCCGTTGCCGAGAGTTCGATTCGCGAATCGGCAAGCGCGATGTCGTAGGGTAGAGTTTTCAATACGCCCGACATAGTGAATGCCTCGTTGGTAGGCTCCGACGTGGCGGCCACGCGTAGCTGCTCGCGGTCGGGAGCACCCCAAAATCCTGCGCCTAAGGCCAAGAGTAGTCCGAGGTGTGTGATGGTAAAGCGCCAGCGTATGCCGTTGCTGTTGCGCCAGCCGCGCAAGACTACCAGTACGGTGTGGCTCAGCACGAAGAGCAGACCGATGACTACGGGCCAGGCGTCGGTCGATGGCCTAAGCTCTAAGCCTAAGGCGATGCCTGTGGTGGCTAAAATAAAGAGACTCAGATATGTAGCCTCGCGACTTAGGAGTAGTTGTGCTGTCGTAGATGTAGTGCGATTGCGGTATAGGTAGCCGAGCGCTAAGAGCCATAGCGCCATAGTGAGAACGTTTAGCGGAAAGCGAAATAGCTCGACGGGAAACGGCCCTATCCACGCCTCGAAGATGAGGGTGACAACCGCCACCGCAGCCACGGCTACTGCTCCCATATGTCCGACACGTCCTATGCTCATATACAATCGCGAATAATCAGCGATAAAGATAGTGATATTTTTTGAAATATCAACATCTTTTGCGTATAAAAGTCATAAACGTGGCTAAATATCACGTCTATGTGACTGAGCATTAGTGAGGTTATTCGGCGCTGTTGCCGCGTATATCTATGACGTATAGGTCGCTGCGTGTACCTATGCGGAAGGGAGGCCCCCAGAGCGAGAGACCGCTTGATACCACAGCGTGGGTGTGACTCCACTGGCGGTAGCCGTGGCTCTGGTCGTAGAGCGCGTCGGTGAGCCAGCTCAGTGGCCACACCTGGCCTCGGTGAGTATGACCCGAGAGATGGAGGTCGAGGCCTAAGCTGTCGCTGGCGGCTATGTCGTATGGCTGGTGGTCGAGAACTACTATTAGAGGTTGCTCTCCAGCCTCGCTACTTAGCTCCTTGAGGCTTCGGCGGTGGCGGTTGCTGCGGTCGTCGCGAGCGATAAGCGTAATGTTGTTGCCGAGGCGCACAACGCTATCGCGAACAAGACGTACGGGCGTTGTGCGTAGGTACTGCGCAATGGAGTCTATATTGCTGATATACTCGTGGTTGCCTGGGGCTAAGTAGATGCCATCGGTGGCCTCGATGCGTTCAAACTCGCGGCACATATCCTCCGTGGCGACGGGGCGCACGGAGTTATCGATAAGGTCGCCTGCGATAAGCACTACATCGCCTTGCTCGCGGTTTATCATATCGACATAGCGGCTCAGGTCGCTACGTGTAGTCCCGTAGCCGAGGTGTATGTCGCTGGCCAATACGATGCGGTAGCTGTCGCCCGCAGGCAACTTCTCGCTATCGATAGTGACGTGCTCAACGCGCGGATGACGGTAGTTTATATTGCCGTAGATGAGTACTATGGTGGTGGCTAAGAGCGCATACCAAAATCCGTTGTGGAGCGTGGGGATAAATAGCCGCACGAGGTCCATCGTGGCCGTAGCTAAGACCATATAGAGCAGAAATACCAGCCACGTAGTGCCCACCCAGAAGATTGAGCGTATGAAGCTCTCTGGTAGTCCGCTATTGCGTATCTCGAAGCTCAGAAACATAGCCGCGGCGGCAAACCAAAAGAGCACAGCAATGACCACGCGTAGCCACACGGGTAGCGGCGCGATAGATTGCCACAGACGCACAAAGAGATAGACGTTACCTCCCGTATAAAGTGCCAATAGGGCTATGCCTCCCCACATCATCGCTACTCGGTTATTTTACTGATTATCCGCGCTCTCGGGGCGTGTGATGCCTCGCTTTGCAGCCTCCTCTTCCATAAGCTTATAGGCGGCGTCGTAGTCGTTGGGGATTACGCCATCGAGTATGGCATTTTTAATAATCTCCTTAATCTCGCCTATGACGCTCGAAGGCCTAAGGTTGTAGGTCTTCATAATCAGGTCGCCCGTAATCGGGGGTTGGAAGTTGCGTATGCGGTCGCGCTCCTCGAGGTCGCGCATCTTCTCCCTCACAAGCTCGAAGTTGCGGAGAAAGAGTCGCACCTTGTTGTCGTTGCCCGAGGTGATGTCGGCCTCGCAGAGGGTCATCAGCTTGTCGACATCGTCGCCAGCCTCGAAGAGTAGGCGGCGTACGGCAGAGTCGGTAACCAAATCCTCGGAGAGAACAATGGGGCGCATATGTAGAAATACCATCTTCTGAACGAAGCGCATAGGCTCGTTTAGTGGCAACTTCAGGCGTCGGAAAATCTGCGGCACTAACTTCGAGCCAACGGCCTCGTGCTGGTGGAAGGTCCACCCGTTGCGAGGGTCATACTCCTTGGTCGAGGGCTTACCAATGTCGTGGAGCAGGGCTGCCCAGCGAAGCCACAAGTCGTCGGAGCGCTTGGCGAGGTTGTCGAGCACCTTCATAGTGTGCTCGAAGTTATCCTTATGGGCGTGCTTGCCGCGACGCTCGATGCCTGCCATACGGTCAAGCTCGGGGAGTACGTGCTTGAGTAGTCCCGAGGTGCGCATAAGCGTAAGGCCAATAGATGGCGCTGGAGAGGCCATAATCTTGTTGAGCTCGACGTTGATACGCTCCTTGGTGATTATCTTTATGCGGTCGGCCTGGCGACATATGCCGTCGAAGGTCTCGTCGTCGATATCGAAGCCGAGCTGCGAGGCAAATCGCACGGCACGCATCATTCTCAGAGGGTCGTCCGAGAAGGTTTTATCGGGCTCGCAGGGGGTGCGTATGATGCAATCCTCGAGGTCGTACATACCTCCAAAGGGATCGACTAACTGGCCGAAGTTGTGGCCATTAACCGACCACGCCATAGCGTTGATTGTGAAGTCTCTGCGGCGCTGGTCATCCTCCAATGTGCCTGGCTCGACAAGTGGATTGCGCGACTGCGGCGAGTAGCTCTCGCGGCGTGCGCCAACGAACTCTACCTCGGTATCGTGCCAACGGAGCATCGCCGTGCCATAGGTCTTGTATATGGTGACCTTAGCGCCTAAGCGCTTGGCCAGCTCTTCGGCTACGGCCACGCCGCTACCTACCACCACCACGTCGATGTCCGACGAGGGGCGATGCAAGTAGTAGTCACGAACGTAGCCACCGACAACATAGGCCTCGAGGCCCATACTGTCGACGACGCTCGTTATATGTTTGAAAATCGGATTCTTAAGTGGCATCGGCTATTAAGTCTTATTCTCTATTCTTGGCGCGACGGATGCATCGCTGGTATATCTCCACGGTGTTCTCTAAACCCCAGTAGAGGGCGTCGCTGATAAGGGCGTGGCCTATAGATACCTCGTCGACCCAGGGTATGCGCTCGATGAAGTATTGTAGGTTCTCGGTGTTGAGGTCGTGGCCAGCGTTGAGACCCAGACCCACGCGGCGAGCCTCCTCGGCAGCAGCGACGTAGGGGGCTATGGCCTCCTCGCGGTTAGCGGCGTAGCCTGCAGCGTAGGCCTCGGTATATAGCTCTACGCGGTCGGCGCCACACTCCTTAGCCGCCGCAACCTGCTCGACAACGGGGTCAACGAAGATAGATACGCGTATGCCCGCCTTGTGAAAACGGTCGGCCATAGAGCGCAAGAAGTCGCGGTGTTTGATGGTGTCCCAGCCTGCCGACGAGGTGATGGCATCCTCGGCATCGGGCACTAAGGTCACCTGTGCAGGGCGCACCTCCTCGACCAGCTGGCAGAAGCTCTCGATGGGGTTACCCTCAACGTTGAGCTCGGTGGCGATATTGGCCTTGAGTTCGCGTACGTCGGAGTAGCGTATGTGTCGAGCATCGGGGCGGGGGTGTACGGTGATACCATCGGCACCGAAGCGCTCGATGTCGAGTGCTGCCTTGAGTAGGTTTGGAATGTTGCCACCGCGCGAGTTGCGCACCACGGCAATCTTATTGATGTTTACACTTAGTTTTGTCATAATTTTCATCTCTTTCCTCGAAAATACTATAAATCAATAAGCTCTATTTTTGTTGAATCGACCTATAATATCGAGAATTTTACATATATTTGCGAAAGCAAAGTTACGATTTTTTTTCATTCTGAAGCAATGAACATAATACTTTTTTCGCGTAAGCAGGTAAACCATCGCACAGAACAGATAGTCGAGATGTTCCAGACTATCGAAAAATTGGGCGTAGACTACTCTATAAACGAGGATTTTGCTGCGGTCGTAGAGCAACTTACTCACGTACGTGTCCGCCCCGAAAGAGTGTATCGTGAGCGCCCCTCGGCAAGCGATAACGACGTGATGGTGGCCTATGGCGGCGATGGCACGCTCCTCGAGGCGGTGCAGCTGCTGCCCTCGAGCAGTGTCCCTGTGGTGGGCATCAACTGTGGCCGCTTAGGATACCTCACAGCAGATAATGGCAACGGTATAGCCGAGCTGCTGGAGCGCATTGCACGAGGTAATATCAGCTACCAGCGCCGCGATATGTTGCGCATATCGGGCGATGTAGATTGCCGGGAGAGCCCCTTGGCGCTTAACGAGGTGGCGGTGCATCGCGGTGGCGCTACGATGATATCGGTCGAGACCTATGTCGATGATAACTGCATTGCGACATACCACGGTGACGGCCTCGTTGTGTCGACGCCAACAGGCTCGACGGCCTACTCGCTAAGTGCTGGAGGTCCAGTCGTAGACCCTATGTGCAACTGCTTGATACTCTCACCACTGGCGCCTCACAACCTTACTATGCGCCCTGTGGTCGTACCCAACAACATAACCATCACGCTGCGCCTCGTGTCGCGTGGCAGCGACGTGCTCCTCTCGGCCGATAACCGTACGTATCGCATCAAAGATGGTGCTACGATAAGAATCGAGCGTGCCGAAGAGCCGCTGATTTTGGCTACGCCACATAATAATACCTTCTACGACACGTTAAGAGAGAAGATGATGTGGGGCGTAGATAACCGCTAAGCGTTGTGGTAGAGGCGTTCAGTATGCGTTGAGATATATTGCTGGTTGTTAGCGATTTAGCCTTGCGTGCGCCACGCACGTGAGAAAAATTGTGGCCACACTATTGTGTTTTGTAGATTTAAATGCTTACATTTGCAAGATTTTACACCCCGAAGTAGAGGCGTTATGACAGAGAATAGAGCTATACCAACACACGTAGCCATAATAATGGATGGCAATGGTCGCTGGGCTAAGCAGCGCGGCAAGGAGCGTTACGAGGGTCACCTCGCAGGCGTTGAGTCGGTGCGTAGCGCGGTGCGTGCCGCTGTGCGCAATGGCGTGAAGTGGTTGACGCTCTATGCCTTCTCGACTGAGAACTGGGGACGTCCTGCTGCCGAGGTTGAGGCCATTATGGAGCTCTTCTGTCGCACGGTTGTGGGCGAGGGAGCTGCGCTGGCTGAGCAGGGTGTGAGGGTCAAGATCCTCGGCGAGCGCACGCGATTCTCCGCGTCGGTGCTCGAGATGATCGAGCGCATCGAGGCAACTACAGCCTCAGGCGATAGGCTGACATTAGTGTTGGCCTTTAACTACTCGTCGCGCCGCGAGATACTCCTCGCCGCGCAGAGCCTGGCACAGCAGGTGGCCGAGGGGCGTATGCAGGCCGAGGATATAGATGAGCAGCTGTTCGCATCGGCGCTTATGACCTCCGAGATGCCCGACCCCGACCTAATAATCCGTACCAGTGGCGAGTGTCGCCTAAGCAATTTCCTGCTTTGGCAGGCCTCCTATGCCGAGATGTACTTCCCCGAGGTGCTGTGGCCCGACTTCGACGAGGAGGCATTCGACAAGGCGTTGGAGGCATACGCAGGTCGCGAGCGTCGCTACGGATTAGTCAACGATGAATGTTAAGAGAGATGAAATATACGAAGATACTCTTTATTGCTATAACTATGTTGCTATTTGCTGCCACCGACTTACGGGCGCAAGTAGCATCGTCGCGTTATACCATAGGCGATGCCGCAAATAACGAGATTGCAGATACCGTAGACTTCGACCTTACGGCTCCGGTGCTTACGGAGGGCGATGGTAAGTTATACTACATCCGCAAGATTAACCTGCACGGTGTTAAGTACCTAAACCATAGCATCCTCAAGGCCTCGGCAGGCTTGGAGGAGGGCGACTCGATATACCTGCCCAGCAAGTTTATTTCAAACGCTATGCAGCGTCTCTGGGCACCACGATACTTCTCGGACATACAGATAGGTGCGACCATCGAGGGCGACTCGCTCGACTTGGAGGTCTTCCTCAAGGAGCGCGCACGAATACTACGATGGGATATCGAGGGTGTGTCGAAGTCGAAGAAGAAGGAATTGATGGAGGAGGTGCTCAAGTTGCGCCGTAACACCGAATTGTCGGACTATGTCATCGACAAGAATGTCAAGCTACTCAAGGAGCACTACGCCGAGAAGGGCTTCCGCACCTGCGAGGTAGATGTTCGCATAACAAACGATACTACGTATGAGCAGTGCGTAAACGTCACCTTCGACATCGACCGAGGCCCTAAGGTGAGGGTAGGGGCAATCAACTTCGAGGGTAACGAAGCCTTCGACGATAAGCGTCTGCGTCGCACCTTTAAGAAGACGCACCAGAAGAGCATCCTCTTCTTCCAGAATCGCAAGCTCATTAAGGAGGACTACGAGGCAGATAAGGAGTTGCTCTTGGATTTCTACAACGCCCGAGGCTATCGCAACGCCACCATCCTGCGTGACTCGGTGTACTTTATCGACGACGAGACCTTAGGCGTAGATATCACCGTGTCGGAGGGCAACAAGTACTATATCCGCAATATCAACTGGGTGGGTAACTCGGTATACTCTACCGAGCAGCTCTCGACAATGTTCGGGGTGCAACCGGGCGATGTCTACGACAAGAAGTCGATGCATAAGCGCCTCGGTATCGGCAAGGAGATGAACCCCGAGGAGATGTCTATCTCGTCGCTATACAACAATAATGGCTACCTGATGTCGCAGATCGAGCCTGCGGAGATTGTCGTGGGCCCCGATTCTCTCGACCTTGAGATTCGTATCTTCGAGGGTAAGCCGTTTACCATTAACGACGTTGGTATCTCGGGTAATATACGTGTCGACGATGAGGTTATTCGCCGCGAGCTATATGTGCGCCCTGGCGACCTCTACAACCGAGCGCTGCTGATGCAGACTATGCGTACGCTTATGGGTATGGGCCACTTCGACGAGCAGGCTATAATCCCCGACATTCAGCCCGTATCGGACGAGCTTGTAAACATCAACTGGCCACTGCAGGAGAAGGCGTCGGATCAGTTTAATATCGCTGGTGGTTGGGGCTCAGGTACGTTTGTCGGTAGCATAGGCGTAACACTCAATAACCTCTCGATGCGCAACTTCTTCAAGCGCGGTGCGTGGAGGCCATACCCCTCGGGACAGAACCAGAAACTATCGATATCGGGACAGACAAACGGTACATACTACAAGGCTCTGTCGCTGAGCTTTACAGACCCCTGGTTAGGAGGCCGACGACCAAACTCGTTTACGCTCTCGGGTTATATCTCGGAGCAGAACAACGCATACTACGTATGGCAGAACGCCACGATGTACTACCGCTCGATGGGTCTCTTCCTCGGTCTCGGTAAGCGTCTGCAGTGGCCCGATCCATACTTTACGTTCTATGGCGAGCTTGGTTACCAGCGTTATGGCCTACGTGGCTGGGATTCGTTCATCCTAAGCGATGGTAACGCTAACACGCTGTCGCTGAAGTTAGTCCTGCAGCGCTCGTCTGTCGATGCACCATTCTTCTCGCGCTCGGGCTCAGACTTCTCGCTCTCGGTGCAGGCTACGCCACCATTCTCGTTGTGGGATGGCAAGAACTACGCCTCGAAGCAGCTATCCGATCAGGATCGCTATCGCTGGATTGAGTTCCATAAGTGGTTACTCAAGGGTCGCTGGTACTTCCCTCTCACCCCGAACCAGAACTTAGTGCTTATGCTCGGTGCCGAGATGGGTTACCTGGGCCACTACAACAAGAATAAGGTTTCGCCGTTTGAGCGTTTCGAGATAGGTGGCGACGGTATGACAGGATATAACATCTATGGTGTCGACATCATCGCTCTGCGCGGTTACGAGGATGGTGCTCTCGATCCCTCGGACTACTACTCTGTGGCATACAACAAGTACACTGTCGAGCTTCGTTACCCCGTGATACTTAAGCCTAACTCGTCGATCTACGTGCTCGGATTCCTCGAGGGTGGTAACGGCTTTAACTCGTGGAAGGAGTTCTCGCCATTTAAGATTAAGCGTTCGGCAGGTGTCGGCGTGCGCCTCTTCCTCCCCGTTGTCGGTATGCTCGGCATCGACTGGGGTTACGGCTTCGATGCCCCTTACGGCTCAACAAAGCCGAGCGGCTCGCAGTTCCATTTCGTTATGGGTCAGCAATTCTAAAGGCTATTGGCAGTATATTTGAAATAATTTTGTATATTTGTATAACGAACAAACATATGACAGCTATGAAAAGAGTAATTTTTGCGATCTTGGCTATGGTGTTCACCGCAGGTGTGGCATCGGCGCAGAACTATATGGTCGTTGATAGCGAGAAGGTATTTAAGTCTATCGCTGACTATAACAACGCCTTAGAGCAGATTGAGACCCTCTCGGCCGACTATCAGAAAAAGGTAGATGCTAAGTTCTCGGACGTTGAGAACCTCTACAACAACTATATGCAGCAGCGTGCGGCACTCTCGGAGGCGCAGCGTCAGCAGCGTGAGCAGCAGATTCTCGACCAGGAGGCCGAGGCTGTGAAGTATCAGGAGTCGTTGTTTGGTACCGACGGAGAGCTTATGAAGAGGCGTATGGAGCTTATTCAGCCTATCCAGAAGAGAGTATTCGATGCGTTGGAGAGCTTCGCTAAGCAGTATGGCTACGACCTTATCATCGACATCTCGGCCAATCCTACAGTGCTTTACTATTCGGAGAAGGTGAACTTCACGGACCGCATAATCGAGAGCCTGAAGTAGTGCTCGATGCTGACGTAGATAATAAGACTAATTAGA
Source organism: Alistipes sp. (assembly GCA_017465055.1). Taxonomy (GTDB): domain Bacteria; phylum Bacteroidota; class Bacteroidia; order Bacteroidales; family Rikenellaceae; genus Alistipes. The sequence goes on along the minus strand of JAFTWZ010000039.1, from coordinate 39,355 downwards.
ATAATTTATAAGATTTTCAGATGAAGAATTTATTGAAACTGACCCTTGCTATGGTGCTTGTACTCTCTGCATCATCGGCATTTGCACAGAAGTTTGGCCGCGTTGACTTGGCCGCCGTAGTTACTAATATGCCCGAGTTTAAGGAGGCGCAGACCAACCTCGAGACCTATGGTAAGGACCTCCAGGACCAGCTCGAGCAGATTCAGGTGGAGTTCAATACACTCTATGCCGACTACGAGAAGAACGTCTCTACCTATAACGACTCTGTTCGCCAGCTCAAGGAGCGCGAGCTTACCGAGCTTCAGCAGCGCTTCCAGGACTTCCAGCAGATAGCGCAGCAGGATATGCAGAAGAAGGAGGCTGAGGTTATGACGCCTATCTACGACAAGGCTAACGAGGCTGTTAAGAAGGTTGCTTCGGCTGGCGGTTACGTCGCAGTGTTCAGCACAGCAGGCGATCAGCCAGGCTCGGCAGGATTGGCTTACTTCGACCCAGCAGCTCTGACAGATATCACAGCCGATGTCAAGAAGGAGCTCGGTGTTGTTGATGCTCAGTAGGCACTATTATTAATATAAGTATAGCTTCGAGGGCTACTCATCGCATATGGTGGGTAGCCCTTGCTGTCTCTGTAGTCCACTCTCTCGCTTCTCGGTGATGATACCCCAACCTTATAGGCACGGAGGGTGGTAGCGCAGTAATAGCCCTGACGCGGGTGGCGCAAAGTTGCAAGTTACGGAAAAAAGCGCTAATTTTGCGTATGATATAGCAACAACGCTAATAACCAAACACAATACAATTATGAGACTTAGTAAACTTGCAACGTGCTGCGCCGCCATTGTGGCTGCCGTAGCCTCAATCGCCTGTGCCACTGAGAGGGCCGATGAGGGCGATAACATCCCCACAGCACCCTTTTGCGAGATGGCATACACGCCTGCGGCTACCTCGTTTGAGCTATGGTCGCCCGACGCCGAGCGCGTGGTAGTGCGCCTATACGACCAAAACGACATAGTCTGCGAACAGGAGATGGTGCGCGCCGAGCAGGGATTCTGGCGCACGACCATCGAGGGCGACAACAAGGGCCTCTACTACACCTTCCAGGTGACTATCGAGGGTAAGGAGCTGCGCGAGACGGCTGGCATCTTCGCACGCGCGCTCGATGTGAATGGCAACCGCGGAGCAATCATCGATATGCGCGATACCGACCCCGAGGGGTGGAGCGAAGATAGCGTCTTAGATGTAGAGCCTCGCAATACCGTAATCTATGAGCTCCACTACCGCGATATGACGGCACACGCCTCAGCAGGAAGCCACCATCCGGGCAAGTACTTAGGTCTGGCCGAGCGCGGCACACGCTCGCTCGAGGGCCTGGCAACAGGTATCGACCACCTCGTAGAGCTCGGCGTCACTCACGTACACCTTCTGCCCACAGCAGATTTTGGCTCGATAGATGAGTCGCAACCTACAGACCAGTACAACTGGGGCTACGAGCCTAAGAACTACAACACCCCCGAGGGAACATACTCGACAGACCCCGCAACGCCCGAGACGCGCATCCGTGAGTTTAAGACCTTAGTCAAGGCTCTGCACGACGCCGGCCTTGCCGTGGTGCTCGACGTGGTCTACAACCACACCACGTCGGTGGAGAACTGTGGCTTCGAGCTTACGGTGCCAGGCTATTTCTACCGTATGCGCGAGGATGGCACACTGGCCAATGGCTCGGGCTGTGGCAACGAGACTGCCAGCGAGAAGCCTATGATGCGCAAGTATATGGTCGAGTCGCTTGAGTATTGGGTCAAGGAGTACCACATCGACGGTTTCCGTTTCGACCTTATGGCCATACACGACATTGAGACTATGAACCTCATACGCACTCGCCTCGAGGCTCTCAACCCCGACGTGCTGCTCTATGGCGAGGGTTGGGCAGCAGAGGCACCTCTCTACGACGAGGAGAAATTGGCATTCAAGCGCTACACATACCGTATGCCTGGCATCGGAGCATTCTCGGACGACATACGCAACGCGCTACGTGGCACGCTCGACCTCTCGGCAGGAGGCTTTGTCCACGGCGTGGCGGGCAACAAGGAGGCACTTAAGTTTGGTATCGCTGGTGGCGTTGAACATCCCGAGGTAGAGCACAGCGAGGCGGCGTGGTGTCAGTCGCCACGTCAGCACATAAGCTACGTCACCTGCCACGACGACCACAATCTACGCGATCGCCTCGAGCACCTCTCTCCCGATGCCTCGGAGAGCGAGCGCCTGCAGATGGTGCGCTTGGCTCAGATGGGCGTATTTGTGTCGCAGGGCACACCCTTTATCTTCTGTGGCGAGGAGATGTATCGCTCGAAGCTCGGAGAGAAGAATACCTATAACCTTCCCGACAAGTACAACGCCATAGATTGGGCGCTCAAGAGCCAGTACTCGGAGCTTGTTGAGTTCCACAAGGGACTTATCGCTATGCGTAAGGCCCACGCCGCCTTCTCGCTGGGCGATGCTGAGGCCGTACGTGAGCACCTGAGCTTCATCGAGAACGACAACGAGGCGGCCATAGGCTTTTGCCTCCACAACCTCGGGGGTATAGATACGGCTAAGAGTATCGTGGTGCTGATGAACGGCTCGCGCGAGGCTGTAGAGTTCGAGATTCCTGCAACTACCTATAAGTGGATATGCGATGGCGAGTACGTCGTTGAGCAGGGCATAGGTCACATCGACGTTTCGAGTGGCAAGATTGTCGTATCACCCATTACGGGTATAGTCCTCGCAGAGTACTAAGCGAGTGCAATGGCGCTTGAAGGGGTTTCAGAGAGTTTTCAGAGAGACCAGTAGGTGTGTGTGGCTGTGGCGTTGTCACTATACTCCTTAAACTGGCTCAGTCGTAAATTCCGGTGGAGTAATAAACAATATTAATACGTCATCGCGAAGAATTGCATCTACGAGCGGTAGTGATACCTACTTGGGTCTATGCAATTCTGTGGCGATCTTCCGTTGTTTATACTTCCGCACTGATACGTAAGCGTTGCAATAGCGCTCCGCGCGGCACGCACGACTATCAATCACACTCCGCACGGCCCTATAAACAGCGGAAGACCCCCACGTCGGAGCATAGTGGCGTTATCACACTCCACAAACTCATACTTGCTCCTCCTCGGGGTGACGATATTTATATTCCGTTTAGCTACTATTTTTGTATGATTTTTTTCAGTACCCACCGGAATTTACGACTGATCCCTTAAACTCTTTTAGCTACCTTAGGCGCGAGCTACCCTTTAGTGTCGTAGTCGCGCCTACCCTTACCCCCTCCGTTTTTACACAAAAAGAGCGGTTATTGGCTTTTTTTTACTACATTTGTATCGTGAAACAGATGCTACGACATATGGGACGCCGGGCACTCCACTCACTTTGCCAGCAGGTCGTGCTTTGCGGCACGGTCATCGTGTCGATGGCCCTCGTGGTCGTATCGTGCGGTAATGACCGAGAGATTGTAAAGGCCTTAGACCAGGTAGAGAGCCTCGCCGAGGAGAGCCCCGACAAGGCCCTCGAAGTAGTCACGGCAATAGATCGCAGTCAGATACGTAGCAGCGAGCTTATGGCACGCTATGCGCTCCTATACAGCGAGGTGTGCTACTACAATCGTCAGCTCATCTCCTCCGACTCGCTCACGCGCATAGCAGTGGCCTACTACGACAAGAGTAACCAGCACAACGAGCGTGCCCGAGCCTTCTTTCAGCACGGTATGACGCTACAGCTCGCAGGTGCTAATCCCGAGGCGATACTCGCCTTCAGCCAGGCCCATAAGTCGCTGGAGAAGCATAAGGATAACCGCCTTGAGGGTGTGGTGTACCGCACCGAGGGCGACATCTACCGAGCCAGCTACCTCTATCGCAATAGCTACAATGCCTATGTCGAGGCACTGCGATGCTTCGAGCGCGAAAACCTGCCATACCACACCCACTACACACTGTATAATATGGGTCAGGCCGCGATGAAGATGCGACAGACCAGTCTGGCCGAGGAGCTATTTATCGAGGCACGCGACTATGCCATCGAGGTTGGTAATAAGGATTTCCTATGCGCCATATTACACGAGATGTGCGAGATATACTTTCAGTTAGGCGACAAGGAGAAATTCACCGAGACCGTTGAGCTCTTCGACCGCTACGACTGCGTGCTATGGTTCGTATCGCACTACTACGCTATGAAGGCTATGGCTACGTCGAATGCAGGCGATACGGCCAGTGCCAAACACTATGCCGCGCTTGCCTCCTCGGACCCGAGCTACGATGCTGGTGCTGTGGAGCGCGCCAACTACATTATCTGTCGCAACGAGGGCGATACCGAGGGTATGGCCCACTGGCTTATGGCTATGAACGAGCGCCTGCGTAACGCGCTACTGGCCTCTGCCGAGCAACCTGTGATGAACTACCAACTCGACCTGCTCAAAGTGACTATGGAGCGTGACGAGCAGCAGATGCGCAGTATGCGACACCGTATGATTGCCATCTACGGTATCATCATAATGGTATTGTCGATTCTTGTGGCTATTATGATACACCGCCGCAAGCAGCAAAAGCGCGACATACAACGCTATATGGAGACTATCCACGAGCTTCAGCTTACACGCCAAAACACCGAGGAGCCACTCACCGATGCCGTAGACAAACTCTACAACGACCGCCTTAAGGATCTGAATACGCTCTGCGAAACGTACTACGAGCATAGCGACACTACGCGTCACGCCGCCAAGGTGTTCGAACAGGTTCGACAGACTATCGAGGCAATCAAGAGCGACGAGGTACGCCTTGCCGAGCTCGAGAGCCTTGTCAATAGCTGCCGTGGTGGGCTAATGTCGAAGCTACGTGAGCAGTGTCCGAAGCTCAACGAGCGCGAACTGAAGGTAGCGCTATATAGCTTTGCTGGTTTTTCTTCGCGCGCCATATGCGTATTTATCGACAGCAATCCTACAGCATTGTCGAAGCTGAAGTATCGTATCAAGACAAAAATCAAGGAGTCTGATGCAAAGGATGCCGAGCAGCTTATTTCGGCTATTAGCGACCGTTAACGCCTGATTCTCAGTCTGTTAGCTCGATTATCACATTTCTTCGATTCCCATTCTCGTAACTTGCTGATTATCAGGCTCGGGAAAAATCTCGAAAAATTATTTTTTCAACTCGTTGATTTTCAGGGTGTTATAAAACGCCCTGGGAAATCTTTCTGACCACAAAATTTGGCTACTCACGGGTGAGGCTCTATCTTTGCAGCAGGAAAACATAGGATTAGCGACTGGATTGTCGGATCGAATGACGGCTTTTTGTCATCAGTGTTTTATGTTCTTTTTGTATGTCGCAACAGGCACTCCCCACGAGGGTATGGGTGCTTGCCGCAAGAGAAGCTACTACACCTCTACACAGTGTGTGCCGAGGTAGTACGACGATATATTGGTTAATGTAATATTTGAGTGTGTCCGCGAAGCTACGCAACCTCTTCCCCACGTGAGTTGAAGAGATTTGCGTAGCTTGCATTTTATGCATAGCCCATTAGGGTGCGGAGCGTGAATGTGGCTCAGTCGTGATAGTTGCTCGTTAACAGAATTTTTCTTATCTTTACGGCAAATTAGCGTAGTGGCCTGCTGCCCTACGACGAAAAGTATGAGTATGAAGAGAGCAATTATCCTTATGTTGGCCCTTATGATGGCCATACCAGCAATAGCGTCATCGCCTGCAGGGAGCTACGACGACGAACTTTATGGACGAAACCGCGTAGCAACGACCGTTAAGGCACAGTTTGAAGTAAATGCAGGATTTATAACGGGCGGCAAACTCGCTACTAAGAACTTCGGCAAGCTGAAGACAAACCTATCGCGCCCTTACCTCGATGTCATTGGTGGTGTGCGCCTCGGCGACTTCCTCTTTGCAGGTGTCGGCACTGGCGTGCAGTATGCCTATGGCGAGTGTAACCTTGTAAGCATCGCCACCGACATAGCTCACGGTGGCTCGCCCGATACGTGGGGCTCGGTGAGCATACCTATATACGCCAATGTGCGAGGATATATACCTACGCGCGTAATCGTCAAGCCATATATATCCGTAAGTTTGGGAGGTCACGTTGTGGCTACCTCGAACTTCTCGAAGGAGGGGTATGGCAAACTACGTGGAGGTCTGCTTATGAAGTTTGGCGCAGGTATGAACATCGCTAACTTCAACTTCGGCCTCGGTATGGCTGCCCAGAATCTCGAGTGGATAAATGCCGCTGGCGTAACTATGTTTAAGGCCGGAAATAATGCCTTCTACATCGAGGTGGGAGCTACGTTCTAAAGGCTGAGTGGCTGGAGCGTCGTGAAAATCGTTGTCTCGGTATCAGATTTCAACGACAGCTGTGCTAACTCGGAAAGGCGTTGTTGCTACACGGTCAAGTACTCTGTTTCCTTAGTGTGAAATCAAATCTTAGGCCGCCATTGGCTCGATTCGTGACTGCTATAGTGCCGCCGTGGAACTGAATGGCGTGTTTTACTATGGCCAGTCCAAGACCTGTGCCACCCTTTTGGCGCGAACGACCTTTATCCACGCGGTAGAATCGCTCGAATAGGTGTGGCAGGTGTTTCTGCTCCACACCCTTGCCGTCATCCTCAAAACGTATGCGGCACACCGTATCGTTGTTTTCGAGTAGCGATATATAGATATTTCTACCCTCGGAGTAGGCAATGGCATTCTCGGTGAGGTTGCGAAATATAGAGCCAATAAGCGAGGTGTTGCCATCGACGATAACCTCGTCGTTAAAATCTAAATGCAGCATCAAGCGCTCCTCTTCGGGCATTACCTCCAACTCCTCGGCAACCTCATCGATTATCTCGTTGATTACAACCTTTTCGCGGTTAATAAGTGCGCTGCCATCCTCCATTCGGGTAATAAGCGACACGTCGTTAAGCAGTCGCCTGAGGCGCTCATTGTGCATATAGCAGCGCTCGATAAGCTCCTGTCGTTTCTCCTCGCTGAGCGAAATCCCCGATAGCAGTGTCTCGAGGCATACCTGAATAGATGCTACGGGTGTTTTAAGCTCGTGGTTGATGTTATTGGTCAGTTGTCGCTTGAGGCGGTTTTTAGCCTGCTCTGCCTCGTAGCGATTTACTCGCTCGATATCCTTGCCGAGTCGGCGCGTGGTAAAATAGGCCACCACACTCATCACAAGCGTAATAGATATCATCACAATAAGGAAGCTCCAATCTGCTTCAAGGAGGTCCTGCAGGGTGCTTGAATATGGTATAGCTGTGCGGACAACGACTCGCTTGCCACAGGTTGCCGAGTAGAAATATTGGCGTCCATCGCTTGTCGATTGTCGGCTGATGTTATATCCCTGGCCATTTGCCAAAGCGGTAGCTACCTCTGGGCGACTACGGTGGTTATCGAGCGAGTCGAGTGGTATGGTATTGTCGTAGATAACGGCGCCCGTAAGAGCGATAATAGATATGCGCAACTCATCGAATGGCATATCGTGTGTAGCAATATACTCCTCATAAGGCTCGCCCTCTTCAACCGTTGTGAGTAGATTGCGATTATACTGCTGCAGCTGTGCATTCAAGAACTCCGACTTATACTCCTTCTCTCTTATATATTGGTATCCAATGAAACATAGCACAGTGGCCCACGAAAAGGCGAGCAACATCAGAAATAGCCGCTTGTGAAACGATATGTTAGTCTCGGAAGCCATAGCCAAAGCCTGAACGGGTGACAATGTACGAGCCGTACGGCCCAATCTTCGAACGCAGGCGAGTGATATTTACATCGATAGTGCGGTCCAATACTACCACCTCGTCGCTCCACACTCTATTTAATATTTGCTCTCTTGAACATATCTTCCCGCGGTGCTGAATCAAATAGGCGAGAAGCTCAAACTCTTTACGAGCGAGCTTTACCTCCTCGCCATCGACCGTGCAGCGCTTGAACTCCAAATCGAGGCATAGGCCATCAACCACTAATCTGTTTGGCTTCTCCGAAGGAGCAGTGTTGCTGTTTTTGTAGTTGGCTACTCGGCGGAGAACGCTCTTAACGCGGGCGATGACATTGCGCACGGTGTAGGGCTTCATAATGTAGTCATCGGCACCGAGGTTGAGTCCCATAACCATATCGTCCTCCGTATCGCGAGCCGTGCAAAAGATGATGGGGATGTCGGCTGTCTCGACATCTGCCTTCAGCATCTTGGCCATCTTTATACCGCTTATCTCGCCCATCATAATATCGAGCAGAATGAGCGAATACTCCTTTAGATTGTAGCCTAAGGCCTGCTCTGCACTAAATGCCGTATCGACATCATAGCCCTCATTCTCAAGATTGAGCTTTAGCACCTCGCATAGCGTCTCCTCGTCATCTACAATCAATATACGATTTGTTGCCATATACCTTATTAAATCTTTTAGGCGCAAAGTTACAGCGTTTTGGCTATTGGAAAAGTGGCCGAGGCGAGATTTAATAAAAATGTAATATTTTGCTCACTGCCAGCATTTCACGAAAGCCTAATTTTTTTGAAACATTTATGAAATCTATTGCCGATACTTTTGCAGTGTGAAAAAACAGAAGAGAGACAATTTACTTAATAACACTATTTAACAATGAAGAAAATGGTAATCTTGGCAGGTCTTTTAACCTGCATCGGTATCACTGCACAGGCGCAGGATACGAAAACAGAGGAGCCTAAGGGCAAGGCTATTGTACAGGTGTTTGGAAATTTCCACGCTGGATTTGGCGAGCAGAACACCGATATGGGATTTGAGCTCGACCGCAGCTATTTGGGCTACGAATACAACTTTGGTAACGGACTATCGGCAAAGGCAGTGATCGATATCGGCAAATCATCAAGCGTTGATGACTACCACCGTATCGCCTACATCAAGAATGCTATGGTGTCGTGGAAGAGGGGTAACCTCACACTTAATGGTGGTCTTATCTCAACTACGCAGTTCAACTTTCAGGAGAAGTTCTGGGGCTACCGCTACATTATGAAGTCGTTCCAAGACCAATATAAGTTTGGTAGCAGTGCCGATTTGGGTATCTCGGTTGCCTACAAGTTTGCTGACTGGATTTCAGCCGATGCAATTATCGTAAATGGCGAGGGTTATAAGAAGATTCAGATAAATGATGGTCTTAGTTATGGCTTGGGCGTAACGTTAACTCCAGTCAAGGGCTTCCAGATTCGCCTATATGGTGGTTTGAACGAGAGCGGCGTAGAGGGCAAGGCAAACACCGTAAATATGGCAGCTTTTGCGGGCTACAAGCACTCGAAGTTTACGATTGGTGCAGAGTATAACCATATGCTAAATGCCTCTTTTGCCGAGGGTAAGGAGCAGTCGGGTTACTCAATATTCGGCTCGGTTAAGGTCGCAAAGTTCGCCGACATATACGCTCGTTTCGATGATCTCTACTCAAACAACGATTGGAACATAGCCAAAGATGAGCGTGCTGCAATTATCGGTGCTCAGTTCAAGCTGGGTAAGTATGTAAAGATAGCTCCTAACTTCAGAATGAGTATGCCAAAGGCCGATGGTGCAAAGAGTGGTTACTCGGCATACGTAAATTGCTACTTTGGATTCTAATAACAATAGGTTAAATTTATTAAAACAGAGAGATATATGAAAAAGATTTTTAAGTCAGCGATGTCACTGGTCGTAGCTCTTGCTATGGTGTCGTGTGGTGGCAACACAAACAATGAAGGTCGTGGCCCTCAGGAACTTTCGGGTGCTGGTGCAACATTCCCACTTCCGTTCTACAATGTGATTTTCGAGCAGTTTGCCGAGGTAAATGGCGACCAGGTGGCCTACGGAGGTATCGGCTCGGGCGGTGGTGTGAGAAACCTCCGCGACAAGATTGTCGATTTTGCGGGTAGCGACGCCTTCCTTTCGGATAAGGAGATGGCCGAGATGGATCCCGTAGTACATATCCCCACCTGTATGGGTGCGGTGGTTGTTGCTTACAACCTCGATGGCATCAAGGAGCTAAAGCTATCGGGCGAGGTTATCGCAGATATCTTTGCTGGCCAGATCAAGATGTGGAACGATGAGCGTTTGGCAGCGCTCAACCCCGAGGTAGAGCTCCCTGCGGAGGCCATCATCCCTGTATATCGTTCCGACGGCTCGGGTACAACCTTCGTATTTACCGACTACTTGACAAAGGTAAGCCCAATGTGGAGGGAGAAATTTGGTGCGGGCAAGTCTGTAAACTTCCCATCGGGACAGGCCGCAAAGGGTAACCCTGGCGTGGCAAGCATCGTTAAGCAGACAAAGAATACAATTGGCTACGTAGGCTCGGAGTATGCCTTTGCTCAGAAGATACCCTATGCCCGCATCCAAAACCCAAGAGGCGAGTTTGTCCTCCCAACATCGGCAACAATCTCTGCTGCGGCATCAGGCGAGATGCCCGTTGACACGCGTTGCTCGATTACCAATGCCAATGCCGTAGGTGCATATCCAATCTCGACATTCACTTGGATGATTATCTACAAGGAGCAGAACTACTCCGACCGCACAAAGGAGCAGGCAGAGGCGACGCTCGATTTGTTGAAGTATATTCTCTCGGATGAGGCGCAGCACATTACATTAGATGTGCACTATGCTCCACTGCCTTCAAAGGCTAAGGAGTTGAGCCTGACGAATCTGAAGACTGTAACTTACGACGGTGTGTCGATACTGATTTAATAGACGCTATGAACGATAAGTTATATAAAATCCTATTGCTTGTCGCAGCATTGGTAATGCCCGTAGTGTGCGGGGGCGTGATTTACGCCCTCGTCACTGACGCATACGAGGCTTTCGAGCACTTTGGATTCTTTAAGTTTCTGACCTCGTCGGAGTGGAGCTATACCGAGGGGGCAGAGCAGTATGGCGCTTTGCCATTTATCACAGGTACGCTGATGACTACGCTCCTTGCGCTTATCTTCTGTATCCCCTTCTCGCTTCCCGTTGCGCTATTCGTTGGCGAGTACTTCAAAGGGACACGCATTGCTACCATATTGAGCACCGTAACCGATCTGCTGGCGGGCATCCCATCGATTATCTACGGTCTGTGGGGCTTCTACACCCTGCGCCCACTAATTATGGCGCTCAATATCTCGCCACAAGGCTCTGGCGTACTCACCGCCTCGTTGGTGCTGGCGATTATGATTGTACCTTATGCCGCCTCGCTCAGTGCCGAGTTTATAAAGATGGTGCCCAACGACCTAAAGGAGGGAGCATATAGTCTTGGTGCCACGCGTGCCGAGGTTATTCGCCGAGTGGTATTCCCCGTAGCAGGCTCGGGTATCTTCTCGTCGTATATATTGGCCATTGGCCGTGCTTTGGGCGAGACGATGACCGTAACGATGCTTATCGGCAATACGAATAACATCCCCGACTCGATTACCTCTACGGGCAACTCTATGGCATCAATCATAGCCAATCAGTTTGGCGAGGCGGATGATCTACGCCTCTCTTCACTAATAGCCATCGGTCTGATACTATTCCTCATTACGGCATTTATCAACTTGATAGGAAAAATGATGATTAAACGCGCAAGAATAGCATAACTATGGATAAGTTGAAAATTAGAAATCGCTTAGCAAAGGATAGGGCGTTACGGTGGGCTGTGTGCCTCTTAGCTGCCCTCACGGCAGTTCCTCTGTTTGCCATCTTGGGCGAGGTGTTTCTGCGTGGCTACGACCAACTCTCGTGGTCATTCTTTACCGAGCCTACGCCAACAGCCTACAAGGCGATGCAGGCAATCGAGGCGGGCGAGCCCATCCCTGGTGGTATAGCAAATGGTATTATCGGCACTATGATAATGCTCGGTATGGCGGTAATATTTGCTGTGCCCATAGGCATCCTTTGCGGTGCATACCTGGCCGAAAATCCCAAAAACAGATTCGCACAGACGGTGAGCTATCTTACCGACCTGTTGCAAGGAACTCCATCGGTGATTATCGGTATAGTGGTATATATCTGGGTAGTTGTGCCGATGAAGGGCTACTCGGCGATTGCTGGTAGCGTGGCACTCTTTATTATGATGCTTCCGCTTATCATACGTTCTACGGAGGAGACGTTGAAGATTCTTCCTGCGTCGCTCAAGGAGGCTGGTTTGGCACTCGGTGGCAACCGCGCTCGCGTGATGCTTAAAGTGCAGCTCCCTGCCGCCTTCGGAGGTATCTTTACGGGTGTTCTACTGGCCATCTCGCGCGTGATTGGCGAGACCGCACCACTGATGTTTACCGCACTCGGCTGCTCATTTATACGTTTTGCCATTGACAAACCTATATCGGCAGTACCTCTGCTTATATGGGAGTTCTTCAACGACCCCAACCTTCAGGAGCTGATTTGGGGTGCATCACTCTTCTTATTATTATTTGTTCTCACTTTGAACCTTGTAGCTAAATATCTTGCAAAGAGATGGAATCAGTAACACCTATACTTGAGTTTAATAAGACTTGCGTGTCGTACACCAAGCAGACGATGGCGGTAAAGTATGTATCGGCGGCCATCGAACGAAACACAATAACAGCCATAATGGGGCCTTCGGGCTGCGGCAAATCTACGTTGTTGCGTGCTGTCAATCTGATGCACAACCTCTATCCCAATATCCGTGTCGATGGCCAGATACTGCTCAATGGCGAAAACATCCTCTCGATGGAGCCTATCGACGTGCGCCGTCGTGTGGGTATGGTCTTTCAGCGTCCTGCGCCATTTCCCACGATGAGCATCTACGATAATGTACTTTCGGGCTATGCGCTAAATGGCATCCGCCTGTCGAAGACCGAGAAGGATGAGACGGTTGAACGCTGCCTAAGGAGCGTAGCACTATGGGACGAGGTTAAGGATGTGCTAAATAAGAAGGGTACGTTCCTCTCGGGTGGTCAGCAGCAGCGTCTGTGTATCGCCCGTGCGTTGGCTCTAAAACCCGATATATTGCTGATGGACGAGCCTACCTCGGCCCTCGACCCGATAGCTACGGCACATATCGAGGAGCTGATGCAGGAGCTTCAGAAGGAGGTGACAATCCTTATCGTTACCCATAATATGGGACAGGCAATGCGCATATCGTCAAAGTCGATGTTTATGTACCTCGGCGAGTTGGTTGAGTATGGCGACACCGCTACGATGTTTACAAACCCTGCGGACGAACGTACCAAAGCCTACCTTACAGGTAAGATGGGATAATGGCGTGTCGGTAGCATAGAGGTAGTCTATCCCACAAGTTATCTGCTCAAAACCTGCGAAACATAGTCGCGGATTGACGCATAAAATATGCTGACGAAAAGAGCGAGTCTTACAACGCTCCTTTCGTCAGCATTACTCTTATATCTCGGTCGCCGTTCTTGTGGCAACTACTTGACAATTACACATCTATTAACTATCGGCGTGTCGGGCGAGGTGAAGGCCGCCTCGGTGTCGCCAACCCACTTAGTCGTGATGCGTCCCTTGTCGATGCCTGCCGACATTAGCCACGCTGCAACACTCTCAGCACGCTCCTTAGAGAGCTGCTCGTTGCGCTGCTTGCTACCCGTCTCCTTGTCGGCATAGCCTACGACGGTGATAGCCCCCTTTGTATCTCTCACCTGCTCGACATAGGTCTCGAGCGTGGCGCGGCCATAGTCCGTAATCGTAGCCTCGCCAATGGCGAAGAAGGCGACGCACTCGGGCACTACGGCGATTACCTCCTGAGATGCCTTGCTCTTTTTGACCCTCTCGAGGTCGGCAGCGAGGCTCTCGTTCTCGCCACGTAGCGTGGCTATCTCTTTGTTTGCTGTGCTTAGTTGCTCATTGCCCGCGATAAGGCGCTCCTCGAGGCCCACGATAGCGGCGATGTAGCCGTCGACGTCGAGCTGCGAGTATGCTGGACTCCAGCCGCGCTGCTTGAAGCGATAGGCTACGCCGATAGATATCGAGGTGGCAAAGGTGTAGCGGCCGCCACTCTGTATCTGCTTAGGTAGCGACTTCTCGGCGAAGAGCCACGAGCGCAGGTCAAGCTCTAAGTCCCATTGTGGGCTTAGGCGGAACTTGTTAATCATACCCGACGAGAAGGCGTACTCGCCATTGTACGACCCGGCCGACTTCTTGGTCCACGACATTGCCGTATATCCAAAACCGGCGTAGGTGATGGCGGTGTAGAACCTATCTGGCTTGTAGCCACCTATCCAGTTCGACATATTCACCAAGATGTCGCCGTGGACGAACATATAGGGAGTCCTAAACGCTCCGCTACCGTAGCGAGGCTGGTCGAATGAGTAGTTGCGGAACTCTCCAGCGTCGAGCTGCAGACGCATACCCACCACTGGAACTATCCACTTGGTGAAGCCTATGTTGGCATTCCAGCCGTTGCGGTCGATAAACTTACCAGGGTCAGAACCCCACTTTTGCGAAACCTGAAGGAAGGTGTTACCGCCACCTGCGGATATCTCCCAGTTATCCCAGAAGCGGTTGGTCTCGAAGCCCTGCCAGTGCAGGCTATCGCCATCGCGCTGGGCTGTAGCCACGCTTGCCGCAGCCACTAAAACCATACAGAGTAGAAGTTTTCTCATAATCCAATACGTTAATTTGTTTTACACTTAGAGGCCACAAGAACCTCCGCTTTTCGACGTCACAGATGACAAATACCGCGCCAGAACTATGAGAAATATAAAAGACCCCGAGCATAGCGTTATGCTCAGGGTCTAAAGTTTTATCAAATGGCTACGCGACTATCGTACCTTGAAGTCGGGATCGGCCATCTGTGGGATAGGTTTGATATACTCGCCAGCCTCGAACTTAGCACGTACGGCCTTGAAGGTGTTGATTGTGTACTCCACATCCTCCATAGTGTGTGCTGCGGTAGGGATAACGCGAAGGATAATCTCGCCCTTAGGAATCACTGGGTAGATAACGATAGAGCAGAACAGACCGTAGTTCTCGCGAAGGTCGACGATGAGGTTGGTACCCTCCTCGTTGCCACCCTTCATATAGATAGGTGTTACGGGCGACTGTGTTACGCCAATGTTAAAGCCATTATCCGTGAGACCCTTCTGCAATGCGCGAGTAATCTCCCAGAGCTTCTCCTGATACTCAGGGTGCTTGCGGATAAGGTCAAGACGCTTCAATGCGCCGATAACCATAGGCATAGGCAACGACTTAGCGTAGAGCTGCGAACGCATATTGTAGCGGAAGAGGTTGATTAGCCAGCGTGGACCCGATACGAATGCGCCGATGCCCGCCATAGACTTAGCGAAGGTGTTGAACAAGACGTCAATCTCGTCCTGCACGCCGAAGTGGTCACCAGTACCGCGACCGCCCTTACCCATAGTACCGAAGCCGTGAGCATCGTCTACGAGAAGACGGAAGCTGAAGTCCTTCTTGCACTTAACGATAACGTCGAGGAAGCCGAGGTCGCCCTTCATACCGAATACACCCTCGGTGATTACCAATACGCCACCCTTCTGCTCCTCAGCAAGCTCTGTAGCGTGCTTAAGCTGCAGACGCAACGACTCCTCGTCGTTGTGGGCATATACGAAACGCTTACCTGGGTGCATACGCAGACCATCGATGATGCAGGCGTGGCACTCCTTGTCGTAGACGACAACGTCGCGTGGTGTGAGCAGACAGTCGATGATAGAGATCATACCCTGGTAGCCGTAGTTGAGCAGGAAGGCATCCTCCTTGCCTACGAACTCAGCAAGCTCGCGCTCGAGCTGCTCGTGGTACTTAGTCTGACCAGACATCATACGAGCACCCATAGGGTATGCCATACCAAAGTCCTTGCCGCCCTGAGCGTCAGCCTCGCGCACCTCGGGGTGGTTGGCAAGACCGAGATAGTTGTTCAAGCTCCAATTGAGCACTGGCTTACCGCGGAACATCATATGTGGTCCTAACTCGCCCTCGAGCTTAGGGAATGCGAAATAGCCGTGAACTGCCGACATATACTGACCAATAGGGCCTCCGGCATTCTTCGATAAACGATCAAAAATATCTACCATTATTGCTAAATTTTGGTTAATTTTTCACTCTTCTGTTTGCCCAGTAACGCACTGTGAGAGTTACCACGCGCGCACTATATCCTCGCAAAAGTACACTTTTTTTTTGATTATGCCCCCTATTCTCGACAAATATGGCTACTGCCAATTATAAAATAGGTAGAAATACTTATTTCAAACCGTGGGAGAGTGGGATAGCTCTATAGTACTATTTGCTGCTCTTCTCGGCCTCCAGAAGACAGCGCTTGCGCTCCAACTCCGCGCCCTCGCGCTGGCCGTTGTAGCCACCAAGCGAGCCATCTGCCGATACTACACGGTGGCAAGGAACCTCAGGTGCGAAGGGGTTACGCTTAAGCGCCTGACCAACTGCCTGAGCACTGCGACACCCTATGCGCCGTGCCAGCTCGCCATAGGTGATGGTCTCACCGCGCGGAATATCGATAAGAGCAAGATATACGCGCCTTTGAAACGAGCTAAGAGCCTTGTGCTCTATGATTTTGCGGCGTAAATCGTTGTCATTCATAACCAAACTACTCGATAACCTCCACGTAGAAACTTACCGGTCGGAAGCCGTCGTTGCACGATAGCATCGCAGAGTGAGGATTGCGCATCCAGCCATCGAAGAAGTTACCGCCGCCACCAGCCAGCTCACTGACAAAGGGGAGGAGCGTCTCCCACGCGCTGTCGCACATCCCCTCGGGCTTGGTACACTCCTCGACAATGAAGCTCTGGCCGAGGCGCATATTGCAGGCGTGCTCTATGGGATTTTCGTACTGGGCCATAAGGTCGTGGTACTCCGTTATGCGCATTACGGTAATCTTTATACGTTTCATATGTTTTTATTGTTTGGTACGTTGCAAGTGCCACATCTTGTGCCCGAGAAATAGGCGTGTGCCTACGCGCTCGAAGCCCAGCGAGGCGTATAGACGCTCCGCCGCCGGATTGTTGTAGTCGACAATAAGGCCCACACGCTCATAGCCTTCGCCAAAGGCCTTGTCTGTTGCGGCAGAGAGTAGTGCCGCACCTACGCCGCGACCGCGAAACTGGCTAAGCACACCTACTGAGTCTAAGTAGTACTCGCTGTCGTCGGTCTCATCCTCGATTTCGGGGATGCTGCCGAGGTGCTCCTCGAGGAGTGGATATATAGGCTCTCTTAGCTCAGCAAGCCGAGCACCATCGTAGCTGACGATAGCGCCTGCAGCTCTGCCGCCTATCTCGCCTATAAGTGCGTTGCGATAGCTATACTGCGACACCTCGCGCGCGGCGAGGGTGAGAAATACGGAGTATATGGGGTGTGACGTGTCGTAGCCTACGGCCATACATACCGCCGTGGCTATAAGCTCTGCATCTTCGCGCCTTGCCTGGCGCACTACAACATTTGTCTCTTTCATACGGCAAAGATAATATAAAGTCTGCAACTTTCACCCCTCGAGGCGGTGTGGAGTGTCGAAGATTATTGTAAAAGGGGCATAATATTGTTGCCAAAGTTAGAGAATCTCTGCAAAACCGAGAAAAACAAAGGCTCAGTCGTAAATTCCGGTGGGGATTGAAAAAAAATCGTGCAAAAATAGTAGCTAAACGAAATATAAATATCGTCACCCCGAGGAGGAGCAAGTATGAGTGTGCGGAGAGTGATAACGCAACTATGCTCCGACGTGGGGGTCTTCCGCTGTTTCTAGGGCCGTGCGGAGTGTGATTGATAGTCGTGTGTGCCGTGCGAATTGTGATTACAACTCTTACGTATCAGTGCGGAAGTATAAACAAATGAAGATCGCCACAGAATTGCATAGACCCACGTGGGTATCACTACCGCTCGTAGATGCAATTCTTCGCGATGACGTATTGATATCATTTATTACTCCACCAGAATTTCAGACTGAGCCGAAACAAATCCTCATTATAACGACATTACATACCATTATGGATAGTTTTGCGAGAATATATTTGGCGTTTCGGAAAATTTAACCTATCTTTGCATAAGACAAAGGGGTGCCTTGATTGGCTGAGATTATACCCTCGAACCTGATGCAGTTAGTACTGCCGTAGGAATTGTGGATAATATCATAACGCATACCCCATATTGCAGGGTATGCGTTTTCTTGTTTTCGGGCACCCCGTTGTCGAACTTTTAACCGAAGAGAGTATGGAACTAAAAGTAAACGACGTCGAGGGGTGCGACTATCCCCGTTGTAAATCGCAAAGGCGCTACTGTGTGGCGCTATCTATTGCAGGCTCGGACTCCTCGGGAGGTGCAGGGGTGCAGGCCGACCTGAAGACCTTCTCTGCTCTTGGTGTCTATGGCGCTACGGCCATCACGGCCATCACGGCACAAAATACCGAGGGTGTCTATTCGCAGATGCCCCTACCTGCCGAGATGGTGCAGAGCCAAATCATCGCCGTTATGGAGGATATCGCTCCACGAGTGGTAAAGATTGGTATGCTCGCGAATGTAGAGGTTGCTACTGCTGTTGCCGACACTCTTGCGCGATACTCTATCCCCATAGTCCTCGACCCTGTTATGGTCTCAAGTAGCGGACATAGGCTGCTCTCGGTCGAGGCGCAGAAGGTGCTTAAGCGGCGATTGTTGCCTATGTCTTGTCTCGTAACGCCCAATATCCCCGAGATGGAGGCTCTTACCTCTATGCCGCTATCCACTGCCGAGCAGAAGCGCGCTGCGGCCCACTATCTTATAGACCTCGGTGCTCGAGCCGTGCTGCTTAAAGGTGGTCACGAGCAGGGCGATGCGAAGACCGATATCCTATATCGCAACACTGCAGAGGGTATCTTGGAGAGCTATTTCTCGCATCGAACCATCTCTACGCGCAATATTCACGGCACGGGGTGCACACTCTCGTCGGCCATTGCTGCATACGTAGCTCGTGGCCTTAGTCTCGAGGAGGCTGTAGGCGCGGCGAAGGAGTATATAGGCGCTGCGATTGCTGCTGGCGCCGATATAGCGATAGGCCGTGGCTTCGGCCCTGTGAATCACCTGTTTAATCCACTAACGATGCAGACGTATGAAGAGCCTAAGTTATAGATTGCAGTTTATCACCCACTACACCGATCGCTACACCTATCTCGATTCTGCGCGTATGGCTTTGGAGGGTGGCTGTCGCTGGGTACAGCTACGTATGAAGGGGGTGGAGACGAGCCTTATGGAGCAGACGGCCATAGTCGTAAGGGATATGTGTCGGGACTATGGCGCCACGTTTATCATCGATGACGATGTGATGCTGGTAAAGCGCATTGGTGCAGATGGTGTGCATCTGGGCAAAGAGGATATGTCGGTTGCCGAGGCTCGCGCGCTCCTCGGCGAGGGGTATATCATTGGCGCTACGGTCAACACTATGGCCGATATCGAGGCGCATATGCGTGGTGTCGTGCCCGACTACTTCGGCTGTGGGCCATACCGCTTTACGCAGACTAAGGAGCGACTTGCTCCAATGCTTGGCATCGAGGGCTATCGTGCGATTATAGCGCAGATGCGCGCTCAAAATATTATGATGCCCCTTGTGGCCATAGGTGGTATCGAAGAGCGTGATATCCCGTTGCTCCTGGACGTAGGCGTTGATGGCATAGCGCTAAGCGGCAGTGTATTACGAGCCGAAAACCCTGTCTCGGAGATGCGGAAGATAGCCGAATTAGTCGAGGCCTACACCATAAATAAGTAAATGAGTCTATGGTTGCCGATAGCTCTTGTTGCGGTAGCCTCTCAGCTCTGATTTGCAGAGTATTGTGCAGATAAATATTGTGTAACCGCCTAATATTTACGAGGATGAAAAAAGATGATTTAAAGATTTCGTATCCCAACTCCGAGAAGGTCTACGTGGGTGGATCTATCTACCCGAACATTCGGGTGGCTATGCGCAAGGTGACGCAGATGCCTACGGTAGTGATTAACGACGGAGAGCGAATCGAGCACCCCAATCCCGAGGTATATATTTACGATACTTCGGGCCCGTATGGCGATGAGAGTGTCGATATCGATTTAAGCAGGGGATTGCCCCGTATGCGTGAAGAGTGGATTGGCGAGCGCGCCGCAAAGGATAGCATCAACGTCGGTCAGATGTACTATGCTAAGCGGGGTATTATAACGCCCGAAATGGAGTATGTGGCCATTCGCGAAAATATGAATTGCCAAGAGCTTGGCATCGAGTCGCATATCACGCCAGAGTTTGTGCGTCGCGAGGTGGCCGAGGGGCGTGCTGTGATACCTGCAAATGTCAACCACCCAGAGGCAGAGCCTATGATTATCGGTCGTAGCTTCCTAACCAAGATAAATGCCAATATCGGAAATTCTGCAACGTCGTCGAGTATCGAGGAGGAGGTAGAGAAGGCTCTGTGGAGCTGTAAGTGGGGCGCAGATACCATTATGGATCTATCGACAGGTCAAAATATCCACGAAACGCGAGAGTGGATATTGCGCAATAGCCCTGTGCCCATAGGTACGGTGCCGATATATCAGGCTTTAGAGCGTGTTAATGGCCGTGCCGAGGAGCTTACCTGGGAGATATATCGCGATGTGCTCATCGAGCAGTGTCAGCAGGGTGTAGACTACTTTACCATACATTGTGGTATTCGCCTCAAGAATGTAATGCTTGCGGCCGACCGCCTTACAGGCATCGTAAGCCGAGGGGGTAGCATCATATCGAAGTGGTGTCAGACGCACCAAAGAGAGAGTTTTCTATATGAGCACTTCGACGATATCTGCGATATTGTAGCGCGATACGATGTGGCCCTTTCGCTCGGCGACGGCTTGCGACCAGGTAGCATATACGACGCCAACGATCGTGCCCAGTTTGCCGAGCTCGATACGATGGGCGAACTTGTTGAGCGTGCGTGGGCAAAAGATGTTCAAGTCTTTATCGAGGGCCCGGGTCACGTGCCTATGCATAAGATCAAGGAGAATATGGAGCGACAGGTGGAGAGGTGTCACAATGCCCCGTTCTACACCTTAGGGCCGCTGGTTACCGACATCGCTCCAGGCTACGATCATATTACCGCAGCTATTGGTGCTGCGCAGATAGGATGGTACGGTACGGCGATGCTGTGCTATGTGACACCTAAGGAGCATCTGGCGCTACCAAACAAGGAGGATGTGCGCGAGGGTGTGGTAGCCTTCAAGTTAGCAGCCCACGCGGCAGATTTAGCCAAGCAACACCCAGGGGCGATGGTGCGTGACAACGCGTTGAGCAAGGCGCGTTACGAGTTCAGGTGGAAGGATCAATTTAACCTTAGCCTCGACCCGGAGAGAGCTTTGGAGTACTATAAGATGTCGGGCGACGTAGGCGGCAGATTTTGTACGATGTGTGGCCCAAATTTCTGCGCAATGAGAATCAGTCATACACTGTGTGACGAGGATAAATAGATGTTTAACAACCTTTATTAATATTTGACGTATTATGATTGAAAAACGAGTATCTCGAGGTATTATCTCTACCTATTTCGACAAACTGGAGAAGAATCTGGATCTGGATGTGGCCATCGTTGGCGGAGGCCCTTCGGGTATTGTGGCGGCCTACTACCTCGCTAAGGCGGGTTTGCGAGTTGCGCTCTTCGATAGGAAGCTATCGCCCGGAGGCGGTATGTGGGGCGGCGCTATGATGTTCAACCAGATTGTAGTGCAGGAGGAGGCACTGCATATTATCAAGGAGTTTGATATCAACTACGAGCCTTACGACGAGGGGTTATATGTTATGGATTCGGTCGAGAGCACCTCGGCACTGCTCTATAAGGCGGTGCACGCAGGAGCTACGGTATTTAACTGCTACTCTGTTGAGGATGTGATATTTAAAAACGACGTTGTAAGTGGCGTTGTGGTAAACTGGACTCCGGTGCTACGCGAGGGCTTGCACGTCGACCCACTAAATATTATGGCTAAGTGCGTCATCGATGGCACGGGTCACGACAGCGAGATGTGTCGCACTGTAGCTCGCAAGAATGGCATTCGCCTTGCTACCGACACTGGAGCAGTCATTGGCGAGCGTTCGCTCGATGTGGTAGCGGGCGAAGCGGAGGTCGTAAATGGCACGAAGGAGATATACCCAGGCCTCTACGTCTGTGGTATGGCCGCCTCGGCCGTTAGTGGTACGCCACGTATGGGCCCTATCTTTGGTGGTATGCTCTTGTCGGGTAGGAGGGTTGCCGACCTGATTATCGAGAGGCTTACACGCTAAGTGCTATGCTTAGGATTGCTATTACACGTCCTGAGGCTATCGTTGGGGAGGCGGCAATTATTAGTCGCCTCCTCGCCGATGACTTCGACATTGTGCATCTGCGCAAGCCCGAGGCTGGCGAGGAGTATTGTCGACTCCTTCTCGGCGAGTTGACGTCGGAGGAGCGAAGCAGGATAGTCATTCACGACTACGCCGTGCTCTACGAAGAGTTTGCGCTCAGAGGCGTGCATCTAAACCGCAACGTTACGCTGCTCCCAGACGACTACCACGGCTCGCGCACACGCTCGTGTCACACGCTCGACGAGGTGGTACGCTACAAGGAGTCGTGCGACTATCTCTTCCTTAGCCCCATATTCGACAGTATCTCGAAGGAGGGCTACACGTCGGCCTTTAGCCATAGTGAGCTATGTCGCGCTGCCCGAGAGGGTATTATCGACGGTAGGGTAGTCGCCTTGGGGGGCGTTACCTGCGAGCGAATCCCCTATTTGGCATCGCTTGGCTTCGGCGGTGTGGCGATGTCGGGGGCAGTTTTTAAGTAGCTGTTTTGAGCCATTGAAGGTGCGATTATTCGCTGAAAAATGCTATCTTTGTAGACTATTATGTCAACGAAAACAGCGAAAGAGTATGAAGATAGCAGTAATAGGCGCAGGTAATATGGGTGGTGCGCTGGCGCGAGGCGTAGCACAGGGGGCCATTGTGGCTACATCGGATATCTATGTCTCAAACTCCTCGCCCGCAAAGCTCGAGGTGTTGAAGCGCGAATACCCCGAGATAAACATAACAACCGATAATCGCGAGGCGGCAGAGGCTGCCGACCTCGTGGTGCTGGCCGTAAAACCCTGGAAGGTGGTCGAGGTGCTCGAGGAGATAAAACCCCATATCGACTACAAGCGTCAGGCCGTAGCCTCGATGGTCGGAGGTTTGGGAATCGCACAACTCTCCGAGTGGCTCGATAAGGGCGATGGTGTGCTGCCAGCGACATATCTTATAATACCTAATACGGCCATCGCTACGATGAGCAGTATGACCTTTATCGCCTCGGCACGCTCGACCGAAGCGATGGACGCCCACGTTGTAGATATCTTCAACGAGCTTGGCGTGGCGATGCTTGTCGACGAGGGTCTGATACCAGCGGGCACGTCGCTTGCATCGTGTGGCATAGCCTATGCCCTGCGCTACATACGTGCGGCGATGGAGGGCGGCGTCGAGCTTGGCTTTAGGGCCGATGACGCCAAGCGGATAGTGATGCAGACGCTGCGCGGCGCTGCCGATATCCTCGAGGCAGGTGGTGCGCACCCCGAGGTCGAGATCGACCGTGTGACCACACCTGGAGGCCTTACAATCAAGGGCCTAAACGCTATGGAGGCTGCAGGTTTCACCCACAGCGTCATCGAGGGCCTCAGAGCCTCGACAAAGCGGTAGTGCCCTACAGATTATAAGAGTAATTGGCCGCGTGATATACTCCACTATCTTACGAAGTGCATCGCAGCCCACTCTTCGTCGGTCGGGCGGCCAGGAGCTGGAGTTGCGTTGGTGCACTTCAGTAGCCACGCCATATTGCGAGCTAAGGTACGCATAGTCTGCATTCCCTCGCTATCGAGGGCCGCTTCGCCTGCAACACGACCATATACGATATTCCAGTACTGCGATGTGACCACTGGCATATTCATCATCTGAAAGGGCATATTGAGTGCCTCGAAGGCCGCCGTAGCACCACCTCGGCGACAGACCGCAATGGCCGCAGCAGGCTTACCCGAGATATTTGCACCGTTGGAGTAGAAGGCCCTCTGGATGACTGAGAGTAGTGCTCCATTAGGCTGCCCGTAGTAAACTGGAGAGCCTACAATAAGTGCATCTACCTGGGCAAACTTCTCCGATATGCGGTTGCACACGTCGTCATCGAAGATGCAACGACCAAGCCCCTGTTGTGCACACTGATTACACGCTACGCACCCTCGGATTGGGCCATTGCCTATCCACATCGTTTCGCTGTCAATACCCTCGTTGGCCAGCTGCTTCGCTACCTCGGCTAAGGCTGTGGCGGTGTTTCCCTCTTTGCGAGGACTGCCATTTATTAGTAGAACTTTCATATCTGTAATATATTTTATTTTAGTCTCTTACCATCCGCGAAGGCGTTGCCTACGACGTCGCCCAGCTCGATGTAGTGATGGTTGATGGGGTCGTAGGTTATAGGGCGTAGCTTGCGGTAGTCTATTTTGCCATCGGTGAGGATGCGCTCGTCGGCACTGACGTTAACAATACGGCCTACGAGGTGGTTGCTCTCTGTGTCGTACGACACCATCTCGCACTCCAAGGTCATAGGCAATTCGTTGATAATAGGGGCGTTAACGACCTCGGAGCGTGACGTTGTAAAGCCCGCTTTTGCAACCTTGTCAGCCTCTTTATTGCCCGACACTATGCCCACATAGTCGCACGCTGCGAGCTGCTCGACTGTGGCCATACTCACTGTGAAGGCTCTCGTTGCGAGGATATTTTTCGTGGTCTTATGCCCCTCGGATATACATATGCCGATATGGTCGTCTGTAAATACTCCGCCCCACGCAGCGTTCATCGCATTGGGCCTACCCTCGGCATCATAGGCCGCTACAATAAGCACTGGCATAGGATATAGCCAGCTTTTTGATCCAAAACTCTTTCTCATAACTATCTAATTCTTAGGTCTATACCTCATCCATACAGTTTCTCCTATCTGTTTGACGCTCTCGAGGTGTAGCTGGGTGGCTCGTCGGCTCTTGTCCTCTATGCCATCGAATACTGCTGCCATACCCGAGCGGCCATCAATGCCTGGGGCAACCATAAAGCTTATCTCGTCGAGAAGCGAGGCCTCTAAGAATGCTCCGTTGATATGTCCGCCGCCAGTAACTGCCAGACGCTCAACGCTAAACTTCTCGGTAAGTAGCTCCATAGCGCGTGCAAAATTTATGCCCTCCTTGCCCACGGCTATCCACGATATGCCCTGCTCAGTAAGGCGGTCGTGGTAGGCTTTGGGGCACTGCTCGTCGGTGATAATAAGCAACGCCTGGCCGTCGAACTCCGTATCGCCCCATTGTAGCTTGCCGCGAGTATCGATGCCTACACAGTAGGCCTCAGAGTTGCGTGCTACGTGGAAGGCCTCGCGACCTATCGGCTCGGGATTTAGTGCTACGAATGGCTCGGCGAGGGCGTAGTGCATCTGCATCGTCACGCGCCCCATAAGCATCGATGGGCACTCGAGCGCTTCGAGCGCCTCGTAATACTCGTTGCCACCCTCAATCTGCTCGGTCATATCGCAGTCGATGCGGCCATCAACCGAGGCTATCATATGGCAAATGATATATGGTCTCATAATCGTATATATGCTTGATTGTTAGTAACTATTTCATCCGTGCAAACCACACTTCGTTCTCTCGGCGTGGGGCGAAGGCGGTGTTGAAGCGTGCTGCGGCAAGGGAGTACTTGATGCCGTAGAAACGGCGTGCCTTAGTCGGGCAGATGGCGACGCAGCGGCCACATTTTATGCACCTACTCTTGTCTACGCCCTGCGGTGCGGCTGGGTCGATAGCTCCCGTAGGGCAGAGGCGTGAGCAGGCGCCACACGAGGTGCAGCGTCGCGATGCCGTAGGCCAGATGGGTATTGCGCCTGGCTCCTTATAGGGGCGGTTGCCTGGGAGCGTGATATCGCCAAAACCATTTGCCAACAATTCAGCAGTGGTCGAAGCAAAACGCTCTATATCGGCCATATCCTCGGAATCGGGGCGTGCCGTGCCGACCTTCGGGAATATGGAGTGCTGGGCAACAAACGCTCCTGCCGCAACGGTGCGGAAGCCACACTCCGACACAATATCGTGTAACTCCAAGACGGCATCGTCGTAGTGGCGATTGCCATATACGGCCACGACAACCGCAGGAGTGTTGTTGCCCCTAAAGCGGCGGAGACGCTCGACTGCCATAGAGGGCACGCGACCAGCATATACGGGCACGCCTACGACCAAAACTCCATCGGCAGGAATCTCGACTATGTCGGTTGCCGAGTCGTTGGTTATATCGTATGTCGTGACATCGTTGGCAAGATATTTGGCCACGGCCTCGACCACACGCTTGGTGGTGTAGGTGGCACTAAAATATATGGTTGTTATCTTCATAGCTTTTACTTTTGTTTTTTAGGTTTTGAGACGGGAAGATTGGCGATTGTTGCACTCACTATCTTCGCTAAGTAGTCTCGGTCATCTACATCCGTAATAAGTAGGTGCTCCTTTGCCCCATCGTATGGTGGGCGCATAATCACCTCGCGCAGTAGCGCCCGTGTCGCTTCCGTAGGCTTGATATACAGAGCGTTGTCGCAGATAAGGCCGAAGAGACGGCCATTGCAGTAGATGCAGTAGTCGCCCATCATCTTTCGCGTGGTGATATCGCCAGCATCGGCGCACTGGTCTACGATATATTCTACAAAATCGGCACTGCTGGACATAACCATACTACTTTATCAGACCATCAATTCTTCGTCGTACCACCGAGAAGGCGTGCTCGAAGAGTGCCGAGTGGGGCATAGTGCGAAGCATCTCCTTAAAGCGGCTCATAGGCACGGCAAACGATAGCTCATCTTTCGGCACAAGGGGGCGTGCCGAGGGGTCGAACATACCGAGAAAGCATCGGCGACCACCCTTGCGGTTCTCCACCGTGGCAAACGACACTACCGCCGCGCAGCCCGAGGCAAACTTGGTCACCACAGCATCCTCGGCATCGTTGTCGAAGAAGGCCCAGGTGCAGAGCCCCGACAATACATCGGGCGTGGCAAAGAATACAACGGCTTCGACACCCTCCCAGCTATCGAGCTTGTCGACGCGCACAAAGTTAAGGTATGGCAGCTCGGTAATCTCTATCTCGAGGCTCTCGACATAGGCACGCACCTGCTCGGGTCGCTGTTTGTAGTGCTCGGTCTCCGATACAAATAGTGGCACGCGCTCGGGCATAGGCCTAAAGGCGGTGTATAGACCACCACCTCCGCACTGCACCGTCTCGGATGTGAGCGTCAGCGCATTGCCCTCGCAGACCTTGCGGATAGCGCCAATCATACATCGTGGCACTCGACTATCGGCATTTACCGCCGTATCGCCATACCAAAAGGCGATAGGCATTGGCGCAGCCTCGCCAAACGCCTCGCGAAACTTCTCGATAAATTGTTGTGGAGTCATAGTTCTCGGTCTTTGTTCCTTACAAAGTTACGCATAATCTAAAAAATAGAGAGAAAAAGCCGAAACTTTTTCTCTCTATCTCCAAATTACAACCTCTTACTCCTTCGCCATCTTGCGACCAGCATCGTAGGCTCGTTGCAAATCCTTCTGCCAATGGGCATCGCGCCAAGCGAGCTTCGCCTGTTCGGAGAAGCTGCCGAGTTCGTAATTATCGTATTTCGCCACCTGGCAGGTGTTGTAGCCGATGATGCGCTCGGGCTCGCCGAGTGCCGTTGTGAGGACCACTCCATCGTGCCGAAGAGGTGTGTGAGTTGGACGAGCTCATAAAGAATCCAACCCGCGCCTAAACGACAAATCTAACCCAGGTCTTGGCTACCTACAACGCGGATAAGCAATGCAGGCAGGAGCTGACCTCCAACGAGATCGGCTCCATTCTCTTTATTCTTTTACATTCCCAATCTAATCAGGCTGCGGTCATTCTCGCTCTTCTGACCGCCTCGCTGCTTGAAGGAGTTGAAGTTGTACGACACTCCAAACCACAACATACGGCTCTTATTCTTGCTATTGTTTTTGAGGTCGAAGAGGTTGTTATGCGACCACACCTCCCACTTGGCAGTGTTGAAGACATCGGTCAAGAGTACCGATACGGTCATAGCACCCTTCAAGAGGCGTTGCTTGATGCCTATATTCATCTGGTGCGTGAGCGAGGTTGTCAACTGCGGATAGTATTGCGGTGTTGTCACAAAGTATTGCACTTGAATATCTCCGCCCTTCCAAGGAGCGAAGTTAAGCAAGAGGTTGCTATTGTTTGTCCAGCCACGATTATCGATATGAGCACCCTCGAACACGCCCTCGGTAGTTACATAGTAGGTATTCGCACCCACCGAGAAGTTAAACCACTTCGCTGGTGTTACTTTCAACGAGAGGTCAACTCCCGTTTTAAGGTCTTTGTCGGCATTGGCGTAGGTTGTTATCAGTCGCTCGTCCTCCATCTTGGTCACTTGCGAGATATAGTCGGTGGTATAGTTCAGGTAGCCATTCACAAAAAGATTTATTACCTCTGAATGTAGACTATAGCTCAAATCAACCTTTGTTGCCTTCTCGGGGTCGAGATGCATATTTCCCTGCTCGTAGGTTGTAGCATCGACCATACTCATATATGGAATGAGCTGCGGATATGTAGGGCGGCCAATGCGGCGAGAGAGAGCCAACGACAGATCTTGATTCTTGGCTATTTTATATGTCGCCGAAAGGCTCGGTGCAACGAAAAAGTCATTCTCACGCTCATTGATTGCCTCGTGCTTGCTATTGAGTGTTACGGTCGAGAACTCACCACGCAAACCCACCTTATAGCTAAATTTATTGCCGATGCGAGATGAGAACATTGCGTATGCCGCAGGAGTCAACTCGGTGTGCAGCATATCTTTACTCATCGCTTCAGAATATATCCACTCGCCATCCGCAAATTCATAAAATTCGTGATATACATCGTTCTGACGATAGGTTAACTTTGCTCCCGCCGAGAGTGTGCCAACACCGAATTTATGTTTGTAGTCAGCTTGTAGAGATGGTATGAATGGGCTTCCACCAGATACCGAGCGGTTATTCTCGACACCACCCACAAAGTAGTGAGATGGTCGCTCGCCCCAAATCTTCGACACCGAAGCACGAATCGTTAAGTCCGAAACCTCTGGTTTGATAATATAAGTGTAGGCAACCGAGCCCTCGATGTTCACACGATTCCACGTAACATCGTTATATCGCTCCTCTGAATAATCGACAAAGGTATTATGAAGGTCTTGCTTGATATTTAGGCGAGGGATAATCAGTTTGGCATCTACCGACAAGCGATTGCGAGGGTCGATGCGAAAATCTGCTCCGAGCGAGATATTGTTATTGAAGGTGTAGCGCGTGGATTGCATCTGCTGGAACACCTCATACCCTGTGCTATGCACCTTGCGGTTGAACGTAGAATTTACCACATCGTCCTCGTACTTAATATTGTAGCTGAATCGCCACGATGTCTTTGGACGATTATACGAGAGGGCGATATTGCCATTTGCAAAGTGGTTGAAACCATAGTTTGCGGCTACCATACTGCTAAATCCCTCGGCACGATTGCGCTTCGAGATGATGTTGATGATGCCACCCGTACCACCTGCATCGTGCGAGGCATCGGGGTTTGTGATAACCTCAATGCTCTGAATATTTGCCGCAGGGATAGTCGAGAGATCGCTGGCGGTGGTAGGCACACCGTCCATCAAGACAAGGATATTCTTGTTACCACGAATGGCTATCTCATCGTTCGAAACGCTCACCGATGATGCCGAGCGCAAGATATCTATTGCCGTACCCTTGCTCGAAGCCATATTTGCCGAAGCGTTGATAGTGGTGTGCTCAACAGTGGACTTCTGCGCCACCTCCTTGCCCGTAACGACAACCTCTGCAACCTCGACAGCTGCCTCCTTTAATAGGATTGTTCCGAGGTCGATATGTGCCTTGTTCGGCACAATGAGCCCCTCATACTTCTCGTAGCCGATAAACTCTATCGCAAGACGATATTCGTCGGTGGAATGATTTGTTTTAAGTGTGAACTTACCCTCGCTGTCGGTAACAACTCCCGCAATGGGTGTTTTGTCTTGGTAAATCGCCACCGAAGCGTATGCAACGGGACTATTCTGCTGGTCGATGACCTTACCTGAAATCGTACACTTTACCCCCTGCGCAAAGAGCGTAAACGGAACACCGCAAAGGGTAAGAATGAGTATTATAGAGGCAACTATCTTCTTTATCATAAATTCAAATTTTGGGTAAAGATACGAAATTTCAACATAAGAGTTTTCATAAATTCACGCTTTCTCAAAAATTTTCTCTATCTTTGTAATGGCTTATGGCTTTTGCCGTTGAGCCGTACATATTAGTTGACATTTATTGTCGTAATCTTCAGAACTCAAACTTCGCAACTTTGAACAAAACGGAGATTCGCAATCGGATGTCCACCAGAGATGTTATATCTACGCATTATGCTTCTGGCGTAATGTGTGCTTGCATATACATCCGGCGTGGGCTATCTGTGTTGCTTATTCGTTTTGAGGCAGCGAAGGCCCGAGTTCTGGATAGGTAAATGCAGTGGCCTGCGCTTTTTTATGGACTTATCCGGAAATAAGGACTTGCTCGATAGACGATTGGTGGCATTCTTCGCTTCGCGGAAAGCAACGCCACACGACGCGCAATTGGCGCTGCAATGGGCCAAATCAATCTGCCAAACCGACAAAGTCGTCATCAGCGGCTTTCACTCTCCACTCGAAAAAGAGGTCTTACACTACCTGCTTGAACGGCATCATCCTGTGATTTTGGCACTTGGGAGGGCACTCTATAAGAGGGTCCCGCCACACCTGCAAGCCGCTTTCGGCGAGGGGCATCTGCTGTTTATTTCGTTTCGTGGCTGCACGCGCCATAGCTGGAACTCTGCCCAACAACGCAACTGGGGCGCCGCCGACCTCGCCGATGAGGTCTACTTCACCCAATTCGACAACACCAGCTCGCTCAGCGCCCTGCATTTCAGCCTTGACAACTACAGCGACAAGGTGGTGTATATTTTAGAGTAGATCGCATCTCCAATACCGCCATATTCCAAAAATTGCTAACTCTGTGCGAGAAGCCGCTTTTGTGAAGAGTATTGAATTTGACCAGATTTCAAATGCACTGGCATCTACCGTGGGGATTACCAAGAGAGAAAAAACCGAAACGTTTTCTCTCTCCTTGTTTTCTATGCCCTATCCCACGACTTGAGTCTATCCTCGTCGGTAATTGGGCGCACAACACGGCAGGGATTGCCCCCCGCAACCACGTTCGATGGAATATGGAAGTGGCTATTTAACTTTTTAGTCACCTCCTGAGGCGCGTGTACGGAATAGCTCAAAATCCTCGCGGTGCGTGTGGTAAATTTAAGACTCTGATAAACAGCGCAATGCAGAGTGCTGCGTCGATAAAATAACAATCACAGGGCAAATCCTGCGCTCTGTTTAATCGTTGTACGACTTTTGTGTATATCTTTGCACTACCAAAATTGAAGCCTCGATGAATAAACTGAGTAAAAACGCTATTATAGGCTACCCTGCCGGTATTATTACCGGTATTACATACGGACTAAATCCACTCTTTGCTGTGCCACTGATGAATAAGGGCGCGGCCATAGAGTCGATACTCTTCTTTAGATACTCATTTGCAGTCGTTCTGCTTGGAGCATTCCTGTTGCTTACCAAGCAGAGTTTTAAGATTACGGCGAAGCAGGCGGGAGTATTGCTCGTGCTTGGCCTGCTATACACCTCGAGCAGCCTGTTCCTTTTCGAGGCCTACAACTACATCGCATCGGGCTTGGCCACTACACTGATATTCCTCTATCCCGTGCTGGTGGCGATTATTATGGTCTTTCTGCGTGTTGTGCCTTCGTGGCCCGTATGGCTTGCTATTGCCGCGACATTTGGTGGCGTGATAATTATGACACAGGGCAGTGGTGGCGAGGCGATAGATCCTATCGGTGTAGCCCTATCGTTAGGCTCGGCATTGGTATATGCGCTCTTTATCGTTGTCATCAACCGCAGCAAGGCTATTGCCGAGATATCGAATACGCTTCTGACATTCTATGCACTAATGGTCGGCGCTGTCGTTTTCTTGGGTAAGAGTGCCTTCTCCGATAGCGCAATCACAGCGGGGATAACCACGAGTGGCGATTGGCTCAACTTGGTGGGGTTGGCTCTGCTGCCGACTATTGTTTCAACGGCCACGCTCGCCATCGCAACACGTAATATCGGCGCAACAAAGGCCTCGGTACTGGGCGTTTTTGAGCCTATTACCGCCATCCTTGTCGGCACACTGATGTTTGGCGAGCCACTTACCACCAACATAGTGGTCGGCATCTGCATCGCTATCGTCGCCGTTACCTTTATGATATCGGTGACAAAACGCTAAAGCAGCTGTTGCAATATCTCGCGCTACCTCGCAATTTACTGTAATTTATCCATTGCTCGCCACTCAAATCTTTAGTGCCTATTTCTGGCTGATTCTATATTTTCAGTGAGTCAGCATAACGACGCCCCCAACCCCCTTTTTTCGGCTGTCCCCTGATAGGGGCGAGTGGGGTTGCCTCATAAAAAGGATAGGGACTTGCGCCCGAAAAGGTTGGACAACGACACAAAAAAAGCAGAGGTGTTGCCTCTGCTTGGGGTGGGAAATAAACTAAACTATATTATATATTAAGCCCAATTTTGGGGGATAACCTATGCTTAAATTTAGTTTATTTCTCTTGCCCTTGATGATTCTCAACTCTGCTTTTGTCTTCGGTTTTTCCCTGAAATTCCATTCAGAAAAGCGATAAACGGTTTTGTTTGTGTATGGGTTTGATACATTAAGTGTTACACGTGTTTCTGCTGTACATCTTCCAAAGATGACGTTTAAAAAAGAGATCTGCATTCTTATTGAAATTAATGATAAACATTAAATAATTAACGAAATGTTTGCGATTTCGGAATTTATTATTACCTTTGCATAATGATTAACGATAATTTATTAATGATAATCGCAAAATAACATTCTAAAAACATTAAGAACATGAAAATTTCTAAATCCACCCAGCGACGTATCGTTGCGCTTTTTGTAATAGTTTGTTTGATGTTCCTCCCCGATTTGATTCTTTCTGTCGTACGTGTTGTATTCGACGAGGATTGGAGAACGACAGAGAACATTACATATGTCGGCACATTAGATGTCAACCGTCCAAGCTATATGCTTACCGATGGTGAGCAGAGTTTTAATACTCCAACCATCGTACGTTCAGCTACTGCTGACGAGCCTGCGATTGTTGTCGAGCCATCGCAATATATTGTTTACGCTACTGACGGCGATTACGAGGTCGATACTACGGCGGCTAAAATACGCACTGTATTGCACTATATTTTGATGATAGCAACTGTCTCATTGATAGGATTAGTGCTTGCTATTGTATATCAGGCAATTTGCGGTTTTCGCACGGGCAATTTTTTCACACGTGCATCTGTTATCATGCTCCGCGTGATGGCTGTGGCCTACTGCATTCGCAGTTTGATAATGTCGAATCTCGGAGCTTTGGAGGGAAGCGTTGCAAGCGAATTGTGTGGCACACTACGACCTGAAGGCTTAGGTGGTTCATACATTTTGAATACTGAGTCGGTCGTTGTACCTTTAGTGCTGCTGGTCGTAGCCGAGCTGATGAATATTGCTCGCTTGTTGAACGAAGAGGAGAGTGCTACATTGTAAAAAAAGGAAAGCTATGATAATTACTAATTTAGATGTTATGCTTGCACGACGCAAAATGTCGTTGCAGGAGCTATCGGAGCGCATTGATATTTCGGTTGTGAATCTTTCGAAGCTCAAAACGGGTAAGGTGCGTGCGATACGCTTTTCGACGCTCGATTCCATTTGTCGCGCACTTGATTGCCAAGTGGGTGACATTCTCGAATTTCGTCCAGATGTCCCCGAGCCACAAGAGTAAAGATACAATATAGGTCGTCTAATTGGCACCCGTTATTTTATTTTAACTGATTGATATTCAGTGTTAGTTTTTGCGAAGACAAGCGAAATCCTACATAGAAGACTACCTACATGGAGGCCGTAATCAAGCCCAAAAACTACGAATGCAAAGGTAAATAAAACTTTTGAAAGTAAAGCACTGAAATCAAACATCTTCCAGAGATGCAATGTGAATAAACTAAGGTGGCGTATGAAGAAACAACACAGTTTCCTACATTCGCTACTTTTGTTTATTATTAATCGGAATTATATAGTTGAGTGTTAAAAGGTTATGGGAAAGCTTGAGTTGCATTACCTCTTATGGTTGGAACAAAATTATTTCCGATCAACTTTGAGAAATTGTGTAATAATTCACTAATTTTTAGTATATATGCTTACTAGTTTTTAACATCAAGTCAAAATAGTCTTGTCAACTAATCACTTGGAAACAATTAAACAGGTAGCCCAACACCTGGAAACTATAATTGAGAAGATAGACAGCTTAGTGTTCTGGCCGATAACTTGGGATGATAGTTATGAATTACTCAGAGAATTGAAAACTGCAGTGGAGCAGATTGACAACCTCAATGAACAACTAGAATCCATATTTGATGATGATAGCTTCTGGAATAACCCACAGAACAAGAACTTCGTTGAGAATATTGAGGAAGCCAACAATTGCTTTACTGACTTTTCGTGGCACTTTAGTAGGATTGATAGCGTGCTTGAAGAAGAAGGCCCAAGGGAGAATTACGAAAAAGATGGTGAATATCTATCGGCTCAATTGAAAAAAGCGAAGCAGCATCTGGATCAAGTTTTAATATAAAAGGTGATGCGCTCACAAAAATTAAAGCGATGAAATAAATGAACGAATTCTTTAAATCACTCAAGGAAGATATCGAGAGAGCGCATGCTCTTTGGATTCTCAATAATATGGATTTGGTAAGTGGCTATGTGAAGGTCAAATATATATGTCTCGCATATCTGAAATGGGGACTTTACTGTCTGACTCTACCATTCCGATTTGTCAAGATCCTCGTACAAAACCTTAAAAAGCTCTAATAAAAAACCTCGCGATTCACATACATCGCGAGGTTTTAATTGTTTATGTTATTCTAATTTTATGCTTTGACTGGCAAATCAGAACCATCTTCTATGAGAAGCCTACGCATTTTGGCTGGAAAACGCTTCTTATAGTAATCCACTTATATATTTTTATGACTCATATTATCTTTATAAATCTTTTACGATTTTAAATTTTGCTTCTACACCATTTTCATCATTTCTGAAGCGGTATTTTTCAAGCCATTGAGTTACCTCTATCGCATCACTATTCTTCCTGATATGAATAGTGATTGCGTCGTAATCAGGATGATAGGTTGATTCATTTGATACCATATGCGATAAGAAGGTGTGCAGCTTTAGAATATCGCCGTACCAATGAATATCGCTCAAGTTCGTATGATTAAACACACCTTTGAATAAAGGAATCTCTATGTCTCCACGGATAATAACCTTTTTGAGTGATTTGCAATAAAAAAAGGCATCTCGGAGCATAGACACAACAGAGGTGGGGATGTCTACTGACTTGAGTGCGTGGCACTCCATAAAGGCTCTATCGCCTATACCGGTGACTGTATATTTCTCATCATTATGGTACATAAACGATGGAATCTCAATATCTATTAGTGCTTGCTCTTGACGAAATAGCGGGTTTGAGCTATTCGCTCTTGACAATACAGCGGTCTTGTCTTCTGGATTTATTGTGTAAAACAATCCACCATAATCTACTTCATTCACATTCATAATAACTATTTTAAAATGTCATTTACCTTCGATTTAAAAAGGATAATCTCATTTTATTTTCTCCCTCACTGCCCTCAATATCTCCACCATTGCCCAAGTGTCCTGCTGGCAGTAGCGTTTTAGGGCTTCCCTACGCTCGGTTTTGGTTTTTAATGTCCCAAATGTCGGCTGATCAGAATCATAGCTGATGAAAGCAATGTATGCTTGCACACCATTGCCCACATCCATTCCTTTATATGTGAGCGTTGGCACAAGAATAGGAAGCGTTTTTTTTGATGGAGTATCCGCCGCCGAGGTCTTTGTGATAGTAGTTGAAAATATCGGCATTCTTCATTCCATTGTACATCTTCGTATTATTTTGCAACAAATGCAATAGGTCTGCCGACTTCTCACAAATCGCCAGCAGTTTGGAACTGTATTCTGGAAAGAGTTTGGCGAGTTCTTTTAGTCGCCCAATTTCAAAGCTCTTGCCTTGTGCAAGCATTGTTCCCTTGAGTGTGCCGTCTTCGTTGAACTCAAAATGGGCAATGATGGCTTTGACCAACTCTTTGCGTTCATCATTAAAATACTCCTCGTTTAGGAATATGAAATTATCTTTCTCCTTATCGCAGTCATTCGGTTTGCGTTCAATATGCAACGAGAACTCAAACACCGATTGCGAATAAGGACTTTCTCCTTTGAAATGTGGTAATGGGCAAGGAAAGCCCTCTAAGTCGAAGTGATATATAGGGTATTCGAGCTGGTCAAACCAATACTGCATCTTTTCTTTATCAATATACTCAGTGCCGCTGTCGTAGCAATCACGTTGGATTTGATGTTTTCTCTTCACCAACCATTCCATCGGTACGTCGTCAAGCTTGTAATACCCGTTGTTTATCAGTTGGTACTTGCCTTCGATGCCCCAGTTTAAAAAACTTTTGTTAGAGTCCAAGTATTTGTTAGCAGAATTAGTGTCCGGCACATCACGAAGTGTTTGGAAACAATGACTCCAAAATAGACATTCCGTCTTTTCACCCCAAGCGCAATGCTTGCCGACATCGACTTTATTGTTAACATCGTGTGGCGTGGAAATGTAGCTTTCAAGGCTGGCAATCTCCTTTAAGATTTCCTGCTGATACTCTTCAGTGATTTCGTTCAGGTTGAGAAATGTGATAATCTCCTGTCCATTGATATCGTTGTATAGACACTTGCCATTTTCGTCAACAGCACCATCGTACACATACTCGCTATTGAGCACTGCAAGATAGTAGTTTACGCGACGAGTGTCACTAGATTGACGGAGTGCATTTTCAATGACGAATCTCTGGAAGGCAAGGTCGTGTGGATATTTTCCAACTTTATGATACCTATCAAGCAAAGATTCCTTCTTCTTCTTAAAGGTTTCCAAGGCCACTTCGCTTACGGTACTATCAGCCGTATTCAAATGCCAAATATTCCCGTCTTTGACAAATAAATGATATGGAATTCTATCCTTCCTAGCATTTGTATTCCTGAAAAATAAATCTTGATACTTCCTACTGGTAGTAGCCTTAACCTCAATAATATTGATTTCTTGATCGTTTTCGTTGCATATATCCACATAGCAGCGATAGGTGTTGCCATGATGCTCGTACTCAAACAGTTTCTGGTTTTGAAATGTGCCACGGAAGTACTTCTTGGCAACCTTCAATGCCTCGTCCTCTACTTGGTGGTAGTATGGTAGCAAAGCCTCATGCTCTGGCGAAGGCGCGCTGTCGAATTTTTCGTCGTCCTCCTCGGAGAATTCTGCATCGCCCATAGTAGAGTCCTTCATACTATCCAGTAACTCTCCCAAAATTTCTTCGCGTCGTTCGCGTTCTGCGTCAATATCGTCTTTCCCAGTTGGATTATGTTTCAACTCCATTGGGAAATACATAGGACATCTTGTCCAGTTGATAAATCTTGATTTTGAGATGTACATTTTTTCATTATATTTTTAAGATTTCCCTGTTTTAGTGGACAATAGTGATTTTGTTACAAATGTACAATTTTTTTTGTAAAAAATCAAAAAAACGAGTAAATAGACCATGTCTTTTTTGTTATAGACCGATTGCATTAATGACCTAGGTTACTCGTGGATAGTTGGACTTGAAGAAAATCATCTCCAACTTAACCATTGATGGATCTTTGGGGTTTGGCTTTCCCTTCGTTGATAGTGTACATAATAAAAAAGACAAAGTGTTAAGTTGTTACTTTATTTTACTTGGTAGCACTAATTGGTCTTAATCTAGACTACATAGAAGACTACATGAGAAGAGTAGAATCTTCGTAAAAATAAAGTTTAAACGGTTTTTTGACGGAAAGTCGTTTCACTGTCTAACAACTTAACACTTTGTCAATCAGTTAATTCGGAAATAATGTGTTATTCACTTCCGAAAGAGGGCAGTCCCGAAAGGGCGACCCTTATTTTTATAAAAGAAAAAATCCAAATTGCTGCGATTTGTCTTGGATTGCAGAGTGCTCTAAATTTTACCATAACAGCTCTATTTACAACTATTATGCAGCAATAATTTATTCCGACTTGCAGCTCCGGAATTTCGGTTGAGGGTGAAATAGGGCGAAGAAATATTGCGTAACGATGAAAAACAGTGATAAACGACTTAATCACTAAACACAAAAAAGCACTCAAAGTGGGCGCTTTTTGGCAAAATGATTTATCATTGTTTGTTATTGGTATGCAAATTTAATTGCCGATGCAGAATGTTAAAGTTGTTGATAATAAGAGCCTTACAAATTTGAGGCTCAAATAAGGCCCAAATATTTGATTAACAGTGGTAAATGATGATAGCTGATGATAAATAGATTGCGATAGTCGCAAACTTTGCTGAGCTGATTATGGCAAGCAAGTCGTTGCCAACCAAAAGCCGAAAATACTCCTACTCTATTAATAGTCTAACTATTAAATCACAACGCAAATGAGAAGGAGTAAATTTAGAAGGCCGTGCAAGGTGCTTATATTCAATGGCGCAAAGGTGTTGGTGGCGATTGTTCGGTCGCTGCATTGTGCCGCTGAACTGACGCACGAAAACAAATCGGCAATACACAATTGTTGCACCGGGAAATCTGTCCGCTCGGGAGCCTATTATTACCGCCAACTGCATCCTGATATCCTATTGGAAATGGACGATTTGGACAAACTAACACTGAAAGAGTATGACGACTTGTGTTGCATCAAACGAAAGTACATCTCCACACGAAAGATGGCACACATTCGCCAGAGGGTAAAGGATAGGCAGAGAATGAAGATTGCCATCTCCCACCAGGAAATGAACTAATAACGGCAACTCTCAAAGCATTAGGCGGTTGCGACGATGCGCAAAACAAATGCCCACTCTATTGTCCTTCGCTCACTTCGCTATTCTTCGGTATTTTTCCAAATCTGCGAGGTGAGTGTTTAATTTTAATGGTCGCCACGGGACTCACTTGGGGAAAATATCACTAACTTTGTAGGAGAAAATAAAACCACCCAATATGTCAGAGAAACAACCACAAGTTCTAATATTCAATGCTACGGGAGAGTTAGTAGCAATTGCGAGATCTATCCGCTCCGCTGCTGAGCTTACAAAAGTTGATGAGAACGATATCAAACTCTGCTGCGAGAACCAATCTAGCGACTCTGGGCATTATTGTTTTCGATACAATGTCAAGCCATTAATTGCAGATGAT
>JAFTWZ010000038.1 GCA_017465055.1 Alistipes sp. | reverse complement strand
TTCCATCGTATGATGGCAAAGTTATGAAAAAAAAGGAAACATCCATCACTTGAGACAATTATTTGATGCGATAGATTGCTGTAGAAGTTCCATCGTATGATGGCAAAGTTATGAAAAAAAAGGAAACATCCATCACTTGAGGCCATTATTTTAGGAGTTGGACTTGCGGCCACAGCTATGCTGAGAGAGTAGCGCGCTCGCTTATGCGAGCTAAAGGGTAGAGCGTAGGCCAAAGGCCTACTAAAGAGTAGTTCGCAGGCAGAGCCTGCTAAAGGGTAGCGAAGGGAGCAGCAAGGTCGGTACGGTTAGAGCGTTGTCGCTTAATGTAATAGACGAAGAGACGAGAGAGACAACAACGAAGCGGGTATCATCTCTCTCTGTTGTCCCTGTTGTCTCTGCTCTCTCTGTTGAAAGACCCCTCGGGATAGTACTCGTAGTACAACCCGAGGGGTCTTACTTTTGTTAGCGGCAGTAGATCTCCGCCTTATAATATGAAATTAATCTTCGTCGGTATCGGTGTAAGCCTTTAACAACTTATCCTGTACGTCGGCAGGAACCTGCTCGTATGATGCGAACTGCATAGTGTAGGTCGCAGCACCTGAGGTCAACGATGACAACGATGTAGAGTAGCGATAGAGCTCTGCCAGAGGCACTCGTGCATTGAGACGGTCGAAGCCCTTATCCGACTCCATACCCATAATCATAGCACGGCGGTTCTGAAGGTCGCTCATCACAGCTCCCATATACTCGCTTGGAGTGAGAACCTCAACGCTGTAGATAGGCTCCATAATCTTTGGGCCGGCATTGCGGAATGCCTCCTTGAAGGCGTTACGTCCAGCAAGCTTGAACGAAAGCTCGTTAGAATCTACTGGGTGCATCTTACCGTAGTAGATGACAACGCGAATATCGCGAGCGTATGAACCGGTCAATGGACCCTCATCCATCTTCTCCATAATACCCTTCAAGATAGCTGGCATAAAGCGAGCATCGATAGCACCACCAACGATAGAGTTGTAGTACTGAAGCTTACCACCCCAAGGCAAGTCGTACTCCTCCTTGCCCTTCACGCTCACAGCAATCTCCTGACCATTAACCTTGTACTTAGTAGGCTCTGGCATACCCTCGAAGTAAGGCTCGATGACCATATGTACCTCGCCAAACTGACCAGAACCACCAGACTGCTTCTTGTGGCGGTAGTCGGCCTGAGCAACCTTAGTGATAGTCTCGCGATATGGAATCTTAGGCGCGAAGAACTCAATCTCCATCTTATTCTCGGTCGAGAGACGCTGCTTGAGGATATTGAGGTGGTGCTCACCCTGACCCTGGATGATAGTCTGCTTAAGCTCCTTAGAGTACTCAACAAGGATTGTAGGATCCTCGTACTTAGCATCGTTAAGCAACTTGCCGAGCTTCTCCTCGTCGCCCTGCTCCTTAGCCTTAACAGCTGCGCGGTAGCGTGGCTCGGGGAATACGATAGGCTCGCAAGCTACAGGTGCTGAAGGAGCTGAAAGGGTGTCGTTTGTACGTGTACCCTTGAGCTTTACAGTACAGCCGATATCACCAGCCGAGAGCTCAGTAACCTTAACGCGGTTCTTACCTGCTACGGCGAACAACTGCGAAAGCTTCTCCTTGTTACCCGTACGAGAGTTTACAAGCTCCATACCCTCGGTAACCTTACCACGTACTACGCGGAAGTAGGTGATCTCGCCAATGTGCTGCTCGATCTGGCTCTTGAATACGAATGCTACTGCTGGCTCCTCCTCGTTAGCGATGAGCTCCTCGCCCTCGGTAGAGAGGAATGCAGGGGCCTTCAATGGGCCTGGAGCAACGTTGATGATGAACTCCATAAGACGCTTAGTACCGATATCGCGCTTACCAGAGGTACAGAAGATAGGCATCACATCGCGCTTCGATACACCGAGCTTAAGACCTGCACGGATATCGTCCTGAGTGAGTGAGCCCTTCTCGAAGTAGAGCTCCATAAGAGCGTCGTCGTATACAGCAGCAGCCTCCGCAAGCTCCTGGTTAAGGGCTGTAGCCTTCTCCATCTCGCTCTCTGGGATTGGATGCTCCTCGCGAGTACCATTCTCATCGACGAAGGTATACATCTTCATCATCAGCACATCGATGAATGAGTTGAAACCAGCGCCCTGGTTTACAGGATACTGAACGATAACAGGCTTAACAGAAGAGTTGGCGCGGATACCCTCAACGGTAGCGTCGTAGTTAGCCTTGTCGCCATCGAGCTGGTTAACAACACCGATGAGTGGCTTGTTGAGGATTCGTGCATAGCGCGACTGGAGCTCAGAGCCTACCTCCCAGCCATTCTGTGCGTTGAGGACCATAATGCCCACGTCACCAACCTTGAATGCCGAGAAGAGCGAGCCACAGAAGTCGTCCGAACCTGGGCAGTCGATGATATTGAGCTTGCGGCCCATAAACTCTGTAAAGAGGGTTGTTGAATAGATCGAGCGCTTGTACTCGTGCTCGATATCGGTGTTGTCCGATATTGTATTGTTGGTCTCGATACTACCCCTGCGGTCAATCACTTTACCCTCGAAAGCCATTGCTTCAGCAAGGGTAGTTTTTCCAGTGCCAGGCGCACCAATAAGAACGATGTTCTTAATCTCTTTTGCTAAATAATTTTTCATAGTATATTAGTTTTTAGGTCTTTTCTTGTGCTTGCTAAGGGCTCAATCTACACCCAGCTCGAGAGCCGAGCAGACTCTTAAGTGCCTTTGCGGATTATAAAGTTAAAGACTTTTTTTCTAACGGCAAAATAAAAAACCAATATTTTTTTAAAACTGGCAATTTCACTCTATTTTCATCGCATAAATTATAATACCTTTATATAATATATGGCATAATTGGTCTCCAACCACAGCACCTCTGAAGCACCACCATCTGTGACTATTGTCGGCCCACAATACAAGAGCAATATGGTCTTTTTCACATATTCAACAAGCTTTTCTACCCTCTTCACAGAGGAGACCCCGCAACTATCCATTTTTTTTTCGTATATTTGTTACTGCTAACACCGAAACTATGAGGCATCTAAAGGGGATACATATGCTATGCGCAGTTGTAGCACTGCTATGCTACGCGACTATGGCCGTGGCCCAAGATATAGGTGTAAATGTGGGCGATATATGTCGCGAGCTCGGATATGACTACCGCCAATATAAATTCTATGAGGAGGAGGAAGACATCGAGATTATACCACTATTAGATACGCTCCCACCAATATTGCGGCCTATGGAGATCGATACTCGCAACGCCCAATATGCACTACGCACCTATGGACTCAGAGCGCAGGGTGTTGCTATAGAAGAGGAGAGCTACACCATAGGGCCTCTCGAGATAGAGTACCGCACCGCCTCGCGTCTAATGCGTTTAGGCCTTCAACATAACAAGGTCTCGGGCATAGACAACATCAACATTTCCAAATCGATAGCCTCAACAACCGAGATACTACTTGGCGATGAGCGCGCATCACGATACGAGGGTCACTACCTGCGTGGCGAGCTCTCGGGACGAGGCTACATTGGCGGACTTAACCACCGAGCTACGTGGAAGCCCCTGCGCAATGGCATACGTCTCGATGGCGAGTGGACCATCACACACTACGCCTCAGCACGCACCGGGCGCGACCTCTACATCGACGGAGTCTTCTCCAACACCCTCGACTTAGGCGTCGAGGCCTCAAAGTCGACACGCCGTAGCGCACTCTCCATAGTATTGCTACTACCCTACTCCAACCAGGGACTTAGGCAGGCATCTACAGCCGAGGCCTTCTCGCTTACGGGCAACACTCTCTACAACCCCTCGTGGGGTATGCAGCAAGGCAAGATACGTAACGCACGTGTGCTAAACAGCTTTATGCCCGAGGTTATAGCGCGCTGGGACTACCGACTATCGGCCGTAAGCACGCTACACCTCGCGTCGGATATACACTACCAGCTCGTATCGCTCACGTCACTTAACTGGTACAACGCACCTACGCCACTACCAGACAACTATCGACATATGCCCTCGTACTATACCGACGCACGCAACGTAGAGACAACCGAGGCGTGGACATCGAACAACCTGGCATACACACAGATAGACTGGCAGAGTCTGTACCACACAAACGCCCTCCAGACGGATGGTCACGCGCGATATGCCGTCGACAACCGTCGCGAAGATATCACGCGCACAGCACTTACAGCATATATCACCAGCCAGATATTTGATGTCGAGGTTTCAGCAGGAGTAGTCTTGGATTATAACACCTCACACCACTTCAAACTGATGAACGATCTGCTCGGTGCCGACCATATCATCGACCTCGACTACTACCTTATCGACGACCATACCTTCGGCAATAAACTCCAGAACAACCTACGCAACCCGAATCGCAAGATTTACGAAGGCGACAAATATGGCTACGACTACCGCCTTAGCCGTATGCGCACTACACTCTTTGCCAATGCCCAGTGGAGCTACGGAGATGGAGACATCAGCGCTGCAATATCGCTATCCGCTGAGAGAACACACCGCCGAGGCTATTACGAGAAGGAGCTCTTCGCTGGCAGAGGCTCCTATGGCCGCTCCGAGAGTATCGCTCTAAGTCCCTATCATATAGCCATAGGCTGGCAACACTGGCTCGGCAATCATACGCTACAGGCCTCGGTGATGGCACGTGGCGAGAGCCCCGAGGCAGGCGACCTATTCCTACAAACCGAGTACAACAACCGCCGCGTCGAGGATATAACGCTACGTACCTCGTTAGCCAGCAATGTCAGCTATCACTATATGCCCAATCAGGTGATAGGACTATCGGCGACGCTATTTGCCACGTTTGCAATAAACGACTGTGACGTAGTGCATTACTACGACGACTTGGCAAGGAGATATACAGATGCCGTTATCAGCAACATCGCAAGCCATAGCTTCGGGCTCGAGCTACGCGCCGACGTGACGTGGTCACAATACCTAAGCTCGAAATTTATGGCTACGGCAATGCGCTGCCGCTACTTCGATAGTGCCACTATTAGCCTCTATGCCGACAGCGACAATAGTCTCATAGCCCAGACAAGCGCCACAATGCAAGGACACAACACGGGAACTCCCGAGATAGGGCTCTATGGCGATATCGAGTTTCACGCCCGAGGATGGCGCATTAGAGCTGCGGCATACTACTGCGGCCAACGATACGTTTCGCCCTCGTTTATACGCCGCAGTCAGAGGGTCTTCGACTTAGCCTCAACAGATGAGCACCGCGCGATGCTCGACCATCAGCAGCGCCTCGGCGACGCAGCCTCGATGGACCTCAACGTAAGTAAGCGCATACGCCTTGACTGGGGCACTCTCAATATTCAATTTTCCGCACGCAACATCCTCGGTATTAACGCCATTAGTAATGGCTACGAGCAGAATCGCATACGCCGCGTCGTTGTACAAGAGCGCGCCCACCTCGAGCCATTCGACAACCGTCTACGCTACGACTACGGCCGCACTTTCTACCTCGGCATAGGACTCTGGTTTTAAGCAATACTGAACTTAAATTAGGTCAATCGCCCACAAGCCGTAGCCGAAAAAGAGTAGTTTTTGCACACCACGCTT
Source organism: Alistipes sp. (assembly GCA_017465055.1). Classification (GTDB taxonomy): domain Bacteria; phylum Bacteroidota; class Bacteroidia; order Bacteroidales; family Rikenellaceae; genus Alistipes. The sequence goes on along the minus strand of JAFTWZ010000038.1, from coordinate 14,012 downwards.
TTCGATTCGGCATTTTTTTAGTACCTTTACCCCGATTTGTATATATGTACGTATTTATATAACATAAGATAATGGGTTGTAATAAAAAACATATGCCCGATATTGGGCGCGGATGCTGTTTCTGTGACTGTGGCGACGAGATGGAGGCTGTAGCCTCGGAGGGTTGCTACAAACTCCACGAGACCGACTGGCTCGAGGAGTATCCGAACAACATCCCTACGGATATATTCGAGGTGCGATTTAAGAATACGCGCCGCTCGTATTACCAGAATGTCAACAACTTAGACCTCAAGCGCGGAGATATCGTCGCTGTCGAGGCTCAGCCAGGCCACGACATAGGCATCATCTCGCTCACGGGCGATATGGTAGCCAAGCAGATGCGCCGTGTGGGTTTCAACCCCCACAACGGCGAGTTTAAGAAGATATACCGCAAGGCACGTCCCTACGACATCGAACGCTGGCAGGAGGCCATAGCCTTGGAGCACGAGACAATGATTGCCTCGCGACAGATTGCCGCCGATATGGGTCTGAATATGAAGATTGGCGACGTAGAGTATCAGGGCGACAAGCTCAAGGCGATATTCTACTACATAGCCGACGAGCGTGTCGACTTCCGCGAACTTATCAAGGTCTTTGCCGAGCGATTCCATATACGCATCGAGATGAAGCAGATTGGTGCGCGCCAGGAGGCTGGCCGCATAGGTGGCATCGGAGCGTGTGGCCGCGAGCTGTGCTGCTCATCGTGGATGTCGAGCTTCTCGAGCGTGACGACAAACGCCGCACGTATGCAGGAGATATCGCTTAATCCTCAGAAGTTGGCTGGCCAATGCTCGAAGCTCAAGTGCTGTCTGATGTACGAGTACGACGTCTATGCCGATGCACGACGTACGATACCTCGCCTTAGAGAGCCTCTGCAGGCTATCGATGGCGAGTACTTCCTCATCAAGGTAGACCCTCTGGCAGGCACTATGTCGTTCTCGACAAGCAAGAATACCATCGCCAACCTCAACACGCTACCCATCAGCCGCGTAAAGGAGATTATTGCCCTTAACCGCGCTGGTGAGAAGGTCGAGACACTATTAGGCGACAGCGCAGAGGAGCGCGTAGAGGAGCCTACATACCGCCACGAGGAGGATAGCATCACTCGTTTCGATAATAAGAGTAAGCGCAGCAAGCGTAATAAGCGCAAGGGCGATAAGTCGGACAAGACGGATAAGGGTGAGCGCACAGAGCCTAAAGAGACAAAGGAGGCTAAGGGCGAGCAGAGTAACCCAGAACCTAAAGAGCCTAAAGAGCGTCGTCAGCGACCACGCAAGCCTGAGCAGCCAAGAGTTGAGCAGCCTAAGGGCGACACCACACCATCGCAACCACACGAGCCACAGAGTGGTGATGTCCAAGAGCGCTCCGAGAGGCCAGAGCGCGGTGAGCGCCGCTCGCGAGGCCGAGGCCGCCGCAATGGAGGTCGTGGCGAGGGTCAGCAAGGTGAGAATGGCAGCAAGACAAGCAACGAAACCAAAGAGTAACACACAGATTATAACACCGTTAGCACTGCCGAGAGAATGAGAAGCATACTCATTACTGTAATTTCGATACTGGCGATATCGCTGGCTGGTTGTATGCCTAAGGGGCGCAGCATCGAGGTAAGCGATACCGAGAACGACAGATGGAGCACGGTCGAGGAGTTCTACTACGACAACGTAGACACCTTGACTCGTCGCGACATATCTATCGTCGTGCGCTACGGCCACGGCTACACGGCCGACTCTGTGGCAATGAGCATTCTGAGCATATCGCCCGACTCTATGGTTCTCGAGGAGCCCTTCAAGCTACGCATACCACGCTTAGGCGATATGCGTCCTGCCGAGCACACGTTCCTCTATCGTCGCAACGCGATACTCGCAAAAGAGGGACGCTACACCTTCCGCCTTAAGCCCAACGCCATAGTCGAGGGCATAAGCTCAGTAGGTCTCGTAATCAGCGAGGTCAAAAGAGGAGGAGCTGACCTAGAACAAAAGCCAATTAACGAATAACACCCGTAGCTATGGGAAAAGATAAACTGAGAAAATTTGCCGAAAACCTAACCTTCGCCTGCCTTGTGCAGCCCGAGTTTGAGGATATATTCCACAAGGATCACCCACTCAAAGGGCGCTGGCACCAGGATTTCTTCCACAACGACAACCCCATAGTGCTGGAGCTTGGTTGTGGCAAGGGCGAGTACACCATCGCACTGGCCGAGCGCAACCCGAGCTGCAACTATATAGGCATCGACATCAAGGGCGCACGTATGTGGCGCGGCGCTAAGACCGCCACCGAGCGCGGGATGTCCAACGTTGGCTTTGTGCGTACGCGCATAGAGTTCATACTCTCGTTCTTCGCCCCTGGCGAGATTAGCGAGATATGGATTACCTTCCCCGACCCACAGCTTAAGAGCCGCAGAGCTAAGAAGCGCCTAACCTCGCCACTATTTTTGGCTGCCTACAAGCAGATGCTCACCGACGATGGCGTGATAAACCTCAAGACCGACTCGAAGCACCTCTACAACTACACCGCTGCCGTAATCGAGCGTCTCGGTCTCGGCGTCGAGGTGCAGAACGACGACATCTACGGCTCGGGATATGCCGACGAGGTGCTATCGGTAAAGACAGCCTACGAGACGAGGTTTGTATCGATGGGTCTGCCGATTACCTACACGCGCTTTAGCCTCGCCGGGTGCGAGCACTTCGAGCACTTCGACTGGGAGGGAGACGACATCTTGGAGAAGGATGCCGAGAGCAACAGAACCAAAGCATTTTAACCAACTCATATATGGGAAAGAGAAGAAAGGACTACCCCCTTATCGAGGGTCTACATATAACTACCCTTGCCGCCGAGGGTAAGGCTATGGGCAAGGTCGACAACCAGGTTGTCTTTGTGCCTATGACCCTGCCAGGCGACATTGTTGACGTGCAGATACGCAAGCACCACCGTCGATATATGGAGGGCACCGTTGTGCGCTTTATCGAGAAGTCGCCCCTGCGCATAGAGCCCTTCTGCCAGCACTTCGGCACCTGCGGAGGGTGCAAGTGGCAGAACCTACCCTACGACGAGCAACTTAAGCAGAAGCGCCAGCAGGTCGAGGACCAGCTTGTGCGCATCGGCCACTTAGATATCCCCGAGGTGCGCCCCTGCCTCGGCTCGGCACGCACGCGCGAGTACCGCAACAAACTCGAGTTTACCTTTGCCGACCGCCGCTGGCTCACCTACGAGGAGATTGCCGAGGGTGGTGACATAGCCTCTATGCCTGCCGTAGGCTTCCATATCCCTGGGTGTTTCGACAAGGTACTCGACATCGAGTGTTGCCACCTGCAGATAGACCTCTCGAACAAGATTCGCCTTGCCACCAAGCAGTACTGCATCGACCACGGCTATACGTTCCACAACGCTCGCGCACACGAGGGCCTTATGCGTACGATGGTTGTGCGCACCGCCTCCACGGGCGAGGTTATGGTTATCGTGGTATTTAACGAGAATGACCGCGCGCGTATCGATGCTTTGATGTCGTACCTGCGCGACGAGTTTAAGGAGATAACCTCGCTTATATATATGGTCAACGACAAGTGGAACGACTCGCTTGGCGACCGCGAACCTATATGTTTTGCTGGCAAGGACCATATCATCGAGGAGATGGAGGGTCTGCGATTCAAGGTTGGCCCCAAGTCGTTCTACCAGACCAACTCGGAGCAGGCTTATGAGCTCTACAAGGTAGCACGCGACTTTGCCGAGATTAGTGAGGAGGATACGCTCTACGACCTATACACGGGTACGGGTACGATTGCAAACTTCTGCGCACGTAGGGCGAGGAGGGTTGTCGGCGTGGAGTATGTTCCCGAGGCTATCGAGGATGCCGTTATCAACTCACGCCTCAACAATATCGACAACACCACGTTCTATGCTGGCGATATGAAGGATGTGCTTAGCGACGAGTTTATCGAGCGCAATGGCCACCCCGACGTTGTCATCCTCGACCCACCACGCGCTGGTGTCGACGAGCGCGTCTTGGAGGTCATCAAGCGCGCCGCACCCGAACGTATGGTCTACGTGAGCTGCAATCCCTCGACCCAGGCTCGCGACTTAGCCATACTGAGCGATATGTACGAAATATTGGCGGTGCAGCCAGTCGATATGTTCCCCCATACGCACCACGTAGAAAATGTCGTCAAGCTCCGCAAGCGAGCATAACGACAAAATACACTTTTTATTCAGCCTCTTTTTATGTCAAAAAGGGCCACCTCGATAACTCGAAGTGGCCCTCGTCGTAGTTAGCGCGCAACTATAGCTCTACGAGCGAATCAGCAGCATACTCGAACTTACCCTGCTCCACTACATTGAATGTGAGCGAATAGTTCTTGTTAGGGCCATAGGCATAAACCTTGATAATCACCTTCTTATAGTCATCGGCCGTAAGCTCTGGGTAGGCATATCCGAGTACCTCGGCAAATACCTCGGCAGTGTTCTCCTTGAGCTTAGCCAGAATCTCGTCGTCGGTCAGGTCGCCCATACCAGCAGCGGCGAAGCCACTCTTAACAGCCGATGGACGCCAGTCCATATTGCCGTAATAGGCCGAAGCACCAGTGTAGAACTCATTGTTACCGTAGTTCGATACCCAGTAGTTACCCGCAGGCTTATTGCCATCGATAAGTACTATCTCGGTAGAGATAATCTCGCCAGCATTATCACGTGCAGGAGCACCCAAAGGCACATCCTTGAAGTCGTAAACCCAGTTTACGCAGTACTGGTAGAATGCCTTAGTATCGGCGCTCGAGGTGTTGGTAAAGTCGAGCTCGAGGGTGCGGTCAACAAGCCACTGGCCATCCTGCTTACGGAACTGGTCGGTCTTATCCGCAAAGTAGATAGTCTTAGTCCACTGGCCATTGAAGACGTACTCGTCAACCTTCCACGATGTAGCACCACCAGCGTAGCAGCGGAAGCCAACGTAGAGCTTATCATCGAGCTGAGCATAAGGATACTTCTCTGAGAGGAACTGAGGCAGGTAGTTATCCTGAGTAGGGTGAGTGAAGTTACCGTAGTTCTGACCCATAGCCGTATAGTCCTCAGGCTGAACAGCTACGATATCAGTAGCCTCGTAAGCTGTGCCGTTATACTTGAAGTATGCGTAGCGCTTCTCGCTCTTAACCTTAAGGGCAAGGGTAGAAACAGCTGCGGTAGGCTCTACAGAGGTAACAACCATATTGAGGTACTTACCTCCCGACAATGAGGTGAAATAGCCATAGATGGTACACTCCATACCGTCCGAGAGCTGCGCCTTAAGCTCATCAGTTGCGCCATAGAAGCTACCCTGAGCAGTTGTTGCGTCAGCGAGGATGAAGTTGTAGAAGTTGCCGTTGATAGCAACCGTACCTGTCATCTTAGCATAGTAAGCATACTCATCATTAACACGTGTAGTGAGAAGCTCGTCGGCCATAGCACCTGTAATCTCCATTGGAGTAGGATATGTTACGGTTGTTGTGCCGGTCTTCTCGATAGTGATATCGTCAGTACCAATCTGGAAGCCCTTACCATATGACGAGATTGTACCCGATACAGAGACTACGTCGCCAACCTCGTAACCCGAGCTCTTATAAAGGAGTATTGAACCTCCGTTATCTGTGAGGATAGGGCCCTGAGTTGAGACAGCCGAGATATAGCCATTTACCTCTACAAAATCGCCCAATACGGCCGTTCCGAGAACCGACGTGTAGGCCGAAGTCTCGCCCTCGTCGCCACCACCAATAGCAGGCTCCTCGTCAACGCTTACTACGATAACGTTGATATACTTGCCGCTTGAAATCGAGCAGAAGTAGCCGTAGATAGTAGCCTCCTGGCCATCAGTGAACATAGCCTTAACCTCATCAGTAGCACCATAGATGCTACCCTGAGCAGCCTCCGTGCCCTCCATAATGATGTTGATGTAGTCGCCTACAGATGGTGTACCTGTAAACTTAACGAACTTAGCGTAGTCGTTCTCCGTACGTGACGTAAGCAACGCCTCCATAGCAGCACCATCAAGCTCCACAGGGGTAGGATATGTTACGGTAGTAGTACCAGTCTTCTCAACAGTGGCCGATGAGGCAGCAATCTGGAAGCCCTTGTTATAGGCCGAGATTGTACCCGACACCGTAACCTCATCGCCAATAGCCAGGTCTGCACCCTTATAGAGGAGTATCGAGCCAGTAGCATCGGTGATGATAGGGCCCTGAGTCGACACAGCAGATACGTAGCCCTTAACCTCAACCGCGTCGTCAAGCAGCGCTGAGCCAAGTACCGATGAGTACTTTGGAGCCTCTGGCTGATCAGGAGTCTCTGGCTCCTCCTGTGCTGGCTCCTGGTCTGAGTAGTTGTACGTTACAACGACATACTCACCCTCGCGAGCATCGTCAGCAACGGGGATGACGTTCTTGAGCTTATTTACGGTCTTGGGAGTAAGTGCCGTAGCATACTCCTCCTCCGAGCCCCAGATAGCCTTGTAGTCATCCTCCGAGAGGGTATACTCCGTAGCAGCGTTCATACTCTGTACCTCCTGAGGGATATCAAGAGCCATAGTGTAGGTGATGAGCGCCAACGAGCCGTTGTCGTAGGTAGGATAGCTCGCAGCGAGCCAGCATGGTACATATGTAGCAGCATCATCCTGCGATGCAAAGTAGTTATTCTTGCCGATAGCCGAGAGTGCTGCAACAGCCTCCTCGCCAGCGGCCTCGGCAATAGCCTTATTTGCGCTATTCTTAGCGATAGCCGAGTAGTCGTCCTCCGAGAGAGTAATCTCCATCTCCTGCACGTTGGTAATCTCACCATTGTTGTCGTAGCCAGGCAGATAGGTCTCGTTGAAATAGTCGGTCTGGCAACCAAGAGCCGTAAGAGCTACAACAGCCACCAAAGCGAGCCTTGTTATAATATTCTTCTTCATATTCTTTTTCTTAGATGTAGTTCTTAGAAGCTAATTTTTAGACGAACAGTATACGTGCGACCAAACGAATACATCACAGCGTAGCAGTCCTGCCAGCCCTTAGTGTCGGTGGCACACTGAGCATCCATAACGTAGTTATAGTCGTAGAGGTTGTTCACGTTACCATAGATCGTAGCGTTAACCTTGCCAATCTTGAAGGCGTAGCTTGCCGAGAGGTCGAGCTGGTGGCCTACAGGGATTCTCCACGGGTCGTTTACGGTCACTGCGGTGTTAGCCACAGCCGTAGAGCCGAGGTAGAAGTCGGCATAGTTGTTAGCGTAGAGGTTGAAGTTAGCGCTGAGACGCAAGCCCTTGAATGGGAAGAAGTCAGCACCTACTGCCGCGGTGGTCTGCGCCGAGCCTGCTACGTGCACGCCCTTCTGCTGAAGCTCGATCCAAGCGTGGTCGTCGGCCATAATGCCTGAAGCAACCGTACCATCCATCTTAGCAGTCATAGGCTGACCCTGAGAGTCGTAGTAGTAACCCTTAGCGTTGCTATTCCAAATCCAGTCGCCCCAAGAGAGCATACCTGTGATATTTACCCAGCGTGCGGGCTTGTAACGAAGGTCAAGCTCAACACCTGCGTGGCGAGCGTCAATACCCGTAAGGTTAACACGTGCATAGTCGCCGTTAGACATAAGCTTAGAACGTACGTCCGACTTATCCATCCACAATGTGTAGTATGCGTTGAGGTTCATCGAGAATCTCTCGGTGCGCAAGCCATAGCCACCCTCTACAGAGAATACCTTCTCGTTTACGGCATCGGGGTTTGTCATATGCGACGTTGTAGACTGCAAGAAAGCACCGCCCGAGAAGAATGGAGCACGCGAGATGTAACCAACGTTAAGGAAGAGGTTCGAGCGATCCGTAACGTTGTAGTTAACACCAGCCTTAGCAGTGAAACCTACGAAGTTGATGGTCTCTGAGCGCTGGTGTGCCTCGTCGTAGTAGAAGCGGTCAACACGCCAGTAGCCAGTGTTCGACACCGAACCCGATACGAAGGCGTTAACCTTATTCTTGGTCCACTCGAGCTGTGCGAAGGCACCCTCCTGGTGTACGTGGCCATCGTAGTCGCGATATACTACGTCGCCAACACCGAGCTTCTCATACTTCCAATTAGGATCGGCAGCAGCGATGTTATTCTCTGCCTTTACGTTCTTACGGTCGCCATCGTCGATAAAGTAGGCACCATCGTAGAGGTCGATAATCTCGTTGGTGTGCTCGCCAACGTAGTAACGTACGTCGACACCTGCCGAGAGCTCCAAGCCTGGGAGTATCTCGTTGGTGTAGGTTGACAAGAGACCGTACCACATATGGTTGTTGATCGACTTAGACATCACCATACGCGAGCCATCGAGGCTTGCGGCATTCATATCCTGGATTGCACCATAGTCGAACGTACCATCCGACTTACGGAAGTTGTACAAGAGCTTACCATTCGACGAGCCATTCCACATAGCACGGTCAGCCGACGTACGACCCTGGCCCGAATAGCCCGAACCACGACCGATAGAGACGTAGAGAGCTGTCGAGAGCGATGACTTGTGGTCTATCTGCCACTGGTGGTTAAGCGAAATCTGAGGCTTGTGGTACTCGTTAACCATCGACGAGCGCTCCTTGCCATTGTTGTCGAAACCGTAAACGGCATTGTAGCGATACTTATCCTTCTCACCAGTCCACTGAGCCACCTTATCCCACTCCTCAATCGAGAGTCCTGCATAGAGAGGCTTACGCTGATTGTGCTTCTGAGGTGCACCAAAGGCAGTCAACGAGAGTTGGTGCTTAGAGCTGAGACGCTTCGACACGTTGACAAACCAGTTGTAGCCAGTGTAGCCAGTGCCCTGGATGTAGCCATCGCCCCAACGCTTAGCCAACAATACGCTCATAGCCCAGCCATTCTCCATAAGACCTGTAGAGAAGCTTGCCGACATAGTGTTGGCACCGTCGTTACCGATACCGTAAGATACCGTGCCACCCTTCTTAGCGTCGATGGTGTTGGTCACGATGTTGATAGTACCACCTACCGAAGGTGAAGATATCTTCGAAGCACCCATACCGCGCTGCGTCTGCATCGAGCGAGTAACGTCCGACAAACCAGCCCAGTTAGACCAGTAGACGCCACCCCACTCCATATCGTTTACGGGCACACCATTGATCATCACAGCGATGTTTGCCGACTTAAAGCCTCGCATATTGATCTTCGAGTCGCCATAGCCACCACCATCCTTCGTGACGTATACACCTGGTGTAGACTTCAGAATCTCGGGAAACTCCTGGCCACCAAGCTTAAACTCGATCTCCGAAGCCGAGACTGTAGATACCGCAACAGGCGTACGACGCTGCACTGCCACCGACTGCGTGATAACCACGTCGTCCATAGCGATAGCGTCGAGCTCGAGCTTGATAACGCCGAAGTCCTGCTTTGCAGCATTAGCGTTAACGTCCAAGAGCATAGTCTTGTAGTTCAGATAGCTAATCTGAATCTGTGCAGTACCGGCCTTAACCTCGAACCTAAAGCTACCGTCGGGGTCGGTACTTGTTCCCTGTGTCGTTCCTGGTACAGTCACCGCGGCGCCGATAAGTGGTTGATCGGCCTCGTCGATAACAATACCAGTGACGATAGTCTGTGCCGAGGCAGCAAAACCTATGGCAAGACCAAACATCAGAAGTAAAAGTTTCTTCATAAGCATTTTGTTAAATTAATAAAAAAAGTATTGTTGTGTGTTAGATATCGGTTTGGGGGTTCATATCCATAATTTGGGCATCTGTTGAGACTTTATGTCTACGACATACCACTCTGTGCAAAGATACGGTATTTAGTTCAACACTCCAAACTTTGCAACACAATATTTGCAACTCAAGTCAGCCTAAGATTCCAAGCCGTTGGCGTATATAATACAAAAAGGGGATGACTAAAAGTAAATTTGTCATCCCCATTCTGCTTGCGCAAACAGATAGATTAGAACGCCTTGCCGATAGCCAAGAAGTCCTCAGCCTTGAGTGCCGCACCACCGATAAGGCCACCATCAACATTCTCCTTTGAGAATATCTCGCCAGCGTTCGAAGGCTTGCACGAGCCGCCATAGAGGATAGAGCACTCGTCGGCCGCAGCGCCGAACTTCGAGCGCAACACCTCGCGGATATAGGCGTGAATCTCCTCAGCCTGCTCCGCCGTAGCGGTCTTGCCTGTGCCGATAGCCCATACTGGCTCGTAGGCGATAACGAGCTGTGCAAACTGCTCTGCCGAGAGGTTGAATACCACCTCCTCGATCTGTGCCTTAACAACCTCGAAATGACGGCCAGCCTCGCGCTCCTCGAGATTCTCGCCCACGCAGTAGATAGGCTTCAAGTTGTTCTCAAAGGCGCGCTCCATCTTCTTATTGAGCGTCTCCGAAGTCTCGCCGTAGTACTGGCGACGCTCCGAGTGGCCGAGGATAACATACTCACAACCAAGCGCAGCAATCATCTGTGCCGACACCTCACCAGTGTACGCACCCTTTGACTCCGTAGCACAATCCTGAGCACCAACAGCAACGTTAGCACCCTTCAACGTCTCGATAACGCTCTGAAGGTGGGTAAATGGTGGACATACGATGATGTTTACGCAGTCACACACCTCGGCGCGACCTGCTGCAACACCCTTAGCAAGCTCCACGCCCTCGGTAGGGAGTGTATTCATCTTCCAGTTACCTGCAACAATCTTCTTTCTCATAGTCTTATATTTTAATAATTAGTTGTTATGATTAATAAGGTTAACAATAACCTTTGTCATTATATCTTTCTCACTAACATCACTTTCTGCGATCATCAATGTCAGAGCAACAAGCGTGTTATTATCTAAAAGAGGAGTGCGATTTTGGCGGTAAAGAATGCCATTTTTCTCCAAGAACCACAAGAATAGAAATGCTGCAATACGCTTGTTGCCATCGCTAAACGAATGATTCTTAACTGTTAGGTATAATAAATTAGCCGCCTTTTCCTCGATGCTTGGGTAAAGCTCTTGACCATCAAAAGTTTGATATATCACGCCCATTGTACTTTTGAACGAGTTATCTTTTTCATGGGCAAACAACTCACTACCTCCAAATCTATTTTTAAGTATTTCAAGAGCCTCAATGGCATTTTCATAGGTCGCTATGAAGCCATTAGATTCAGATATAGTAGTGTGTGATATCTCAAGTTGTTGATAATCATACCTATCAAGTGTATCGAGAGCATATGTATAGTCGCTGATAACATTAAGCAAACCGATTGCCTCGTCCTTAGAAACTCGCTGTGCTGCAATTACGTTGCTCATTATGTTTATCGTGCGCTTGAGTTCGTCAAGCTGTTCGATTTGAGCGTTGTGATTTACTACGTAACCCTTTATAAAGTACTCCTTGAGTATACGATTTGCCCATATTCGGAACTGAGTAGCATTCTTCGAGTTTACTCTATAACCAACCGATATAATCATATCAAGATTGTATGTATATATCGTACGCTCAATACGGCGCTTGCCCTCAAATCGAACTTGTGCAATTTTTGCACAGGTTGCCGCTTCATACAACTCCTCGCTATTGTAGATGTTGCGAATATGGCGACTAATTGAAGTTCGGTCAGTGTTATAAAGAAGTGCTATCTCGGCTTGTGATAACCACACAGTATCCCCCTCGAGGCGGACATCTACACACGTCTCGCCATCGGGGGTCTGATATATCACTATATTGCTATCGTTATCCAGCATTAGGTCTGCTCCTACGCCTCCTTGCAGCCCTCGATCCACGCCTTAATCTCGGCTGTGGCAAGGCCCAGCTTATTCTTCTTGTTGAAGCCGCAGAGGTCGTTAAATAGCTTCATACCGCCAGTCGTTGCCGTATTCTGGAATGACTCGAGCGTGATGTAGCCCATCTTCTGGATTACAGCCACCCACTCTGCGGGGATGCCAGCCTCGGTGTATACCTCCTCAGCATCGGCCACAACCTTCTTCTCGGGGCGCATAGTTGGGAAGAAGAGCACGTCCTGGATAGAGGTCTGGCCAGTCATAAACATCGTGAGGCGGTCGATACCGATACCCATACCCGAGCACGATGGCATACCATACTCCAGTGCGCGCACAAAGTCCATATCTATGGTCATAGCCTCGTCGTCGCCCTTCTCCGAGAGTCGCATCTGCTCCTGGAAACGCTCGAGCTGGTCGATTGGATCGTTAAGCTCCGAGTAGGCATTACACAGCTCCTTGCCGTTTACGAAGAGCTCGAAACGCTCCGTAAGATCCTCATTGTCGCGGTGACGCTTACAGAGTGGCGACATCTCGATAGGATAGTCGGTAACAAACGTTGGCTGCACGAGGTGCTCCTCGCAGTACTGGCCGAAGATGGCGTCGATAAGCTTACCCTTACCCATCGTCTCGTCGATCTCGACGTTGAGACGCTGGCAGGCCTCGCGGAGCTGCTCCTCGGTCTGACCCGTAATGTCGTAACCCGTCTTCTCCTTGATAGCGTCGGTCATAGTCACGCGCTTAAATGGAGCCTTGAACGAGATAGTCTTGCCGTCGATAACTACGTCGGTAGTGCCATTTACGGCCATAGCGACACGCTCAAGCATCTGCTCGGTAAACTCCTGCATCCAGATATAGTCCTTGTATGCGACGTATATCTCCATACAGGTAAACTCTGGGTTGTGCGTGCGATCCATACCCTCGTTGCGGAAGTTCTTGCCGAACTCGTAGACACCGTCGAAGCCTCCAACGATAAGGCGCTTAAGGTATAGCTCGGTAGCTATTCGCATATAGAAGTCGATATCGAGGGCGTTGTGGTGCGTGATAAATGGTCGCGCTGCAGCGCCACCAGGTATAGGCTGGAGGATAGGGGTCTCAACCTCGAGGTAGCCGCGCTCGTTGAAGAAGTCGCGCATAGTCTGCATAATCTTGGCGCGCTTAACGAATGTATCCTTAACGTGGGGGTTAACCACCAAGTCGAGGTATCGCTGGCGATAGCGCACCTCGGGGTCAGTCAGTGCGTCGAAGGTCTGGCCATCCTTCTGCTTAACAACAGGGAGCGGACGTACAGACTTCGAGAGCACGGTAAACTTCTTACAGTGCACCGACAACTCGCCAGTGTTGGTGTGGAACGCAAATCCCTCAACGCCAACAAAGTCGCCGATGTCGAGGAGCTTCTTAAATACGGTGTTGTAGAGCGTAGTATCGCCCTCGGGACATATGTCGTCGCGACGGATATAGACCTGAATGCGGCCTGTAGCATCCTGAAGCTCGAAGAACGACGCCGAGCCCATAATGCGTCGGCTCATAATACGTCCTGCGATAGAGACCTGCTGGAAGTTACCCTTCTCGGGGTCGAACTGCTCGGCAATCTCGCGTGCCGAGGCGCTGACCTCGTAGCGTGCTGCGGGATATGGATTTATACCAAGCTCGCGCAACGCCTTAAGCGACTGACGTCGTAGCTGTTCCTGTTCACTGAGTTCGATATTCATACTATTCTATTTTTTAATTTATACCTAAGTCAATAATTAAGCGCGACAAAGTTACGTAAAAACGCTGGAATAATCAACCGAAATCGGAATAATAGTGCATCTTGCACTGATAATAAACGCATTACGCTGAAAATCTCGGAAATACGGGAAATGGCAATTTAGCAAAGAAACGCAAGGTAATGAAATAGAACGGTTGCCTAATCGTTACCCGAAAATGAGTAAGATTTTTCTTTGTGTCGTCACGTTTCATAGTTCTGCATCATATTGCGTATCAATGTATAACTCGCTGACAACTAATTTTGTAACCAAAAAAAAGATTGGATTATGCGAAGTACATTTAAGGTGCTGTTCTACGTGAACACAAGCAAGGAGAAAAACGGTATTGTTCCCATCATGGGACGAGTGACAATCAACGGCTCAGTAGCCCAATTCAGTTGTAAGCGTACCATTCCGAAAGAACTTTGGGATGTGAAAGGCAACCGAGCAAAAGGCAAGAGCAAGGAAGCAAGAGAAATCAATCTTGCTTTGGATAACATCAAGGCTCAAATCATCAAGCACTATC
>JAFTWZ010000037.1 GCA_017465055.1 Alistipes sp. | reverse complement strand
TTTTGTCGTTATGCTCGCCCTCAAAATGCTCATTTACGCTCAGTAAACTCCGCTTTTTCGGGCATCGCAGGCCTAAAACTACATCTTTTTATTCAACCTCTTGGCAAAACGGGGATGACAAATTTACTTTTTAGTCATCCCTCTATTTTAGCATTTTATAGTGACAATACATTAACCGCCCCTCTTCATCGCGCAGATGCATACCGCCACCCTGGCAGAACTCCCACACCTTGCAGTCGGCGCACTCGTCTTTATGAGCCCACTGGCGATTACGGAACTTCTCGAAGCGGTTCTGCCACACCTCCCAGAAGCTATCGCGGTAGATGTTACCCTGGGTGTAGTTACCGCGCACGCTCGTGCAACCCGAGATATCGCCATTGACACGTATCGAGGCGACGTTAACGCCAGCACTACACATATAGAAGTGGTCGCGCACCTCTGTCTCGTAGCCTCCTAAGAAACCCTCGCAGGCGTAGTTGAGAGCTATGCGCCCCTCGCGGCGCGTACGACGGATAAACTCCATAAGCGCGCGAAAGTCCTCCTGCTCGAGGTGTAGCGTCGCATCGCGCTTAGCCCTACCTGCAGGAAATATCGAGAATATGCGCCAGCGGCTGATGCCCTCCGAGATAAGGAACTCCTTCCACTCCTCGAGACGCGGCATAAGGGCCGGCGTGACGCAGGTGATGACGTCGTACGTAAGGCCCTCAACCTCACGGATGTAGCCTATGGCTCGGCGTGCACGCTCGAAACTCTCGCCACTCTGGCGTATGTAGTTATGTATATCTTCGAAGCCATCGAAACTTACGGATACGCTCCTAAGTCCAGCTGCAACTAACGATTGCAGCCTCTCCCGCGTAAGGCCGAGGCCATTGGTCACCATACCCCACTTATACCCTCGGCGCGTAACCTCTCTGCCTGCCTCCTCGAGGTCGCGACGCACCAATACCTCGCCACCAGAGAAGATTATGAGCACCTCCTCGGGGCGCACGTTGGGCGTAACCTCCCTATCGAGAACCTTGAGGAAGTCCTCGAGAGGCATATCGCGCTCAGCAACGTCGGTGCGACAGTCGCTACCACAGTGACGACACCTAAGATTACAACGAAGCGTACACTCCCAGAAGAGTGTACGCAACTTATGACGCTCGACCACACCATCGTAGATGCCCTTGAAGAGCTTCAATCCGACGTATTTACGTAGTCCTAATCTCTTACCTTTCACCTCGGATGATAGTTTACTCCTCGGCAGCAGCCTCCTTCTCGCGAGCCTCCTTCTCGGCTCTTATCTTCTCGACACGCTCCTTAGCCTCCTCCTCGGAGATAGGCTTAACGACGCTACCATCGGGGTATGGCGCACCCTCCTCTATAGGACGAGCAATCTCACCCTCGGGAGTAGGCACACCGTACATAAGCATAATGCGAGGATCCTCCTCTTCAGATACTATATCTTGAATCTTCTTATCCTCACTCTTCGTGGCCTTCTTTGTTCCGCAACAAGCCGTTGCCGAGAAACCCAAGAGTGCCAAGAGAGCTAACTTCCACTTAGTATTCATAGTTTTCAGTTTATATTATATGAAACATTTACCCTCACAAATATATGCTATTTTCTCCGATTCTACAAATATAACGCAATTTTTTAGCATCATGGTATTGTCGTAAATAATAAATTTCGTAACTTTGGACTACTAAAATGCAACTATAGGATGAAAGGGCGCGTTAAATGGTTCGACGATAAGCGTGGCTACGGCTTCATAACCTCGGAGGCAGGGGAGGATGTCTACGTTCACTACACAGCCGTGGTGAAGGAGGGGTATCGCACCTTGAAGCATAACTGGCGCGTAGAGTTTGACGTTGCGACGGCAGACGACGGACGCATCGAGGCTCGCAATGTCGTGGTGCAAAAGTAGAGTGTCGAGCAGACTGACCGTGCAAACCATTTGTATATACCGATTTTTTTACCTATCTTTGCAAAACCTACGAACTACAAATGAACTTCGCAATAGACAACATACTTCAAACTGCAAAAGGCAGTAAGACTATTTATGAGGATGTGACTGCTCAGATGTCGACAGCAGTTGCTATCTCTATGTATATGATGTCTATGCGAATGTGCCGTTAGGCACACTACTTCCTATTGTGTAGCTACGTGCTACCACCCCCAACCGAACACATATTTTACAGACCGTCATAACGATGATGGCGGAGCGACTATTTTGCGTATATTTGTATAAACCAAACCATAGATACTATGTCAGATAACAAACTGCGTTTCGAGACGCGACAGATACACGGAGGCTACCACGTAGACCAGACCAACGCACGTGGTATAGCCATACACCCTACGGCAGCATACCACTTTCCTACGTGCGACTATGCCGCCAACCTTTTTACGCTCAGCGAGCCGGGCTACATATACACCCGTCTGCATAACCCCACCACCGCAGCCTACGAGGAGCGCATTGCCGCCCTATACGATGGTGTTGGCGCACTGGCTACAGCAGCGGGAATGTCGGCCATACTGCTTACGGTAACGGCACTTGCAGCCGCAGGAGAGAATATCGTGGCCTCGCCATATCTCTACGGAGGTACGCACAACCAGTTTGTCATTTCGCTGCGCAACGTGGGCATAGAGTGTCGCTTGGCCAAGAGCGACAGCCCCGAGGATATGGCCGCCTTAGTTGATGGCAACACACGCGCACTCTTTGTCGAGTCGATGGGTAACCCCACCTGCCGCGTGGCCGACATCGAGGCACTGGCCGAGGTGGCACATAGCAACAACATACCCCTTATCGTCGACAACACCTTCGGCGCAGGAGGATACCTCTGCAACCCATTCGATTGGGGCGCAGATATAATCACCGACTCGGCGACAAAGTGGATAAATGGCCACGGCACGGCTATGGGTGGCGTCATCGTCGACAGCGGTAAGTTCGACTGGCGCGCCTCGGGTAAATTCCCGACGATAGATGGCCCTTCGGAGGGATATCACGGCCTTAACTTATACGACGCCTTTGGCAATCAAGCCTTTATCGTCAAGTGCCGCGTCGATGGTATGCGCGACTTCGGCTGCTGTCCCTCGCCCTTCGATGCCTACCTTATGCTCATCGGTTTAGAGACCCTCTCGCTACGCGTTAAGCACGAGGTAGAGTCGACATATCGCCTTGCGGAGTATTGCAAGAACCACCCTAAGGTGGAGCGCGTGAGCTTCGTAGGTTTCGACTCACACCCAACCTATAAGTTGGCACAAAAGTATTTCCGTTTTGGCGCAGCTCCTGTTATGACCATCGAGCTTAAGGGCGACTTAGACTCTACCGTACGCTTTGTCGAGGGACTTAAACTCTCGGGCAATATGACTATGATAGGTGACTCTATAAGCGTAGTTACGCACCCAGCCTCGACGACACATAAGCAGCTCTCGGACGAGGCGAAGCGCGCCGCAGGTATCACACCTACGTTGCTACGCATATCGCTCGGCCTGGAGGATGTCGAGGACATCATCGCCGACTACGAACAGGCACTGGCAAATATTTAGACTCTCGACTATGAGCCATATATACCATCATAACGAGGCTATAACGCTCGAGTCGGGGGCGGTGCTCAAGGGGGTAGATATCGTCTACGACACCTACGGCAAGATAAACGCCCAGCGCGACAACATCATATGGGTGTGTCACGCGCTGACGGCCAACTCCGATGTTGCCGACTGGTGGCCACACACCGTAGAGCAGGGGCGCTTTCTCGACCCCGAGCGCTACTTTGTTATATGCGCCAACTTCCTCGGCTCGCACTATGGCACCACTTCGCCCTTGTCGATCAACCCCGAGACTGGCGAGAAGTACTACTACGACTTTCCGCGCATCACGGTGCGCGATATGGTCACGTGCCACAGATTGCTGGCCAAGCATCTTGGCATCGAGCGCGTTAAGATGCTCATAGGCAGCTCGATAGGCGGCTTTCAGGCTATGGAGTGGGCTATCTCCGAGCCTCAGTTTGCCGAGCACCTTGCGCTTATAGCCACCACCACCTGCTCCGAGCCCTGGGCTGCAGCCTTCAACGAGTCGCAGCGTATGGCCATACGTCTCGACCCGACGTGGGGAGAGAGGCGCGACGATGCCGGCATAGATGGTATGGCCGTGGCACGCTCGATAGCCCTCATAAGCTATCGCGGAGGTGCGGCCTACAACGCTACGCAACAGGAGATAGGCGACGCCACAGAGGTATCGTTCGAGCGCCGAGCACACAGCTACCAGCAGTACCAGGGCGAGAAGCTACGCCGCAGGTTTAACGCGCTGTCGTACTACCGACTCTCGGAGGCTGTCGACTCACACAACATTGCGCGTGGCAGAGGCTCTATCGCCGAGGCATTGCGACGCATCGAGGCGCGCACGCTCATCGTGGCCATCTCGTCCGACATACTATTCCCACCAGAGGCACATAGGCCACTAAGGGAGCACATCGCCACGGCGGAGTATCACCTCATAGAGTCGGAGTTTGGTCACGACGGCTTCCTCGTAGAGCACGAGAAGCTAAACACAATCATTGAGAATTTTTTAGGGAGAGGCTAAAAGTAACAGTGTACAAACCTCTCGACTACGATAGACCTATTTACTAATTATATTGAATACGCCATAAATAGATAGCATATGAAACGATTGAACATAGGACTCTTTGGCTTTGGCAACGTGGGCCGAGGCCTCTACGACGTACTCGACCGCATAGAGTCGGAGAGCGTACATATCCGCCGCATCTGCGTGCGCGACATAACGAAGGATCGCGGTGTCGACGCTGAGTTTACCGACGATGCCGACCAGATATTCAACGACCCCGAGATAAACCTTATCGTCGAGGTTATCGACGATGCCGAGGCGGCATACACCATTGTCAAGCGCGCACTTAAGAGCCGCATCCCCGTAGTCTCGGGAAATAAGAAGATGCTCGGCCACCATATCCTCGAGCTTATAGACCTGCAGGAGCAGTACAACACTCCGCTCCTCTACGACGCCTCGGCCTGCGGCTCGATACCCGTAATCCGTAACCTCGAGGAGTACTACGATAACGACCTGCTCTGCTCGGTTAAGGGCATCCTCAACGGCTCGTCAAACTTCATCCTCTCAAAGATATTTAATGAGAATATGTCCTACGACGACGCCCTGCGCTTAGCTCAGGATTTAGGCTTTGCCGAGAGCAACCCCACGCTCGACATCGACGGCTGGGACTCGCTCTACAAACTGATAATCATCACCGTGCACGCCTTCGGCGTATACGTAGCACCCGACGAGATTCTGACCTACGGCATCTCGACTATGAACGACTCGGACATACGCTTTGCTCGCGAGAAGGATCGCCGTATAAAGCTCGTTGCACACGTCGAGAAGGTCGGCGATAGTCTTATTATGTGTGTGTTGCCACAGCTTATCTCGCGCAACAAGTACATCTATAGCGTCGAGGATGAGTTCAACGGCGTAGTTATCAAGGGACTCTTTTACGACAAGCAGTTTATGTTCGGTCGCGGCGCTGGTGGCCACCCTACTGGCTCGGCCGTGCTTAGCGATATTACGGCCTGTGCCTATAACTACCGCTACGAGTATAAGAAGCGTAACGACTCGGTACTACCACACTACACCACCGAGCACAGTTTCCGCATCTACTTCCGCTACAGAACCGAGGAGCAGCGACACCTGCTTAACTTTAGTAAGATACGCGAGCAGTACACCTCCGAGGAGTATAGCTATATCATTGGCGATGTGTCGATTGCCAACCTTAAGGCGCACCAGGAGCAGCTCCGCACGGGCGACTGTTTCGTCGCAGCCTATCCGCTTGACTAACTGGTCGAAGCTACAACAAACAAAAAGAGGTCAGCCAATTACTTAGCTGACCTCTTTTGTGGACCCAGAGGGGCATGATCCCACGACCTTCGGATTATGAGTCCGCTGCTCTAACCAACTGAGCTATGGGTCCAACGTTTTCACGTTACGTGGGTGCAAAGATAGTGAAAAAATTGGAAATACAAACCAACAAACGAGATATTTTTATTTTAATAGCTCGAAATATGGTCGGTAAACCATTTTATTGGCCTCTTTGGGCTATTGCATCGCCACGTTATTAGCCACCTTGACCTACTTATTTATCTGCCACGCCACACCAAAGCTTACTGCCCAACACTTACCGGGAGATAGCAGATCGAGGTTTGCGGCGATGTCAAGTTGTAGCTTACGCCCCACCATATAGTTCAAGCCGAAGTCTATGCAGTAGCTATTACCCCAGCGCGAGAAGTAGTTGTAACTCTCGGCAAAGCAACCAAGCCTCTCGGTAGGCGCAAAACCGAGACATAGAGCCACAAAGGTCTGTGGTGCTGGTTGCGAGCCATCCCACTCAGCACCAACGTTATAGCCCACACTCATCCAGTCACACACCTCGTTCTCGAAGAGCAGATAGAGCGAAGGGGCAAAGTGCTCAGTTTCGAAGCCGCGACTTGCCGTACCAGGTATGGCAAAGTCGGCGAGCACCGAGACAGCAGGTATAGCTCCGCGACCCTCGAAGCAACCAATCTTCGTACCCACACTAAGTCCTGCAAATGCCGCCTGCCACCTCTGAGACTCGTGGTGGATAAGAGCGTCGCCACCGATACGCAGCTCCATACGCTCGAAGAGGCCATAGCGCAACAACGTGTTGCTGAAGGTAAATGAGCCATAGCCACCATCTCCATCGTACTGTATGCCCTGCTCGAGCTGCACTACGCCACGCACCACAGTCGCTGGACCGGTAGATGCACCTGGACGGTCGGCTGTAAAAGGTGCCTCCTGGGCCATAAGTGAGCCGATGGCGGCAATAGATAGTGCAATAAGGGTTAATAGTCTCTTCATAATCATTTGGATATATGTTATTTATTCTCTGCTAATTTGCCAACTACTCATCGCCACTGCATTTTCAACGATGACTCAACACAACCAAACACATTGGCTGCCTCGGTGCAGATAGCGACTATAAAGGTAGCACAATTTATTCAAATAGCAACCTCCGAGCCACAATTCATTTCGCACATACATACTGAGGCATTCGCCTTATAGCGATATTTTGGTCACTTTGGCAAGACTTTAAACATATCTTCGATTTTTAAAAAGGAATATTGCAAGATAGGTAAATTTAGTTATCTTTGCATCCCGGATTCACAATAATTTATTAATTCACCCAAATTAATCGTCAACAGCCAATGATGGCGATTAGCTCGGGGCATTATTAAACTACATTTAATAAAAAAATGAAAAAGCAAATGTTCTTTTTGTTTACGGTGATGGCGGCACTTGTGTGCGCACTATCATCGTGTGAGAAGGAGCCTGTACAGGAACCTACAGGTAAGAGCGTCACCATCTACGCAACGTTGGAGAATGGTCGCGTGTGGAACACTGGCGATGAGTTTGTAATCAACGGCACTACATTCACCGCATCCGAGGGTGGCTCTTCAACCATTAAGATTGACAACGTGGCCGAGGCCGAGAACTACTACGCCGCCTATGACTTCGGCAGTGGCTCTATCGAGGGCACTACGCTTGGGTTGGAGCTCCCAGCTATGCAGGGAGCTAATCTCTCTACGATGCAGCCTATGGTTGCTTCGGCCAATACCACAAATCTCGTTTTCAAGAACGTGATGGGCCAGTTAGTGCTCAACATCAAGGGTAACGGTACCATTAAGAAGGCTGTTGTTAGCTCGCTCGACACAGCACTTGCTGGCGAGGGTAGTATCGACCTTAACTTTGCTGGCAGCCCTAAGCTAAAGCTCTCGGATAGCGGCTCACGCTCCGTGACCTACGATGCTGGCGAGGGTGTAGCTCTCCCTGCTGAGATTGCCGTAGCACTCCCTGCTGCAACGTATTCAGGCTTTGTCGTAACGCTCTATGGCGCTGACGACGAGATTATGAGCGGCATCGATGTGTCGGCCACTGAGGTTCGCCGTGGCGAGACATCTGAGGTCAACATCGCTTACGAGCCAGATGCTGTACCTCCTACCTACGTGACCGCAACTATGGAGGCTGACGCCTTTGGCACGGCACACGCTTGGAGCGCATCGTCGGTACTATATATTAATGGTACTCCTGCGCAAGTTGCCGACGCAGAGAAGGGTGAGTTTGGCCCTGTAGCTACCGCAGAGCTATATATCGCTTCGACATCATCGACATCGGTAAATGGTGTTAGCGGCACTACTATGCGTGTATCTCTGCCTACAACCCAGGCAATGAATACCCAGTATGTATCTATCAACCCAGCCGTGACTAAGTCTACAACTAACAACCTCGAGTTTAGCTACTTGGCAGGCGTTATCACCATAGAGGTCCAGGGCGAGCACAACCTTCGCAAGGCTACCCTTTCGGGCAAGGAGAATCGCCGCCTTTCGGGCTCGGGCGTTGTAGATATGTCTACCGACACACCCCGCTTCTCGCTCGGTAACGACGCATCGAAGGATGTTATCTTCGATTGCGGCACTTCGGGAGCAAGCCTCGTTGGCGGCCTAACTCTGCGCTTTGTTGTCCCTGCTGCGGAGTATACCGAGGGTCTTACCCTCACGCTTGAGGCTACCACAGGCCAGACCTACTCTATCGAGCTTGAGGGTTGCACCGTAGAGCGTAACGCCGTATGCGAGTATAAGGCTATCGAGTGGGAGAGCCACCAGAACGATGGCAACGACCTCTCGAAGCTCGGCTATGCTAACTGCTATATGATTCACGATGCTGGCGAGTACTCGTTCAAGACTCGCTTGGTGGACAACACCCCAGTAAATGGCATCGCTAATGTTGACTGGTTATGGGTATCGGCCATAGAGGGCGAGTCAGGCAATGCTCTTATCTCGGATATCAACTATGCCGATGGTCTTGTTACCTTCACAGCTACAGGCAAGGAGGGCAATGCTCTCTTGGCAGCCTTCGACGCCTCGGGTGCTATCCTCTGGTCGTGGCACATATGGATTACCGATATGCCTGCCGTAATCGACTTCCAGAATAACGCCATACCTCAGAGTGGTGGCCAGACCGACGGCTACTACTGTATGGACCGTAACCTCGGTGCTACATCGGCCGACCGCGCTGATGGCTACGAGACCTTCGGCCTCTACTACCAGTGGGGACGTAAGGACCCATTCATCGGCGACAAGGCTGAGGAGCGCGCACGCGATACGCAGAATGGCGGCTGGATGAATATTACCAAGCCATTTGGAAATAGCTCTACGCTCACCGTCTGCAACCCTGCATACGCCGAGGCTAAGTGGGCTATGGATAACACTACCACTGAGAATGGCTCTATCGCCTACGCTACGGCCCACCCTATGACATTCTTAAATGGCGATCCTAACGCCAGCAAGGCCGACTGGGTGAAGAAGGATAACTTCGAGAGCAGCGAGTGGAGCAACATTATATATGATGCCGACAAGAGCCTATGGCGTCCATTCCAGAAGAGCAACTACGATCCTTGTCCTGTTGGCTACCAGGTACCTCGCAAGGCTATGTGGGTATCGCTCGTATCGACAAGCTGCGTATTTACCCAGTACGAGGGTTTTGAGTACACGGCTGCCGATGGTCAGAGCGTATGGTTCCCATTGGCGGGCTACCGTAGTGCTCACCCATCAGATGCAGGAGCCTTGATGAGCGTGCAGAACGACACTGGCTATATCAAGATTTGGAGCTCGGAGCTTGAGGTGGCCGAGACTGCCTACTGCTTCACATTTAATGATCCATACTATAACGCTGGCGCTGGCTCGGCGTGGGCTAATGGCTACAATGTACGTTGTGTTAGAGCTTACTAATTTATAATAGACTATGATTAAGAAGTTGTTATCAATTTTCGCCGTTGCGCTAACCCTAATAGCCGCGGCGTGTGAGAAGACTGACGAGGGCCAGGGCTCGATAGATACCCCTGCGAATATTACGCTCAGCGTAGAGCCAGAGACCATACATATCTCGGCTACTGGCGAGGCGGCAGAGTTGGTGGTTACCACCGATGCCGAGGAGTGGGACTTCGTAAACGCCACCTCGTGGCTCAACATCCGTCGCCACGAGGACACCCTCTCTATGCTCGCTTCGGAGAATACCTCGGAGGAGATACGTCGAGGCACTATCCTTATAGTTGCTAAAACAGGCTCTACAAGTGTTGAGAAGAGCGTCACCGTAGAGCAGGCCGCCGCAACTACAGGCTCGGGTGGCACTGCGATGTTCGAGTGCCCTGTGTTCGAGGAGATTATCCTCTCGAACTTTGACTTCGATGGCGACGGCAAGCTCTCTGCGGAGGAGGCTGCACGCATCACCGACCTAACACTCACGATGAACGACGAGGAGGAGCGCGAGCCTATCACCTCACTTAAGGGTATCAAGTCGTTCGTAAACCTCGTAAACCTCGACTGCGACTGCAACAACATCACCGAGCTCGACCTTAGCGGTCTCGAGAAGCTCGAGTATGTAGACTGCTCGTACAACCTTATCACCACTATCGATGTGTCGGATTGTAAGTCGTTGAAGTGGTTATACGCCTACTCAAATAAGCTCGAGAAGCTCTACATTACGGGGTGCGATAACCTTATGTTCTTGCAGGCTTACAACAACTCTCTCAAGGAGATTGACGTCACGGGCTTTAGCGAGATGATCTACCTCGACCTTCGCCTCAACAAGCTCACGGAGGCAAAGTTCTCAAACTGTCCAAAGTTGCAGATTGTTGCAATAGGCTCTAACCAGATTATGTCACTCGACCTCGCGGGTCTTCCCGAGTTGTACACCCTCGGTTGCTACGAAAATAGCATCACAACGCTCGACGTAACGGGACTCCCTAAGCTCGAGATGCTCGAGTGCTACGCTAATAACCTCGCGACGCTCGATTGCAGCAAGAACCCTGAGCTTTTGACTCTTACCTGCCAGCGCAATCTCCTCACGGAGCTTAACATCGAGGGCTGTGCGAAGCTTAAGAAGATTGATTGCAGCAGCAACTACCTCGCAGGCGAGCTCGACGTAAATGGTCTCAATGACCTATACTTCTTGCACTGCGGTGGCAACAACTACACCTCTGTGAAGGCTAACACCTGCACCAAGATGACCGATATGGAGTGTGCAAATACTCAGATTACCGAGCTCGAGGTATCGGGTCTTACCCTTCTGGAGTCATTGGTGGCTAACGACTGTCAGCTCACACAGATGGACTGCAGCACGAACCTTAAGCTCGACGCTCTATACCTACAGGGCAACCCTCTCGAGGTGTTGTACCTTGCCGAGGGTCAGTCGATTGTAGACCTAAAGCTCGACAACCACGACGTTATTGAGCGCAAGTAGTCTGCAACACAATAATCACAACAAAGGGCTGGCCTTCAAAACAGGTCAGCCCTTGTTGCTTGCTATCGGGTGGACACGTTCACTCCGATATGTTACCTATACTCTACCACGATTTTTGCGATGTTAGAGTGCGAGTTGCCTGCTGCAGTCCATACTATACGCGTCGTGCACTCGCCAGTCCAAACAGCCTCTGTAGTAGAGGCGAATGTCTCGGTTGCATATCCATCATACTCCTTAGCCTTGAGGTCTACGAGGTAGCCCACAGGAGCTGTGAGCGTCACCTTAGTGATGGTCACACCATTCTGAGCCTCTATGCGAAGCTCATTAGATGTCGTGCGGCCAATGTAGATAGCGTCACGACCATCAGCATTATCAGTACGCCAAGAGCCGGTAGACGAGATGAGCAAGTCACCCTCGTAGATAGTACCTACCGAGTTACCGCTCGCTGCACCATCGATTGGGAACGCAATCTCTACGCTCTTAGTCTCGCCAGCCGTAGCAGCCTCAACTGTGACAGTTGCTGTACCAGCTTCCGATGCAGTGTTAAGGGTCGAGTCTGCAGGGTTAGCAACAACCGTAACCTCGTAAGTGCCAGCAGCAACACCCTCGAAAGTAGCGGTTGTAGACGTAACGGTAGTTGTTGCGTCGCCACAAGTTACGGTGTAGTCCTTTGCGCCCGCAACTTCATCCCACAATACGGTAACAACGTCACCCTCAGCCGAAGCCGTAACTACCGGTGTAGCAAGAGGTGTTGTTGTAGTCTCCTCGCCACCCTCGTCGCTCGACTCGCCATCGAGGTAGTAGATATATACGTAGCTTGCTGAACCACTGAAGTTAAACTTGTAGCCATATGAGTAGTTATTCACATAGCGCATACTCTCCGCACCAGCGTACTCGTAAGTACCAATCCAGGCGGTGTAAGTGCTTGTAAGAGATATATCCCACGATGCTGAAGCATCCTTCTTAGCCTTGAAACTAAGAGTATTTGTCAAAGCTTCGGGATCGTAGACGCCATACAAGTAACCCATAGTCACCTCCTTAAGTGCAAAAGTGCCAGCCGACACGCCCTTCTCAACATCGAATACTGCAGCATCCGATGGAAGGTTCTCGGGCAAGATTACAGGACCATCCGAGATAGTCATACTCGAGGTGTGCTTGAGGCTTGCGCCAGTAGCTGTTGTCGAGAGCATCGCAGCAGCAGATGATGCCGATGGCTTTGTAGCGATGACAATCTGGTCGCCAGTGTTAAGCTCATTGATATCGGTAAGGAGTTTGTATGCCTTAGGCTTCTCCTGGCGCTGAAGGTCGTTAACAGCAAATATAGCTACGTCGCCACGCTCAAACTTTAGAGTCTTATCCGCAAGGTCTACGCTCTTGGTGTAGTTGTACTTATCTGTAACAACCGTAACGGTAAAGTCGGTGCCACTAAGGTCGGTAGGCACGGTGGTCATCCATACCACATCTTCGCCAGTAGCCACCCAATTCTCGCGCGTGATGGTGATATCTTCATAATTATTGTACCACTTAGCACTCTCTACCGTCGCAGCCTCGTGCACCTTAAACTCTACAGCTCCTGCAGGCTTCGCCGATGACGAGAACGTAACCTTCTCGATGGTCTCGCCAGCGCCGATGCCCTTAAGGGTCATCTTGGCAAAGGCTACCATACGTGCGAAGGTAAACTTAACGCTCTCAGGAGTACCCTCAACCACTACAGGCTCCTTACTTACAAGGATGTCGCACGTAGGGTCGTAGCTATCAGCCGCAGGGGTCTGCTCCTGAGGCACAGTGAGGCTAATAGATGATGTTATCGCCTTGTAAGCATAAGGATAGAACGCACCGAGAGTATATGACGTAGCACCATCGGTAGTAGTAAAATCGGCAGAGAATGTGATGCGACCCTCGGCATCGATGGTGTAGTCGGCGTGAGTAGCACTCTGGCGACGCGATGATGAGTTGTCGTCAGCATAGTAGATTATGTTGAGCTGCTCGCCAGTCTCGGCCCACTTGATATTGTCGCCATCGTAGTAGGTACGTGTCTGGGGCTCAAGCTCAGCGTTTACCTTGATGGTGGTTTTAGATTCGGCAACGACACTCTGCGTCTCATCCTTTGTGCAGCCTCCGGCAACGATGGCCAAAAGCGAGGCAATAAATAGAATCTTCTTCATAACTTCCTCCCTTTGTTAAAATTCGCCAAAATCGTTCTCATCGGGGTTCTCACCAGGGAGTCCCCATACATCGTCACCATCTGAGGCTGTAAAGCCCTCCTCAACCTCGACGTAGTGTACATCTACGCAAGGCTCTAAATAGTCTCTCCTATTCATTACTCAAGTATATGTTAAAAGTTAAAATTGATTGTCGTATACGCTAACAGTACACATCATCATAGCATACAATACGCAAAGTTAAAAATAAAATGATAAATATGCAACTGTGAGCAGATCAAACGACCACGAGAACGAAGCTGCGATACGATTATTTAAGTTTAGTCATTGCAGATTCAAACTTTTTCGTACCTTTGTATAATATTAGGATAATATCGACTAATCAAACACTTAAAATATGAAGAGAACCATTATCAAAATCCTATCTCTTATGGTCGCACTTACGGCGACAGCTTCGCTCTACGCTCAGGAACAGGAGCAGGATATCAACGAGATCTTTAAGCTCGGCGTCGAGGCTCGCTTCGACTACCTCAACCAGGCCGTAGACGGCAATCACGATGTCGCTGGCTCGGGATTTAAGGCTCGCTACTTTAATCTCCGAATGGATGGCCAGATATCGTCGAAGTTTAGTTACTCGTGGCGTCAGCGCTTCAACCGCGTAAACTCATTCTCGGAGTTCGCACAGAACACCGACTGGCTGACACTTACCTACAAGCCTACGCAGAATTGGGCAATAGCAGCCGGTAAGCAGGTACTTATGATTGGTGGCTGGGAGTACGACCGCGCCCCTATCGACCTATACTTCTGCTCGGAGTTCTGGAACAACGTGAGCTGCTATCAGATTGGCGCAAGCGTGGCCTATACCACAAACGAGGGCAACGATACTATCCTCTTCCAGGCGTGCCAGAGTCCCTATGATACGACCTCTGATTCGTTGGATTACTACGCCTTCAACCTCTACTGGAGTGGTTCGCACGGATGCTATACAGCCCTCTACTCGCTCAACTTTATGCAGTATGCACCAGGTAAGTACGACAAGTATGTAGCCTTAGGCAACCAGTTTAAGTTTGGCGACGCAACGCTGCAGCTCGACCTTATGAGCCGTGGGCCTAAGGCCGAAGACCTACTCTTCGACAACTTCTCAATTATGGGCGAGTTCTCGTACCTTATTGCCAAGCGTGTAAATGTATTTGCAAAGGCTACGTACGACAAAATCGGCTCGAGCGCAGTAGCTGCATCGGGTCTTATTCCTGGCACCGAGATTACGCGCGTAGGTGGCGGTGTCGAGTACTACCCACTCGGAGGCCGTGGTAACCGCGACATACGCCTACACGCGGCATATGCCTACAACTTCGGCAATAACACCAACCTCTACGGTACTGCCGTAGGTAAGGGCTCGTTCCTCACCGTGGGTCTCACGTGGAGAATAGACATAGTCAAGGGCATAACAACCCTTATCGACAAGCACATTGCTAAGCGCAGCGCAGAGTTATAACGAAACTTAACTAACAACTACAAATCAATATGGAGAATCAAAACAAGGGGATTAGGAAGTATCTCGTAGGTATCTTCTGCCTCGCCATCGTCATCGGCATCTTTGGTGGTATAGGCTCGGTAATGGGTCTGCCAAATATGCTCAACACCATTATGAAGACGGCACACGACCTTCTTCTCAACACCGTATTCTACCTTATGGCCATCTGCGTAATCACAGGTGCTCTGGGTCGTATATTCGTGGAGTTTGGCGTCGTAAGCCTGCTCGAGCGTATACTGCGCCCTCTGATGAAGCCACTCTTTAACCTTCCAGGTGTGGCATCGCTTGGCGCTGTGATGACATTCCTCTCGGACAACCCTGCCATAATCTCATTGGCTAAGGATAAGCGCTTCAGCTCGTACTTCAAGAAGTTCCAGTTTATCTCGCTCACGAACTTCGGTACGGCATTCGGTATGGGTCTTTTGGTTATCGTCTTTATGATCTCGCAGGGCTACTTTGTAGAGCCATTTCTCGGCCTATTAGGTGCCTTTATCGGCTGTATCGTCTCGACACGCATAATGCAGTACTTCGTGGTTAAGCAGTATCCTGAGTTTAAGGAGGAGTTCGCCGCTACGCTCAACGAGGAGGATATGAAGGCCGATGACGAGGTTAAGGAGACCTCGCTCTTTACGCGCATCCTCAACTCGCTGCTCGATGGCGGTAAGACGGGTGTCGACGTGGGTCTCTCGATTATCCCTGGCGTGCTTATCATCTCGACACTCGTGATGCTTCTCACCTTCGGCGCTGGCGACAACGGCACATACGACGGCGCAGCATACGAGGGTGTGGAGTTCCTACCCTGGCTATTTGGCAAGATAAACATCATCTTTGAGTGGCTCTTCGGTTTCGGTCACCCAGCGTTGATGGCCTTCCCTATCACATCGCTTGGTGCCGTAGGTGCTGCCCTCTCTCTCGTGCCAGAGTTCTCGGCTCAGGGCATCATCGACGGTAATGCTATCGCCGTATTTACGGCTATCGGTATGTGCTGGAGCGGTTATCTCAGCACTCACACCGCTATGCTCGACGCTCTTGGCTACCGCAAGCTCACCTCTAAGGCTATCCTTTCGCACACTATCGGTGGTCTTGTAGCTGGTATCGCGGCCCACTGGCTATTCGTATTGTATGCACTTCTGTTCGGTACTCCTGCGACATTCGAGGGTGGTGCTGACCGCTACACTACAGCCTCGTCGCCTGTGGTTATCGAGTTCGTTAGCGAGAATCAGGTTAAGGTTGGCGACCGCGTCTTCACCGACGAGGAGGGCGATACTCCCGAGGAGGAGGGCTCACTGGCTCGCGTTATCGAGGGTATGCTTCTCAAGAAACACGAGATTATCTCGGTTAGCGAGGGCGTCAAGGTCGATGCTGCAGGCTTCATCGCTACGGAGCAGCTCCCCGAGGCTACACGCGAGAGCCTTCTCAACGAGGTACAGGCCGGCTTCGATATGTACCGCAACACCATCGCACAGCGCACCTTTGGTCGCTCGGTAGATGAGCTTAGCGAGGAGGAGGTTAAGGAGCTTGATGAGCTGATTCCATTCCGCTTTGACCGCAACTCCGAGGAGGAGATTGTTGATATGGAGGTTAGCACTGAGGTTGCTACTGAGTAACAATACCTCTCTACATAGTAAAGGCTGTCGGATTGTCTCCGACAGCCTTTATTGTTAGAGTTTTGCGAGCTATCTACCTTAGTGACATTACTCTTGCTGGAGATGCACTACCAGTGAAAAACTCCTCGGCAGGCGAGCAGCCCTCCTTAGTAAATGCAATCTCTTTCGATGCCCACACCTCGGTAAAGTTACCATCCTTATCCTCTGCTAAGCCGAAGAATACGTATGGCTCGTTAAACTCGAAGGCGTAGATAGACGACAGCTCCTGAAGTGGGCCCTCGGCCGTGAGACCTTCAACTATCTGCTCATACTCGTAGTATGGGAAGTCTAACGCATTTACCGCATTGAAGTATGCGTTGACAGCCTCGCTATCGACATTGGCGGTGATACGCACGAGGATATAATCTTCATAGCCAGCATAGTTTGGGTCGATAGCAGCCACCTCAGCACCACTATAGTAGTCGCCAATAGTCAGAGAGAAGTCAAGGTCGGCATACAGCGTCTCCGCGGTAGTAAACTTCAATCGCTGCAAGCCTGTTGTCGCAGCACCTGCCTGAGCGCCAAATACCATAAATTCATACTCGGTATTAGGCGTAAGTCCTGTGGCCGTATCCGACATAGTGCCCGAAGCGTACTGAACAGTGAAGTTTTTGAGTATGTAGCTCATAATCTCCTCGTCGGTATTACCCTCGAAACGGTCGGCCGCTACCAGCGTAGCTACGTACGTATCATCGTTGGTGGTCTCGACCTTAACAGTAGCCTTGCGAGGGTGTAGCTCCTCAACCGAGAGTGTAAACTTGTTCTCCGATGCCGCCACACTGCCAGTCTTAAACTCGTAGAACTCGGGCGTGGTATTGAGTAGCGCCTCATCGTCCATACCGAAAGCCCACAGCACAAACTCGGTGTTGGCATCAAGCTCTACGGATAGCTCGGTTGTCCCCGTAAAGGCCAGCTCATTGAAGATAAAGTGCAGACCCTCCTCCGTTGTGTCGAAGAACGATGTATAGAGACCCTTATACTGCTCCCAGTCGGCCTCGCAGAAGCCACGAAGCTCCTCGACCGTAGCACCCTCGATATCCCTCTTCCAGAACACGCCATAGTAGTAATAGCCATCGTAGCCCTCGGGCGTAATCTTGATATCTACGTTAGGGCCATCGACCTTGACGTCGAAGTCGAAGTGAAGCGTATAGTCGTTTACGGTAGCTGTACAAATCTCGAGGCGCGAAATCTCGGTCGTCGGAGTCATAGTCTCGCGATCGAAGCCATAGGCATAGGCTACATACGAGGTGCCTGGGGTTACGCCCGTAAACTGATGTGGCATAATGTCACCCTCGTACATAAAGGCCGCAACAGCCATCGAGACATCGCTACCAAAGGCGTCGGCAAAGCTCTGAAAAACATCCATATCCGATGCCCACAGCGCCTCATCGTCGTACATAAGGCCGTTATCCTTGATATAGTCGCCATTGCCGAGGATAAAGACATAGGGCATCTCCTTATCCTGTGGGATGGCATTCATCGTGATAGTCGTCGCTGCAGCCGAGATAAGCTCGAGCTTTATAGAGTGCTCCTTGCCCACCGTCTGCTTAACCCTGATCGTGGGATTGGGATATAGACCAGGATATATTAGCTCGAGGCGGCAGCTACGCTCCTTATCCTCGTAGCTCACAGCTACGTCGAACGAGATAACACCCTCGACCGAGGTGTCGACGTTAGTCACCCAGTCGTGCTCGGCGATAACCTTAAGCTCGGCACCCGCTACGGCGTTGAGAAGCTCATAACTGACCTCAAAGTGGCCACCGTCAGACGTGGCCTCCACCTCCGTCTTGGCGAGCGTTAGCTCGGGAGCATCGGGCTGTGGCTCAACAATAGGCTCATCGCTCTTACACCCCACAAAGAGTGTAAGAGTAAGAGCCGCACACATCATTAACCATATATTCTTCATAACACTGTGTCTCTAAAGTTGTTACACGATATACTGCCATATAACTACTCGGCTGGCGTGCCCTCAACAGCACCCGAATACGAGCCCTTGAACTGACGGCCATCGGTAAGCGTTGCGTCGAACTCCACGTCGTAGGTCTTAGTATCCTCGTGATAGGTAAGATTAAGCGCCACAGCCTTGTAGCTACTCTTCGAGTCATTGAACGTACTGTAGTATTCGTCGATATACTGACCCGATGTGCCGAGAGTGTACGCGCCCGATGGGATGTAGTTTATCGAGCTATCGCCCGTACGCATATCAAATGCCAGCGTGTATTTGCCATCAGCATCAGCAATGGTGAACTCCCAGTTATCCGAGTACCAATTTCGAGCCTTGAACGTTGTCCAGTTGATATCGCCCTCGACATCCTCAGTCTCGGTAATCTCCATACCGTCGACCTTGCCAGTGTAAGAGAACTTAAATATGCGGCCATCGTCAATCTTGAAAGAGATGTCGAACGTGTATGTCTTGGCCGACATATCGATATTTACGTTAGCACGCGCCTCCGATGGTGCGTACTGACCCTCGCCAGCTACGCGCAACGATGTGCCGTCGACATTGAGGCTACGACCCTCCTCAACACCCTTAGTAGAGTAGAGGCCTGCCAACAGGTACTCCGACGCTGGGCAGAAGGCATCGAGCACAAGACGATACTTCTCTGTGCCATCCACACTCTGCGTTAACGTAATATACCAGTTTGTATTATTCTCAAACGAACGAGCGGTAGCCGTATCTAACACCGCCTCGATAATCTCCTCCTTTGGAGCAAGCGAGATGCCCGAGATAGCACCCTCGTACTCGGCCTCAACAACGTAGTTGTCGGGCAACGTACCGTAGAACGAGAGCATATATTTCTGGTTATCCCAGTCGATATCTACGTGGAGCGTACCCGAGAGGAACTGCACAGCCTCGTGACCAGCAACGGTAAAGGTCGATGTCTGGCCATCGAATTGACCGGCCTCCGTAGCGCGTGTCGAAAACTCCTCGGCCGAGGTGCTGATAGTGTATGAGTTATTTACGATATAGTCTGCCTTAAATGCGTTTACTATGTCAAACTTAGCGGCGTTGCCTGCGTCGTCCTTAAGGTTTAATGTCCAGTTTACCCCATCCTCGGATGTTGCAGAGGCCTCGGTAAAGGTAGTGTTTACCGTTACTATGTCGATAACTGGCATATTGTCCACATCGCCGTTATAGGTAGCCACCAGATGACGGCCATCCTTAAGCATAAGGTCGATATCGAACGAGTAGGCCTTAGTCTGGTCGTCGATAGCGACAATCACGCGACCACTCGCGAGCTGCACACCATTGTCGTAGCCATAGGTTGAGTAGCGATATGAACTTACATAGCCAGGGTCGGTAGTCTCCTTAACCTCATAAGTACCAGCAGGGAGGTAATCCTTCTCTGGATCGCCATAGATATCGAGCGAGAGGGTCTTATCGTTATAGGCAAAGTTATCCTGCTCGTTGGCATCTTCGTACGAGAACATCATAAAGTAGCTTGAGCCATACTTTGTACCACGAGCACGTGTGTAGTTGTGCTCGATAAGATTCTTAGGGTCGTCCTTAGTTGTAAACTTCTCAGGCTCGGCCATAACCCTCTGCCCAGCACCCTCGGCAACAACCACAAGCTGATACTCCTTAGAGTTCTCGAGGCCTGTAACCTCGACAGACTCCTTAGATCCTGGCTCTATCTGCTCGCCATTGAGCATCACGTACGAAGCCTCGGGAGTCTCCTTTGAAGCGTAGAGCACAAGGTATGCTATCTTCTCGGCATTGGCCGAGTTGACACGGAAGTTCATCGTCTCGTGTGTAACCTGCACAATCTCAACCTCGAGCTGCACCTCTGCCTGAGCCTTAGTGGTGACGTAAAGAGTGTTAGAGCCAGCGAGCTTAGTTCGGTTCTTTGCCGCAGCAACAACCTTATAGCTTGTCTCAGCCTCAAGACCCTCGGCCGTAACCTCGGCCCTGCCCTCAGTGTCGAGCTCGACGGCTACGCCCTCGGCCATAATCGCCTCGAGCGCGGGAGCCTCATCGGCATCGGCAAGCACCATATAGCGCGCCTCGGTAGCGTTCGTAGTTGCAATAGTGAAGCTCACCGTATCGACATCTTCGAGTCCCTTCTCAAGGGCAATCGTTGGAGTAGCCTCGGGCTTAACCTCCTCTTTAGGCTCCTCTGTACAGCCCACGAAACCGAGTGCGAGGGCCGACAATAGTAGAAATGCATACTTTTTCATAGTCTTATAGTTTTAGATTATCGATTATTTGCGTGTTAGTACGATATCCGACATACCGTAGAAGTTAGCCATCCAGCCAAAGCCCGTAAAGTCGTAGGCAAGCGCAGGGAAGCAGCCTGCCACGGGCGAGGAGATAGTCAAGGTGTTGCCATCGCCGGACACCGCTACGTTTAGCGTTGTAGTAACGTCGACAACCTTCGTATCGGCGTTAGTACTCACCATAAAGCAGTTGCCGTAGAACATCCACCCGATGACCGAGTGGCGAGCCTGGCCGTCGATAGTAACCACGTCGCCATCGGCAATATCCAATACCCACTTAGGGCCAAACTTCTCCTCGGGATTCTCAACGCCCTCATCTATAAGGGCCTGAATGCCATAGTAGGCAATGTTATTCCAGCCATCGACCAAAGCCACAAGCTGATTGTTCGAGCGGTAGTCGTAGTCGTAATCCTCGACGCTCTGAGCGATAGTCACCGAGAAGGTCGACTCGGCTGGCTCGTTATAACCATCAAATAGAGTCTGCACGCCCGACCACTCGCCGAGAAGCGACTCAAACAATTCAGACTCTACGCGCTGGCTATGCTCTACGGCCGGTGTAGCCTGCGTAGCGGATATCTGTGCGCGGTTACCCTTATCGTCAATAAGCATTACGATGGCCGTATATTCGGTCTCGGGCTTAAGACCCTTCTGCTCGATGGTCTGCTCACCAGCGTACTTCACGCCTACGTTCATCGCGTGGTACGAGAGGAAGGCATTCTCATCCTCAAGCTGCTCGAGCATAGCATCGACCTTCGCACTCTCGGCGAAGTGGTAGTAGTACTCCGCAACGCCACTGGTAGGCGCGCACTTTACGCTCATAGCGTAAGGGTCGCAACTCTCGAACGAGATAGCTACGCTCTCCTTAGAGTCTACGTGCGCAGGTGTCGTAAACTCTGCGAAGGAGAACTCATCCTCGGCGCCATCCCAGTAGAAGGCGAATATTACGAACTCCGTATCGGCACGATATCCCGCATTACTCAGAAAGTCTACCGTGTCGCCCTTGAAGAGCATCTGCTCCAAGACCTCCTCGTACGTTGCACCGGTCATATTGGCAAAGTTACGCAACGACTCATCGAACTCGGCCTTTATGGTCTTAAGGTCGGCCGACTCCCAGCGCGCCTTAGACATCACATCGCAGTAGTAGTATGCCTCCTTATCGTCGGGATATATGCTATATACTACTTGGTAGGCTGTCAACTTACTATCGTCAACCTTAATCTCTATCGCCTGTGTCTCGGGCGCTGGAGGTGGGGGTGTGGGCTGGTTGCCACTGTTTGAAGGCTCAGTCTCACAAGCTGCCAACGCGACTAAAGAGACCAAAAAGAGAAGTGCTTTTTTCATAGTAGTTTATTAGGTTTAATTCGTTTTGCTGCTTTCGTTACACAAAATTAAGCGAAGGAGTGGAGAATTGGGTAAAAATTTCTGTTATTTTATTATAACATTTCAAAAAAAATATATTACATTTGTATAACATTTTAAATTAAACTCCTGATAATATGCGAATTAACCAATATAACAAAAATCGTCTCCTAAGGCTCACGATTTTCACTATAATATTGCTGCTAACTGAGGGACTAATACCGCAGGCCAAAGCTCAGCAAGTAGGCTCAATTACGCTCAACCGCAATATCGAAAAGTTCAAGGAGTATCGCACCACAAACCGCGAGCGTGCCTTAGAATACGCACAGCTTATAATCGACGATCTCGACTCTACGACGATGACCCTCGACGCTGCAATCGTCTACGACTTTATGGCCGAACACAGCGAGACAAAGCTATTTCGCTACAGCGAGGCGCTCAACTACCGTCTACGCTCGGCAGCCATCTTCGAGAGACTCGACAACCGTCCCTGCGTAGCACGAACCAATGCCCTGCTTGGCCGTCTATATTTGCGCAACGGCGACTATCACAACGCCTTTAGCCACAGCATTAAAGCCCTCGGCGAGGCACGCACATTGGGCGACTCAACATCGGTGCGCGAGGCATACCTTGCCCTCGAACAGATAACCTACTTCTACCACAACGACGACAGCCTTGCGATGGAGTATAACCGACTTGTAGCCTCAAGTTGGGATAGCCGCGAGCAGGCACATCAAGCCGTACGAGCACTGAACAACCGCTTCAACTACACACTATCGCCCGACGACGTGCGCGACATAATCAGTCGCAGCGAGGAGATATGCCACAAATATGATTTCGATGACCTGCTAATAAACATATACCTCAACGCTACGTTCCAAGAGCTGAGCTTCGAGGATGCCGAGGCCTCAGCGCGCTATCTGGCTAAGGCCGAGCCCCTTATCGGCAACTTCAAGGAGGAGGGATACTACTACTCGGCAAAGGGATTCTACGAGTTAAGCATAGGCCATAGCACCGAAGCTATCAAGTCGCTTAGCCACTCCATAGAGCTGCTTGGCGATGGCGACTTTGATTCAAAGAACGTACACTCCTACTTCCTACTACAGGACATCTACCACCGCGAAGGCCGCCACCGCGAGGCCTACGATGCACTTATGGCCTTTGCCGAGACCTACACACGCCAGCACAACAGCGGCAATATTGTCGAGTTATCGAGGCTAATCAACGATATGGAGCTCGAGCAGGCTGCCGAAGAGCGTCGACGCCTCGAGGAGGCACACGCCCTACGCCAGAAGCACGGACATATGGTCATATACTTCTGCATATTCTGCGTCGTAACGCTCATATTCATTGGTGCTCTCATCTACTCGCGCTACCGTCTCGAACGCAAGAACCGCCTACTACACAAGAGACAAGCCGAGCAAGAACTAAGTCACAAGAACGAGATCATCAAGATTCAGCGCCTGCAGCAGTTCCAGGAGCAGAACAACATCGATAAGCTCACCCAGGAGCTTAACGCCGCCATCAATATATCGGATGGTCGCGAGCTGCGTCTCGAGCTACGCCGCATTATACGTCAGCTGCAGCAGAGCGCTGGCTCGGGAGGCGACTGGGCCGAAGTCGAAATGACTCTGGTCAACTCCAACGACACGTTCTTCGACAACCTACTCAAGGAGTACCCCAACCTCACCAAG
This sequence comes from Alistipes sp., assembly GCA_017465055.1. Taxonomy (GTDB): domain Bacteria; phylum Bacteroidota; class Bacteroidia; order Bacteroidales; family Rikenellaceae; genus Alistipes. The sequence continues at coordinate 17,711 of JAFTWZ010000037.1, read as the reverse complement.
AACGAACGTAAGCTGTGCACACTCATACACCTCAACCTCTCGACCAAGGAGATTGCCAACATCACTCACCAGAGCACCGGAAGCATCAACGTGGCACGCTCGCGTCTGCGCCAGAAATTCGGCCTAACGGATAGCGATATCTCGCTCATCGCCTTCCTCGACCGCTTCGACACACCTCGCCAGTAATACTCCACATACGCCTATGGCGTAACTTTTGCCGATTTATCTCGTCGAGCTTTCGGAATTGACAATTTTTGCCTATCTTTGCACGTTATATCTGCATATATGCGCAAATGAGACGTGTGGTAATGATATTGGCACTTATACTCTGTGGACTACTATCCTCGGAGCGTCTTGCTGCGCAGTATTACAGCTGGGGTGTCGACCCTCCGTCGTACCGCTGGCGACAGATGAAGGCCGATGACTATCGCGTGGTATATCCCGATACAGCAGAGGTAATAGCCTCGCGTATGATGCACTACCTCAGCGCAGTAAAGAGCGATATCGACTACGGCTACCGCCATCCACAGATGTCTATTCCCTTTGTCGTACACCCCTCAAACTTCCACTCCAACGGCCTGGTTATGTGGATGCCTCGCCGCGTGGAGTTTCTCTCGACACCCGATGTGGAGAGCTACTCTATGCCCTGGACTAAGCAGCTCATAGCCCACGAGTATCGCCACGCCGTGCAGTACAACAACCTCAATCGCGGCGTCATCAAGGCGCTAAGCTACGTACTCGGACAGCAGAGCTCGACCATAGGACTACTCACTATGCCACTGTGGATGATGGAGGGCGATGCCGTGATGTCGGAGACCGAGATGTCGACATTCGGACGAGGACTACAACCCTCATTTACGATGGTCTACCGCGCCTATGGCAACGTGCCAAATACGTTTAACAACGTGGACAAGTGGTTCTGCGGCTCGTACAAGGACTACATCCCCAACCACTACCACCTCGGCTTCTTGATGTGCCGCCACGGCTACAACCGCTTTGGCAGGGTTATGGGCGACGACGTTGCGGAGCTTACCTCGCGTCGTCCATATATGCTTGTATCGACATCGTGGGTACTCAAGCGCCTCTACGGAAGATCCGAGTCGCAGCTCTTCTACGACACCTTCCATACGCTGTATTACCACTGGCAGCCACTGGCCGAGGTTACGCAGAGCACCCGAGCAATCCCCGTCGCCGAGCCTAAGTCGCACACGATTTACGCACATCCGCTACCGAGCAGCAACGGCAAGCTCATATACCTCAAGGAGGACCTCGACAACACCACAGCATTCGTAGAGATAGATACACTCACTGGCCAGGAGCGACGTATAGCGTACACAGGAAGCATATCTACGCGACCACAGCTAAGCTCCGCAGGACGCTTATGGTGGACCGAGTATCGCCAGAGCCCACTCTTTGCCGAGAAGGTAGACTCGAAGCTCTGCTATATGGATATCGACAGCCAGAAGCCTCGTACTATGCGCAAGCACCGCAACATTCTATACCCCACACCTACCGATGGTCACGGCATAGCGTGGGTGGAGTACACGCCCGATGGTCGCTATAGCGTGGTAGTAAACGGCAGGTCGGAACTTAACCGCCGCAGCACAATACCCGAGGGTAGCGAGATACACGGTATGGCGTGGGACGAGGTTACGCAGGGACTCTATCTGATTATCACCGACGATGATGGTATGCACATAGCGCGTATGCGCCGCGACTCGCTCGAGAGGGTTACGCGACCAGCATACACCACGCTCAGCGACCTTAAGGCTGGCGGCGGCAAGCTATACTACGGCTCGATAGCCTCGGGACGCGACGAGATGCACACCTACGATCTCGCCACGGGCCGCGAGTACCGCCTCTCGACCTCGCGCTACGGCTCGTTCCAGCCACAACCGATAGATAGCACTACGGTGGCTGGCGTAAGCTACGACCGCAGAGGATATATGCCCGTTGTGCAGCGCATAAGCTACGACCGCGAGGTGCTCTACGCGCCCCATCCACCCAAGATTATGCTCCCCGAGAGCAAGCCCTGGGGCGTGGTTAACCTCGACACGGTGCGCTATACCGCCACTACGGCCGACAAGGTGCGACAAGATACCCCACCGAAGAGGTTTAGCCGCGCGCTACACGCCATAAACATACACAGTTGGGCCCCAGCCTCGTACGACCCATATGCCATAGTCGAGGAGTCGTCGATAGCCTTTAACCTCGGAGCTACGATAATGACGCAGAACATACTCTCGACGCTCGAAGGCTTCCTCACCTGGGGGTGGAATCCCAACGAAGACTCGGTGTTCAAGGGGATGTTGCGCTACTACGGCTTAGGCGTCAACCTATGGGTACGCGGCACCTATGGAGGTAGGCAGAAGATATATAAGATTGCGGCCTACGATGCCGAGAAGGGGGAGTTGGTCTACTCGCCCGACGTTAAGCTCGGCAAGTACTACTCGATAGGCGCTGGCGCAACACTGCCAATACTGCTACAACGAGGCTACCACACCAGCCAACTGGCCATCTCGACATCGTGGAACTTCTCCAACGGTATGGTCGCAAATGTCGACAAGCTCGAAATAGACAACTACCAGGTGACCAACATACGCACCATAGGCTATTCGGAGGGTGTCCACCAGCTATCCGTGGGTATTAGCTTTCAGGACTTCGTGCGTCAGTCGCACCGCGACTTTCTGCCACCCTGGGGCATAGCTGCCTCGGCGAGCTACACGCTTAACCCCACGACCGACAACATCGGCCACCTGATGGTACTCTACGGCAAGCTATACACCCCAGGCTTTGCTAAGCACCACTCGCTCTCGGTAGCGGCCTCGTACCAGACCTCGCTCGGAGGCTTCCAGTCGGACCTTGTGCTGTCGCAGCTCACGTTTAAGTCGACGCGTCTATTGCCTCGTGGTTTCTCGTCGTACGACATCGTCAACGACCACTACGTGGCCTCGTCATTAAACTACCAGCTACCAGTGTGGTATCCCGATGGCGGATGGCAAGGCGTAATCTACTTTAAGCGTCTAAGGCTCAACGTCGGTGCCGACTACGCATCGTTCGAGAGCCCTCATAGATTCGACCAGACTACGGGCGAGATAGTAAGTACGCGACGACATATCGGCTCAGCAGGCATAGACCTCGGTGTGGACTTCAACCTATTCTCTATGCCCCAAGCCGCGACAATATCGGCGACATTCTCGCTGTACCAGAAGTTTAGGCTCGGCCCAGCGAAACGCGACAAGCTATACTTCTCGTTTAGCCTCGGATTACCATTTTAACCGATAGATACAGACAGCATAAACCATCATATAACAGAAAGAGATAGAAATTAAAACATAACCTAAGCGTATGGCACAAAAGAGTGAGAAAACAAAGCGTGTAAAGGGCTGGAAACGATGGCTCATAATTGCAATGTGGACGGTGATATTCATAGGCGTCGTAGCCGTTACCAGCCTCTTCATTATGGCTAAGACCGAGGTGTTAGGCCCTATGCCTACCTTCGACGAGTTGGAGAACCCCAAGACCAACCTTGCCACACAGATATACTCAAGCGATGGCGAGGTGCTGGGTACATACTTCATCGAGAACCGCACCTACCTCTCATACGAGGAACTGTTCCCCGCCGACCGCACACAGTGGCTCGAGATAGATGGGCATAAACTCCCGACAATCGTAGCGGCACTGCTCGCCACCGAGGATGTCCGCTTCTTTGACCACTCGGGCATCGACTTCCAGGCTACGGCGCGCGCAGGCATCAGGACCGTCATACTACAACAGTCAGGACAGGGTGGCGGTAGTACCATAACACAGCAGCTGGCCAAGAACCTCTACAAGACTCGCCGTAACAAGGAGGGTATGGAGGGTAATGCCGGCACGTTGGCCGCCAAGGCGCAAGAGTATGTCATAGCTACGCAACTTGAGTACAACTACACCAAAGAGGAGATTGTAGCGATGTACCTCAACACCGTAGAGTTCTCGAACTCGAACTTCGGAATCAAATCAGCCGCCAACAACTTCTTCGGTAAGGAGCCTTGCGACCTTAGCATCGAGGAGGCTGCCGTAATAGCTGGACAGGTGAAGGCGCCAGGCACATATGCGCCGCTTAAGCGTGGCGAGCCTAACGAGAGGGCGCGCGAGCGTCGTAATACGGTACTCGACCGTATGGCCGCAGCGGGAGCCATCAGCGACAAGGTGGCCGACTCGCTCAAGCAGCTCTCCATAGACCTCACGCGCTACCGCCGCGCAGGCGATGCCCACAACGTAGGCAAGGCTACCTACTTCCGCGAGATGGTACGACGCACGATGATGGCCAAAGAGCCTGAGCGCCGCAACTACTACACCGAGTGGGACTACCTCCAGGCACTCAAGGAGTACGAGGAGAATCCAATATACGGCTGGTGCTACAAGAACCTCAAGGCTAATGGCGAGCCTTACGACATCTACCGCGATGGTCTGAAGATATATACTACCGTCGACGCCCGAATGCAGCAATATGCCGAGGAGGCCTTCCGCGAGCATATGGCCGAGGTTGTACAGCCACGTATGAATAGCCAGATTAAGAGTCGTGGCGGCTCGCTGTACCCCGACCTTACGAAGGCCGAATCGGACGAGAAGATAGCCGCAGCTATGCGCCAGACCGAGCGATGGAAGAATATGGCAGCCGATGGCGCATCGGAGAGTGACATAAAGGCGGCGTTCAACACCCCAGCCTCAATGCAGGTATTCACCTTCTCGGGTATGCGCGACACGGTGATTACTCCGCGCGACTCGCTGATACACTACAAGAAGACGATGCGTGGTGCTATGGTTGCCGTAGACCCTGCTACGGGATATGTACGCGCATATGTTGGTGGCCCAGACTACCGATTCTTCAAGTACGACGCCGCAAAGCAGGGTAAGCGTCAGGTTGGCTCTACGGCAAAGCCATTCATCTACACCTTCGCCATCGACCACCTCGGCCTTACGCCTTGCACGCCAGTACCCAACGTGCCAGTATCTATCGAGACACCTGCGGGCATATGGTCGCCTAAGGAGGCTGGCGAGGTGGAGTACACTGGCGTACACCCACTCTACTGGGGCTTGGCAAACAGCCGCAACAACTACTCGGCCTGGATTATGAAGCAGGCAAAGCGCCCCGAGGCCGTAGCCGAGTTTATCCACGACATAGGCATTAAGAGCTACATCGACCCTGTGGTAGCTCTATGTATCGGCTCGTACGATAGCAACCCCTTCGAGATGGCCTCGGCATACTCGACCTTTGCAAATAAGGGCATACACGTAGACCCCATCTTCGTGACACGCATAGAGGATAGCCAGGGCAATGTCTTGGCGACGTTCACGCCTAAGACCGAGGATGTACTCTCGAAGCGCGTGGCCTACACGATGATTACGATGATGCAGCGCGTGGTGACTATGGGTACAGCGCGACGTATGCTCTACGAGTTTAAGTTCAACGACGTCGAGATTGCCGCCAAGACGGGCACTACCAACGATAACGTCGACGCGTGGTTTATGTGCGCCGTGCCCAACCTGGTTATGGGCGTATGGGTCGGTGGCGAGGAGAACGGCATACACTTCACGCGTAATGCCGACGGCTCGCGCATAGCGTTGCCTATAGCAGGCAAGTTCCTCACCAAGGTATTCGAAGATGGCTCGCTCGGCGTTGTCCGCACCGACCGCTTCGAGCGCTCGGACGAAGTGCCCGACTACAGCTGCGAGGTAGATATCGAGGAGTCAGAGGGCCAAACCGCGCCCGAGGAGGATATATTCTTCGGTGGCGAGGACGACTTCTTTTAACCAAGCTTATACCGACCGCTAAATATAAGCGACGGAGAGAATAGATTGAATACATTTATATATATAGTTTCAAAATTCACGAACACTTAAAATAGATAGATTATGAAGATAGCAATAGTAGGCGTTAGTGGCGCCGTAGGCCAGGAGTTCCTGTCGATACTCGAAAATCACCCAATGCCCATCGAGGAGCTTCGCCTCTTCGGTTCGAAGCGTAGCGCTGGGCGTAGCTACCGCTTTCGCGGCGAGGATATCGTAGTGCGCGAGCTGCAGCACAACGACGACTTTAAGGATATAGACGTAGCCCTCTGCTCGGCAGGCGGCTCTACATCTATCGAGTATGCCGAGACCATAACGAAGTACGGAGCCTTTATGATCGACAACTCGAGCGCCTTCCGTATGGAGGAGGATGTGCCTCTGGTAGTCCCCGAAGTAAATGGCGAAGATGCCTTCAATGCCCCTCGTCGCATAATCGCAAACCCTAACTGCACGACCATACAGATGGTTGTGGCACTGAACGTTATCGAGCAGCTGTCGCACATCGAGCGCGTGCACGTGGCCACCTACCAGTCGGCCAGTGGCGCAGGAGCTACGGCGATGCAGGAGTTCGAGGAGCAGCACCGCTCGATCGTCGAGGGCCGTGAGCCTAAGGTCGAGAAGTTTGCCTATCAGCTCGCTTACAACCTCATACCCCACATCGACGTGTTCCAGGACAATGACTACACCAAGGAGGAGATGAAGATGTTCCACGAGACTCGTAAGATTATGCACTCGGATATCCGCACCTCGGCGACGTGTGTGCGTGTGCCCGTTATGCGTGCTCACTCCGAGGCCGTATGGGTCGAGACAGAGAGGGAGTTATCGGTCGAGGAGGTGCGCGAGGCATTCAGAAAGGCTAAGGGTATAGTACTCATCGATGAGCCTCGGGAGAAGCACTACCCTATGCCCCTCTTCGCTCAGGGAAGCGACCCAGTCTACGTGGGCCGCATACGTAAGGATATAGCCTCGGAGCGTGGCATAACATTCTGGTGTGTAGCCGACCAGATACGCAAGGGCGCAGCACTGAACGCAATACAGATTCTCGAGCTACTCATTGAGAATAAATAGGCTCGGCTATAGAGGTTTGTCGTAGCGCAGAAATATTTTACGAGATTAGTTTGGAATTGACTATATTTTTGCGTACCTTTGTACTGCAAATAGCGTAAAAAGCGATATTTTACTGATTTAGCCGCAATAAAAAAGAATATATTATTAAATTAATAAATAACCTATAAACTACAATTACTATGGAAATCCCATTTGCAGAAGCGTATCGAATTAAGATGGTTGAGCCACTCAAGAAGAGCACTCGCGCCGAGCGTGAGCAGTGGCTTAAGGAGGCACACTACAACCTCTTTGGTTTGAAGTCTGAGCAGGTATATATCGACTGCTTGACCGACTCAGGTACTGGCGCTATGAGCGACCGTCAGTGGGCAGCTATGATGACCGGTGACGAGGCTTACGCTGGCTCTAAGTCATTCTTCCAGCTCAAGGAGACTATCTTCAATATCACAGGCTTCGAGTATGTTATCCCTACTCACCAGGGTCGTGCTGCTGAGAACGTATTGTTCTCGCACCTCGTAAAGGCTGGCGACATCGTTCCAGGCAACTCACACTTCGACACCACTAAGGGTCACATCGAGTTCCGTAAGGCTACAGCTTTGGACTGCACTATCGACGCAGCAAAGGATACTCAGCTCGAGATTCCTTTCAAGGGCGAGGTAGACTGCGCTAAGCTCGAGAAGGCTTTGGCAGAGCACGCTGAGAAGATTCCTTTCATCATCGTTACTATTACTAACAACACCGCAGGTGGTCAGCCAGTATCAATGAAGAACCTTCGCGACGTTCGCGCTATCGCCGACAAGTATGGCAAGCGCGTGGTATTTGACTCAGCACGCTTCGTTGAGAACGCATACTTCATCAAGACCCGCGAGGAGGGCTACGCAGATAAGAGCATCAAGGAGATCTGCAAGGAGATGTTCTCTTACGCCGACGGTATGACAATGTCATCAAAGAAGGATGGTCTTGTAAATATGGGTGGTTTCATCGCTACACGTCACGAGGACTGGTACGAGGGTGCTAAGCGTTTCTGCATCCCATTCGAGGGCTTCTTGACCTACGGTGGTATGAACGGTCGTGATATGGCAGCTTTGGCTGTAGGTCTCGACGAGAACACCGAGCTCGAGACTATCGAGACTCGTATCAAGCAGGTTCAGTACCTCGCTGCTAAGCTCGACGAGTACGGCATTCCTTACCAGCGCCCTGTAGGTGGTCACGCACTCTTCGTTGACGCCGACAAGGTTCTTTCAAACATCCCCAAGGAGGAGTTCCCTGCACAGACCCTCGCTATCGAGCTCTACCTCGAGGCTGGTGTACGTGGCTGCGAGATCGGTTACATCCTTGCTGACCGCGACCCTGTAACTCGCGAGAACCGCTTCGGTGGCCTTGACCTCCTTCGTTTGTGCATCGCTCGCCGCTCATACACCAACAACCATATGGATGTTATCGCAGCAGCGTTGAAGAACGTTTACGACCGTCGTCACGAGATCACACGTGGTGTTAAGATCGTATGGGAGACAGAGTTGATGCGTCACTTCACCGTTAAGCTCGAGCGCTTGTAATTTATCGTGATAAGCCGCAATCTGCGGCACATCACTAAAAGCTAACTACCGCAGGATAGTACTAAGCGTACAGCCTGCGGTAGTTACTTTTGTAATGTACCTCGCCTCACGGATTCTGACATTATATCTATCTCCAGCACTATCCTACGGGGTCTTCTATTGCGATAGACTAAATCAAAGGGTGAGATAAATAAATTTCAAACAGTGTCTTAGAAGCTGTTTTAATTTTATTTCGAAACTATCTTTTGCTGCAACGAACAAACTCTTTCAATAAAATTCAAAACAGCTTATTAGTTCTTCACTATACGCAGACGCTCCCATATACAACGGGGAATAAGCCTCCAGAAGGCCACCAACACCCTATAACGCCAATCGAATATCAGCACCCTGCGGCGACGCTTCAGACCTCGCACTATATGTTGCGCAGCGGCATCTACACCCATAAGCATAGGATAGTGTTTCGCTGGATTGAGGATGGCCGTCTGCACAAATCCTGGGCGTATATCTGTAAAAATCACAGGCGTGCGTTGCATACGTGCCAGCTGTGCTAAGGCAGTTATATAGGTGCTCTGCATACTCTTCGATGCCGAGTATGCTGGTGCCACGCCTATACCCATAGTTCCAGCTACCGATGTTATCACCGCAATATGTGCAGGGCGCTTACGGTTATACTCCTTACAGCCACGCACATATCGCACGAAGTGTGATACAACGCGCACCATACCTTCGCTATTTGTGCGCACTGTGCGCAGCTCCACCACTGGGTCGAGGTCTACGTTCTGGGAGCCTGCCCCCGAGGCGTATAGCAGCATATCGGGGACCCCTAAGCGCGCTATCATATCATCGAGCACCGCTACGGCCTCATCACGCGTCACATCCATCTGTGCTGTGATCACCCTGTCGGCGCCATACTGCATACGAAATTCATCGAGGGCCTCTACTCTACGCCCTGCAATGGCTACACGCCACCCATCCTCAACAAGATGTGCTGCCACGGCACGCCCTATGCCCGATGTAGCACCAATGATGATTGCACTCTTCATATTAACGTACTTTTGTCATTATTCTCTCCAAAGATAGGTAAAAGTATTTAAACTTCTTGCAGCGAGGGAGTATTAATGTAAAAAGATAATTATAGTTTTGGGAACTGCTCACTATACTTAATACCGCCCCCTCTCGATAGCACGGGTATTAAAATTAATACCCACGCTAAGGGGGGGCATATATACTAAGAAAGTTTATGTTCACCGCAAGGTGAGCAAGTGGAATACTTGCCACAAGCCTCCCTTTGCCAGCGTTGCGATTAAGGTGAGGGCATAGCAAGTTTACTTGTTATGCCGAGCTGTAGCAACGAAAAGAAACGTAGTGCACTTAAATGGAGGTTTGGAGGAATGTAAATATAAAAGGAGTTGTGCAGCTCTGCTTCGCGAGCCCCTTTATACGCAAAAACGCGACCCTCGAAAATGTGTCGCACTTGTGCCACAACCTGACAGATTATCTAACTTTTAAGACAGACTTTCTGAAACTCGTGGAGTTCTCCCAGTGGGTCAGAGAAAATTATCCCGATAAAGTCCCCCTAAATTAGAAAAATGGTGTTAATGTTTCTTGCAATGTCCCCGCAGAGTGTTGTTCGTTTCGGAAATTCTTTTTAATTTTGTAGCAAACAAACATTGATTAAACATAATGCCTATGGTAAAATAACAGACAATAGGGACATATAAACATAAAAAGCGTTAGCTTATATTTCGGGAAATTGAAACTTCGACACTTTCAACATTGCACCCAAGGAATAAAGTTTGACGCTCACATCATTCTATGGTGTGGGCTTTATTCCGTATATATGGGTGCATAGGTAGTCGAAGACCTCAATTTCCAATATAAGGCAATAATGTCCGCACTTTTTATTTTTATTACCCATAATGCTTTATAGCGGACTATAACAATCAATAATGACCAATAAGTAACTAAATAAATTATATGAAACGACTATTGCTTATTATTATAGTTTCAATAATTGGATTGATAAATCCAACAAATGCTCAAACACTTAAGGAACATGTAGTTCAAAAAGGGGAGACACTATCATCTATTGCAGAAGATTATAACATCAAGAAGAAGACTCTGTTAAAGTATAATCAAAAGTATGCAAAACAAAAGCCAGTTGATGGAGATACTCTTAAGATACCTCGTTCAGAATGGCACATTTTCTCAGAAGGCGAAACACTACAATCAGTTGCAGAGTCTTATGGAGTAACAGTGGGTGAACTATTTGAACTCAATCCTTATATTAAGACTTATGGTCTATCTGTTGGAAACACAATAATTTTGCCTAAGATAGAATATGCAATAGATGAAGAGCCTATAACGGAGCCCGTAGAGTCTATAGAAGGAAGAGAGAAAACAGAAGCTAAACAGAAGGTTAGCAATCTGCCTATGCAAGATGTAGTTTATCTTAAAAATGGAGCTATTATTAAAGGTGTATTACTAAGCAATAATACGTCTGATATAATGATTCAAACCCGAGATGGAAGTGTTTTTGTATTTAAACCTGAAGAGATTGAACGTTGTGAGCAGGAGGCAATGACTCATACATTGGAAGGCAACCGTCGCATTTTAGATATTGACAAAACCACGCTGGGTCTGAGAACAGGTGTTATAATTAATCAAGGTTTATTATGTGATTTTTGGGACTATGAAGATTGGAAAAATAAATTGTCACCAGGATTTCATATTGGTGCATCATATGAATACTCCTTTACTAAAACAAATAGATGGTTTTTGCAAACAGGTTTGGATTTGCAATATATGAATGCTCGTTCTACGGGATTCACTTATTCTGACAAGATAGATGGAGATTGGTATGACGATGTAACTCATGTTAAAACCACAAATGCATTGTACCTTGAGATTCCCGCAATGATATCTTGTAAGTTCAAGCTAAATGATAATCTAATATTCTACCCTAATATAGGTGTTGCTTATTCCATTGGACTTGTGGGTAAATATAATAAAAAGGCATCTAATGAAAAATATGGACTTCTCGAAAATATAAGTGAGAATTGTTTTTATAAGGAGCTTGGATGGTATGAAACTGATAGCGATGGTGATGAATCTTATGAAACAGCTAATGTTTCTATTTATGATAGACATAATCTTGCTCTAAAATTTGGTCTTAACCTAACATACAACAGACTCTATTTTGGTGCAGGTGTATTTTATCACGTTATTTCGGGTATGACTTGGGGGTTTAATTTTAGTGTAGGTTATAATTTTTAATTTATAGTATTAGAGCCGACAAAGAAATGGCAGTCATAATTAAGCGACTGCCATTTCTATTTCTTAATTTGTTGTAATATTGCCTTTAAGTCATTAACAGACCTAATCTTTACAATTTCTCCTGCAAACTCGATGTTACTGCTAACAACTAGTTGAGGTTCTGCATCTGTATCAGTCACCAGGTCTGAAAACTTAATACACAACTTATCTGCTATTGGATTTGAATTATCAAGCAAGTGGCACACTTGCCATGAGCCACTCTTCTCAGCGTTGCGATTAAGGTGGGAGCATAACAAACTCATTTGTTTTGCCTAACCGCAGCAACGAAAAGAAACGAAGTGTACTTCAAGGGAGGTTTGGAGGGGATGTAAATATAAATAGAGTTGCGAAGCTCTGCTTCGCGAGCCCCTTTATACGCAAAAACGCGACCCTAAACACCAATATAACACACCGGGCAGCACAACCAGACTCGAACTGCGTTCCGAAGAGCGAGAGCAGACCAAGGTGGGTTGATTGGGCTGAATACCGAAGGTATAGAATATGGGGTGAGTGTTAGTGCCAAGCTTGCTTGAGCGACTAATACTCACCCAATATTCGTTGTTGCGTAGCAACTCGCACAATCAATCACCGCAGACAAGTCTGCCGAGCCGCCACAGTCAGTGCGAGCCCCTTTATACGCAAAAACGCGACCTTAAACACCAACCTAACACACCGGGCAGCACAACCAAACTCGAACTGCAGTCCGAAGAGCGAGAGCAGAGTGTTGATAGTATGTGTTCACCGAAGGTGAGCAAGTGGGACACTTGCCACAAGCCTCCCTTCTCAAAGGGAGGTTTGGAGGGATTGTAAATATGACAGGAGTTGCGAAGCTCTGCTTCGCGAGCCCCTTTATACGCAGAAAAGCGACCCTCAACACCAACATAACACACCGGGTAGCACAACCAGACTCGAACTGCGTTCCGAAGAGCGAGAGCAATGGCAAGGTGAGCATACGACCATAGGTCGGAAAAGTGGATGGATAATACTGGGGAGTTTACTCACCGAAGTATTATCCATTTGCTTTTCGAGGTTGCGTAGCAATATGCTCACCGCAAAGTATTGCCGAGCCGCCACAGCCAGTGCGAGTCCCTTTATACGCAGAAAAGCGACCCTCAACAGGTCGCTTTTGTGCGGATAAAGGGACTCGAACCCCCACGCCTCTCGGCATCAGATCCTAAGTCTGACGTGGCTACCAATTACACCATATCCGCAGGATCCTGCCCACCTCGTCCGAGGTAATAAGCGTTGCAAAGATAGAAACTTTTTGTAATATATACAACATTATTTAGCATTTTATTACAAAAATTTCTTACTTTTGTATCTTGAACTATATGTGTGTGCGAGAAATAGGCCATCAACAATGGCGCTATACGCTCCATACACGTAGACAAAGACGAGATATATGCCAAAGACCATAACACTGCAACTATCGCCTAAGCAGGCTGCCGACGAGAAATTCTACTTAGCACGCGCCGCCGAGAGGCTCGGCATACGACAGAGCGACATAGCCCTGGCTCGAGTAATTAAGCGCTCGATAGATGCGCGACAGCGTATGGCCAAGGTAAACCTATCATTAGAGATATACGTAGACCAAGAGCCACAGCCTGCGCCGCTACACTTCGACTATCCCAACGTCGACAACGGCACCGAGATTATTGTCGTAGGCTCAGGCCCTGCAGGACTCTTCGCCTCGCTGCGACTCATTGAGCTCGGATACAAGCCGATACTCCTCGAGCGCGGCAAGTCGGTACTCTCGCGTAAGCGCGACATAGCGCAGATAAACCGCGGTGGCGACATAAACCCCGACTCGAACTACGCCTTTGGCGAGGGCGGCGCTGGAACATTCTCCGACGGCAAGCTATTTACGCGCAGCAAGAAGCGCGGCGACTACAACAAGGCGCTGCAAACATTGGTATGGCACGGCGCTAATCCCGCCATCCTCTATGAGGCACACCCCCATATAGGCACCGACAAGCTGCCACGAATAATATCGAACATATGCAACACCATCACCACGCAGGGTGGTCGCGTGCTCTTCGACAGCCGCGTAACGGGCTTCGTAATCAAAGAGGGGCGCATCACAGGTGTGAGGGTTGGTGACGACATCGTCGAGGGTGCAGCAGTAGTATTGGCTACGGGACATTCGGCACGCGACATATACGAGCTACTACATAGCCTCGGCATAGCCATCGAGGCCAAGCCCTTCGCTATGGGCGTGCGCATAGAGCACCCTCAGAGGCTTATCGACAGCATACAATACCACCGCGAGGAGCGTGGCGAGTGGCTCCCTGCGGCCAGCTACTCGCTCGTAAGTCAGGAGGCTGGACGCGGCGTATACTCATTCTGTATGTGTCCTGGAGGTTTCATCGTGCCAGCAATGACCGACACCACGCAGGCAGTAGTCAACGGTATGTCGCCCAGTGGTCGCAACTCGGCATTTGCCAACTCAGGTCTTGTCACCGAGGTGCGCCTCGAGGACTTTGCACATCTAAGGGCCGAATATGGCGAACTCGCTGGACTCAGATATCAGCAGCTCTTCGAGGAGCTGGCGCGCGAGCATAGTGGCGAGCGTCAGATAGCCCCTGCGCAGCGTGTCTCGGACTTCGTATATGGACGTGAATCGAAGTCACTGCCTCGCACCTCATATATCCCAGGCCTCACAGCCTCGCGCCTTGACCTGTGGATGCCCGAGAATATCGGAGCGAGACTACGTAGCGGCATCGCCACCTTTGGACGTAAGATGAAGGGCTTTGTCTCGGACGAGGCTATCGTTGTGGGCGTAGAGTCGCGCACCTCGACGCCTGTACGCATACCGCGCGACCCCGAGACGCTTATGCACACCCAGATCGAGGGTCTATTCCCCGCTGGCGAGGGTGCTGGCTACGCCGGAGGCATAGTCTCGGCAGCACTCGATGGCGAGCGTATAGCAGATGCCGTAGCACGATACTGCAAGGCCTACAATTTCTAACGCTAACACACCGATAGTCAAGTGTCACCCACGGCTATAATCCTCACTCTTGGGGTCTACCTATTGCTACTCTTCACGGTGGCGTGGCTCGCCTCGCGAGGCGTAACACAGGGGGCGTTCTTCACGGGCGGCAGGGGCACACCTCGTCTTGTTGCGGCCATAGCTATGGTGGGTGCTGCGATGTCGGGCGTCACATACATCTCGGTGCCGGGTAGCGTCGCCGCCGACAGCTTCTCATACCTGCAAACAACATTGGGATTCTTCGTAGGCTATGTAGTCATCGCCTACCTACTTATACCACTATACTACCGCTTAGGCGTGGTATCGCTATACGAATACCTCGACCAGAGGTTTGGCCTGATGGCACATAAGACGGGTGCGTGGATGTTCTTCATCTCCAAGATACTCTCTGCATCGCTACGTGCCTATGTCATCTGCGTGGTGCTGCAGGGAGTACTCTACGACCACTACGGCATCCCCTTTGCGGCCAATGCGGCTCTTATGATGGCGCTGGTATGGCTCTACACGCGGCGCGGTGGCGTGCGCTCGGTGGTGTGGGTAGAGATGCTCAAGACGATACTTATGGTTGGCAGCGTAGCTGCCTGCATCATATTTGTTATCAACGCCTTAGGCCTTAGCGTTGGAGGGGCTCTTTCAGCTATTGCCGAGAGCGACTACTCGAGGATTCTCTTCTTCGACGATGCGCTCGACAGGCGCTACTTCTGGAAGCAGTTTATTGCGGGAATCTTCCTTGTCATTGCGATGACAGGCCTCGATCAGGATATGATGCAGACGATGCTCTCGTGCCGCACGCAGCGCGATGCCCAGCGCGGTATGATGCAATCTATCGTCATTCAGGTTGTTGTCATAACGCTCTTCTTAGCCTTAGGAGCACTACTCTACATCTACGTCGACGGCCGAGGTGTCGACATCGAACGTAGCGACGACCTCTTCGGCTACGTCGCCACGCAGTGCGGCCTACCGTTAGCCGTAGGAGTGCTCTTCATCCTCGGCCTTGTAGCCTCGACCTACTCGTCGGCAGGCTCGGCGCTCACGGCGCTCACCACATCGCTGAGCCTCGACATCCTCGATGGGCGCAAACGCTACGACAGCACCACAGAGTCGGGGGCGCGCGAGCTGGAGCATCTACGTAGGAGAAGCCATACGCTGGTTGCTGTGATTATGACACTGGTAATCATCCTGTTTCATCAGTGGAGCACGGCAGGAGCTATAACGCTTATCTTCACTATGGCCAGCTACACGTATGGTCCTCTACTCGGTCTCTTCAGTTTTGGCCTTATGACGCGCCGCCGCGTAGCGCCACGCGCCGTGCCCATCATCGCACTTATATCCCCACTGGCGAGCTATGTCGTCACGCGCAACTCCGAGGCGTGGCTATGGGGCTACACCTTCAGCTACGAGATACTCATCCTCAACGCTGCACTCACGATGCTCGGCCTATGGCTCTGCTCGAAGCGAGAGTAAAGGATAGACGGAGAGATATCAAGAGTGCCTATAAGGATGACACGCAGTCACCTTATAGGCACTCTCTCACTACTTAAAACTAACTAAAACTACTTATGAGTCGTACTCTCGGTTACTCCTCAACGGCGTAGTACTCCACGCCAAACCACTCGTTGAGTTTCTCCTGAACCTGAATCTCAATCTCGGGAGTAATCTTATCCTTAATCTTCTTATAGACGTAGACCATAGCCACACCATCGTCCAAGATGCCCAAGAAGCTATATACGCTACGCGGCAGGAGATCTGCAGGCGATATGGTATAGATTATCGCCGCGTAAATCAACGCCTTGTCGAGCGTCGAGGTCTTCTCGTCGGCCATAACGTAGTAGAACTGTAGTAGTGGCTTGGCCGCCACGCGCCCAGCCTTCAAGGCCCAGGGGCGAAGTTTGTCGATAAGAGAGTTTATCTTACCGTGCCAATCTACATCCTTAAGTTTCTCGACAAGCGAGTTAACATCTTTGCCCATAATCATATAGGCCAAAATCAAGATAGATAATACAACCAACATATCTCTTGTACGTTTTTTATTGTTTACAATCGTTGTGACTCGGGCCACCTCGCCCTTATCGTCATATATATAGAGCGCTCTTGATAGCCAAATCTATCATCGAGAGCAAAATTTATGCAAAATATCGTAAAAAATTGCGACGATTCTCGCAGCGAGGCAGAGGCGACTGCGAAGGTTGGTGGCACTACACTCCACAAAAAAAGGATTTGCAGAGATTTATTCGGAAGAGTATATAGAGAGATTAAGGAATCTAAGGAATCTAAGGATAAAGAGCCCTTACCGCCCTAAATTCTTTAGATTCCCTATGGCAACTACCGCCGCGTGGGTTTGTACCGCGGAGCGCTACTTATTATCCGTCTTGAAACCTATTGGCTTATGTGGAGGGGTGACCTGCTGGGGCTTGACCGAGAGAGCGGCAATAGCCTGGTAGATATTATCTAACTCCTGGCGCATATCCTCCGAGAGGTCGTTCACCGCCTCCATATTATCCTCGTCGTTGCGCTCTAACAGCGCCAACTTGGCACGTATCTCGGCAAGCTCGGCCGACACCGACGTCGTAGTGGTGATATAGTTACGCATCGCCACAAAGGCTCGCATTATGGCTCTATTCGCATTGATAGCAGTTTCGCTACGCAGTATACTCGAAAGCATAGCAACGCCTATCTCTGTAAATGCAAACGGAGGATATTTAGGGAAACGACCTCGACCATCAATGTCTAACATCACAATTTGTGATCTTAAACGATCCTTGAGGTCTTGATACTCAATATCCGATAGCTCAAACATAAAATCTTCACCCTCAAAGCGCTCTATATTACGCCGCACAGCCTGTTTCAAAGCTCTGGTCTCCACCTGATATATCGCAGCAAGGTCGAAGTCGAGCATTACCCTCTGTCCGCGAATCTCATATATCTTATTCTGTATAACTTGTAGCTCCATAATC
>JAFTWZ010000001.1 GCA_017465055.1 Alistipes sp. | reverse complement strand
TTTTCATTTGGGGTATGCAGGTAATAGTGGACTATTTCCAATTATCACAAATGAAAAGTTGCCGAAAAGAGCCTCAAAGAAGCCGAAACTATCTTTTGCAGCAACGAACAAACTCTTTCAATAAAATTCAAAACAGCTTCTAAATACAAAGTTACACTCGAAGCACTATTTATCTATACCTGCTCCTGTCAGCAGGCAATATATCCCTGTGAAACGTCATTATATGGGTGTGAACCGAAAGAGTCTATTTTGTCGTTCTTTGTTGAGATAAGGCACAAAAAGGGGATGACTAATTTTCTTTTAGTCACCCCCTCCTTAGTCAATATATTGTCGCGCCGACGCGTCGTAGCGCACTACTATACGAGTGCCTACTCTGCCTTAGACTCGCAGTACACGCACCTTACCACATCGTCGGCCTTATCGAAGCGTGGGCGTACAGGCTCGAGATTCGAGATACAGAGCGGATTGGGACACTTGCACCCCAAATCCTTGCCTCCGTGGTCAAACTTACGCTCCGCATCCTCCTGCCACTCAAGTAGCTTGAGGATTAGGGCCATACGCACAAACTTACCATTCTCCACCTGGCGGAAGTATGCCGCGCGTGGGTCGGCATCGACATCTATGGCTATCTCGTTGACACGAGGTAGTGGGTGTAGAACGGCCATATGCTCCTTAGCGCCGCGCATCTTTGCAGCGTCTAATACGAAGCAATCCTTGACCCTCTCATACTCCTCGAGGTCGGTGAAACGCTCCTGCTGCACACGAGTCATATATAGGATATCGACGTCGCCGATTACGCTCTCTATATCTGATGACTCGCGGTACTCCACGCCGTAGCGGTCGCAGACGTCGTGCTTGATATAGTCTGGTAGGGCCAACTCTGGAGGCGCTATAAGCACAAACTTAGTACCCTCGTAGCGCGTCATAGCCTTAATAAGTGAGTGCACCGTGCGGCCATACTTAAGGTCGCCAACAAGTCCTATGGTGAGGTTGTTGAGCGTGCCCAGCTCGCGCTTGATGGTCAATAGGTCGGTCATCGTCTGCGTAGGGTGGCTGTGCGAGCCATCGCCAGCGTTGATGATAGGCGTGCGCGATACCTCTGTAGCTGCCAGCGGAGCACCCTCGACCTTGTGGCGCATAGCTATGATGTCGGCAAAGCAGTTGATAACCCTCACCGTGTCCTGCACAGTCTCGCCCTTGGATACCGACGACGACTTAGCATCGGCAAAGCCGATGACGTTGCCGCCAAGTTCCATCATTGCTGCCGTGAAGCTCAGGCGCGTGCGCGTGCTGGGCTCGTAGAAGAGCGTGGCTAGCTTCTTGCCTCGGCACGCCTCGCTATATCTCTCGCGGTGGGCGATGATATCTTCGGCTAAGGCTATTATCTCCGAAATCTCCGATACCGATAAATCCGTTGGGTCAATCAAGTGCTTCATATCTTCAGTAGCTTACAACGATTTATTACTTAATCCACGACTCGTCCGAAGGGTTGCTACGGAACTTAAGGATGCGCTCCTTATCCTCGGGCTTGATATATCCCTCGTCGGCAGCCACCTCTACCAGTGCGTCGAGGTTCGAGAGCGAGTAGTTCTTAGCCTCGGCAGCAGCCAGACGATCCAAGCCCTTCTGCATACCGTAGGTGAAGATGCTCACGATACCGAGAACATCGGCACCTGCAGCGCGCAGAGCCTCGACTACCTCGATGCAGCTACCTGCCGTAGAGATGAGGTCCTCGACAACGACAACCTTCTGCCCCTTCTCGAGCTTACCCTCTATCTGGTTGCCACGGCCGTGATCCTTAGAGCCTGAGCGTACGTAGCCCATAGGCAGGTTAAGGATTGTTGCTGTGATTGCAGCGTGGGCGATACCTGCTGTAGACGTGCCCATAAGCACCTCTACCTCGGGGTAGTGCTTACGAATAAGCTCGGCAAGACCCTCCTCGACGTGGTTACGCACCTCGGGAGCGGTCAGCGTGAGGCGGTTGTCGCAATAGATAGGGCTCTTGATGCCACTTGCCCAGGTAAATGGCTGCTCGGGACGTAGGAATACTGCGCCTATTGACAATAGATCTTTTGCTATCTTCTTCTCCATAATATCTTCGTGTTTTGTGTTAATACTCTCTATTTGTGCTCTTGTTACGGCTCTAATCGAGCCTCTTATTACCACCTTGCGGCGTTGTGTTACTCGGCAAACTCTCGTAGGCAGCGCTCGTAAGCGGCTACGGGGTCATCAGCAGCGGTGATAGGACGTCCTACGACGATGAAGTCCGAGCCTATCTCCTTAGCTCTCTCGGGTGTTGTCACGCGCACCTGGTCGCCCACGTCGCCATCGGCAAAGCGCACACCTGGTGTTACGGTCATAAACTCCTCGCCGCACGCATCCTTGACCATACGAGCCTCGAGAGGTGAGCATACCACACCATCGAGGCCTGCAGCCTTAGCATTCTCGGCATACTTCACGATGGTGTCGTTTATCGAGGCGCCTATGAGCAACTCCTTCTGCATACGCTCCTCCGATGTCGAGGTCAGCTGCGTCACGGCGATAAGTAGTGGGCGTGTGCCATCCTCGCGCGTGAGACCCTCGATTGCAGCCTTCATCATATCTACCGTACCTGCTGCGTGTACGTTGGTCATATCGACGTCGAGGTTACGCAACACCGACATAGCCTTCTTTACCGTATTTGGAATATCGTGGAGCTTAAGGTCGAGGAATATGCGGTGACCACGCGCCTTGATTGTGCGCACAATCTCTGGGCCCTCGGCATAGAAAAGCTCCATACCTATCTTGACAAATGGCTTACGACCTGTGAACTTATCCAAAAAGTTCAGTGTCTGCTCCTTACTGCTAAAGTCGCAAGCAATGATTACATCTCGCTTACTCATATCTTAGTTGTTTTAATTTTAATCACTCTACTTAACTATGCCAATGATGTCGCTGAGGCGCTCTATGCCTAAACGCTCCATCTCCTTTGGAAGTGCCTCGATAATCTCCTTCGAGGCGTAGGGATTGCGTAGATTTGCAGCACCTACCTGCACTGCTGTAGCTCCTGCCATCATCATCTCTATGACGTCCGAAGCTGAGCTTACGCCTCCGCAGCCCATAACTGGGATGTTGCACGCATTGGCCACCTGGTAGACCATACGCACCGCTATGGGGAAGATAGCATCGCCCGAAAAACCACCCATCTTGTTGGCTATAACGGGTCTGCGACGCATAGTGTCGATGCGCATACCCAGTAGCGTGTTGATAAGGCAGATACCATCGGCGCCAGCCTCCTCGCACGCGCGTGCTATAGATACTATGTCCGTAACGTTGGGACTTAGCTTGATAAATACGGGCTTTGTGGTTACGGCCTTTACGCGGCGTGTCACCTCGGCTGCCGACTCGGGCTGTGTGCCGAAGCTCATACCTCCGTTGTGTACATTAGGACACGAGACGTTAACCTCGATGATGGCAACCTGCTCCTCCTTGTCTATCTTCGCGCAACACTCCTCATACTCCTCAAGCGAGAATCCACTGATGTTGGCTATTATAGGCTTGTGGAATATCTCGCGCAGGTGGGGTAGCTCGTCGGCTATCACCTGGTCGATGCCTGGGTTTTGCAGGCCTACAGAGTTGATAAGTCCTGCGCTGCACTCGGCGATGCGTGGCGTTGGGTTGCCGAAGCGTGCCTCGCGCGTAGTACCCTTGAACGATATAGCACCGAGGCAGTCGAGGTCGTAGTACTCGGCAAACTCGCGGCCAAAGCCAAATGTTCCCGAGGCTGGAATTACTGGGTTGTCGAGCTTGACGCCGTAGAGCTCAACCGATGTGTCGTAGTGCTTTACCATATTATCTCCTCACGTTTAAGTATAGGACCATCCTTACAAATTCGCTTGTTTCCGTACTTCGTCTTGCACGTGCAACCCATACAAGCGCCAAAGCCGCAGCCCATACGCTCCTCGAAGCTGTACTGGCCATCAACCTCCGTGGCGTCGTAGAGTGCCTTGAGCATAGGCAGTGGACCACACGTATATAGATAGTCAAACTCCACTGCTCGCTGGCGTATGACATCCGTAACGAAGCCCTTATCGCCCATCGTGCCATCGGCCGTAGCGCAGTATACCTCCACGCCTAAAGCCCTGAACTCTTCGAGGTAGAACACCTCGCTTGCGGTGTTAAAGCCTATGATTACCCTCGGCTGCTTACCCTCGGCGATGAGTCTCTTGCAGAGGTTGTACATCGGAGGCACGCCCACGCCACCACCTACTAAGAGTGGCTTTGTCGATGCGTTGTCGGTGTCGAAGCCGTTACCCAAGCCCGTGAGTATGTCAAGCTCCTCGCCAACCTTTAGTCCCTTCATCTGCTCGGTACCGCTACCCACTACCTTATATATAATAGTGATGCTCCTTGCGTCGTAGTCTGCCACCGAGATGGGACGGCGCAGGAACTTACCTTCGAGCTCGATGTTGATAAACTGTCCCGAGCGAGTGATGTACTGAGTATCGCCCTCCAACACCATACGGTATACCGCAGGTGTCAGAGGTTCGTTACTTGCAATCTTATAGATGTTCTTCTTATACATTATTCAGCGTCGATTGTAGATACACCCAGCGTTATCTCCTCGAGCACGTCGAGCAGTACGCTTACCGTCTCGAGAGCTGTGAAGATGGTCACGTTGTTCTCTACGGCGCAGCGACGAATGTCGTAGCCATCGAGGCGTGAGCTGTGCTGGTTGATATCTATGGTGTTGATAACGTAGTTGACGTGGCCCTTGCGTATCGAGTCGAATATCTCGGTCGAGCCCTCGCTGAGCTTCTTCAGACAGCGTGTGCGTATGCCATTCTCGCGCAAGAACTTGGTCGTTCCGCTCGTAGCCTCGATGTTGAAGCCGAGCTCGTAGAAACGGCGTATTAGTGGCAGTGCGCGTGGCTTGTCGACGTCGGCAATCGATACGAAGATAGTGCCGTAGTTGGCGATGGTCATACCCGACGACTGGAGCGACTTGTAGAGTGCGCGGCGTAGCGACGAGTCGTAGCCTATAGCCTCACCCGTAGACTTCATCTCGGGCGATAGGTATGAGTCTACGCCACGAATCTTGGCAAACGAGAAGGCTGGGGTCTTAACATACCAACGCTTCTTCTCATCGGGGACTACAACCGTAATGCCCTGCTCCTTGAGCGAGTGTCCGAGCATCACGTTGGTGGCTATCTTGGCCATTGGCACACCCGTAGCCTTCGAGAGGAATGGTACGGTACGCGACGAGCGTGGGTTTACCTCGATGACGTAGACCATATCGCGATTGTCGGCGATAAACTGTATGTTGTAGAGGCCTAAGATGCCAATCTCCTTACCGAGGCGTATGGTGTAGTCGATAATCGTATCCTTAACCTTCTGGCTTACGCTGAACGTAGGGTATACGCTTATAGAGTCGCCCGAGTGGATACCCGTACGCTCGACGTGCTCCATAATGCCGGGGATGAATACATCCGTGCCGTCGCATATGGCGTCGACCTCAAGCTCCTTACCCATAATATACTTGTCGACAAGTACGGGCTGATCCTCGTTTATCTCCACAGCGTTCTTGAGGTAGTGGCGCAGAGCCTCCTCGTTCGATACAATCTGCATTGCTCGACCACCGAGCACATAGCTTGGACGTACCAATACGGGGTAGCCGATGCGCTCAGCAGCGACAACACCGCGCTCGATGTCGGTTATAGCCTCAGCCTCGGGCTGTGGAATGCCAGCGCGGCGCATAATGGCCTCGAAGCACTTTCTATCCTCGGCATTGTTGATTGCCTCGATGCCCGTACCGATAATCGTTACGCCCAAGTCGGCAAGTGGCTTGGCAAGGTTGATGGCCGTCTGTCCTCCGAGCGATACCACTACGCCTGTAGGCCTCTCAAGCTCTATGACGTTCATCACATCCTCGACCGTCAGAGGCTCGAAGTATAGCTTGTCGCTTGTGGTGTAGTCTGTCGATACGGTCTCGGGGTTATTGTTGATGATGATAGCCTCGTAGCCTGCCTCGCGGATAGCCCAGATGGCGTGTACGGTAGAGTAGTCGAACTCTACGCCCTGGCCGATACGTATAGGGCCTGAGCCGAGGACTATAATCTTCTTACGGTCGGAAACTATCGACTCGTTCTCCTGCTCGTAGGTAGAGTAGAGGTATGGTACCTTAGAGTCGAACTCCGCAGCACACGTGTCAATCATCTTGTATACTGGGAAGATGGCGTTGGCCTTGCGCAGGAGGAATACTTCGCTCTCGGTCATAGACCATAGCTTGCCGATATACTTATCGCTAAAGCCCATACGCTTAGCCTCGCGCAGCACCTCTGTGTCGCGCACGTTGGCCTTCACCACGTTCTCCATCTCGACGATATTCTTGAGCTTCTCGAGGAAGAAGAGGTCTATCTTTGTGTTGTCGTAGACGTGTAGCAGATCTACACCGCGGCGTATAAGCTCGGCGATGGCGTAGATGCGGTCGTCAGTACCCTTGCGGATATATGCCAATATGCCCTCAACGGACATAGTGTCGAACTTCTTGTGATATATGTGACACACGCCAGTCTCGAGTGAGCGTACGGCCTTCAACAAACCCTCCTCGAATGTACGACCTACGGACATAACCTCGCCCGTAGCCTTCATCTGTGTGCCCAGCTCGTTCGAGGCGTCGCTGAACTTGTCGAATGGGAAGCGTGCAACCTTTGTTACTATGTAGTCGAGCGTAGGCTCGAAGCTCGCAGGCGTATTTGCTATGCGTATCTCGTCGAGGTGCATACCTATGGCCACCTTAGCCGTTACACGAGCAATAGGGTAGCCACTGGCCTTTGATGCCAGCGCCGACGAGCGGCTTACGCGTGGGTTAACCTCGATGATGAAGTACTTGAACGATAGTGGGTCGAGGGCAAACTGTACGTTGCATCCACCCTCAATCTTGAGTGCGCGGATGAGCTTCAGCGCGCTCTGGCGTAGCATATTGTACTCTTTGGCTGCCAACGTCTGGCTTGGAGCTACCACGATAGAGTCTCCGGTGTGAATACCCACAGGGTCGACATTCTCCATCGAGCAGATGGCTATGGCCGTGTCGTTCTTGTCGCGCATAACCTCGAACTCTATCTCCTTGTATCCCTTGATACTCTTCTCTACGAGCACCTGGTGGATAGGCGATAGCGCTAAGGCGTTGCGCATAGTGTCGCGCAGCTCCTCCTCGTTGTCGGCAAAGCCACCACCCGTACCTCCGAGCGTGAAGGCAGGACGTAATACTACGGGATAGCCAATCTCCTTCGCTGCCTCGACACCCTCCTCTATAGAGTTTGTGATGCGCGAGGGAATCACTGGCTCGCCAATGCGCAAGCACAGCTCCTTGAAGAGCTCTCTATCCTCGGCTTCCTCGATCGAGGTAAACGACGTTCCGAGAATCTCTACGCCACACTCCTCGAGAATACCCTTCTTGGCGAGCTGCACCGCGAGGTTGAGGCCTGTCTGTCCTCCGAGACCAGGAACTATGGCATCGGGGCGCTCATAGCGGATAATCTTGGCAACATACTCGAGCGTCAGTGGCTCCATATATACCTTATCGGCGATATGTGTGTCGGTCATTATGGTTGCTGGGTTAGAGTTCACCAGGATTACCTGATAGCCCTCCTCCTTGAGTGCCAAGCAGGCCTGCGTACCTGCGTAGTCGAACTCTGCGGCCTGGCCTATGACGATAGGTCCTGAGCCGATGACCATTACTTTCTTGATATCTGTTCTCTTAGGCATTTTTCTCGTCCTCCATTAGTTTAATGAACTTATCGAAAAGATATGTGTTGCTTGCCTCGGGCGAGCAGTCGGGCTGATACTGCACCGAGAATACTCTGTCGGCTGGCGACTCTATGCCCGCTACGGTGTCGTCGAGCAGGTTGCGGTGTGTCACCACGAGAGGAGTGCTCGCAAGCGAGGCTTCATCGATGGTGTAGCCGTGGTTCTGTGCCACTATCTCGAGCTTGCCGTTCTCGAGGCATCTTACTGGGTGGTTAGCACCGCGGTGTCCCACCTTCATCTTGGTGTTCTTGGCGCCGTAGCTTATGGCTATGAGCTGATGTCCGAGGTCTACGCCGAAGATAGGGCGCTTGCCGCGTAGCGTTCTGAGTGCCTCGCAAACAACCTCCGAGTCGGCGGGGTTACCTGGACCGTTCGATACGAATATACCGTCGGGGTTGAAGGCCATAATCTCCTCGGCCGTAGAGTTGTAGGGCACTATTGTCACGTTGCAACCCTTCGCGTTGAGCTGACGTATGAAGCTGTACTTGATACCGCAGTCTATGGCCACTACGTCCCACTTGTGGTTTGGCGTGCGCGAGAACCAACGCTTCTTGCAGCTCACCTTCTCTAAGAGGTTACACTTAAGCTCCGTTGTGCGTATCAGCTCCATAGCCTCGTCGTGCGACATTGCGTAGTCTACTATTGCAGCCTTCTGTGTGCCCTCGTTGCGTATTATGCGTGTTATCATACGCGTATCTACGCCGCTGATGCCTGGCACGTCGAGCTCCTCGAACGCCTCGTTTAGGGTCTTGGTATAGCGGAAGTTGCTTGGTGCATCGCAGCACTCGCGCACTACCATACCGCCCATCGAGGGGAACTTACTCTCGTAGTCTTCGTCGGCGAATCCGTAGTTACCCATCAGTGGGTATGTCATCACCACAATCTGGTCGGTGTATGTAGGGTCCGAGACAATCTCCTGATATCCCACCATCGAGGTGTTGAAGACTATCTCGCACACCGCATTGCGGTTTGCGCCGAATCCATAGCCGGGAAACTCCTTGCCATTCTCAAGTACAAGTTTCTTGGTAAAAGGTTTCATTTGCTCTATATTTAATATTGTTTTGTATTGTTGTCGTACACTACGTTGCCGCGATGTATGGTCATAGCTACGTCGCCTACCATCTCGCGACCGTCGAACATCGATATCTTGCCCATCGACAAGAACTTCGTGCTATCTACGCGCCACTGGCGCTCTACGTCGAGTAGCACTATATCTGCGCGATTGCCTACCTCGATGCCGCCCTCTATGCGGAATACGCGGCGAGGGTTTATGCTCATCAGCTCCACGAGTCTCTCAAGCGTGATTACACCCTTGCGCACAAGATGAGTGTTTAGCGCCGCAAACGCCGTCTCGAGGCCTACGACGCCCATAGCGCTATCCTTCAGTCCTCGCGACTTCTCCTCCACGGTGTGGGGTGCGTGGTCTGTGGCTATCATATCTATGGTGCCATCCTTTATTCCCTCTATGAGTGCTGCGCGATCCTCTGCCGAGCGTAGCGGAGGGTTCATCTTCCAGCGAGCATCCTCCTCAAGGTCCATATCCGTAAATATCAGGTAGTGAGGGCCTGTCTCGCAGGTAACCTTAGCGCCACGAGCCTTCGCCTGGCGTACCAGCTCTACGGTCTCCTTTGTCGATATGTGACATACGTGGTAGCGGCATCCGAGCTTCTCGGCAATCTCTATATCGCGCCTTACCTGCTCCCACTCGCTCTCCGAGCATATACCCTTGTGACCGTGCTTACGCGCATACTCGCCATCGTGTATATATCCGCCACGCAGAAGCTCCTCCACCTCGCAGTGAGCCGCTATCAGGGCATCGTGCTTGGCTGCCTCGGCCATTGCTCGCTCCATCATTGCGTCGTGCTGCACGCCGCTGCCGTCGTCCGAGAAGGCGCACACCTTATCCTGCAAGGCTGCTATGTCTACTAGCTCCTCGCCCTTGCGTCCTATGGTTATCGCTGCGTAGGGCAGCACCTCTATCTTGGCATCGCGACGGATTATGTCGAGCTGCACGCCGAGCGTCTCTACGGTATCGGGCACTGGGTTGAGGTTTGGCATAGAACATACTGTCGAGTATCCTCCGCGCGCTGCGGCTGCCGTTCCTGTCGCTATACGCTCCTTGTATCCGAATCCTGGCTCTCTGAGGTGCACGTGAACGTCGACAAATGCTGGTGCTGCCACCAGTCCTGCGGCATTTATTACCGTGTCGCCAGCCCCGGGTGTTATCTCGCTTGCGCGCTCTACGATGATGCCATTGGCTATTGCAATGTCTTCTGTGCTACCACCTACTATGGTCGCACCCTTTATTATTGTTCTGTTGTCTCCCATATGTTAAAAAAATAGGCGGCCAATAAAGCCGCCAATATCAATTAAAAACAATGATTCCCAAAACGTTAAAACGTCGACAATTACCCGACAACTGCACATTAGGCAGCGCATTTTCGGGCAGTATATTAGTCGCTCGTCTCATAGTTTCATAAATTTGTGCAAAGATAAGCATTTTTTATCAACCTCGCAACACCCCGACGCATATTTTCTCTACGTTCTTTAAATTCTTACTCTTCGGCACTATCCCCACCACTGCGCAGCGTAGAAGTGGAGTATGGCCCAGCATACATACCTGCCACACTTTCCCACGAGCATCCATATTGCCGAGGGCCAGAATCGCGCCTTGTAGAATCCGAGTACTATGGCGAATATGTCGCCTACGAATGGTGTCCAGGTTAGCAGTGCGAGCAGTGGCCCATACCTCTCTACTTTGGCCTGATGCTTCACTATTGTCTCGTGCTTCACCTTGAACCAGCGTTCGAGCCATTCGAGCTTTCCGAGCCTACCCATCCAGTACCCTATGAGTCCTCCGCACCAGTTGCCGAGCGAGGCGACTATTACGGTCGTCACGGGGTTGCCGCCCGCTATGAGCATCCCGACAAGGAGCACGTCGGAGCTAAACGGAAATACCGTAGCTGCCAACAGCGAGCCTATGAATAGGCCTATGTATCCTAAGTCGAGTAGCCACTCCATTGCGGTAGTTTTTAAGGTTTTTATCGGCTGACAAATATAGTGCATTTTTAGGTTTTGACCGTAGCGCAGAGGGGCGAATGTAAAAAAAAGAAAAAAAAGTGGCTCTCGACGCTACAATTTCCGAGAAAATGTGTACTTTTGTTGATGATTAGGCTGAGTCTGTTTGTGTGCAATCGGCCGATGGATAAGATATAGGAGAGTAATCGATTAAACTTAATATACTTAACTTAGTTAACCTTTACAAATGAAGCGCATTTTGGTTTTGGGTGCCGGAGGTCAGATTGGATCTGAGTTGGTGCCATATCTTCGCTCAATCTACGGAGCATCTAATGTTGTTGCTACCGATGTAAAACACAACGCTGTGCTTGCCGAGGCAGGTCCTTTCGAGTCGTTGGATGCTTTGGATGCCAAGCAGTATGCCGAGCTTGTTGAGAAGTATAAGATTGACTCTATCTTCAACCTTGTAGCCCTGTTGTCGGCTACTGGCGAGAAGAATCCTCAGCTTGCTATGCGTATCAATATGGGCGCATTGGAGAACTCTTTGGAGATTGCACGCGAGAAGGGCTGTGCTGTCTTCACTCCCAGCTCTATTGGTGCTTTTGGTGGCGATTTCCCACGCGACAAGACTCCACAGGATACCGTTATGCAGCCAAACACCATCTATGGTGTCTGCAAGGTCGCTGGTGAGCTTTTGTCAAACTACTACCACACTCGCTTTGGCGTAGATACACGCTCGGTGCGTTTCCCTGGTATCATCTCTAACGTTACTCTCCCTGGTGGTGGCACTACCGACTACGCTGTCGAGATCTACTACGAGGCTGTTAAGGGCAATAAGTTCACTTGTAACATTGCTCCCGACGTATATATGGATATGATGTATATGCCCGATGCTTTGCGTGCTACTGTCGAGCTTATGGAGGCCGATCCTTCGAAGCTCAAGCACCGCAACTCGTTCAACATTGCCTCTATGAGCTTCACTCCCGAGATTATCCGCGAGGTTGTCGAGCGCCACGTTCCTGGCTTCCAGATGGACTACAACGTCGACCCTGTTAAGGATGTTATCTCACGTAGCTGGCCAAACTCTTTGGACGACACTTGTGCTCGCGAGGAGTGGGGTTGGAAGCCTGAGTGGGATCTGGAGTCTATGACTAAGGATATGTTGGAGAAGGTCCGCATTAAGTTGGGCTTGTAGCCACGGTTTAGAGCCTAACGCTCTACGCGATACTACCCCCTGGTACATCACGTCGCTGTGCCAGGGGATTTTGTTTTTAGCTTGCGCGTGAAATAGTTTTAAGGAATTTAGAGAAATTAGAGAGTTTAGGGAGCAGGCTGATTGATGGGTTGTGGCGTAGCCGTTGAAAGAGAGAGACGAGAGGGACGAAAGAGACAACAACGAAGTCGGGTATCATATTTCTCTGCTGTCTCTGCTGTCTCTGCTGTCTCTGCTGTCTCTGCTGTCTCTGCTGTCTCTGCTGTTTCTGCTGTTTCTGCTGTTTCTGCTGTTTCTGCTGTTTTGTTGTCTCTGTTGTCTCTGCTGTCTCTGCTGTCTCTGCTGTCTCTGCTGTCTCTAATCTCCCTTTAGCCCGCACTGCCTGCACCCTTCCCTTTAACACCTCATCGTACATTAGCCCAGTCCACAAGGACAAACAAAACTACTTATACCTATATATATAATAAGAGCAGCACCCCGAGGAGTGCTGCTCTAAAGTTGATTGCTAATAACAATTAGTTAGCAAATGTGTTGTTTGAAGCATCAAACGATACACTATAAGCGTTGCTGTGAGCCTGAATATATGCTGCATCTTCAAAGGTAGCGCAACGAGCGAATGTGTTGCCCTTAACTACAACTGGAGTGCTTGACTGGTAGCGACCCAAGTAGATTGGTAAACCGAGAATCTCAGAGTTGAAGACGTTATTCTCGATAACGAACTCACCCTTACCTGAGTAGTGGCAGTAGATGTCGTAGTAACCATTCTTTGTCTCGAAAGTACAGTTCTTAATGGTGATATTACCTGACTGGCCACTTCCACGACCCTGATCTGTGAAAGCAATAGCAACGCCGCCATTAGCAAAGGTGCCAGTGAACTTGCAACCATCGATTACAAGGTTCTCGCTACCGCTTCCATTATTGTTAACATCGCCACTGAGAATATTAGCATACTGCTTTCCATTACCCTTTCCATCATAGGCAACCTCTGCACCAGCAGCATCAAACTCAATGTTGATAAGAGTTACTTTGTCAGCACCATTAAGTGCAACGCAACCTACCTCAGCATCAGCAGAGCCGATGATAGTCATCTCGCTCTTAGCTTTGATAATTGGGTACTTGTCCTTCAGAAGGTAGATAACCTTGACGTTAGCATCAGCCAAAGCGCTCTCAAGATCAGAAGTATTTTTTACAATAGCGTCTATTGTAACGTTAGCACCTACGTAGTAAACCTCAAACCAATCACCATTATCATTATGGAAAACTGAACAACCATCAGCGCAGAAGCTTACCTTAGGATTCTCTGCAGCGTTATCCATTGGGTTGAACTTCTTGAACTTACCACCGTAAACCTTGATAGAAGCATTTGTGTTATCCTTGAGGTTGAGAAGGTAAGTGTAGCCAAATGTATCAACGTTGCCGTTGAGCGAGTAAGTACCACCATTGATGGTTACCTCGCCATTGTATGCAGACTGTACAGCAGTTGCAGCACCAACGTAATTACCACCGTTAAGAACAACCTTACCACCGTTACGAGCCTCTACAGCATAGTCATCATCACCACCATCGATGTTACCATTACCGTTGATAGTGACAGTTGTGCCATCCTGTGCACTGATAAGAGCAGCTACCTTATTCTCAACATACACGTAGTCAGCCTTAAGGTATGCGTCGTCTGCCAAATCTGTTCCAGTAAAGTTAAGTACAACATCTCCCTTAGCAGCGATAAGAGCCTTATTGAAAGTGGCAACATCATTATAATTATTTACATTGCGCTCGATAGTAAGCTCACCACCATTGTGGAAGATAGCAACGATAAGAGACTTTACATAATCGCTTGTTTTTCCACTATTGCTACTTCCGAGTTTTGCTGTGTAATTAGCCTCAGAAACTGGCTTTACAACATACCAATCACCCTCTGGATAAGCACCGAAGCCCTTAGGAACGAAGTCCATTACGGGGTTCTCAGATGCACTCTGAGCTGGATCGTACTTGTAGAACTTACCGCCAGTAACCTCGATCTTACCTACGTTCTTCTTGCTATCTACGTGGTTAAGAGTATAGCGATAGTCGCCATTGTACTCATCAGCCTTAAACTCGCCACCATAGATGTAAACCTCGCCACCATTAGCCTGGAAGAGTGTGCAAGTGTCGCCCGAGTAGTTACCACCGTTAACATATACCTTACCACCCTCGTTAGCTGAAGCGATGTAGCCATCAGAAACAACATCGCCATCGCCTACGAACGTAAGTGAAGAGCCATTAGCAACGCGAGTCATAATCATATATGAAGTCTTATCCTCGCAATCAGCTGGGATAGTATAGGTAAGCTTGTGACCATTGAGGTTGATGATAGCATCGCCAGTCAATGTTGTAGGAACATTGATCTCGAGGTCCTCAGTAAGAGTGAACTCACCACCATTGATCAAAGTCTCGAGAATAGTGTGAAGCTGTGGCTCGCCATTCTCATCAGCGAAGTTATCGTCGATGCGTACATCAATCTCAGTAGCAGTAGTCAACACATTACCGATAACAGTAGTGAGGTAGTTACGCTGAACTGGGATAGCAGTGTTGAACGTAGTCTCCTTGATGATACCACCATCGCGGTCGAATACCTCCATCTTGAAGTTGATAGGATTCTGCTCTGCCTCGGCAAGGATATAGTCAGTAAAGAGTGTGATGTGAGAGTGACGAGTCTCATTGTTAGCATTCTGTACAGTCTTAGCATCGTAACCCTCAGTGTAGGTGTAGTTTGCCAAAGAGGTCTTGCCAGCCTTACTATCGTAGTTGATAACGTACTCAATAGGAGTGTTATCAACCTCAATCTCGCCAGTTACAGCGTTGAACTTGTTAGGGTTAGCAGCTGATGTGTAGGTAACCTTTACCTTGTTAGGCTCAACGTTGAGGTTAAGCTCTGCAAGGTCAGTAGCGATAACGCGGAGCTTACCATAAGGACGGCGAAGAACCATATTCTGAGCATTTGAGTTGGTAATCTTGATATCCTCAAATGCGAAGTAAGCATCGGCAACCTCGTCGTTAAGCCTCTTGTCATCGTCATCATTCTCCTTTACAGTGATCTCCTGCAAAGTATTGCCGATGGTGTGGCGGAGACCAATATTAGCCTGGTCATCCACAGTAGGATTAGCAGTAGCACCCTGCGCAACGAAGTCAGCGAATACAACGAAACGGTAGTCGCGGTTAGGAACAAGGCGAAGGTCGAATACTACAGGCTCGTAAGCATCAACAATCTTAACCTGACGATCCTTAACTGGGACAAGGTTAGTGACCACCTTGTTACCAGTACCATCATCCTCAACATCGTATACCTCCAAAGTGTAACGAAGGTCTACATCGGTCCAATCAACGCGGAGAACGTCTGCCTCTGCCTTAAGATAATCTATAGCACCATAGGCGCTATTCCAACCGTTCAGCGTGTCGTTGCCATCCTTGCCTGCACGTGTTGCAA
Organism: Alistipes sp.; assembly: GCA_017465055.1. Taxonomy (GTDB): domain Bacteria; phylum Bacteroidota; class Bacteroidia; order Bacteroidales; family Rikenellaceae; genus Alistipes. The sequence goes on along the minus strand of JAFTWZ010000001.1, from coordinate 167,563 downwards.
GCTCGTCAGCGCCGACAGAAAGCTGGAAGTCAACCTCGCCACCAGCAACGATGTTGCCAGCCTCGAAGTCGTTCTGGCACGATGCCAATCCGAGCACCAATGCCGCAAGAGCTAAAAATCTCGCTTTCATAATTGTTAAAAATAGATGTTAAAAAAAATAAAGTGTTTTGGTGTTTATGTTCAGTATCTCTGATTTCAAAAAAAACAAATATGTAAAATCAAAAATTTTTATCGTGTAAGCATTTTTTGGATATAAAAATTACATATACCAAAAAGTGTGCAAATTGTCGCGCAGCTTACGTATAGCTACACGACAAAGCACCCAACACCTGGTGGCGTAAGGTGGCTATTGGCTAATATGTCGGTCGTAGATAATTTAGTCGACTCGTAACCTGTTGATAGAGAATGCAAAATCCCCCCCCCCGATGCGTCGGGTAGGGACGATAACTACGTTATTTGCTCCAGTTTGTTGCACTTCTCTAAATGTTTTTGTTATGGAATTCTGAGCAAATATAGGAAAAATTTCACAAACTTCCAACACTCTTCCCCAATAATTTTTGCCCCAAAACGTTCGGGTGGATAAATATGGTCTTTATGCAAAAATTATAGGGGGGGGTAAATTCCCATTTAGAAAAGAATTGGACTATAAGTCGTATTTATTGCAGCGCGTGGCAGCTCTTACCTTATATAATATATAGAGGGTTTACAGCGCCTCTATGCCCAGACTACTCGGTCGACCAAGATGTCGTGCTGGTCGCAGGGGAGCGAGTCGAACATCTGGCACTCGAAGGCGACGCCTATCTTGAAGGCGCGGAACGTAGCAAGCGACATATACTTATCGTAGAAGCCTCCGCCACGGCCTAAGCGCACACCCTCGCCAGTGAAGGCGCGTGCCGGAACGATGATTAGGTCGATAGCCGATGCCTCGACCTCGCGACCACCCATAGGCTCCTCGATGCCGAAAGCTCCGATAGTCATAGCCTCGGGAGAGTAGTCGTAGAAGCGCATAACATCGCCCTCGACACGTGGCACAACAACGCGCTTGCCCATATCGCGCCAGCGCAGTAGGGTGTCGTGCGTGGGTACCTCGTCGTGCATAGCGCAGAAGAGCGCCACGCACCCTGCCGCGCGAAACTCGTCGCTAAGCTCCACGGCGCGAAAGATAGCCCGCGCAGCGCTAAGTTTTTCCTCCGAGCTCATAGCCTTGATGCGAGAGCGCACCTCGCGACGGATAGTAAGTTTCTCCTCCATAAATCGAAAATTTGGTCTCGCCATCGCCTAACAACAGCAAGAAAAGTGATACATTATATAAAATAACCTGCCGAAAAGCACAAAAATTGTCTGTTTGGTATTGTTATTATGCAAACAATTCTTATCTTTGCGGTAGCGTTTACTGCGTTTGGCGGCGCAGTATGTTTTATCGTTTGAAAACTAAATCGACAAAACTATTTACAAATATAACTAAAATTTTTACACTATGAGCTGTTTTTTAACTAATTCATCGGTGGGAAAGAAGCTTGTTATGAGTATCACAGGATGTTTCCTTGTGCTCTTTATTCTTTTCCATATGTCAATGAACCTCACAATGCTTTTCAGCCACTCGGCGTACAACGCTGTCTGTGAGTTCCTCGGAGCTAACTGGTACGCACTCGCTGCTACCGTTATCCTCGCTGCTGGCGTAGTTGTTCACTTCGTCTATGCCTTCATCCTCACTATCGACAACTATCGTGCTCGCGGCAAGCAGCGCTACGCTGTAACCGTGCAGGAGAAGGGTGTGAGCTGGGCATCGAAGAATATGCTCGTGTTGGGCGTTATCGTTATTCTCGGTCTTGGCCTCCACCTCGTACACTTCTGGTCGAAGATGCAGCTCGTGGAGATTATGGGCCACCACGCCGCTTTGGTAGAGGGTTATGAGGTAGCTGCTACAAACGGCGCTGCACTGATGATGATCACCTTCTCGAAGTGGTACAACGTAGTGCTCTACATCGTATGGTTCGCTGCTCTCTGGTTCCACCTCACTCACGGCGTATGGTCTATGTTCCAGACCGCTGGATTTGCTAACGACACCTGGTATCCACGCCTCAAGTGCTTGGCTAACATCGTGGCAACACTCATCTTCCTCGGCTTTGCCGTAGTTGCTGTTTACTGCTACCTTGTAAGCACTCCACAGCTTATCGAGTCACTCCTCGTGGCTGCATAATAATCCCATCGACAAACAATAAAATACTAAATAGTTATGGCTTATAAATTAGATGCTAAAACGCCTGCTGGCGAGTTGGCCCAGAAGTGGAGCAACCATAAAGCGGCTATTAAGGTCGTTAGCCCAGCAAATAAGCGTAAGTTGGATATCATCGTGGTAGGTACTGGTCTCGGTGGCGCCTCTGCAGCTGCTTCACTCGGCGAGCTCGGCTACAACGTCAAGATCTTCTGTATCTCGGACTCTCCTCGCCGCGCTCACTCTATCGCCGCTCAGGGCGGTATCAACGCTGCGAAGAACTACCAGAACGATAACGACTCTATCTATCGCCTCTTCTACGATACTATCAAGGGTGGTGACTACCGCGCTCGCGAGGCTAACGTATATCGTCTCGCTGAGGTGTCAAACCTTATCATCGACCAGTGCGTAGCTCAGGGTGTTCCTTTCGCTCGTGAGTACGGCGGCTTGTTGGCTAACCGTTCGTTCGGTGGTGCACAGGTATCGCGTACGTTCTACGCTCGTGGTCAGACCGGCCAGCAGCTCCTCTTGGGTGCTTATGCTGCCCTCAACAAGGAGATCGCCGCTGGCTCTGTAAAGTCATATCCTCGCCACGAGATGCTCGACATCGTTATCGAGAATGGCGAGGCTTGCGGTATCATCGCTCGTAACCTCGTGACTGGCGAGATTGAGCGTCACGGTGCTCACGCCGTAGTTATCGCTACAGGTGGATACGGTAACGTATTCTTCCTCTCGACAAACGCTATGGCATCGAACGGCTCGGCAGCATTCCAGTGCTACCGCAAGGGCGCAGGTTTCGCTAATCCTTGCTTTACGCAGATTCACCCTACCTGTATCCCAGTACACGGTACTCAGCAGTCTAAGCTCACGCTTATGTCGGAGTCGTTGCGTAACGACGGCCGTATCTGGGTGCCTAAGAAGATGGAGGACGTGGAGGCTATCCGCAAGGGTACTAAGCTCCCATCAGATATCGCTGAGCAGGATCGCGACTACTACCTCGAGCGTCGTTACCCAGCCTTCGGTAACCTCGTGCCACGTGACGTTGCTTCGCGTGCCGCTAAGGAGCGTTGCGATGCTGGCTACGGCGTAAACGAGACTGGTTTGGCCGTATTCCTCGACTTCAAGACCGCTATCGAGCGCCTCGGTAAGGAGACTATCAAGCAGCGTTACGGTAACCTCTTTGATATGTACGAGGAGATCACCGACGTGAACCCTTACGAGCAGCCTATGCAGATATTCCCTGCCGTACACTACACAATGGGTGGTATCTGGGTAGACTACAACCTTATGACCACTATCCCTGGCTTGTACGCTATCGGTGAGGCTAACTTCTCAGATCACGGTGCTAACCGCCTCGGTGCTTCGGCTCTTATGCAGGGCTTGGCCGACGGTTACTTCGTATTGCCTTACACCATTGGCGACTACCTCTCGAAGAAGATTCAGGCGCCAAAGGTTAAGACCGACACTAAGGCCTTCGATGAGGCTGAGGCTGGCGTTCGCGCACGTATCGAGCGTCTCTTCGCAATCAAGGGTAACCAGTCAGTAGACGATATCCACAAGCGTCTCGGTCTCATTATGTGGGACAACGTAGGTATGGCTCGTACTAAGGAGTCTTTGGAGAGGGCTATCGTCGAGATTCAGGCACTTCGTAAGGAGTTCTACAAGGATCTTAAGTTGGTAGGCGACAACGAGTCGTTCAACGTTGAGCTTGAGAAGGCTCTTCGTCTCGAGGACTTCCTCGAGCTCGGTGAGCTTATGGCACGCGACGCCCTCAACCGTGAGGAGTCTTGTGGTGGCCACTTCCGCTCGGAGCACCAGACCGAGGATGGCGAGGCTTTGCGTCACGACGACAAGTTCGCTTATGCCGCAGTGTGGGAGTACAAGGGCATCGACAATGTGCCTGAGATGACCATCGAGCCTCTCGACTACGAGTTCGTACACCGTGCACAGCGTAACTACAAAGACTAATTTTTGACGTTAACCTTTAATAAAGAGAGATTATGAATTTTACATTAAAGATATGGCGTCAAAGAGACGCTAAGTCACAGGGTGCATTCGAGACCTACAAGGTTGAGAATATCTCGGCCGACACGTCGTTCCTCGAGATGATGGACATCCTCAACAACGACCTTATCCACGCAGGTAAGGAGCCCGTAGCCTTCGACCACGACTGCCGCGAGGGTATCTGCGGTATGTGCTCAATGCATATCAATGGCCACGCTCACGGCCCATCGCAGGCTGTTACAACTTGCCAGATGTATATGCGTAAGTTCGAGGATGGCTCGACTATCACTATCGAGCCTTGGCGCTCGGCAGCTTTCCCCGTAATCCGCGACTTGGTTGTTGACCGTTCGGCTTACGATAAGATTTTGCAGGCTGGTGGTTTCGTATCGGTGCGCACCAACTCTGTACCCGATGGTAATGCTATTCCTATTCCTAAGGCCGATGCTGATGAGTCTATGGATGCTGCTGCTTGCGTAGGTTGTGGTGCTTGTGCTGCTACTTGTAAGAACGGCTCGGCAATGTTGTTCGTTGCTGCTCGCGTATCGTCGCTCGCTAAGCTGCCTCAGGGCCGCGTAGAGGGTGCACGTCGTGCTAAGTCGATGGTTGCTAAGATGGACGAGCTCGGTTTCGGTAACTGTACTAACACAGGTGCTTGCCAGGCTCAGTGCCCTAAGTCAATCTCTATCGCACACATCGCACGTCTCAACCGTGAGTTCTTGGCTGCGAAGCTCCAGGACTAATCCCTCGGAGGGATATATAGCAATATGCTCAGGGTCGGCTACTTCAGCCGGCCCTTTTTTGTGGTGGGGGCGTTGAAAGGGCAGTGGGAGAGCTGGTTGCAGTGAGCGGCGGAGATAACGCATTAACGCGCAAGCTGAGGTTTGTAGGGAGGTTAGGGAGATTAGGGAGGTTAGGGAGGTTAGGGAGGCGTTTTAACGCGCCGTCCTTGCAGTCATAGTACCCCATAGTAACTCATTATAACCCATCGTAACCCACATCCATTCTGAGGATTGTAGGGAGCTAAAGGAGTTTCGGGAGTTTAGCGACCACGCTTTTAATCGTGCCGATCAGCCTGCTTTATTGCTACTCCTTGAGTGTGGTGTCGTAGAGAGCCTCAATCTTGTCGCACATAGCGCGCCACGAGAAACGTTTGCGCTCCTCGACCATAGCATCGGCGAAGGTGCGGAGCGTATCGCCAGTATATATGCGCTCTAACGACTCTAAAACACCCTCTTTGGTAGGCGGACATACATAGCCGACACGTCCATCGGGGACTATCTCAGCAAGGCCACCAACGTCGGTGACTATAACTGGGGTGCAGAAGTTGTAGCATATCTGCGTCACGCCACTCTGCGTCGCCGTCTTGTAGGGGAGTACTACGCAGTCGGCCACTGAGAAGTAGTGGCGCACGTTGTGGTCGGGGATGAAGTAGTCGTGCAACACGATATCCTCCTCGAGGCCGAGGCGCTCGATGATATCGATATACTTACTGCGCGAGGCATAGAACTCTCCAGCGATGAGTAGCTTATGTCCCTCGCGGCGGAAGTCGTGCCACGCCTCAAGTAGCGTGTCTAACCCCTTGTAGTCGCGTATAAGACCGAAAAACATTGTGTAGTGCACGCCGGGGTCGAGACCTAAGCGTTCGCAGGCCTCCTTGCGTGAACTTCGCGCTCCAAAGTTCTCGAACATAGGGTGTGGAGAGAATAACGCAGGCCTCGAGGTGTAGGCCGTAAGCTCGCGGTGCACCTGCTCAGACATATAGATAAAGCCATCCATCGAGCCGAGGAAGTAGCGGTTAAAGAGGTGGTCCGTTATATGGCTCTCGTGAGGCTCTACGTTGTCTATCTGGCAGAGTACCTTAGTGTGGCCATTGCCACGTGCTATGCGTGCTATGGTGCCAAAACAGGGCGCCATAAATGGTGTCCAGTACTTCATCAGCACTATGTCGGGACGGGCGTTGCGTAGCTCGCGTCCCACGCTTATCCACGAGAGCGGGTTTACGGTCGACACTCGGCGGCGAATCTTTAGGTCGCGAGGCGCTGGGGTGTCGACGGTCTGGCTCTTGCCTGGGAAGAGCAGCTTGGGGTATTGAAGTGTGAAGGTGAGGATGTCTACCTCGTAGCCTCGCGACTGAAACTCGCGGGCCATACTCTCCATTATCGATGCCAAACCACCGCGATAGGGGTGTGCTGGGCCTACGATGGCTATTTTTAGCTTACGATTCTCCAAGATGCTGCGACCCTATTTACAAGTTTTTCTTTATCTCGACCTTTGCTCGACATAGCGTCTTGCCACTATCCGAGGTAATCTCGAACTGACGATTGTTCTCCTCCTCGACATATCCTACGGAGATAGTCTCTCCGTAGCGAGCCTCGGCGAGGAAGTTGATATCGAGGCGCATAGCGTCCTTTGCCTCGAATATCTCGAGCGGATAGCTATCGAACACCATATCTACGTATCGCATAGTATTCACGTGGCGGTTGAAGTCGATATCGCTATACACCACGGGGCGCGAAACGGTTACCGCGGACTCGATAGCTCTGAGTCTACCAGGCGCTGCTATGGGCGATGGCTCGGCGACGATAAACTTGTCGTGGGCCTCCTTCATCATCGACATATCGGCTGACTGGCGAGTCTCCATATTGAGCACACACCACATCGATACGCCCGATGCGATTACGCGGTCACCTATGCGCATACGGAAGTTACGTGTCGACGACAGGCGGTTGAAGTCACTAATCCAGGTATCTATCTCTACCGTTTCATACTGCTCTGGGCGGTAGTTAATCTCGGTGCAGAAGCGCAGTAGCACCCACGTGAGCGAGCTATCCTGCAGTACCTCGACGCCGAAGCCTTTGTTGTGGGCATCGAGACCTGCGACGTTGAGCATATAGTTAACGATAGACGATGCCGAGGCGCGCAACGTAAAGTCCACATCCTGTGGCTGAATGGTGTATTTGTAGGTCGATATTGTTGCCATAAAAGTAGTTTGTTTCTCATGCAAATATACGATTTTTTTTGAATGCTCGCAATTAATTAAGGCGTTAGATTTCGTGTTGGCGAGATATTAATACAATTAATGCAATAATCGTGTAATAATAATCGTTTCTGTGCGTTAGAATATTGTGCCAATAGGAATTATTTATCATTTTATAAACAAAAAATATAGCAAAAAAAGTGTGGAATTAAGCAAAAAAGTGTACCTTTGCTTAATTAACTTTGTGTAAGTGTGACTTAATACAACGAAATTTTATATAACTTACTAATTATCAAATCTATGAGAAAACTATTTTCTATGCTCGTAATGCTCTTCGTAGGAGTGTCGAGCATCTTCGCTCAGGATCCCACGCAGCCACTGCCTTTGGATCCAGCAGTTCGCGTAGGTGTGCTGGATAACGGTATGACCTACTTTATTCGCCACAACGATAAGCCTAAGGGCCAGGCGAGCTTCTACATCTACCACGACGTTGGTGCTATCCAGGAGGATGATGACCAGCAGGGTCTTGCTCACTTCCTTGAGCATATGGCCTTCAACGGTACTAAGAATCTCCCAGATAAGCAGCTTATCGAGAAGCTCGAGACTATAGGTGTTCAGTTCGGTAACAACCTCAACGCCTTCACATCGTGGGACTGCACTCAGTATATGGTTATGGATCTGCCTGTAACCGAGGAGAATGTAGACCTTGCACTTCTTATCCTCCACGACTGGTCGCAGTTTATCGCTCTTGAGCCAGAGGAGATTGACTCGGAGCGTGGCGTTATTATGGAGGAGCTCCGTACGCGCGATGGTGCACAGCTACGTGCTCAGAACGATATGATTAAGAAGCTCTTCAAGGGTTCGCTCTACGAGCATCGCAACCTTATCGGCTACCTCGATGGCCTTAAGTCGTTCGACCACACAGCTTTGGAGAACTTCTACAAGAAGTGGTATCGCCCAGAGTATCAGGCGCTCGTTATCGTTGGCGATATCGACGTTGACCAGGTAGAGGCAAAGATTAAGACCCTTATGGCCGACATCCCTGCATCGCCAGCAGATGCTGCTCAGAAGGCTGTTATCACTGTTCCTGCAACCGAGGAGCCTATCATCTCGGTATTTACCGACCCAGAGCTCACTCAGTCAAGCGTAATGATGTTCGCACGTCGCGAGGCTATGCCTAAGGAGTTTAAGAATACGTTGATTGGTATCTCTTACAACTACATCTACTCGTTTGTAATGCAGATGATGAGCGCTCGTTTCGACGAGATTGCACAGGCTGCTGATGCTCCATTCCTCGGTGGCGGTATGTCAGAGGGTGGTATCGGTATTTGCCCTACATTGGAGTCTACAATGTTCTCTGTTACAGCTCACGAGGGCCGTACAGATGAGGCTTTCCGAGCTATGTACACCGAGATGGAGCGTATGCGTCGCCACGGCTTCACCGTTGGTGAGTTCGAGCGTGCTAAGCAGGAGATTCTCCGCTGGGCTGAGCGTCAGTATACCAACCGCAACGATGTGAAGAATGCAGAGTATGCACAGCGCTGCCTCGATCACTATGCCGAGGGTACTCCTATGTTGGATGCCGAGACAGAGTGGCAGCTCGACCAGGCTCTTATCAACAGCCTCACTGTTGACCAGGTTAACCAGGCATACAGCCAGATGGTTCGTCCTAATGAGAATCTCGTAATCCTCGTTCGCTCGCCTAAGAAGGAGGGTGTGGTAGTTCCTACCGAGGAGCAGATTAACGCTATCATCGCAGAGGTATCGGCTGCTGAGATTGAGCCTTACCAGGACAATACCGTTATTGAGCCACTTATCGACCCAAGCGTTGCGCTCAAGGGCTCTAAGGCTAAGGTTACCGGCGTTAATGAGTCTCTCGGCTACACTGAGTGGACTTTGAAGAATGGTATCAAGGTTGTTGTACGTCCTTCAACTCTTAAGGCTGACGAGGTATTCGTAACAGCTACATCAAAGGGTGGTCTCTCAATGCTTACCGATGAGGAGTACTATCAGGGTGCATTCCTCGGTATGGTTATGGGTCAGTCTGGTATCAGCAAGTTCTCGGCTACGGAGCTTGCTAAGCAGCTCTCGGGTAAGAGTGCTTACGCTTCGTTGGGTGCAGGTGAGTATGAGCACACCGTAAACGCTGGTGGCTCGCCTAAGGATATCGAGACTATCTTGCAGCTCGTTTACCTTAACTTCACTGCTCCACGCTTCGACGAGACAGACCTTCAGAATATGAAGAATATGTACGTTCCTTACTTTAAGAATATGGAGTCGGATCCTAACTATATCGTTGGTCGCGAGTTCCAGAAGACTATGTACGGCAACCACGCACGTCGTCAGATTACCTCTGCAGCGCAGATTGAGGCTCTTAACATCCCTACTTTGCAGGCCATCCACTCTAAGCTCTATGGCTATGCTGACGACTTCCGTTTCCTTATCGTAGGTAATGTAGACCTTGATACTTTGAAGCCACTTGTTGAGAAGTATCTCGGTTCGCTTCCTACATCAAAGAAGGTTGAGTATGCTGTAGTAGACGATGGCGTACGATTCGTTGATGGCAATGTAGTAAACGACTTCCGCACAGCTATGCAGCAGCCTAAGGTGTCTGTACGCCTTGTTTACTCTGGCGATATGGAGGACAACGCTAAGAATCGTATGATTGTTGAGCTTCTAAGCCGCGCTCTCGATTCTCGCTATATGATCTCTATCCGCGAGGAGAAGGGTGGTACCTATGGCGTTTCAGTTCAGGGTGGTATCGAGAAGTACCCAACTGAGGAGTATATGATGGCTATCATATTCGATACCAACGAGCAGCTTGCTGACGAGCTTATCGAGATCTGCGATAAGGAGATTAAGAAGATTGCTGAGGAGGGCCCATTGGCTGAGGATGTTGCTAAGTCTAAGGAGTTCTTGCAGAAGAACTATAACAACGTACTCGAGAACAACGGTGGCTGGATGTCGGCTATCACTCGCTGGTACGAGGAGGGTTACAACTACAAGGAGGAGTACCTCGGCGTATTGGAGAGCGTAACTTTGGAGGATGTTAAGGCCTTCGCAGCTAAGATGCTCGAGGATGGCAACCGTACGTTGGTTGTTATGCGTCCCGAGGCAGCAGATGCTGAGTAACATTGCCTTTGCACTTAGATAATCTGAGGCTGAATAAAGAGTCTATTTTGTCGTTCTTTGTTGAGATAAGGCATCATCTGCTACCGCTAACAAATTATCTTGGCAATGGGCAGTACGTCAAAGTACAGCCCATCGCCTCGAAATTTGTCGAGTGTTGTATCTAATGCCTTCTCACAACAAATATGCTCGCCCTCAAAATGCTCATTTACGCCAAGTAAACTCCGCTTTTTCGGGCATCGCAGGCCTAAAACTACATCTTTTTATTCAACCTCATTACAAAAGGAAGTGGCTAATTAACTTTTTAGCCACTCCTTTTTTTGTGTTCTGTGGCGTGGTTTGTGCTGGTCTATTTGGCGGTGTAAATCGGTTGTTACACAATAAAACCATTGCTATTATGAGAAAGATTACCAAAGGATTATTGCTCGGGGCTGTGGCTATGGCCTCTGGAGCATACTACTCATTGGCCTGTACGGGCATCTCGCTTACTGCCGCCGATGGCAGCTACGTTCAGGCACGTACCATCGAGTGGGCCAAAGGGGAGCTGAAGAGCGAGTATGTCATCATCCCTCGTGGCGAGAAGCTGCAGTCCTACACCCCAACAGGAGCTAATGGACTGCGTTTCGTGGCACGCTATGGCGTCGTGGGCCTGGCGGTTGTCGAGCGTGAGTTTATCGCCGAGGGGATAAACGAAGAGGGTCTCTCGGCTGGGCTCTTCTTCTTCCCGCGCTACGGCAGCTACGAGGCTTACGACGCGGCGAAGGATAGCACCACGCTTGCCGATCTGCAGGTGGTGCAGTGGATGCTCACACAGTGCGCCACGATAGACGATGTTAAGCGTGCGGTGCAGAGCGTAAATATCGTCGCTCTGGAGCCATCATCGGTGGTGCACTGGCGCATCGGCGAGCCATCGGGTAGGCAGGTGGTTATGGAGATTGTCGGTGGAGAGATAAACTTCTACGAAAACACCATCGGCGTACTTACCAACGCCCCAGGCTTCGAGTGGCACTTGGCAAATATGAACAACTACGTAAACCTGCGCCCTGGCAGTGCCGCAAACTATGCGCTCGGAGACGTTACGCTCGAGCCTTTGGGTGGCAGCTCGGCGCTGTTGGGCCTTCCTGGCGACTTCACACCCCCTTCGCGCTTTGTGCGTGCAGCGTTCTTCTGTGGCTCTGCGCCCCAGCGCGCCACGGGCCACGATACGGTGCTCGAGTGTCTCCATATACTCAATAACTTCGACGTTCCCATCGCTGCCGAAAATCCCGACGAAAAGTCGCTACCGAGTGCTACGCAGTGGACCTCGGCCATAGATCTCAGCAATCGCTGCGTCTACTATAAGACGGCCTATAACAATACGATACGGTGTATCGATCTGCGCACTATCGACTTTGCTACGGTGAATTATCAGTCTCATCCTCTCGACCGCGTACGGCAGCAGCCTATCGAGCGTGTCACGGTCGGGTGATAGCTTGTGCGTGGGATTTAGCTTGCGCGTGAAATAGTTTTAAGGAATTTAGTGAAATTAGAGAATTTAGGGAGCAGGCTGGTTAGTACGTTAAAGCGTTGCCACTAAATTCACTAACCTCTCTAACCTCCCTAATCTCCCTACCTCCCCCTTTAGCACCGTAGGCGCGAGCTACTCTTTCTGCTCACTGTAAATTTCTGGTGGGGAGAATATAAATATTAAATATCGTCACCCCGAGGAGGAGCAAGTATGAGTTTGCGGAGAGTGATAACGCCACTATGCTCCGACGTGGGGGTCTTCCGCTGTTTATAGGGCCTGCGGAGCGCAATTGATAGTCGTGCGTGACGCGCGTAGTGTGATTGATAGTCCTGTGTGCGATGCGAATTGTGATTACAACTCTTACGTATCAGTGCGGAAGTATAAACAAAGGAAGATCGCCACAGAATTGCATAGACCCAAGTAGGTCTCACTACCGCTATTAGATGCAATTCTTCGCGATGACGTATTAATGTTATTAATTACTCCACAAGAATTACTGATTGATCCCAATTTTCGCCCGTTTTTTTATGCCCCACCAGAATTTTACAGTAAGCCCTATTGTTCCTTTCCTCTTCTACCCCCACCATCGCCCACAAAAAAAGAGAGCCAGTAGGCTGGCTACTGGCACTCTCTGCACTTGAAGATGTCGGTCAGGTAGGTGTCTAAGAAGAGTAGGTCGGCATCCTCCTGTACCACATCGTTAAGCAATAGATGCTCCTCGCTGAAGAGCTTAAGAGTTTGTGGGTCAAGTTCACTCATAGGCAACAATTTTAGGGATTTTACTCCTATAACGCCTATGATTGCAACATTATTGCACCCCGATGCTAATTTAATACGATATTATGCTCTTTTATCAATCTGCGAAGGTTGATAAGCGCATAGCGCATACGCCCCAGCGCCGTGTTTATGCTCACGTCGGTATGCTCGGCAATCTCCTGGAACGACAGCTTCGAGTAGTAGCGTAGGCGCACAACCTCCTTCTGCTCGTCGGGGAGTAGCTCGATAAGCGAGCGTATGGTCTGCTCCACCTCGCCGTGTACGATATCGTCCTCGGCCGTAGGCTCCGAGAAGCGTAGCGTGCCTATGACGTCGTAGCCAGCCTCCGACTCATTAATCTGCTTGCTCGCCTTCTCGCGGCGGAAGTGGTCGAGTACGCGGTTGTGGGCTATGCGCAACACCCACGAGAGGAACTTGCCGTTATCGGTATAACGACCCTCGTCAATGACCTTTACGGCCTTAATAAATGTCTCCTGGAATATATCATCTGCCACATCGTCGTCCTTGACCATCATACCGATGTAGCTGCGCACACGCTTCGAGTGGCGCTCGATAAGTTCAGATATAGCACTCCTATCGCCCAAAAGATAGTTGTTAAGCAATACACGATCGCTCAATACATTCACGTTCATACTCTTCTATTTTAGTGTGTTCAAGAGCAGAATTTTTTCGATAGGCAGTACGGTTTTAGTGTTAATAAATATATTATTTCGATTGCAAGATATAAATAATTTTCGAGACTGCAAAATATCTTCATCCTATTATCGTTAGCACTGCCCAACTAAAATTCTCGACTCTGAGTAGCAAAACACGTGCCACACAGCAAGTTAGAGTAATTATCTATGCTAACGACTGGCAAATATCCCCAGGTGAAGTGACCAAAATAGGGGGTGAAATGTCGATATATTGGCTACGCCTTATCGCCAAAATAGTCGATGATAGCCTTGGCGCGGCTGTTGCCCACCACCTCGCTAAGCTCTTCGAGCGAGGCTGAGCGTACGGCACGCACACTCTTAAAGCGTCTCAGCAGCAACATAAGGCTCTTCTCGCCAATGCCTGGGATATGCTTTAGCTCGCTGTCGATAAGCGCCTTGTCGCGCTTCTGGCGGTGAAACGTGATGCCGAAGCGGTGTGCCTCGTCGCGCAGGTGGCAGATGACCTTAAGAGGCTCGCCCGTACGGCTGAGGTAGTAGGGGTAGGGGTCGTTGGGGTAGAATACCTCCTCGAGGCGCTTGGCAAGGCCCACGATGGGGACACGCTCAGCGATGCCTAACTCCTGAAGTATGGCGTAGGCACTCGAGAGCTGCCCCTTGCCACCATCGACCACTATGAGGTCGGGAAGCTCCGAGCCCTCGGCCAGTAGGCGCGTGTAGCGGCGAGAGATTATCTCGCGCATCGAGGCGAAGTCGTCAGGGCCCTCGACGGTCTTGATGTTGAAGTGCCGATACTCCTTCCTCGAGGGCTTGCCATCGCGGAATACCACGCACGAGGCTACGGGGTTAGTGCCCTGAAGATTTGAGTTGTCGAAGCACTCTATATGTCGTGGCTGACGCTCCAGACGTAGCTCGCGGCGCATAGCCTCCATAAGTCTCTCGGTGTGGCGCTCGGGATTCTTAATCTCCATATTATTAAGAATCTCGGCGCGGTAGATACGTGCACTGCGCAGCGAGAACTCGGCAAGGTTGGCCTTCTCGCCTCGCTTGGGTGTGGTGAATGTTATGCCGTCGAAGAGTATCGCTGCCGAGGGTATCACCGGGACTATGACCTCGCGCGCAAGGGTTATTCCCGTGCTCTCGACTATGTGCTCTATGGCGCGAGACAGCAGCTCCTCGTCCGTAGCCTCCAAACCCACACTTAGGCGTATTGTCTGCACCGCGACTATCGAGCCGTGGCGTATGCTCAGGAAGTTGCAGTAGGCGATGTCGTCATCCCTGAGGAGCGAGAATACGTCGCAGTCGACAATCTTCGAACTGACGATTACCGAGCGCGACTGGTAGTCCACGAGTGAGCGTAGACGCTGCTTATACTGCTCGGCAACCTCGAAGCGTAGCTCCTCGGCCGCACGCAGCATCTCCGACTCGAGCCACTCTCGCACGGGGCGCAGGTCGCCCTTGAGTATCGACTCCACGAGGCTTATGGTGCTGTTGTACTCCTCCTCGCTCTGGTAGCCCACGCAGGGAGCCTTGCAGTTGCCGAGGTGATATTGTAGACATAGGCTGTGCTTACCAGCCTTGATTGAAGCAGGTGTTAGTTTGAGCTTGCACGTGCGTAGTGGCACTACCTCGCGTATGAACTCCAGCAGTGAGCGCTGTGTCGATATCGAGCCGTAGGGGCCGAAGTATCGCGAGCCGTCGCGCACTAATTGGCGTGTGGAGAGCACTCGCGGAAAGGGCTCACGAGGTATCACTATCCAGGGGTAGGTCTTGTCGTCTTTAAGAAGTATGTTGTAGCGTGGCTGCAACGTCTTGATTAGCGAGTTCTCCAGAAGTAGAGCATCCTGCTCGCTGTCTACGACAATGTGGCGTATGTCCACGACCTGGCGCACTAAGACTATGACCTTCGCCGAGCGGCGGTCGTTGTCGATGAAGTATGACGATACGCGGCGCTTCAGGTCCTTGGCCTTGCCCACATATATAACCACGCCTGTGCGGTTGACGAATTGGTATACGCCAGGCAAGTGGGGTAGTGCCGAGACTAACTCCTTGATATGTTTCTCTCTCTCTGTGCTCATCGTCGTAATGCCATAGGGCCTGATACACAAAACGGCGGAGGATAACCCCATACAAAAGATGGGGAAGGATAGCTCCATACAAAAAAACGGGGAAGGATAACTCCCTCCCCGCCTCAGTACCCAGAGCCGGGGTCGAACCGGCACAGGGGTGAACCTACTGGTGTTTGAGACCAGCGCGTCTACCGATTCCGCCATCTGGGCATCAGATTTCTCTGAAATGGTTTGCAAATGTAGACAATATTTTGCAATCGACAAAATTTTTCGACAGTTTTTTCCAATATCTTTATCATTATTTTGTCGCGCTATGCATTGATGGTTCTGTTTGTCAGTCTATTACATGCGTGTTAGTGCGCATTTTTTTTGACGATTATGGCTACGCTGTTTGAATAGGCGGCAAAGACAACTGTGCCATTCTTTACGATGGCCTCATTGCCACTGTATAGTTCTATTACGGCATCGCCATCTGCAAAGTAGGGGGCAACATTAATTGCTGAGCACTCCTCGGGGCGTAGTCGTATTATCACGCACTCGTCACCTATGCGGGCGCATGTGTGCGTGTCGATAACCTCCTGACGACCAGCAATCACCGAGGGGTGCATCTTACGTATCGTTCCTAACTTACGATAGTGCTCGAGGGTGGTTCTATCGGCCGTTTCCCAGTTCATGTCGGAACGGAAAGCCTGGTTGCTATCGACATTTAGGCGAGCGTCGCTAAGTTCTCGGAGTGTCTCGTCGCCGTAGAATATCTGTGCTATGCCTGGTGCAAGCAGTAGTGTAGTGGCGCAATTAATCATATTATCCATCTTAGCCTCACGGTTGTACGAGTTATTAAGATAGCTAAATGGATGCCAGTCGGGGTGTGCCTCGATATTGTCGGAGTAGGCTTGCCATAGATAGACGATGCTATCTAAGTCTCCCGACTTGGGAAAGTAAAAGTTCACGAGGCTTGAGAAGCCAGCCTCGGCGTAGTCGTTCTTGTAATCTATCGTAGCATGGTCGTAGTCCCCCGTCATGTAGAATGGCTCATCCCACGTCGAGGCAGGATCGTTGGGGTGAGAAGCACGCCATCTCGCGAGGGCGCTATTGCAGGCATCATTAAGCTCCTTCCAGCGATATAGATGTACATTCTCGACTATGTCGCAGCGGAAGCCGTCGATGCCAAACTCCTCGACCCACGAAGCAATCCATGCGATGATATACTCCTCGGGTGACCAGTCACGGTCTTGGCGTAGCTTCGCGGCTGTGGGGTTAACCCACGCATTGTTTGCTGTACCTTCGCTATGCCATTTATATTTTAGAAAGTCGGGAATTGAGACACGAGCGTCACTCTCATCCTTGAAGTCGGGCATGCCAAAGAGAGTAGTCTGTAGCGGGGCGCTTTCATCCCAATTCTCGTCAGCCATGCGTATCCACTCACGACCATACCATCCTTTCCATGTAGCGCAATCCGCGAAAAAACTGTCGTAGTTCCACTCTCTGATATGTGTGGCGGCCTCGTTCTCGTCATACCCTGTGTCTGCAAATCCTAACTGCACAGCATCTAAAAGTGTTGGGTAGCCTGGGTTGTTAAGGTTGGCGCCGAGCATTACGCGTATATTCTGCGAATGTAGATAGTCTACCAACTCGCGAAACTCCTCTACGGTGCCATAGTTTTTGTCTATCTGCGTGTAGTCCAAGGGGTAGTAGCCATGGTAGCCGTAGTGTGGAAAATCGTTTATTGTACCACTGCCAGACATCCATCCGTGTATCTGTTCATAGACATCCGTCATCCATACAACGTCTATGCCCATGCTTGAGAAGTAACCCTCGCGTGCCTTTAGTAGTATGCCCGCGAAGTCACCACCGTGAAAGGTGGCAGCATTGAGCCTCTCGCTGCCATAGTCAACAATACGGCCATAGTTGATGTCGTTGGAGCTATCACCATTATAGAAGCGATCGGTTATAACAAAGTAGACCAGGGCATTACGCCATGCGAAGTTGTCGGGCTCGGTTGCTCGAGTACTACTTAGACCAAGGAGCAACATGAGTGTTGCAAGTGTAAACTTTTTCATACAGAAGTAGATTAGTACACCGCAAAGTTACGCTATGATGACGTAACGCGCAATACTGATTTATAACCATTATGCTGTGAGTCTAAAGGAGTTTCATGGCTATGGCTGCTGTGATGGCCTCATGAGAGTTGCCGACGCTGAGTTTCTCTAATACATTCTGACGGTGGCGGTTAACGGTATTTATACTTATGGATAGGATGTCGGCTATTTGTTTGCTTGATTTACCATCTTTCACAAGGTTTAGAATCTCTTTCTCGCGTGTGGATAGTATCTGGTCGCGTCTGTGTATTAGGTGTAGGCGTTGCACCTCCCCCGTATGATTGTTGATAATGGCGGGAGATATGTCTGTCGACGGCTCTTGTTCGGATGTCTGTTCGTATGAACATAGTATCAACCATACCTTACCATGCGGCGATGGGTTTAGTATGCGTGTGGTGTTGCGAATATATATGTACTCACCCGCACTATTACGTATGCGTATGCGGCAGGTGGCTACATATTGCAACTTCTCCTCTGCTCCCATGCGGTCAACGTAGCGAAAGTAGTCGTATTCAAGCATGCGCTTCTCGACCAAGTCCTCGGGATGCATACAGTTGTATATGATATCCTCGTCACTCGAATCATATTCGCTGTAGCCATTCAACGTGTTGGAGATGCCAAGCATGTGAAATAGTGAGCCTGTATATATGTAGCAGATGTCTGCGTGGGCATCTGTGATAACGTAGCATGCGTTATTTATGGATGATAGTGCCTCTATCTTACTCTTATATTGAGTGACGATGGCACTATTAAGCTTCTCATTGCCGAGCTGTTGTGAGGCGTAGAAGTCTGTAAGTTCTTTCCGTAGAATATCCATCTGACGAGGTTTGTGGACTGCTAATTGTGGTTGCCGCAGTTATGGTGGTCGCATCCCTCGCCCGAGTCCATGATGAAGCCCGTGAGGTAGCCCCTGACAACGGCCTTGATGTCGCCCTTGCAGCCACGTATAACCTTGATATTATGACTCTCGAGCTTATTCTTAGCCCCCTGGCCCATATTGCCTGCGAGCATCAGCTCGATGCCCATGGTCTCCATCTCCGAAGCTATGTTCGACTTGCAACCACACCCCTCGGGTGAGTCAAGGCGCGTGGTGGCGATAATCTCGTTGTTCTCGACCTCAAATATCGTGTAGTAGGCGCAGTGGCCGAAGTGGTCGTCGACGTGCCCATCGCGTGTAGGTACAGCTATCTTCATACTTCTGATTGTCGATTAATGAGTTTGTGGTAAGTAAAATCGGGGCGGGTGAGAATGCTCTCAATCGCCCCGATGACTTAAGCGTCGCAAATGCGTCGTCTATAGCAAATGACTACAAGTTAGGGTTAATCTTTGACCACTCCTCGATAGCAGGAACGATACCCAAAGTAACTAACTCGTCGCGCATCTTGCAGAGGTGAGCGTATGAAGCGTCGAGCTTAGCAAGCTCTTCCTCAGTGCCCACTGGCATCTTGTATGAGCAACCATTCTCATCGAGAACAGTGTCCATAGCCATCATGATGTGGTTGTACTTCTCGTTGCATACGTAAGTACCTGCAGGGAAGCGGAAAGGCTCGCCACCCATCACCGAGCGAATCATCTCTACAGAGAGATACGAAGGGCTCTGGAACGATGAACGACCGCGGAGCTTGATGATAGCAGCACCACCCTGGGTTACATCCTTCTTCATCTGCTCCCACTCCTCAGCTGGGAACTCATCAGTGCCGATGATGTCGGTGAGCTTACGACCAGCAATCTTCACTGCGCTGCCGAATACAGCCATCTGCTCGCCATGGCCGCCGTAAGTTGCGCAACCCTCGATGTCGCTCTGCATAACGCCGAACTTCTTAGCCAGTGCGCTCTTAAGACGTGTGGTGTCGAGACCTGCGAGCGTAGTAACCTGACCTGGCTTAAGACCAGAGTAGAGAAGGGTTACAAGGCCTGTAAGGTCAGCAGGGTTGAAGATGATAACCACGTGCTTAACGTCGGGGCAGTATGTCTTGATGTTCTTGCCGAGCTGCTCAGCAATCTCGCAGTTACCCTTGAGCAGGTCCTCGCGAGTCATACCCTCCTTACGTGGAGCGCCACCCGATGAGATGATATACTTAGCATCCTTGAAAGCCTCAGCTACGTCGGTAGTAGCTGTGATATTTACATTGTCGAAGCCGCTCTGGCGCATCTCCTCGGCAACACCCTCTGGCGAGAATACGTCGTAGAGGCAGATGTTGTTAGTAAGACCCATCATAAGGGCTGACTGAACCATATTAGAGCCAATCATGCCAGCAGCTCCAACGATTACGAGCTTGTCGTTTGTAAGAAAAGCCATAGTTTTAAACGTTTTTTAAGTTGTTATACTATATTAATAAATACACATCACTGCTTAGGTACTTGCCACCGCTACGCTATGCTCAGGGCCTATGTCGAAGGGATAGCCAAATACCACGCAAATTTAGGAAACATTCGAGTATATTGCAACTTTTTAGCAAATAAAATTCGCTTTAGGCGAGATATGAGCGACAACAGAGATGGATATTACACACTTTTTTTGTACCTTTGAGCATCGTAACGGCAATTTCGTTTGGTGCGAATGTTGCCCGTCGTAACAATAATAGGATATCTATGGAGAGCTGTATAACTATCAGAGAGCAGACTCGGCTATATGTCGGCCCGGTCAAGGAGCTTGTGGAGAGCGTGGTGCCCAAGTGCCGCGTGGTGGTCATTACCGATGCCAATATCGATAGACTCTATCCCGACCTTGTGCGCCGCTACGAGCATATAATCATCGGCGGTGGCGAGGCAAACAAGAGCTTGGTTACGGTGGCTACCATCTACGACAGGCTTATGAAAATGGGTGCGGATCGCTCGACATTCATCCTCGGCATTGGCGGAGGCATCGTTACCGATATCTCGGGCTTTGTGGCGGCTACGTATATGCGAGGCCTCGACTTTGGCTTTATCTCGACGACACTACTGGGCCAGGTAGATGCCTCGATAGGTGGTAAGAACGGTGTCAATGTCGCCGACTACAAGAATATGGTGGGCACCATCGTGCACCCTCGCTTCGTAATCTCCGACGTCGAGATGCTACGCACACTCTCCGAGCGTGAGCTACGTGCCGGTATGGCCGAGGTGGTCAAGAGCGCGATTATTGGCGATGCCGAGCTATTCGACTATATCGAGAGGTGGGCTGCCGACACTCTCTACCACTCTTCAGAGCAGATGCGAAATATCGTGCTGCGCGCCGTAAGGGTCAAGGCTGCCATCGTCGAGGCCGACGAGCGCGAGCGAGGCCTGCGCCGCCTGCTTAACCTCGGACACACCATAGGCCACGCCATAGAGAAGTCTACGCGCGCGGTAAACCACGGCGAGGCTGTGGCTATGGGTCTGGTGGCTATAGCTAAGGCTGCGGCTAAGGAGGGTATGCTCCCCGAGCGCGATGCTGAGCGTATCGCAAGCGTTGTGCGTGCACTCGGCCTGAGCATCGAGCCTCCAGTTCCCGTGACTGCCATTATGCGTGCCGTGCGTTACGATAAAAAGAGGCAGGATAACATCCTTCGCGTGGTCATCCCCGAGGCCATAGGGCGCTGTGTGGTGCGCGAGATGTCGTTAGAGTGCTTTGAAAATATGTTTAAATGATTGATATAAATAATTGATTGTAATCAGAATACGATGGATATGAAACGTGTCTATATACTCCTTGCCGACGGCTTCGAGGCCGTGGAGGCTATTGCTCCCATAGATGTGATGAATCGCGCGGGCGTCGATGTTGTGCGCGTCGCTGTGGGTGGCTCGCTCGAGGTGACCTCGTCGCACGACTTAGTTACGCTGCGCTGCGACTTGTTACTTGGGGACGCCGACTTTACGGATGGCGATGCTCTGATACTCCCTGGTGGTAACCCTGGCTACCTCAATCTGCGTAGCTCGGAGCGCGTGTGCCGTGTTGTCGGCGACTACTACGCCTCGGGAAGGGTCGTGGCCGCTATATGTGGTGCGCCTACGGTGTTGGCTATGGCGAGTGTTGCTCGTGGCAGCAGGATTACGTGCCACAGCACGGTTGTCGACCAGATGGGCGATTACGAGTATGTAGGTGATGCGGTTGTCGAGGATGGCAACCTTATCACATCTGCAGGTGCTGGCACGTCGGTAGAGTTTGCGTTGGCTATTGCCGCGCGCCTTGTCAGCGACGAGGTGCTCTTGCGCACTCGCCGCGGTATGGAGGTGTAGCCTCAGCCTCGCCACACGTCACTGAGCGAGGTAAAGGGTGGTGAACGGAGCAGGTAGGTCGGTGCGTTAAAGCGTTGGCACTCTCTGCGTCTCTGGGTCTTTGCGTCTCCCTAAACTCATTAAATTCCCTAATCTCACTAACGTTATCTCCGTTAAAACAGCAATGCCACCCTTCGCATTGCTTAGGGAGGCATTACGTAACGACGATAGCGCTTTGGCGACTACTTTCTCACCTCGGCACCAGCCTTCTGCTCGAGCTGTGCCTGGATGTTGGCCATAGTGCGCTCAATCTGCTTGTCGGTAAGCGTCTGGTTTCTATCCTCGAGGATGAAGCTCAGGGCGTATGACTTCTTGCCCTCGGGGAGCTTGTCACCCTCGTAGACATCGAAGAGTGACACCGACTTAAGTAGCTTCTTCTCCGCAGCAAAGGCTATGGCGCGGAGCTCGGCGAAGGTGACGCTCTTATTTACCAGCAGTGCCAAGTCGCGCTTAACCTCGGGGAACTTAGAGAGCTCCTTGAACTGCACCTTAGCCTTCTTGGTCATCTTGATAAGCTGGTCGAAGTCGATCTCGGCGTAGTATACCTCCTGCTTGATGTCGAACTTCTTGCGCACCACGGGCGATACAACACCCATACGCACAACCTCTTTAGGTCCCTGCTTGAATACTATTGCATCGGCGTAGAGATCCGACTCTAGACCCTCGCACTGCAGCGCGTAGATGTCGATGCCGAAGCGCTTGAGTAGGCGCTCAACAGCGGCGCGCAGCGTGAAGAACGACGATGCCTCGGCCTTGCTGTTCCACGAGAGCTGCGTAGCCAAGCCCGTTACGGTGATGCCTATACGGAAGCTCTCCTCGTACTTAGCCAGCACGTTATCCTCCGAAGCCTTCGCCTCGGCGTAGGCGTAGCAGTTGCCCACCTCGTACATCCTGAGGTTAGCATTGCGGCGGTTAACATTTAGCTCTACGGCCTCCAGTGCGTTGAATAGCAGCGTCTGACGCATAACGTTGAGATCTTGCGACAGAGGGTTAAGAATCCTTACGCAGCGCTCCACGGGGTATGTAGTGCAACCCTCGTAGTACGATGCTTTGGTGAGCGAGTTCGACATAATCTCGGTAAATCCGCCTGCTGTGAGGTAGTCCGAAGCTATGTTCTGCAGACGACTCTTGTCTGGCTTTGGAGCGTATGACAACGTAGAGTTGACGTGGTCCGAAATCTCGATATTGTTGTAGCCATATACGCGTAGCACATCCTCTACAAGGTCGGCCTCGCGCTGCACATCTACGCGGTAGGGTGGTACGGCGACCTTGAGCACCTCGCCTTCGCGACCACGCACCTCGACCTCTAACGCCTCGAGAATGCCGAGGATGGTAGCCTCGGGGATATCCTTACCTATGAGTTTGCGCGCGCGGTCGAGCGAGAACTCAAACTCGAAGTGCTGCGCAGGGCGTGGGTTGATATCGATAATCTCGGAGGTTATGCGGCCGCCAGCCAGCTCCTTCATAAGCATTGCTGCACGCTTAAGAGCATATACCTGGATGTTGGGGTCTATGCCGCGCTCGAAGCGGAACGATGCGTCGGTGTTAAGGCCGAAGCGCTTAGCGGTCTTACGCACCCATACGGGGTGGAAGTAGGCGCTCTCGATAAATACGTTTACCGTCTCGTCGCTGATGCCCGACTCCTTACCACCGTAAACGCCCGCGATACACATAGGTCGCTCTGCCGAGCAGATCATAAGGTCGTTGGCCGTGAGCGTGCGCTCTACGTCGTCTAACGTAACGAACTTCTCTCCCTCGGTAGCTGAGCGTACTACCACCTTGCCGCCCTCAATCTTGTCGGCATCGAAGGCGTGGAGCGGCTGTCCGAGCTCGAAGAGCACATAATTGGTTATGTCGACAAGGTTGTTCTTGGGGTTTATACCTGCGGCACGTAGCTCGTTCTGCATCCACTCGGGCGATGGCGCTATCTTACAGCCACTCACCGTGATGCCTGCGTAGCGTGGTGCTGCCTCGCTGTTTATCACCTCTACCTCTATCTTACGTGACGTGTCGTCAACTTTGAACTCCTCGACCGAGGGCAGACGATACTCCACTCTCTCGCCACGGCTCTTTAGGTATGCCGCTACGTCGCGCGCTACGCCTATGTGCGAGGCGGCATCTACGCGGTTGGGTGTCAAGCCTATGCCGATAAGATAGTCGTCGGCGATGTGGAGATACTCCTTTGCCGAGGTGCCCACTACGGCGTCGGCAGGAAGCTCCATAATACCCTCGTGGTTGCGACCTATGCCCAGCTCATCCTCGGCGCATAACATACCGAGCGACTCAACGCCACGTATCTTGCTACGCTTGATTTTGAACTCCTCGTCCGAGTCGATGGGATATAGCACTGCGCCTACCGTAGCACACATAACCTTAAGTCCCTTGCGGCAGTTTGCTGCGCCACATACTATCTGGAGGGGAGCCTCAGCACCCACGTCAACGGTGGTGATATGTAGGTGGTCTGAGTCGGGATGATCCTCGCAGGTGAGCACCTCGCCCACGACGACACCCTTAAGTCCACCCTTTATGGTCTCAATCTTCTCAAACTCTTCGACTTCGAGTCCTAACTCTGTGAGAATCTCAGCGAGACGCTCTGCGGTGACGTCGGCGTCGAGATAGCGTTTTAGCCAGTTGAAAGAAATATTCATAGTATCTGTTTATTAATATTAGTCTAAAGCGGTAGCTATAATCGCACAAAGATAACAAAAAGTTTTGAAATTTGCAATTAGCTGTTTGGGGCTGATTGCAAATTTCAAAACTTTTTCGTATCTTTGCATTAGTAACAACCGTAAAATTGAAGATATGTTAGAGATAGGACTTAAGCATCAGAGCGTGATGCGCGTGATGGAGGGCAACACTGCCGAGTTTATAGGTTCGGGCGATATGGCTGTGTTGGCTACGCCGGCGATGATTGCTCTTATGGAGAATGCGGCGATGCTCGCTGTGGCTCTACACCTCGACGAGGGCGATACTACCGTAGGCACCGAGATAGCAACGTCGCACATCAAGGCGTCGAAGGTGGGTAACACCATAAGTGCTATTGCCGAGCTAACGGCGATAGAGGGGCGCAAGCTGAGCTTTAAGATTGAGGCCTACGATGGCGATAAACTCATCGGCGAGGGACACCATACGCGATTTATCGTCAACCGCGAGAAGTTTCTTGGTAAACTGTAGCCAGATTAACCAAAACAGATGATGTGTAGTAACTATTAGTATAGCTATGTAGAATGTAGAATAGAGAAAAAGCCAGTGCGCTCCCCCAAAGTCCAAACAACTGTTACCCAAATGAAAGCCTCATCATATGTTGTAAGGACGATACGCACTGGCCAAATATCGACGGTGCAAAGGTAGGTGGGTAGTGCTATTCGTACAATAGATAGATTACCGAACTTTTAACCAATATTACTGAAGTGATATTTCGGCCACTAATTGCATACTATGTTAGCTTAAAATGATGAGGTATGGATACAAAAAAAGATGTTGTTGAGCTTAGCGATATTGCCGAGTTTAACAGAGTGCTGGGCATAGCTCCTCAGCATCCACAAGTTACGATTATCCGATTCGAGAATGCCGACAAGGCTGACTTCTTTCCCAAACACTTCGGCATATTTGCCATAGCCTGCTATTGGTCGTCGACAAACTCGCATCGGCACTGGACCGACCGCGAGGCCTCGCTGGTATTCTACGCCCCGGGGCAGTATGAGCGCCACCTCGACGATGTGCCTCCCAGCTACTCTGGCTGGCTGCTTACGTTCGATGGCGAGCTGATGAAGAACACGCTACTCTACAGTCGACTTTTCGAGTATCCATTTTTCAACTCTACGTCGTGCAACCTCCTCGCCCTGACCGCCAACGAGTGTAGGATTATCGTCAACTGTATGCAGAGTATCCGCGAGGAGATAGAGACCCCCGAGGATAGGTTCTCCTCGCGCATATTGGCCGCAGGTATCGCCGTGCTGCTGAACGTCAGTATGCGCTATTACGAGCGCCAGCACTCGGCGATGAAGAACTCGTCGCGCACTATCATCAACAACCTCAATAAGCTCCTCGACGACTATCTGCACCTCGCTCCGAGCAACGACAAACGACTACCTACGGTGGCCTCGTGTGCTCGTCAGCTCGGTATCTCGGCAAACTACTTAGGCGATGTGGTGCGCAACACTATGTCGCTGTCGGCACAAACATATATCCACCACTTTATAATCAACGAGGTGATGCACCAGCTGCATTATGGCCGCCACAGCATCAGCGAGATAAGCTACGCCCTGGGGTTTAAGTATCCGCATCATCTTTCGCGTCTCTTTCGCCGCGAGATGGGTATGACGCCGAGTGAGTATCGCGCCTTGATAAACGCTAAGCGGTAGTCTTGCGGTGGCTCTACGGAGCCAGCATCGGAACATACGCCGACCATTGGCAAATCATTAGTAGCGAAAAATTTTGCGGTTTCAAATCTTTACACTATCTTTGCACCGCTTACGAGCAACGATTGAGCTATGGTGTAACGGTAACACAGCAGATTTTGGTTCTGTTATTCTGAGTTCGAATCTCGGTAGCTCAACCACCAGAGGGTCATACGGAGTCTCCCGTATGGCCTTTTTTCTTGGTGATTAAGGAGTTTAAGGAGATTAAGGAGCTTAAGGTGATTAGTGTTAGCGACAACGGTTTGCCGCACTGACCTTGCCGTCATAGTAACCCATAGTAACTCATAGCAACTCATCGTAACCCACTCACTCGCCAGCGACAACGCCAGCGGCAACGCCACAACCGCACTTGCCTTCCTGCTCCCTTAACTACCCTTTAGCTCGCTTTAGGCGAGCGAGCTACTCTTTAGCAGGCTCTGCCTGCGAACTACTCTTTAGCTCGCGCCAGCGAGCGAACTACCCTTAACCCTCCACGCGCAAGCCACACTTTCACATAATGAGATTCCCACGCTCGCCCCTCTGCCAATTGTCGATACGCGTCAAATAAATTTCCCTCTCAGTAATTTTCCCCACAGAAAAAACGTTATATTTGTCGTATGAAACGACTCCTAAACACTCTCCTGGTGGCTCTTTTGCTGCTTACGGCCTGCGACGAGGTCTCGGCGCAGCGCTACAAGCGTGTGCGTGGCGCGAGGAGCATACACTGGGGTGTTGACAACCGTGGCGACTCTACGCTCTACGTCACGCTCCCCGAGGTGAGGATATATCACCGTGCGCGCGACTTGAAGAACTACCAGCGTATGGTGCGTGCCGTGAAGAAGGTATACCCCCTGGCCATCGAGGCGGCAAAGCGTATGGAGAACCTCGACGAAGAGCTTGCCAAGTATGAGCGTCGCAAGGATCGCAAGGCCTATACTAAGGCCATTGAGGATGCTCTGAAGGAGGAGATTACTCCTATGCTCTGGAAGATGACGCGCTACGAGGGTAAGATACTTCTCAAGCTCATCGACCGCGAGACAAACCATACGGTATTTGGTATCATCAAGGACTTTCGCTCGGGATTCACTGCAGGCTTCTATCAGGCTATGGCTAAGCTCTTTGGCAATGACCTGAAGCTCGAGTACGACCCCGATGGCGAGGATGAGATGCTCGAACATATCGTAAAGTATTACAAGGCAGGACTCCTGTAGCCGCGGTAAAACCTCGCCCCATACCTCTTTTATACTTTTATTTCTCATAATGACGCATCCTCTACAGTAGGGTTTTTACAGCTAAGTATGCTTCAAGTGGTGGAGATTCCATACTTTGCGTCATAATGACGCATCCTCTACAGTAAGGTTTTTACAGCTAAGTATGCTTCAAGTGGTGGAGATTCCATACTTTTTGCTATCTTTGCGCAATGATTGATCGCGAAACTATAGATAGGATATATGCCGCTCTCAATATCGTAGATATTGTGGGTGACTATGTCACGTTGCGTCGCAAGGGTACCAACTACGAGGCCTGCTGTCCATTCCATCAGGAGAAGACGCCCTCGTTCAAGGTGTCACCAGCACGTGGCATATACAAGTGTTTCGGTTGCGGCAAGTCGGGCAACGCAGTAAACTTCGTTATGGAGAGCGAGAGTGCCACCTATCCCGAGGCGCTGCGCATCCTCGCCAAGCGCTACGGCATCGAGGTACGCGAGGAGGCTATGACCGACGAGGATATAGCTCGCAACAACAGCCGCGAGAGTATGTTTGCGCTTAACGGGTGGGCTATGGAGTACTTCCGTCGCTATATGATGACCGAGGATGAGGGTCGCAGCGTGGCCCTTAGCTACTTCAGCTCGCTGCGTGGCTTCTCCGACGCCACCATCAACCGCTTTGGCCTCGGCTTCTGCCCCTCGTCGGGCGATAGGTTTTCGCAGGAGGCAATTTCGGCAGGCTATCAGCGCGAGTTTCTGCTATCGACAGGTCTCAGCATTGAGCGCGAGAGCGATGGTCGTCTGCGCGATAGGTTCTACGATAGAGTGATATTCCCAATCCATAATATCTCTGGCCGTATCGTGGGCTTCGGCGGTCGTACGTTGCGTACGGATAAGAAGGTTGCCAAGTATCAGAACTCGCCCGAGAGCGATATATATAACAAACGCCGCGAGTTGTATGGCCTCTATTTTGCTAAGAAGGCCATACAGCAGGAGGATACGGCGATACTTGTCGAGGGCTATGCCGACGTTATATCGATGCATCAGGCAGGCGTAGAGAATGTCGTTGCCTCGTCGGGTACGTCGCTTACCGAGGAGCAGGTGCGCCTCTTGGGCCGCTTTACGCAGAATGTCACGCTTATGTTCGATGGCGATGCTGCAGGTGTCAAGGCGGCGCTGCGTGGTGTCGACGTCATCCTCAAGGAGGGTATGAACGTGCGCATAGTGCTTCTTCCCGAGGAGCACGACCCCGACACCTTTGCTCGAGCCAATGACTCCGAGACGCTGAGAGCATATATCAAGGATAACTCCCAGGATTTCCTGGCCTTCAAGGCACGCCTCTTGCTTGGCGAGGCCACGGGTGACCCGCTTAAGCGCTCGGCAGCAATCAACGATATGGTAGGCTCTATAGCCCTTATCCCCGACGAAATTAAGCGCTCGGAGTATGTGCGCTACTGTGCCGAGATTATGGCCATCGACCAGCAGACGCTCGCTGTGGCAGTAGCTCGTAAGTTAGATGGCATCAAGGGTAATGGCGAGGCCCAGGACTTCCTTCAGCGTCAGCAGCTGCGCGAGAGGCAGAAGGCTACCGCCTCGTCGCTATATGTCGAGAAGCCTCAGACGCCTTCAGATGCGCCCTGGGGCAAGAGTTATACCGCAGGAACGACATCGGAGACTCTGGAGCGTGACCTGACAAAGTACCTTATAAAGTATGGTCACTGCAACTGCTCGGCCCTCGACGATAATAATCAGGTCATAGAGTTTAACGTTGCAAGCTACATATTCCAGCAACTCGACGAAGATAACCTGCAGTTCAGTATCGATGTATATCGCACGATTATGGAACTTTACCGATCTGAGTGGGAGCGACTGGGTGAGGGTGTGGAGGTGCCGTCGCACATATTTATCAACCACCACGATCCCAACCTTAGCCGTGTGAGCATCGATCTGCTCACCGCAGACGACAACTACGTCATCAGCAAGATTTGGGAGCAGAAGGATGTGCATATCGAGAGCGTCGAGGAGCAGCTCGCTGTGGCAGTGCCTAAGGCTGTGTCGCTCTACAAGTGGCGATATTTAGATAATCGCATCGCAGAGCTTCAGGCGCGTTTGGTTGTCGAGGGCGAGGATTTAGAGTCTATCCTGGCTCTGCTGGCCAAGTATAAGTCGGCACGTGTGGTGATATCGAAGAACCTCGGCAGGCTTATTTAGCACGCTGGCTTATGGCTAAGTGAAAAAGGGTGGGCCTCGGAGCGCCGACGTATCACTACGCTGGCAGTGTGCAAACAGAAAATAAACTTAAAAGATGTGTAAAACATATCAAAGATAAAAGAATTAGTTACCTTTATCCGGGCCCACCCACCTCGACAAGTGGCAAAAGACGTGCCGAGGGAGCGTGACGGAGCGAAAAATATGCGACGTAGAATAAGGTATTTACGGAGCTTAAGGTATTGATTATTTGACTATGGCAGACTATAAAAATGTAAACATACGCAATAAGCGTGCGACCTTCGACTACGAGATTTTGGAGGAGTATATCGCAGGTATCGTTCTTGTCGGCACCGAGATTAAGTCTCTGCGCCTCGGCAAGGCCTCGCTTGTCGATTCGTACTGCTACTTCGAGCGTGGCGAGTTGTGGATTCGTAATGTCAACATCGCCGAGTACACGTGGGGTACGTGCAACAACCACGTGCCTAAGCGCGACCGTAAGCTGCTGCTCAACCGCAAGGAGCTTAACAAGCTGCAGCGCTCGCTCCAGGATCGTGGACTCACGGTTGTGGGCCTTAGGCTCTTCATCAACGATAGGGGCTTGGCTAAGGTGGCCATCGGCCTTGCTCGTGGCCGTAAGTCTTACGACAAGCGCGAGTATATTAAGGAGAATGACGCCAAGCGCGAGATGGACAAGGCTATGAAGGCTGGTCGCAGGTAATAAATGTAATAAATTGAATATATGGCACTTATATTATCAATAGAGACTGGAACAGATATCTGCTCCGTAGCCCTTGCCAAAGATGGCGAGCTTATGGCGCTGCGCGAGAGTGACGAGGGGCGTGACCACGCGAAGAAGGTGGCGTTGTTTGTCGATGAGCTCCTCAAGGAGACTGGCGTGCAGCCCGATGACCTCGATGCTATTGCTGTGGGCAAAGGCCCTGGCTCATATACAGGACTGCGCATCGGCGTGTCGTTTGCTAAGGGTATGTGCTACGCTCTCGACATTCCGCTTATCGCCATCGGCTCGCTCGATGCCCTTACGGAGGTTGCGCGCGAGGACTTTGACGCAGGCATCCTCGACCTCGAGGATAACGAGTGGGCGGGCGCCTACCTTGTTCCTATGGTCGATGCACGTCGTATGGAGGTATATACTCAGATATTTAGCACCTCGGGAGACTCGTTGACCGATGTTTCGGCCGAGGTTATCGATGCAGAGAGTTTTTCAGAGTGGCGCCAGAAGGGGCGTATTGTGCTCTTTGGTAACGGAGCACAGAAGTGTGCCGAGGTACTTGATGATGCACTCTGCGTCAGCGTGTCGCCCTCTGCGCGTGGTATTGTCCGCCTTGCAGAGGAGGCCTTCAACGCCTCACGTTTCGAGGACTTGGCCTACTTTGAGCCCTTCTATCTTAAGGATTTTGTGGTGATACCGTCGAAGAAGAAGCTACTCTAATTTGTTGTGGTAAGCAGCATCTATTGCCGCTAATAATAAGTGCCGTCTGTGGAACGTACGCAAAGTACTACCCATCGACGGCATTTTTGGATCAGGCAATAATTCTGGTGGAGCAACAAATGATATCAATACGTCATCGCGAAGAATTGCATCTAATAGCGGCAGTGATACCCACTTGGGCCTATGCAATTCTGTGACAATAGAGACCACAGAGACTACAGAGACTACAGAGACTACAGAGACAGCAGAGACAACAGAGAAAGATGATACCAGACTTCGTTGTTGTCTCTCTCGTCTCTCTCGTCCCTCTCGTCTCTCTCGTTTAGCGAGCGAACTACTCTTTCAATCCCCACCGGAATTTACGACTGAGCCCTATCAATCACACTCCGAACGGCCCTATAAACAGCGGAAGACCCCCACGTCGGAGCATAGTGGCGTTATCACTCTCCACAAACTAATACTTGCTCCTCCTCGGGGTGACGATATTTATATTCCGTTTAGTCTTAGCCTAAGAGTATCTTGGCTTGCTTGCGTGCCGCGTCGGTAATCGAGCTACCTGATAGCATCTTTGCAATCTCGTCTACGCGCTCGGCCTTGCTCAGACGGCGTATGTTGCTGTGTCCCGACTCCTTGTAGACCACAAAGTGAGTACCAGGCTTCGAGGCCACCTGTGGCAAGTGGGTGATGTCAATGACCTGTATCGACTCAGATAGCTTGGCGATGATGTCGCCCATAGCGTCGGCAACGCGGCCCGATACACCCGTATCTATCTCGTCGAATATCACCGTAGGTAGCGACCTGCGCTCTGCCAGCAACGACTTGAGTGCAAGCATAATACGCGATAGCTCGCCTCCCGATGCTATGCGCTCCACGGCACTGGGTTTCGAGGTGCGATTAGCGGTGAATAGGTATGCCACGCAGTCACGTCCCGTAGGTGTAAACTTCTCTGCCGAGCCAATCTCAACTACGAAGCGTGCATCCTCCATACCGAGCATATGGAGCATATCTTCGATGTAGCTCTCGAGCTTCGGGCAGACCTCCTTACGGCTTGCGCTCAGCTCGTTGGCCGCGGCCCTACACTCCGCCTCGGCAGCCTCTATGCGCTCGGCCATAGCCCGAATCTCGGCGTCGCTGTTATCTATCGTAGCCAGGCGAGCCTCCAGCTCTGCGAACTTATCTAATAGGTCGTCGTACGACTCTGCGCGGTGCTTCATCTCGAGCGAGTATATGGTGCTCAGCCTCTCGCTCAGCTGCTGTATGCGCTCAGGGTCGGCATCTATGCGCTCGGCCTGGTCTGCGGCCGTAGAGCTTATATCTTTAAGCTCGGCAACTACCGACTTAAGCCTCTCGGCGAGGCTTGCTCCTGCGGCATAGTGCTCACCTAACGCCCCGAGGTCGCGCTCTGAGCGTGAGAGGGCTACCACAGCGCCTAACTCCTCGTCGTCTAATGTGTTGCGCAGTGTGGTCAGCGCCTCACTTATGCGGTCGGCACTCTCCAATGTCGCCAGCAGCTGCTCGGTCTCGGCCTGCTCTCCCGGCTTGAGCTTTGCGGCACGTAGCTCCTCTACGGTGTATCGTAGCCACTCCTCATCGCGGCGTGCAGCCTCCATCTCTTCGCACATCGTGCGGTAGTCGCTGCGTAGCCTCTGCAAAGAGTAAAGTAGGGTAGTGTATCGCGTCGCGATCTCGCTGTTTGCCGCGAGTGTGTCGAGCACCGAGATACGAAACTCCTCGGATGAGAGTATCAGGTTCTGGTGCTGCGAGTGTATATCGACAAGTCGTGAGCCTAACTCCTTGAGCAGGCTTAGCTGCACAGGCATATCGCCCACAAAAGCACGACTCTTGCCTGCTGGCGTGATAACGCGACGTATGGTCATCTCACTCTCGTAGTCGAGGTCGTTATCCTCGAACAGAGTCTCCAGACCGTAGCCCTCGATGTCGAACGTAGCCTCAATTATGCAGTTGCGCTCGAGGTCCTTGAGTGCCTGTCCCTCGTTCTTAGCTCCGAGTAGCAGACCCAGGGCGCCGAGGAGTATCGATTTACCAGCACCTGTCTCACCAGTGATGATGTTTAGGCTCTTATCCCACTCGACACTGAGGCTCTCAATGAGTGCGTAGTTCTCTATCTTTAGGCTCTTAAGCATTCTCTGTTATTGGTTTAGGCTCTCAATCTTATCTACTATTATACGTGCCACCTCGCGCTTCGACATCAGTGGATGCTCCGTGCGACCCTCGCGGTCTATGATTGTCACCTTGTTGGTGTCGCCACGGAAGCCAGCACCCTTGTCGCGTAGCGAGTTGAGTACCACAAAGTCGAAGTTCTTGCGCTCGAGCTTACCCTCGGCATTAGCCTCCTCGTTGTCGGTCTCGAGAGCAAAGCCTACGAGTATGCGACCCTCTTTCTTAGCTCCAAGCTCTTTGGCTATATCCTTCGTGCGCTTAAGCTCTATGACCATATCGTCATCCGACTTCTTGAGCTTATGGTCAGCCACCGTCACGGGGGTGTAGTCGGCCACTGCGGCACACATCACGCCACCGTCAGCCTCGCGCCACGCCTCGACCGCCGCATTGTACATATCCTCTGCCGAGACCACCTCTACGCGCTTCACGCCGTAGGGCGTCGCCAGCGACGTGCGTCCCGTTATCAGCGTCACCTCAGCACCACGCTGTGCCAGCTCGCCAGCAATGGCGTAGCCCATCTTGCCCGATGAGTGGTTGGTGATAAACCTTACGGGGTCTATCGCCTCTATCGTAGCTCCTGCGGTGACTATGTATCGCTTACCCGATAGGGTCTTTGCGTTATTGCCAGCCAAGATTCTCTTTACCTGCTCCACAATCTCCTCAGGCTCGGCCATACGTCCCTTGCCCACGAGTCCCGAGGCAAGCTCGCCAGCCTCAGGCTCTATTATTGCCACGCCGCGCTCGGCTAAGGTGCGGAGATTCTGCTGCGTGGTCACGTGAGCATACATATCGAGGTCCATAGCTGGTGCTACGGCCACCTTTGCACGTGCCGAGAGGTATGTGGTCATCAGAAGGTTGTCGGCTATGCCCGTAGTCATCTTGGCAAGCGTATTTGCCGTTGCTGGTGCTATGAGCATCAGGTCGGCCCACTCGCCGAGCGACACGTGTGAGTTCCACTCGCCATTCTCGGGGTTGAAGAACTCCACGAGTATGGGGTGCTTCGATAGCGTAGCCATCGTCAGGGGCGTTATAAACTGCTTGGCCAGGGGTGTCATCACTACACGCACCTCAGCACCCTCCTTGACTAAAAGACGGCACAGCATAGCTGCCTTGTAAGCTGCTATGCTGCCTGTTATGCCGAGTATTATGTGCTTTCCGTTAAGCATTATCTTACTCTTTAATATTTTAAGAGGGGTAGGGTGTTCCTACTTCTCCGAGCCACGACGGAAGTAGATGTCGCCATCGAGGAACTCCTCGGTAGCAATGAGCGCAGGCTTAGGCAGACGCTCGTAGTGGCGCGATATCTCTATCTGCTCGCGGTTCTCGAAGGTCTCCTCCACAGCGCTATCTGTAGGTGCTGAGAAGTCGGCGAGCTTACGTGTGAGCTCAGCCTTAAGCTCTATTGCAATCTGGTTGGCACGACGAGCGATGATGTTGATGCTCTCGTAGATGTTGCCTGTTGGGCTGTCGAGGTCTACCAACTTGCGTGTTACGGTGTTGCTGGGAACGTTCTTCTTAATCTCCATAGCTTCTATTTTGTTGTTTATATTTATCTGCTGTTGTGTTCCTATGCGCAGTGTTGCTATATATCTGCGCTATCCTCTGTCGTACGGTTTTTGTCGATGAAGTTTCGCGACGCCTTAGCCATACGCTCCAACTCCTTTATGTGCTTCGACTCGGGGTACTCGGCGAGGAACGAATAGTAGTGGTCGAGCATTGCGAGGTAACGATCGAGCTGCTTCGACTCTACCGAGTTTTCGGCTAAGCGATATGCCGCTACCGTGGCGTAGTACATCATCTCTTCGGTGCGTGGCGATTCGGGATACTGCTTCATCGCGTTCTTAAAGGCTACTATTGCGGCCTTGTAACGACCAATTTTGAAGTACGTGTAGGCGTTCATATAACTCTTCTCCATCAGTCGGTCGGTGAGGTTGTCGAGCATATCCTGAAACTCGTCGTAGTTCTCCGACTCGGGGTATCGCGACATAAACTCTGTAATGGCTATTATCGCCTGCGAGGTCATCGTCTGGTCGCGCTCTGGGGGCGGTGCCATATAGTAGTGACATAGGGCATACATACCCTCAGCCTCCTCTATAAAAGGGCTACGTCCGAACTTACGTCGATACTCGTCGAGGAGCGTCGATGCCTCATCCCAACTGTGGAGCTTGAACTTGCAACGCGCGTTGTAGAACGATAGTGAGTCTTCGCGTGGCGTACCCATATATATATGTCTGCACGCCTCGAATAGCGACGAAGCCTTGTCCCACTTACCGTTGTCGTAGAGCATCACCGCCTGCTGATATGCGTACTGCGGGTCGCCAGACTTTATGGCCTCGTTTACCACGCTGCACGACGCTACGAGCATCACTGTTGCAACCAAAGTCACTATATATCCGCCAAAAGCTCTCATCATCGTCTGTTGTTACTTGCGCTTATGCGCATAAGCGCACAAAGTTACACAATATTTTTGAATAAACGAACAATGTGCCGAAATTATTATAGAAAAGCCGTTAGGTTTGCGAGACTTGCGCTGCGTGCTGGTGCGAGGGGTTAGCTTGCGCGTGAAGAGTTAAGGGTAGTGCGCGCCTTCTGAGCTAAAGGGTAGTTCGCTCGCTGACGCGAGCTAAAGGATAGTGAAGGGAACAATGAGGTTGGTGCAGTTGTGGGGTTGTTGTTGGCGTGAGAGTGGGTTACTATGAGTTTCGATGGGTTATAATGAGTCTCTATGACGGAGAGGTTTGTGCGTTAAACCGTTGTCGCTGGCGCTAAACTCCTTAATCTCACTAAATTCCCTAATCTCCCTTTAGCGCCGCAGGCGCGCACTACTCTTCATCGCCTTTAGGCACGAACTTCCCTCGATCCTCTACGCGCCACCCCTCTACGCCCCAAACAAAAAAAAAGACACTCGGCTTCGGCCGAGTGCCTTTGAAGGTATTGAATCAAATTACTTAGTCAACGTAAGTAACCTTGATTGCGGCAATGTATGCACGGTGGTTCTTATCAGTACCAGTACATGTAATCTTTACCTCAGTAGCATCACCTGTCCATGTACGAGTTGCAGCCTCCTCAGTAAGTTCTCCACTATCAGCAGCTACATAGTACATATTGTTAGCAAATGTAATCTCCATAGACTTAATTGTCTTACCATTTGCTGAAACAGTCATGTATGCACCATTCTGATAGAGACGTACAGCCTCACCTGAAGTGTAGTATGCAGGAGCTGTAGAAGCACCGCCCTGGAAGAACTTAACAGTTACGTTGTCATCAATCTTAGCCTCCGTAACACTATTTGAGTTAGCCCAACCGAAGCTATTCATTGTAGCCTCAGCAACAACCTCGGTACCGCCACCTACTGATACACCACCCTGAGCGACAGTGATAACCTGCTTCAAAGCACCAGCAGTAACAGTGATGTTACCATTGATAGTCTCAGTAGTAGTGTTCTCAGCAGCAGTGATGGTCAAAGTACCATCAGCATATGATGCAGTGAACTGTGCATTGTCAGATGCAACAGAGACAGCGTCAGTCAAGTTGTAAGC
Organism: Alistipes sp.; assembly: GCA_017465055.1. Classification (GTDB taxonomy): domain Bacteria; phylum Bacteroidota; class Bacteroidia; order Bacteroidales; family Rikenellaceae; genus Alistipes. Next base: position 130,909 of record JAFTWZ010000001.1, on the reverse strand, counting down.
ATCAACAGTGATAACCTGCTCGCCACCAGTTGATGTGAAAGTAGTAGCGGTCTTAGAGAATGACCAGAAAGCAAGTGTACCAGGAGAAGTAAGACCCAAGAAACGAGCCGAACCAGCCTGTGCTGAACCATTGTACTCTGCACGTACAGCGCTGATTACGATATCATCGCCAAGCTGAGCACCTGAAGCTGCCCAGTACTTGTTAGTAGCACCATCCTCGCTGTAAAGACCATATACATAGATAGTACCTGTCTCATCAGTAAGGTCGAAGTTGCCGTAATTAGTGTTAGCAACACGTGTGATAGTACCCTTCAATGTGTAGAATGTAGCATCATCAACATCAGCTGCCAAGAACTCAGCAACAGTTGTGTAAGTTGGCTCAACAACTGGAGCAGCCTCGGTAGTAGCAGTAACAACAGCAGCCTCAGAAACAGCAAACTTCTCCTCGTCAGCAGGAACAGCTACAACGTTGAATGTGTACTCAGTCTCGTACTCGCCAGTGAATGTGTAAGTAGTCTCCTCAACGAATACAGGCATCTCAGTACCTACGGTGATACCATACTGAGCAGCGTTCTCAACAGCCTCCCAAGTAAGAGTTACGGTGTTCTCCTTAGCAACAGCAGTTACAACAGGAGTTGCAAGAACTGTAGGCTCAACAGGAGCAGATGCCGCTGTGTAAACGCTCCATACGCCACCGCCCTTATCCCAAGTGTTCTCGGTTACGGTGTAGAGGTTAGTGCCATCAGTAGGAACTGTAAGGTCAGCAGTCTGATTCCACTTGTTGTTCCAGTTGTTAGCAGCAGCACCAGGATTCATACGGCAGAAGATGATGTTCTCGAAGCCAGCAGGAACAGTAACAGCGTAGATGTTAGTCTCGCCCTCAACAAGAGTCATATCTACCCAAGTCTCGCCATTGCCGAAGAAGTAAGCAGCGAAACGAGCATTGTCTGCATTCCAATTCTGATTAGGCTGCAAGTAGAGGACAACCTCTGATGGAGCTACTGGCTCTACGTAGTTGTCGAAGAAGAGGTTACCCTCAACTACACCTGAGAGATCCTTAGTCTGTGAGCCAGCGCCATCGTTGAATACAACGTTTACGGTCTTACCAGTAGCCTCAGCTGGGAGCTGGAATACATAGTAAGTAACGCCATCAAGCTCCTCAGTCTCAGTAAGCTCACGACCTGGCCACTCTACAGACTCAAGGCCGAGATCCTCGCCCTCGTTAGCCCAGATGTGAGCATAAACCTTAGACCACTCAGCAACATTGTGGAAGTAGAGCTTGTAACCATCCTCAACAACAGGAGCAGCCTCAGTAATAACAACTACGGTGTATGGCTGTGAAGCGAGGTCGTCGCTAACAGCTACAACAGTGAATGTATACTCAGTCTCGTACTCACCAGTGAATACGTATGAAGTCTCCTCAGTAACAACTGGCATCTCAGCAACACCAGAAACAGTGTATGAGGTAGCACCATCAACAGCATTCCAAGTAAGAGTGATTACGTTTCCCTCAACAGCAGCCTTAACCTCAGGAGTCTCAAGCACCTTACCGAAGGAGATAGGACCCTCGTAAGTGTAGATAGCGTGACGAACGTCCTTGTTCTCAACGAACTGAAGAACGAGGTCAAGAGTGATTGCATACTCCTCGCCATTAACAACAACCTCCATTGTACCGCCGATTACCTCAACGTTAGCCAATGCACGTGTAGTCTCGTTAGCCTGAAGCTCCTCAACAGTGAATGTGAGCTCAGCACCCTCCTTAGCGTCCTGTGCCAATACATAGTCACCAGCAGTAAGCTTCTGATTCTTAACAGCAGCGCCGTTAACAGTTACCTTGAAATCATTCTCACCATTAACAACGAATGTGTAGTCGCCATCAGTGTTCAACTCGCCAGCGTTCCATACGTTGATCTTAGTAGCGTTATCATCGCCCCAGCCGATAACAAACTCATCCTCGAAGTTGTCGTTGATCTCGATAGTGATGTTTGCCTGAGTAGTGAGCAAGTCACCAATGATAGTAGTAAGGTGGTTGCGCTGGATAGGAATCTGAGTGCTGAAATCCTGGCTGTGGATCTCACGGCCGCCCTTAGACTCGTAAACAACCATTTCGAAGTTTACTGCAGTCTGCTCACCCTCCTTAGCCAAGAGGTAGTCGGTGAAGAGAGTCTGGTTTGTAGAGAACTCATCGTAACCAGCAGTGTAAGGGATAGCCTTGCTAACATTATAGCCATAAGAGAGCTCGTCACCAGTCATCTCCTCGTTGAGCTCGCCATTTACAGCGTTGAATGACTTGTAGATAGTCTCGTTCTTGTAGGTAACCTCCACATAACCTGGAGTTGAGTAACCTTTGATGTAATCAAGGTCAGTAGCGATAACACGCAACTTAGCGAATGGACGAGTCAAGGTAAGAGTCTCGTTAAGACCAGTTGTAACGTGTACATTCTTAGTGATGAAGTAAGCATCACGAATCTCGTTCATAGCGTTCCAAGTAGGCTCGTTAGTGATAGCCGAGATGTTGCGAAGGTCTGCTGTGTTGTAGTAGAGGTCCTTGATAGCAAGCTTGTCAGCAGGCTCAGTGAGCTCTGCGTTGCCCTCAGCTACGAAGTCAGCAAATACAACGAACTTGTAGTCGCGGCCAGGAACAAGACGCAACTCGAAAGTAGTTGGAGCATACTTGTCCAAGCAGTTTACCAAACGCTCACGATAGATAGGCTCACCTGTACCATTCTCGTCAGCAGCGTACACCTCGAGGATGTAACGCAAATCGTAGTTAGCCCAATCGGCATCGCTAAGGAAGTCGATTGCACCAAACGCACTGTTCTTGGCAGCATTTGCATCGTCATCAGCACGTGTCACGCCAAGCTCTGGAGCGTCGATAGTAAGAACAACGTTGGCTAAGTCGCCGTTGCTTACACTCTCCACAGCCTCATTCTGGCAGGCTACAAAACAGAGAGCCAACGCCAAAAAAGATAAAAGCTTTTTCATTGTGTGTTGTTTTAATTAATAAAAATTGTTTGTTTGTATGTGTTTAGTTTGTGTCGCACTACATAAAACTAATATATGCGCAACAAGAGACAGAGGCTCACACCTCTCCCAATCTCAAGTCACTCACACGTAATGGTTTGATAGTTAGATGCTTATTCGTAAAATATCAAGCCTCATATTTTCAGAGCAAAGATAGAAATTTTTTTTCGAATATCCAAATTAATCGTAGCACATTATAACTACGTTATAACAAAAGGTCTAAATGCGATAATAAAATGAGGTTGAACCTCTTCGTCATTGTGCAAACCACGAGGATTGTGGGATCAGGCGATAATACTGGTGGAGTAATTAATAACATAGTACGTCATCGCGAAGAATTACATCTAATAGCGGCTCAGTCTGAAATTCTGGTGGAGTAATAAATGATATCAATACGTCATCGCGAAGAATTGCATCTACGAGCGGTGGTGATACCCACTTGGGTCTATGCAATTCTGTGGCGATCTTCCTTTGTTTATACTTCCGCACTGATACGTAAGAGTTGCAATCACACTGCGCACGATACGCACGACTATCAATCTCACTCCACACGGCCCTATAAACAGCGGAAGACCCCCACGTCGGAGCATAGTGGCGTTATCACACTCCGCATACTCATACTTGCTCCTCCTCGGGGTGACGATATTTACTTCTTCCCACTGAAATACAACAACGCAGACCCCTAAGGATCTGCGTTGCGCAAGGTTGTATATCTAGTGTATTGCTTACTCAGCAACTACTGCAAACTTGATAGTAGCCTTAACCTCGCGGTGGAGCTTCACAGTAGCCTCGAACTCGCCAAGAGTCTTTACTGAGTCTACAGTGATGTTCTTGCGGTCTACCTCTACGCCCTTCTCGAGCAAAGCTGCTGCAAGGTCAGCTGCGGTGATAGCACCGAAGATCTTCTCCTCCTCAGCCTTAGCTGTGAGAGTGAGGTGAAGGTTGTTGATAGTCTCGGCCAAAGCCTGAGCGTCCGCCAAAATCTTAGCGTCCTTGTGAGCGCGCTGACGGAGGTTCTCAGCCAATACCTTCTTTGCAGAAGCGGTAGCAGCCTTAGCGAAACCCTGAGGAATCAAGTAGTTGTTGGCATAGCCAGGACGTACGTTAACGATGTCGTTTGCGTAGCCCAAGTTCTCTACGTCTTTGATAAGAATTACTTCCATAGTCTTTCCTCCTCTTTATTATTTCATACAATCGGTTACGAATGGAAGGATTGCGAGGTGACGAGCACGCTTAACAGCCTGAGCAACCTTCTTCTGGAACTTCTGAGAAGTACCAGTGAGGCGACGTGGCAAAATCTTACCCTGCTCGTTAAGGAACTTCTTCAAGAACTCACCGTCCTTATAATCTACATACTTGATACCGAGCTTCTTAAAGCGACAGTACTTCTTCTTCTTAACGTCTACTGATACGGGGTTGAGATAACGAATCTCTGATGCACCCTGCTGTGTGTTCTCTGCCATAGTTTACTCCTCCTGTGATTTGTTAGCAAGCTTAGCACGACGCTTCTGAGAGTACTCAACAGCGAACTTGTCCTGCTTGAAGGTTAAGAAACGAATGATGCGCTCATCGCGACGATACTGTGTCTCGAGAGTGTTGATGATAGAGCCCTCACCAGTAAACTCTACAAGGAAGTAGAAACCGGTAGTCTTCTTCTGAATAGGGTAAGCGAGCTTCTTGAGGCCCCAGTTCTCCACATTCACAATCTGACCGCCGTTCTCGGTGATTACGCCCTGGAATTTGTCAGCTACCTCCTGCACCTGTGCGTCAGAGAGCACGGGAGTGACAATGAAAACGGTTTCGTAATTGTTCATACGTTTAAAAATTTATTAGTTTTTTGCATAATGCGCTGCAAAGGTAGTACTTTTTTTCTAATCTCCAATAATTCCGACAAATTATTTTTCGTTAATTTCCATCTATGTATATTATATGTGTTACTATGAGTTAAAATGAGTTACTACGAAGGAGAGGTATATGCGTTAACCTTCTCTTTATAGTAACTCATTTAAACTTATCAAGACTCATTGTAGGCCCATTAACGGCATTGCGTGAGTCTCTACATCTCTACGAATACCTCCTTGCCAAGACCGCACAGAGGGCAGGCCCAATCGTCTGGAAGTTTCTCAAATGGGGTGCCTGCTGCGATACCATTCTCTGGATCGCCCTTCTCGGGGTCATAGACGTAGTCACAGGCGGTACAAACATACTTTTTCATATTCAATTAACGGTTTATGTGATTATTGCCACGATATTGTTAATTAGTTAAATAGCCATACGTAAAAGTTGATATATGAGGCGAAGCATACCCAAGCTAAGTAGGGTATCATCAGTATCGATGCAAGGGCACTTGAGCGCCACGTTAGTAGCACATAGCTAAGCACAGCGATGTCGAGCATAAGTATTATGGCCAATCCTGATATTGGCGACTCGACGAAGAAGAACATAGGGCTCCAGAGGAAGTTGAGAGCCAGTATCAAGAACCACAGGCCCGTATAACGTTTCTCGCCCAAATCCCATAGTCGGCCGAACGATAGTCCAGAGCAGATATATAGGATTGACCAAGCTATTGGGAATAGAGTATTAGGCGGTGTGATGCTTGGCTTATTGAGGTATGGATACCACTCGATGAGTGCATCGCGCTGGAATATCGACGATATCCACCCAACGACGAAGCAGAGTACTATAGGCAGCAGGTAGCGTAAAAATCGTTTCATAAGAGTGTTGTTTATTAGTTTACTCCTACCACGTCTCGCAAAGAGTGTACCATATATATGTACAAAGAGGCTGAATAAAAAGTGTATTTTGTCGTTATGCTCGCCCTCAAAATGCTCATTTACGCTCAGTAAACTCCGCTTTTTCGGGCATCGCAAGCCTAAAACTACATCTTTTTATTCAACCTCATAACATAAAGGGGATGACAAATTTACTTTTTAGTCATCCCCTTTATCTGTGTTTTCGGGACTCGGGTTACTTGAGCAACTCCACTCTATTCGTGGCCCTCGAATGCTCAATTTTTTACCCACCCTCTCTGGTGGTGCGGCTCAGATTACTCTGCCTGCTCCTCGGTAGTAGTCTCTGCTGCAGCCTCCTCAGTTGCTACGGTAGCACCCTCAGCATCAGCGTTGATAACGATATCCTCCTCACCTACGGTGATAGTCTCGTCAACAACCTTGTTGCCCTCCTCAAGGGCTGCTGAGATCTCCTCAGTACCGATGATTGCCTGCTGCTGATCAGCCTTAGGCATTGAGATTACTGAGAGAAGGCTGAAGAATACGATGCCTGCAACCATTGCCCACGTGAACTTCTCGAGGAAGTCGGTAGTCTGGCGAACACCCATAGTCTGGTTTGCAGCGCCGAAGTTAGCAGCCATACCGCTCTTTGGGCTCTGAACCAACACTGCAAGTATCAAAAGGATACTTGCGATAACAATCATAATAATACAAAATGTATACATAGAACTTATTATAAATTTAATTATTTCTTATCGTTATTTCTTTTTCTTATCTTCAATTTCTGCGATAAGTCCTGCAAAGTAAACACTTTTTTCTGAATTTAGCAAACTTAATTTGCGATAAGTATCGATTGCAGCGTCATATAATCCTTGATTGAGGTAAATTTCTGCCAATTCCTCACTCACCATATCCTCCTCATCGCCCATATCGTGCTCTGAAAGGTCCTCGGCGGCACCCTCCTCGGCTACGATGCGGTAGTCATCGCGTTTGAGGAAGCGCGCAATGAGGTCGTCGGTCGAGAGGTGTGTGAGGCGCTCGATATCGACATTCGTTGTGGCTATTGTTGCAAGTGGTCGTAGGGTAGCGTGCAGCAGCGTAATATGGTCTTTTATCTCGGCGCTGCCATCCTCTCTGAGTAATGCCATACGCGCACCGCCCCACCAGGGGTATTGCTCTATGGCCTTGCTAAGCTCCTCGTGGCTATATCTCTTAGGTGTGGTCATTGATGTAGTCGTTATTACCAGTTACCCGCTGCCGACATATATATATCGTTGACCAGTGCGTCGACAATCTCTTCGATAAGTTGATCTTGCACGTCGACAAGAAGCTGCGCAGCATCGTAGTCGGCATACGACGAGAAGGTTTTGTTGTTGAACGATAGTGTCTGGTCTACAGCATTTTGGAAGTTCACCTTTACTGTTATTGTCAGTCGGTTCTGCAAGGCGTAGTCACCACTCGATACCGACGATGTGGTAGAGGTGTAGTTCGTAATCTCTCCCTCGAAGGCGAAGTCGCCACCCTCCTCGACCTGCTCGAGACGCGTCTGTCGCGAGAACTTGTCGCGAAGGGCTTCTGTAAGTACGTTGCTCAGCGTAGGTGCAACCATAGGTGCGTTATTGGGGAAGTATGCCACCGAGAAGGTCTTGGCTTCTGGGGGTATAGAGCCTCCCGATAGGTTGTATGTTACCTTGTAGCCACAGCCACAGGCCGCAATCATAACCGTGGCCATCGCTATGATAGACCATATGCGTTTTTGTATATATTTCATAATCACTATTTTATGTCGTTATCGTCAATGCCTAAAGCCTTCATTCGCCGATATAGTGTGCGCTCCGAGATGAATAGTTCCTTAGCCGCATCCTTACGGCGGAAGTTGTGGCGCTGCAGTGCCTGGAGTATCTGCTCGCGCTGCACATCGCTCTTGGTCACCTCGCGCTCCGGGATGTCGGCCACCACCTCTACGGTGTCGTCATCGTCGTAATGGCTATGTGTCGAGCTGCTCGCCTCGGGAAGTAGCCCTACTACCTCGTGAGGCGTGTGTACAGGGGGCCTCTGGTCGCCCATATTGCCACGCAACGCCTCGCTCATCATACGCTTCAGTTCGTTTATGTCGCTACGCATATCGAAGAGTATCTTGTATAGTAGCTCGCGCTCGGTGGTCATATCCTCGTAGCTATCGCGACCGCCTGAGCCTATCGTGCGCACCGAGTACTCCTCGTTGGGCAGGTAGCGACGTAGTATCTCGGCGGTGATATTACGGCTCTGCTCTACGGCAGATATCTGCTCGGCTACGTTCTTCAGTTGTCGTATGTTTCCGCGCCAGTGGTAGTTCTCGAGCACTAAGCGAGCACCCTCGTCTAAGGCTATGGCTGGCATATTGTACTGCGTTGCTACGTCGCTGGCAAACTTGCGGAAGAGTAGATATATGTCGCCCTTACGTTCACGCAGGGGTGGCACGCTCACAGGTACGGTATTTAGTCGGTAGTATAGGTCTTCGCGGAAACGACCCTCGGCGATGGACTTCATTAGGTCGTTGTTTGTTGCTGCCACCACGCGTACGTTGGTCTTCTGCACCTTCGCCGAGCCTACGCGCATAAACTCTCCTGTCTGCAATACTCTGAGTAGGCGCACCTGAGTGGAGATAGGCAATTCGCCCACCTCGTCGAGGAAAATGGTGCCACCGTCGGCCTCCTCGAAGTAGCCCTTACGGCTATCTATTGCCCCTGTAAACGAGCCCTTCTCGTGTCCGAAGAGCTCCGAGTCGATAGTGCCCTCGGGTATAGCACCGCAGTTTACGGCTATATATTTATTGTGCTTACGTGCCGAGTAGGCGTGTATTATCTGTGGAAAAAACTCCTTACCCACGCCGCTCTCTCCCGTAACAAGTACAGAGAGGTCGGTTGGTGCAACTCGCATAGCCACCTCTATGGCTGTGTTTAGCGCATCGGTATTGCCTATAATACCGAAACGCTGCTTTACTGCAAGAAGTTCGTTTGTTGTCATAGTTAACTACAGTTACGAAATTGTAAACGTTAGTTTTGTGGTATATGCACCTCTGCGGCATCGTCTGCTGGTATCGCCATACTCTCCACCGGCGTTGGCGTCACTATAAGCGAGGTGTCTCTGCCGATAAGTAGGGTGGTGTCGGCCTCGTTTATTGCCCTTGCCTGCTCAGTAAACTCTGTTGTCTTAATCGCAGGAGTCTGTCTCTCGGCACTACCTATTACTGTGCCATCTAACCATAACCACAGTAGCCACATTGCTCCTCCAGTGGCAAGCATTATAAGCATAATGATAAACAGAGGGTGTAGCCCGCGCTGCCTACGGCCATCCGTGCGGTCGTCGCCACGCTTCTTCTTCTCCTTGTCGTACTTCAGCCCGCGCAGGTATGCCTCGGGACGCCCCGATGACACCGTAGTCTGGTCTACGTCGCCACGCCTACCGCGTTTCTTGTTTCGCCTGCTACGTTGCTCATCAGTCGAGCTACTCTCCTCAGGCTGTGGCGCTACGGTGCGCCGTCCCTGCTCACGCTGTAGTCGCTCCTTCTCGATGTCGAGCGTGATAACTGGGGGCTTGATGTTGCCGCCGAAGACCACGGGCTCGTGCTGATACCTAAACGTTATCGTGTTGTTCTCCCCGGGGATAAACTCTCCGAGGCGATCTACGGTGAAGCTCTTGCCGCTGGTAATGGCGTGTCGTATCTCGAACACGAAGCGGCTAATCATCCCCGAGGCCTCAAGCTCCTGCACACCGTAGGCCATAAGCAGGGCCTTGAGCACACCATCGTCGTTGCGCATAAGTTCGGAGAATCGTATAATGCCCGATGGTTGCTTTACGATGAATGCTCCGAGCTTAGGCACAACAATACGCTTGTTGTGCTTGAGGTACTCTATGAGTATGTTTGTAATCAGCTCCACTTGTTTGTGTATATAACGTACAAAGGTAGTAAAAAGTTTTCAATTATCAATTAACTGTGAGCAATTAGCCATTTTGTTTTACCTTGCGGCCATCGCTGAGGCGGAGAGGGTAGTTATAGGGTAGTAGAAAGTGTAGCTCGCGCCTAAAGGGGAGCGAGTAGCAACGATCGAGACTCACCGTCTGGCTTGCACGCTTAACTACCCTTAATTTCTACGCGTGAGCAAATGAGTTAAGATGGGTTAAGATGGGTCAAGATGGGTTAAGATGAGTCAAGATGAGTCAAGATGAGTCAAGATGAGTTAAGATGAGTTAAGATGAGTTAAGATGAGTTGCTATGTAAGCGACTACGAAGTTAACGCACAAACCTTCCTGCCATAGTAACTCATTGTAACCCATAGTAACCCATAGAATCCCATTATAACACATAGTACCCCCCCCCTATACACAATAAGAGCCGCACCTTTTTGGTGCGGCTCTGACTCTCTATAGTCGTCAAAAATATGTGTGTCCTTATTTCTGCTCGTTAAGATTATGATAACTGTAATAGTAATAGAACAGCTAAGTTGTATGCATGAACATTATCTATATCCTCTTCTGACACGGTTATTGTTGTTGTGTATGTGAGACCAATGCTATTATGACTCAAAATGTTTATAGTTGTTCCGCTATAGCTGATATCGTAGTCTGTCTCCACAACATCAACGTAAGGAATATATCTTTCTAACCTAATTAATCTTCCATTATCATCATAATAAAATGAATCATTACGGCCACTATCATTACTACAACTTAAAATTGTTGGTATACAATCGCTAATGTGAATTTCTGGCGATGACGTTGAATGTTGGTTGTCATCTGCGCACGCAAGAGCTGCAATGCTTAGGCCGATGCCCAAACAGAATGAACCAATTACAGATAAACTCTTTCTCATACTATTAAACTATTTGTGTACCGTATCAACTCCTATGCGGTAGATTATAACAAATAAGAAAGTGTGGAGTCGATTTCCGTTTATCTGTTAGAAGGTTGTGGAAAGACCTAAGGAAGAATAAACGATACAATGCCCCACACCTGAATAGTATGGGGTGTATGCACAAGAAACGTGCATAGCCACATAGCTATACAAGGAATGAGTGCTGTTCGTCTGTCCTCTTCCTTGAAAACTTCCACATTTTCTAACAAGGACTGCGAAAAACACTTTCAATATGTCTGCTAATCTGCAAGAATAGCGTTACAAATATACTAAGAATTTTGAAAACAAACAATACTCCAGGAGTATTACTTGTAAAATAACGGATTAGTATGAAATTCTGGTGGAGTAATAAATAACATTAATACGTCATCGCGAAGAATTGCATCTAATAGCGGTGGTGATACCTACTTGGGTCTATGCAATTCTGTGGCGATCTTCCTTTGTTTATACTTCCGCACTGATACGTAAGAGTTATAATAGTCTCCGCACGTCACGCACGACTATCAATCACACTCCGCACGGCTCTATAAAAAGCGGAAGACCCCCACGTCGGAGCATAGTTGAGTTATCACTCTCTGCAAACTAATACTTGCTCCTCCTCGGGGTGACGATATTTATATTCTCTCTACTGGAACTTACGACTGAATCAAAATAACCAATGGGCTTCTGGCAAAGAACTCCATTCGTATAAATAATTAGGGCTGACTAATTCAGCCAGCCCTAAATTCGTGCCTCAGCACAAATATTATTTCTGCTCGTTAAGAATACGCATTGCAGCGTCGAAAATCGTAGTGTCATCCAATGTAACAACGCCACCATCGGGGCCCTGCTCAATATGAATACCGATACCGTCCTTAGCCTCAAAGTGCTTACCGCCAAAATAGTTACGTACGGTGTCAACATCGATTCCCAATTCGTCTGCTATGCGCTGCGAGCTGCCACTGGGCAACTTATCCTTGATGCGACGCAATTCGTTAAATGTAATAATCATAACTTGTCGAATATTAAGATTAAATATAAATTTCGTTTCGCACTACTAAATTAATGCTTTTTTTTTAAACGGCCAAACTATTTACAATTAATTTTGAAAAAATATTACTTTCTGATCAATTATATTCCCCTGCCGTTATGCATCGCTATAGATATGGCCAAAAATCTTTGTACCTATATATATAATAGCTCCCGTGGTGGAGAGCACAAGCACTACGAAACAAAGTAGAACAAAGCGAGGCAACCTCTGTTGAAGCAGCCTCGCTTTGCTTGAATTACGATGTTACTCGTTGAGTGCTGCGTGAGCTGCTGCAAGACGTGCGATAGGCACGCGGAATGGAGAGCAGCTTACGTAGTTAAGACCTGCGTAGTGGCAGAACTCTACTGATGATGGCTCGCCACCGTGCTCACCACAGATACCGCACTTCAAGTCGGGACGAGTGGTGCGGCCCTTGAATACAGCCTCGCGGATAAGCTGGCCTACGCCATTGCGATCCAAAATCTTGAATGGGTCGTTCTTGAGGATGTTCTTCTCGAGGTAGATAGGCAAGAACTTAGCGATATCGTCACGCGAGAAGCCAAGAGTCATCTGAGTAAGGTCGTTAGTACCGAACGAGAAGAACTCGGCAACCTCTGCAATCTGGTTGGCAGTGACAGCGGCACGTGGAACCTCAATCATAGTACCTACGAGATAGTCGATGCGGTCGTTGCGCTCAGCGAATACTGCCTCAGCAGTCTTATCGATGATATTCTTCTGGTAGCGGAGCTCCTTGTGGTTACCTACCAATGGAACCATAATCTCTACCTTCACAGGTGTACCCGTAGCCTTAACATTCATAGCGGCCTCGATGATAGCACGTGCCTGCATCTCTGTGATCTCGGGATATGTGTTACCCAAGCGGCAACCACGGTGACCGAGCATTGGGTTAACCTCGTGAAGAGCCTCAACCTTAGCTACTACCTTCTCGTATGGAATACCCATAGCCTCGGCCATATCGCGCTGGTCCTTCTCGGTGTTAGGAGCGAACTCGTGCAATGGTGGGTCGAGGAGACGTACGATAACTGGGTAGCCGTTCATTACCTTGAAGAGACCCTCGAAGTCGCCACGCTGCATAGGAAGCAGCTTAGCAAGAGCCACACGGCGGCCTGCCTCGTCGTCAGAGAGGATCATCTCGCGGATAGCCTTGATACGGTCACCCTCGAAGAACATATGCTCCGTGCGGCAGAGACCGATACCCTGAGCACCGAAGGCAAATGCCTGCTCAGCGTCACGTGGAGTATCTGCGTTAGCGCGAACGTTCATCTTTGAGTACTTGCCAGCAAGCTCCATAAGCTTACCGAAGTCGCCATCGAGGTTAGCTGCCTGAGTAGCTACCTGGCCGAGGTAAACCTCACCAGTAGAGCCGTTGAGCGAAATCCAATCGCCCTCCTTAATCTCGTAGCCGTTAACCTTGATTGTACGAGCCTTGTAGTCAATCTCAAGCTCGCCAGCACCCGATACGCAGCACTTACCCATACCACGTGCCACAACGGCAGCGTGTGAGGTCATACCGCCACGTGCTGTGAGGATACCTGCAGCATCCAACATACCCTTCAAATCCTCGGGCGATGTCTCGATACGTACCAAGATAGCCTTCTGGCCAGTCTCGTTGAGTACCTTCTCGGCGTCGTCAGCGAAGAATACTACAGGGCCAGTAGCTGCACCTGGAGATGCTGGAAGACCCTTAACAATAACCTTAGCATTCTTGATAGCCTTCTTGTCGAATACTGGGTGAAGGAGCTCGTCGAGCTTCTCTGGCTCGCAACGCAATACTGCTGTCTTCTCGTCGATAAGACCCTCGCGGAGCATATCCATAGCAATCTTCACCATCGCAGCACCTGTACGCTTACCGTTGCGGCACTGCAACATCCAGAGCTTACCATCCTGGATTGTGAACTCGATATCCTGCATATCTGTGAAGTACTCCTCGAGGTGGTGCTGAATGCCGTTAAGCTCGGCGTATACCTCTGGCATAACCTCCTCCAATGATGGGTACTTCGATGCGCGCTCCTCCTCTGAGATATTCTGAGCAGCAGCCCAACGCTTCGAGCCCTCGATAGTAATCTGCTGTGGTGTGCGGATACCTGCAACAACGTCCTCGCCCTGAGCATTGATAAGATACTCGCCGTTGAAGATGTTCTCGCCAGTAGCTGCGTCACGCGAGAATGCAACACCCGTAGCTGAGTTCTCGCCCATATTACCGAATACCATTGCCTGAACAGATACTGCTGTACCCCAAGCCTCAGGTATATTGTTTAGCTTACGGTAGAGGATGGCGCGCTCGTTCATCCACGAACCGAATACTGCGCAGATAGCACCCCAGAGCTGCTCCCAAGCGCTTGTTGGGAACTCCTTACCGGTCTGCTCCTTAACTGCCTGCTTGAATGCTACTACAAGCTCCTTAAGGTCGTCGGTAGTAAGGTCGGTGTCGGCCTTAACTCCGCGCTTCTCCTTTTGAGCCTCGATGATAACCTCGAATGGATCGTGGTCCTCCTTTGACTGAGGCTTCATATCGAGTACTACGTCGCCGTACATCTGTACGAAACGACGGTATGAATCCCAAGCAAAACGTGGGTTGCCAGAGAGCTTAGCGATAGCCTCCACAGCCTCGTCGTTCATACCGAGGTTGAGGATAGTATCCATCATACCAGGCATCGATGCACGAGCACCTGAACGCACTGAAACCAATAGTGGAAGGTTTGAATCACCAAACTTACGACCTGTAAGGTTCTCGATATTCTTGATTGCTGCCTCAACCTCTGGGCGCAACAACTCGATAACACGCTCCTTACCCTCCTTGTAGTACTCAGCACATACCTCAGTGGTAATAGTGAATCCTGGAGGAACAGGAATACCAATCAGGTTCATCTCGGCGAGGTTGGCACCCTTACCACCGAGCAACTCTCGCATCTTGCCATTACCCTCAGCCTCTTTGTTGCCGAAGGTGTAGACACGTTTTACATCTGCCATAATTGTCTATTTTATAATTAGTTAAAAGTATTTAGTCTGCTGTAAATCCACAGTCATAGTGGCTACTTGTAGCCATCAAGCCTCAAGTAGCTTACAAAAGTAAGTAAAATATTTGGGATTTGCAATAATTATGTGGGAAATATCGGCCTTAGTTGAGAAATTTCGCTAATCTTGTGCGATACGAGTTCTCAAACTACTTAGCTATCACACCGCTACCGATAAGCCTCGCGCCATCGTACCACGCAGCAAACTGCCCCTGGGTGATGCCGCGCTGTGGCTCGTCGAAGAGTATGTATAGCCCCTCCGATTCCATTATTAGCTCGGCCTGCTGCAGTGGCTGGCGGTAGCGTATGCGTACCATATAGCGACGGCGCTCGCCTACCCCCATACGCTCCACGGGGTCTATCCAGTGCACCTCTTCTGTGCTTATAAATAACGCCTTACGATATAGACCAGGGTGGTTATCTCCCTCGCCTACGTATACAACATTCTCCCTAACGTCAATGCCTATGACGAAGAGCGACTCCTTGCGGCCTCCGATGCCGAGACCTTTGCGCTGACCTATAGTGTAGAAGTGGGCACCTTGATGCACGCCTATCTTCTTGCCATCGCGCACGGTCATACGATATGGCTCTACGAGTGTTTTATAGTCATCCTCCGCGCAATTGCGCACGAAACGAGGAGAGTGGGCAACTATCTCGTGTACGTTGCCCTCTTTGGCTGCAAGCCTCTGTTGTAGGAATACGGGTAGGTCAACCTTGCCGACAAAGCATATGCCCTGCGAATCCTTTCGCTTTGCCGTAGCTAAGCGCTGCTCTTCGGCTATGCGCCTAACCTCTGGCTTGAGCAGCTCGCCGATGGGGAACATTGCGTAGGATAGCTGCTCCTGGCTGAGCTGACAGAGAAAGTAACTCTGATCCTTGTTCGGATCGCAGCCGGCGAGTAGTCGGTAGTGGGTAACGCCCTCGCTGTCGGTCCACTCCTCGCGCCTGCAGTAGTGTCCTGTGGCCACGCGCTCAGCACCCAGTTTAAGTGCCTCCTTGAGGAATACATCGAACTTTATCTCGCGATTGCATAGTACATCGGGGTTGGGGGTTCGCCCAGCCTCATACTCCGCGAACATATACTCGACTACACGCTCTCTGTACTCGGCCGAGAGGTCGACATAGTGAAACTCTATGTCGAGGCGCTTGGCCACCAACTCGGCAAATACCTGGTCGTCATACCAGGGGCAGTCGCCCTCGAGCGTACCCGTAGTGTCGTGCCAGTTGCGCATAAATAGACCCACGACATCGTGGCCCTGCTCCTTGAGGAGATAGGCTGCAACCGACGAGTCAACGCCACCCGATAGTCCGACGACAATGCGCATAGCGATAAATAGTTAGTCTATGTTACTTGATGAGCTGCATAAACTCGTCGCGAGTGCGGGGGTCTGAGAGGAATACGCCCGTGAATGCCGATGTCGTTGTTACCGAACGCTGTTTCTCTACGCCGCGCATCTGCATACAGGTATGGCTGGCCTCGATAACCACGGCAACGCCCAGAGGGTTGAGAGCCTGCTGTATGCTGTCGCGAATCTGCACTGTGAGGCGCTCCTGCACCTGAAGACGTCGAGCAAAGCACTCTACGACGCGAGCAATCTTCGAGAGACCTGTGATATGGCCGTTGGGAATATAGGCCACGTGGGCCTTGCCTATGAATGGTAGCATATGGTGCTCGCATACCGAGAATAGCTCTATATCCTTAACCAAGACCATCTGCTGATACTCCTCCTTGAACATTGCCGAGCGAAGTATGGCAATAGGGTCTTGAGCATAGCCTTTGGTAATGAACGACATCGCCTTAGCCACACGCTCTGGGGTCTTGATGAGTCCCTCGCGCTCGGGGTCCTCGCCAAGCAGGCGTAGTATCTCGCGGTAGTGCATCATAAGTTCGTCGATGCGCTCCTGGTTGTATATATCTTCGCGCTTGTAGTTTGCTGTGAAATCCTCCATAAAAACAATTAGCAATTAGCAATCTTCCTTACTTGCTGACATATTAAGCATAGCAAATAATATCGAGGTCTTTACTATCATTGATCGACGTGCTAACCTTGAGATTGTTGTTCTGATAATATATATTATAGTTCGAGAAGACCTTCGGGCAGGATAAACTTGATAGTCTGCTTGTCGAAGTCGATACCTGCGATAAACTCCTCGGCAGCGGGTATAAGGCACTCCTTGCCATCGAGCACAATCTCGAATAGTGGGTTGCCAGGGTTGTCGTAGAAGTCGCTAATCTCGCCCCTGCGCTTGCCGATTATCACCGTAAAGCCTATAAGGTCCTCCATATAGAACTCGTCGTCATCATCCTCTCCCTCCTCGATGAGCAGCTCGCGACCTACGAGGTACTCCTCGGCGCGGCGCACCGTGTCTATGTCGTCGAAGTGTATGACAGCACCTGCTTGTCCGCGACGCTCGAGTGAGGTACAAAAAAGAGGAACCGCGAGCTTGTCGATAACGACAAACAGCGGTTCCTTAGTTTGGAAATCGTCGGGGAAGTTGGCATAAAGAGTTACCATCACGCCACCCTCATTGCCGAATACACGGCCTATGCGTCCCACGGCGATCATCGCACCTGTGAGATTAAGCCTCTGCGGTCTCCTCAGCTGGAGTCTCAGCAGCCTCCTCTGCAGCGGCCTCAGCAGCAGCGGCAGCCTCAGCAGCCTTCTTCTCAGCGATTGCAGCAGCGCGCTCCTCCTTAACCTTAACCTCGGCAGCGAGCTGTGCCTTCTTAGCAGCAGTAGCATCAGAAGCGAGCTTATTGCTCTTAGCCTCGATCTTCGCCTGCTTCTCCTGGAGCCACTTGTTAAAGCGTGCCTCAGCCTCAGCCTCGGTGAATGCGCCCTTAGCTACACCACCCAAGAGGTGCTTCATATACAATACGCCCTTGTACGAGAGGATTGCTCGACAAGTATCCGTAGGTTGTGCGCCCTTAAGTAACCAATCCAAAGCTCGGTCGAACTTAAGATCGATTGTAGCAGGATTCGTGTTAGGGTTGTAAGTACCCAACTTCTCGATGAACTTACCATCACGTGGCGCTCTGCTATCTGCGGCAACGATGTGGTAGAAAGCATAACCCTTCTTACCGTGACGTGCCAAACGAATTTTAACAGCCATTTGCTATAAAAATTTATTGGTTAAAAATTAATTACGCATAACCCATTCGGGTTTTTTAGCGCGCAAATGTACGGACAATTTTTCAAACTGCCAAACAATTCGCTAAATTTTCTCTTCGGCAGGCGATTCGGCCAGCTACTTTTGGCCTACGATTTGCTTGTGATAGGGTGTGTTTAACCATAAAATATTTATGTTATGATGCCTGTAAAGAAAATGAATCGACTCCCAGGAGTCTTTGGTGACCTCTTCTATGATCAGTGGCCCGAGCTCTACACCAAGCGTGGTACGACGCCTCAGATTAACGTTATCGAGACGGATAAGAAGTTCAAGATTCAGATTGCCGCACCTGGTATGACTAAGGATGACTTCAAGATTGAGCTAAATGCCGAGAATCAGCTCGTCGTCTGCTTGGAGAAGGAGGATGGCGATAAGGAGTGTTGTGGCGAGGGCGACTGCAAGGATGAGAAGCATCACTACCTGCGTCGTGAGTTTAGCTACACCTCGTTCCGCCAGATTTTCAACCTCCCCGAGAGTGTCGATCGCGATAAGATTACGGCCAAGATGAAGCACGGCGTGCTGCACATTAAGTTGCCTAAGAGAGATGGCGCTGACCGCCAGCCCGAGATGCGCCAGATAGCTATCGAGTAGCTCGTGTGCTCGCGGCAAGACCCATTGTTGCGGCTTGTGGGTTACTATGGGTCTTGTGGGTTTCTATGGGTTTCTATGGGTTATAATGGGTTACTATGGGTTTCTATGACGGGGAGGTATATGCGTTAACCGGCTCTTTATATTAACCCATCGTAACTCATCGTAACTCATCTTAACCCATCGTAACTCATTTTACCCCATCATAACTCATCGTATCTCACCATCGCTAAGCCTTCTCTTCCCTCTCTCGTAACATTCGCGACAATTCGCCTAAGGTGCGCAGTATGGCCCACGATATAATCGTCGTGGCAAAGATTATCACTGCCGCACATATCGCCCACATCATAGGCGCCTCGACGCCGAAGTCTACGACTATGGGGGCTATCAATGCTCCGAAGGTGCAGAATAGTCCCAATACCAATATTATATCAGCAGAGTTAATCAGCACAGCCTCGCGGAAGATATACTTCGAACGACTCTTATCCGCATTGGCATACCCCTCCTTATGTACCACGTCGGCTATCTCTTCAGGCGTAGATTCTGTTGCCTCCTCTGGGCGCTCGGCACGACACTTAGGACAGACGTTTGTCTCTCCACTAACTAATGTATTGCAGTTGCGGCACAGCCATTTATCCTTCTCTATCTCACTCATAGCATTACCTCTTTTTAGCACTCTCCGAATGGTCTATATCGCAACCAGCGCAGTTGCCCGAGCAGATGTTGTCGTCGTCGCAGTCGTTTAGACCCATATCCTCGCGCGTCTCCTGCACAGCGCACTTAATGCCCATCTTCTGCATATTGGGGTTGGTCGAAATCTCCGACTGAATGTGGTGGCCTTTGAAGATGTAGGTCAGCGACATCGCCAAAGCGAAGAAGCCCACAACCACGATTGCTGCTATGACTGTAACCAATATTGTTGACATACGTTACTATACTTTTACGTTAACAATGTAAAAACACGCGTTATTATTGTGTTTTTCAGTGCAAATTTATATATTTGCAGAGTAATTTGCAAATGTTATAGCTCGTCGTTAGATGGCGGCCGTATATAATTGTTTTATATTCACTTGATTAGTGTATGAAGATAGTCATTGCTGGTGCAGGCGATATGGGTACGCACCTTGCCAAGATGCTTAGTGGTAATGGCCACGACCTGACTGTTGTCGACGTAGACCCCAAGGCGTTGGTCGAGGTGGGCAATCTTGTAGATGTGGTTACGGTCGAGGGCGACACCACGCAGTTCTCGGTGCTGCGTAAGTCGGGCGTGCGCCGCTGCGACCTCTTTATCGCCGTGCGCTCGGTCGAGAACGATAATATCCTCTCGGCAGTTATGGCCAAGCAGCTCGGAGCTAAGAAGGCTATTGCGCGTGTCGATAGTAGTGAGTATCTCGAGCCTAATAGCAAGGAGGTCTTTATCGATATGGGTATCGACTACCTCTTCTACCCCGAGCAGATTGCCGCACGTGAGGTTATCAACCTCTTGGGTCACACCTCCTCTACGGAGTATGTCGACTTTGCCGCTGGCAAGCTCTCGATGGTGGCCTTTCGTCTCGAGCTTACCTCGCCACTCTTGGGCCGCACGGTCATCGACCCCGAGTACAACGACGAGGATTTGGAGTACCGCATTGTTGCCATCGTGCGTGGCTCGAAGACTATAATCCCCAGTCGCGATGAACGCTTCGAGGAGGAGGATATGGTCTACGCCATCACGCGCCACAACGCTACGCATCGAGTGGTGGAGCTCTCGGGACGCCGCGAGGTCGAGATTCGCAATATGATGATTCTCGGAGGCTCGCGCATAGGCGTACGTATAGCCAACGAGCTGCAGGATGACGTAAATATCAAGCTGGTGGACTACGATGCCGATAAGGCCTTCCGCCTTGCCGAGATGCTCGATAAGACGCTTATCATCAACGAGGATGGCCGCGATACCGAGGCTATGATGGAGGAGGATCTGTCGGGTATGGATGCCTTTGTGGCAGTTACGGGACGTAGCGAGACAAATATCTTGGCAGCGATGCTTGCCAAGCGTATGGGCGTAAAGAAGGTTATCGCCGAGGTCGAGAACATAAACTATATATCGTTGGCCGAGAGTATCGGTGTCGACACAATCATCAACAAGAAGTTGGTTACGGCGTCGAACATCTTCCGCTTCACGATGACCACCGAGGTGCAGACCATCAAGTGCCTTACGGGTAGCCAAGCCGAGGTTATGGAGTTTATCGTTAAGCCAAACTCGCCAGCCACTAAGGAGCGTATCCGCGACCTCGGACTTCCCGAGGGGTCGATTATTGGTGGTGTAGTGCGTGGCGATAGGGTCTTCATTGCTGTTGACGATACTCAGATAAATGCCTACGATAGGGTGGTAGTCTTTGCTATGCCCGAGGCGGTGATGAGCGTAGCCGAGTTCTTCAACTAACACAATAATTCGAAGAGATAGATAAAACCTACACATATGTACATAGCAATAGCTGGAAATATCGGTAGCGGCAAAACCACGCTCACCGAAATACTAACTAAGCGTTACGGCGCTAAGGCCTACTATGAGGATGTGGCAAATCCCTATATCAACGACTTCTACGAGGATATGGGCCGCTGGTCGTTCCACTTACAGCTCTGGTTTCTCGGTAGCCGCATACAGCAGACGCTGACGATGCTGTCGGACGAGTCGGACAACGTGGTGCAGGATAGGACAATCTACGAAGATGCCTATATCTTTGCCGAGAATCTGCATAGTATGGGACTTATGGCGAGTCGCGATTTTGCTACCTATATGAAGATGTTCAACATCGAGCAGACGCTGTTGCCTAAGCCCGATGTGCTCATCTACCTCAAGGCCAGCGTGCCTACGCTTATCTCGCAGATTAAGATGCGTGGCAGGGAGTATGAGCAGAATATCGACGAGGAGTACCTAAGTCGCCTCAATGAGAAGTATAACAACTGGATAGAGAATATCTACGAGGGTAGAGTGCTGGTCGTAGATAAGGATGTCGATGACTTCGTTGCCGACCCCTCGATTATCGACCGCATCTGTGCCTCGGTTGAGGAGATGTGTACTGGTAAGCGCCAGCTTAGCGAGAGTAGGTAACCGACTTTAAGTATTGCGTACGATGATACCACTTCCCGAAGCCTTTGTCGAGAGTATGCGTCGGTCGTTGGGCGACGAGGCCGAGAGCCTCTTTGCGGCGCTCGATACGCCTGCCTCGGTGACCATAAGGCATAACCCTGCCAAACGCGCTGCCTCGTTCGAGGGTCAGAGCGTGGGGTGGTCGCCTATGGGCCTATACCTCGACTCAAGACCGCAGTTTACGCTCGACCCACTGATGCACGCTGGCGCCTACTACGTTCAGGAGGCCTCGTCGCAGTTCGTTGGTCACCTCCTGCGTGGCGATAACCTCGAGGGGTGTCGCGTGCTCGATATGTGTGCCGCACCTGGGGGTAAGACGACGATATACTCGTCGCTCGTGGGACGTGGAGGCTTGGTTGTCGCCAACGATATCAGCCATAACCGCGCTTTGGCACTCTCCGACAACGTACAACGCTGGGGTATGGGTAACGTCGTGGTTACTTGTAACGAGCCATCGCATATCGCAGCCTTCGAAGAGTGGTTCGATGTTGTTGCTGTCGACGCTCCCTGCTCGGGCGAGGGTATGTTTCGTAAGATGGAGGAGGCGCGCGAAGAGTGGAGTGAGGCCTCGGTTGTGCAGTGTGCTGCGCGCCAGAGAGATATCCTTGCGGAGGCGTGGCGAGCTCTGCGTCCTGGGGGTAAGCTGATATATAGCACCTGCACCTTTAATTCCGAGGAGGATGAGGGTGTGGTTAGGTGGCTTGCGGAGGAGTATGGCGATGAGCTGGAGGCTGCCGAGCGTGTCGAGATAGATGAAGCGTGGGGCATTCGTCGCAGTGATATAGGGTCGTTTCAGTGTTTTCACTTCTACCCACACTTAGTGCGTGGCGAGGGTTTCTTCGCAGCCGTGGCAGTCAAGCGAGGTGGTGCTGTAAGACGCCTAACACCTAAGGCGCGACGTAAGCCGATGATGGCAATAGCGGCTAAGGATGCTGCCGAGGTGTCGCGTTGGATGGCTGGCGACAGAGATATGGCCTATAGGCTTGTGGGCGATATGATATACGCCTACGATGCTGCAGTTGTTGATGATGTCACAAGCCTGTCGTCATCGCTCTCGGTGGTGTACTCGGGTGTGGCGTGTGGACAGATATTTAAGGGTAGGCTAAAGCCTGAGCACGCCTTAGCACTCTTCGTAGGTCGTAGTCGCGAGGTCGTTCCCGAGGTTGAGGTGTCGCTCGAAGATGCTCTCGACTACCTACGTCGTCAGGATATCGCCGCAGGAGAGTTTGCCGAGGGTATAAATATCGTAAGCTACCGAGGTCAGGCTTTAGGCTTCGTGAAGCGTATAGGGTCGCGGTGCAATAATATGTACCCAAAGGCGTTAAGAATACAAAAGTTATAGTGTAAAATAGTAACTATCAATATATATGGAAAAGCTACTTTATTCGATGGGTGAGGTTACCGAGATGTTCGATGTCAATGCATCGCTCATACGTTATTGGGAGTCGAAGTTCGACTGCATACGACCTCACAAAAATAAGAAGGGCAATAGAATGTTTACCCCCTCGGATATCGAGAACTTCAAGATTATCTACCACCTTGTCAAGGAGCGTGGTATGACACTCGAGGGCGCTAATATGGCAATGAAGCGTCGCGGTAAGAGCGTGCTGCGCGAGGTCTCTATCCTCGAGCGCCTGCAGAATATCCGTGCGATGCTTCTCGAGGTGCGCGAGTCGCTCGGCGACAACACTCCCGTAGCCTACGAGGCTCCTGTTGAGGCTGTGTCGGAGCTTATTGCCGATGTCGAGAACGAGGTTAAGGCTGAGGCTGTCGCTGCTGTGACGAAACAAGATGACGAGACCGAAGCGCCAAAGACCGATGCTGAGCAGCCAGCAGAGACCCCTGTGGAGACTTCTGCGGAGGCCCCACAGCCACGTCGTCGTGGTCGTCCTCGCAAGGCTGTCGTCGAGGGTGCTGAGGGCGACGAGACTACCACAAGCGTAACACGCCGCCGTAAGGCTAAGAGAGACGAGGAGAGCAAGGAGCTATTCCCATTCTACGAACAATCGCTATTCTAACACTCCGCAACTATGAAGATTAGAGATATTGCTGCTGCCATCGAGGAGTTTGCACCACTGAGTCTCCAGGCCGACTTCGACAACTCGGGCCTTATCGTAGGGCGTATGGACGACGAGGTGCACGCTGCGCTTTTGGCCGTAGACGTCACCGAGGAGGTGCTCGACGAGGCCGAGCGCGAGGGGTGCGATATAATCATCACACACCACCCCATAATCTTCACGCCGCTCAAGCGCCTCAATTCGGCTAACTACGTGGAGCGATGTGTCGAGCGCGCCATACGCAAGGGCATAGCGCTCTATGCCTGCCATACGAACTTGGATAGTGCGGCGAATGGTATGAGCTGGCAGGTAGGCTCGATGATAGGCCTCGATGCTATGACTGTGCTCGAGCCTCGCAAGTGCGACCCAACAGTTGGCTATGGTGTAGTGGGTATCCTGCCTCGTCCCGAGGAGATTATGTCGCTTTTGGCTCGTATCAAGCGCATCTTCGATGTTGGAGCTATACGCTATAGCGACCTCCCCGAGGAGGGTATGATGGTGCGTCGCGTGGCGATATGTACAGGCGCGGGACGCTCGAATATCGCCGACGCTTTGGCGGCCGATGCCGACCTATATATCACTGCCGACCTTAGGTATAACGACTTTATGCTTGGCGAAAAGCGTATGGTATTGGCTGATATTGGCCATTTTGAGAGCGAATTTTGCGCAATTCGCTTGCTAAATGATATATTATCAAAAAAAATGTGTAACTTTGCGGTTCGCAAGAGCCAATGCTCGCGTAACCCTATACACTACTTACTATAAGCATAGTATAGAAATAACACAAAAATATTAATATATGGCACAGAAGAAGACAAACGATGTTGACTACTCGATGCAGGAGAAGATTATGGCTCTCTACGAGCTTCAGAAGATTGACTCTGCCATCGACGAGATTAACAAGGTGAAGGGTGAACTACCTCTCGAGGTTCAGGATCTCGAGGATGAGCTTGCAGGTCTCAACACCCGCATCGAGAATATCAATGCCGAGATTGAGGAGCTCAACTCGCTCACTCGCCAGCGTAAGCGCGAGGTAGACCAGGCCAAGATCTTGATTGCTAACTATAAGGAGCAACAGAACAATGTGCGCAACAACCGCGAGTACGATGCCCTCACTAAGGAGATTGAGTATCAGGAGCTCGAGATTGAGCTTGCCGAGAAGCGTCTCAAGGAGTATGCCGCACAGATCAAGGCTAAGAAGGCTATCATCGAGGAGACTATGGCCCTCGTTGAGGAGCGCACCATCGACTATAAGGCTAAGCGCGAGGAGCTCGACTCTATCGAGGCGGAGACAGCGCAGCAGGTTGCTGAGCTTATGGCTAAGGCCGAGAAGGCAAAGGAACCTATCGACGAGCGTCTCCTTGCAGCCTATAACCGTATTCGCAGCAACGTACGCAACGGCCTCGCGGTAGTTACCGTAACACGTGATGCTTGTGGTGGCTGCTTCAACCGCATCCCTCCCCAGCGCCAGGTCGATATCCGTCAGGGTAAGAAGTTGATTGTTTGTGAGTATTGTGGTCGTATTCTCGTTAGCGAGTAATTAGTTCTGAAAAGGGTGGGCATTGTTGGCCTATCCTCAAAAAAGTAGACTACCGCAGGTTGTACATTATAGTACTTCCTGCGGTAGTTCTCTTTTGGGCTCAGTCGTAAATTCCGGTGGGGATTGACAGAGTAGTTCGCTCGCTGGCGCGAGCTAAAGGGTAGAGCGCACCTGCGGTGCTAAAGGGTAGTAGAAAGGGTAGTAGAAGGGTAGTTCGGCCTGCGGCGCTAAAGGGGATTTAGTGAGTTTAGCGACAACGCTTTAGCCGCACAAACCTCTCCGTCATAGAGACTCATTATAACCCATCGAAACTCATAGTAACTCACTCTCACGCCAGCAACAACCCCACAGCCGCACAAACTACCTGTTCCCTCTTTTGCGATATGCTGAGCCGAAACCCTATCGCTGCTTACTCCTAAGACCACTAATGAAGCGATAGAGGTCGGGGATGATAAGCACGGGTGAGGTAAGCAGTATGATAAGTCCCCAGTCCTCGGCCGAGATAGGCTCAACGTTAAAGAGCGAGCCTGCGAACGTCACGATAATGACCTGTCCAACGATGATAACCGCGGCGATAAGCAGGAAGTACTTATTATACGACGCCTTGACCCTCTCAGGGTTGCGGAAGAGGTCTATAATGTCGCCGATGAGGCTGTGCTGCGTACGGAAGTACTTAACATTAAATAGATTCCAGAACTGCATTAGCACGAAGATAGAGAAGTAGATGCCCATCTCGTAGCCCGACAAGTGTAGTATAGTCTTAGGCTTAAATACATCGGCAAAGAAGACCCTTGCAGACTCGGCTGTAAACATCTCGCTGACAGAGTCTATTGTTGTGTGGAACATATACTGCCACAGCGCTGCCAAGAATACGAAGAATAGCAGACCCGTAGCTACGATGCGGCGCATCATACGTCGGTCGACTATGTGGCTATTGGGGTCGCGAGGAGGCTCCGATAGCACACTCCTATCGGGTGGTAGCGACGAGAGTGCCATAGCTGCAAAGGTGTCCATAATGAGGTTTACCCAAAGCATCTGCGTCACCGTAAGTGGCGAGTCGTAGCCCACGAAAGCGCCAAATAGCACGATAAGGCAGGCACATAGGTTGATGGTCATCTGGAAGATGATAAAGCGGCGGATATTGAGATATAGCGACCTGCCCCACATAATAGCCTTGTTGATGCTGGCAAACGAGTTGTCGATGATGGTGATGTCGCTGGCCTCCTTTGCTCGCGAAGTGCCGTCGCCCATCGATAATCCCACCTGTGCCTTGCTAAGTGCCGGGGCATCATTGGTGCCATCGCCCGTGACGGCTACAACCTCATCATTCTTCTGTAGAAGCATTACCAAGCGCGCCTTATCGTCGGGACGAGCGCGCGAGATAATCTTGAGCTGAGGGTTACGCAGTAGCTCTTGAGCCTGCTCATCGGAGAGGGCCTCGAACTCTGGGCCTGTGATTATCTGCCCTGGCTCATCTGAGGTTATAAGTCCTATCTGGCGACCTATCTCCATAGCTGTGCCCGAGGTATCGCCCGTGACGATTATCACGCGCACGCCTGCCGATTTAGTCACCACCTCGATAGCCTCAGCAACGTCGTCGCGCACAGGATCGGCGATGCCCACGATTCCGAGGAATACCACCTTGCGACTACTCTCCGAGAGATACTCTACGGCGAAGCCTAAGGTGCGCATAGCGCGTGCCTGGTACGCTGCAAGGAGACCCTCGTAGTATGCCGCATCGCGACTGCCTGCCATCTCCTGGCTCATAGCCATAACGACCTCGGGAGCACCCTTGATATAGCGTATGTGGCGAGCCCCGTCTACGGAGTGTAGCTCGGTGGCCATATACTTAATCTCGGTAGAGAATGGGGTAGTGCTGACAGTGTTGAAGCTGTCGCGTAGCTTGATATAGTCTATGCCCTGGCCGTGTAGCCACATAAGCAGCGCGCCCTCCGTAGGGTTACCTATAGGCGTTAGTCCTCCAGCGTCATCTACCGAGAGCTCGGCCGTAGAGTTTACTGCCATACACTCCATCATAGCCTGTAGTGCCTCTTCGTCGCCCGCCTCTACCTCGAGCACCGACATACGGTTCTTGGTAAGCGTGCCAGTCTTGTCGGTACATATCACCGTGGCAGCGCCCATAGTCTCGCAGGCGTGGAGTTTACGTACAAGGCTGTTCTCCTTGAGCATACGGCGCATACTCATCGCTAAGCTCACCGTGACGCTCATTGGTAGACCCTCGGGCACGGCAACAACGATAAGCGTAACGGCAATCATTACCGAGGCTAACACGTACTGCAGAATCTCGACCCACGACATAGCTCCATTGGCAAAGTCGCCCATAGCCCAGGCGTAGATGATGCGTCCTACGACGATAAGCGTGGCGATGATAAAGCTGGCGCGCGACATCCAGCCTCCGAGCTGCTCGAGCTGCTTGTTTAGTGGTGTCTTGACGTCGCTTCCCTCGCTGGCGCGTGCCACGCCACGACCCTCCTCTGTCGCCATACCCGTAGCCGTGGCCTGCATAACGCAGCTGCCCTCGATTATTGTAGCGCCGCGAAGCATAAAGTTCGAGGCATAGGTAGCCTCTGCGTCGAAGTGGGCCTCGTCGGTATATTTGTTTACGTATGGCTCGCCCGTGAAGTTCGACTCGTCGACACGCAGGTCTGTAGCATCCAATAGCACTCCATCGGCAGGCACTTCGTCGCCAGCCTCGAGGCGCACAACGTCGCCGACGACCACATCCTGCTTCTCGATGAGGTACATACGTACGTGGCCATTCTCGGACTTACGTATCACCTTTACTGGACGTGAATCCTTGACCTTGTTCAATATGTCGAACTCGCGGCCAGCCTTAACCTCGAAGATAAAGCCTACGCCCGTAGCCAACAGTAGAGCCACAAGCACGCCTATAGGCTCGAACATCACCGACCACGCGTAGTCCATAACGACAATCTCATACACCGATAGCATCACCGAGAAGAAGAATACTACGATGAGTACTATGATGATGGGGTCCTTGAACTTCTCGAGATAGGCAAGCCATAGAGACTCGCGCTCTGGGGGTGGGATTATATTTTTGCCACGACCGTTGAGTACCTCTGCAGAGGTGGCATTGAGACACGATGGAGCAAAGCTCTTATTACTCTTTTTATACATTTTTGTACGGTATCTACCAAAAACTCAAGGCATACATATTTATATATGCCACTACACACTGCAAAAATACGAATAAAATAGTAGAATAAGCCTATTATTGGGATAAAATATTAATCGCATTGATATATTTTACCCCACAATAGGCCTATTGGAATTATTCTGCGCTCGTATGGCTACTGTTCTGCGGCGAGATACTCTGCGACGATACGTGTTGCCGTAGCGACATACTCTACGCAGGGGCGTTTGCGGTAGTACTCCTCGGTTCGCTGCGAGGGCATAGGAGTCTCGCTACGTTCGGCCATAGGCTCGAGACCCAGCAGGCGGCGGCAGATGATGTCGCCATTCTCTTGGCGAAAACGCTGTGCAAAGTGCTGTACTAAGGCGTAGTTAGCCTTACGCTCCTCGAGGTTTTGGGGGTTGATGGCAGGAAGTATAGCGCCTGCAACGAAGGTCATACCGCTTACCGTGCCACACACTTCGCGCATACGGCCCATACCGCCACCAAACGGAGCTGCGATCTTGGCCAAAGCCTCGACACTTATGCCCATAACATCGTCGTAGGCCATAACAACAGCTTGCGCGCAGTTGTAGCCCGACTTGAAATATCCTACGGCACGTGCTACGCGCTCCTCTATGTCGATATCTATCTTTTGTCTATCCATAGTACGTTAGTTTTACTCTTTTTTTTCTTACCTTTGCGCAAAGATACGAAAACTATTTTATCTTCGCCACCCGAGGCGTTGGTTAATGTAAGATGGACTACCCGAAACTCAACTATCCACCTATTCGCCTTCGTGCACGGCGTGGCGAGGGAGGTCGCACCGAGGTCTTCGATCGCGTGCGCCAGCGATGGCTTGTGCTCACCCCCGAGGAGTGGGTGCGCCGCCACGTGGTGGCCTACCTTACTGCGGAGTGCGGCTACCAACCCGAGCAGATAGTCCAGGAGTATCCTATAAATATAAATGGTATGGCGCAGCGTGCCGACATCGTGGTGCTAACGGCAGATGCTAAGCCTCTGCTTGTCGTCGAGTGTAAGGAGCCAGGCATAAGGCTCAGTCAAGAGACACTGGCTCAGGTGGTGCGCTACAACTCCATCCTCGGCTGTCGCTATGTGGCCATAACCAATGGCCTCGATACTTTCTGCTATCAGTACGATGGTCAACGATACACACCTATAGATGCGCTACCGAGTAATCGAGGCTAAAAACGACGCTGCTGAGCACAACAAAAGTGTCGTATAGTCACTTTTTCGGGCCGTTTGCTTGCTATCTTCATTCTATTTTGTAACTTTGCCCCATCATTCTAACAGAAGGATATGAAAGTAGTAAATAATGTAGCTGCCTTGCACGCAGCTTTGGCCGAGTGCCCTAAGGAGGGCATAGGCTTTGTACCTACGATGGGAGCACTTCACGCTGGCCACCGCTCGCTCGTTGAGCGTGCACGTAGGGAGAATGACACAGTTGTTGTCAGCGTCTTTGTTAACCCAACTCAGTTTAACGATAAGAACGACCTAAGGAACTATCCTCGTACCCCCGAGGCCGATTGTGCCGTATTGGAGGCCGCAGGTGCCGATATAGTATTTATGCCATCGGTTGAGGAGGTGTACCCCGAGCCCGATACTCGCGTCTTCGACTTTGGCCAGATAGATAAGGTTATGGAGGGTGCTACTCGCCCCGGTCACTTCAATGGTGTGGCACAGGTGGTAAGTCGTCTCTTCGACCTCGTTAAGCCACGTCGCGCCTACTTCGGCGAGAAGGACTTCCAGCAGATTGCTGTAATCAAGGCTATGGTTGCTCAGCTCGGTATCGATATCGAGATTGTCGAGTGTGCCATTGTGCGTGGTGAGGATGGCCTCGCGCTATCGTCGCGCAACGAGCTACTCACGCCTGAGCATCGCAAGGCGGCGCCACACATCTACGCCACCATAAGTCAGTGTAGCGAGAAGATGGCTACGATGAGTCCCGAGGAGCTTACCGAGTGGGTGGTTAAGAGTATTGATTCTAATCCACTACTTAAGACCATCTACTTCGAGGCTGTCGATGCAAGAAGTATGCAGCGTGTTGAGCGTTGGAGCGACTCGGAGCGTATTCAGGGCTGCTGCGCTGTGCAGGCCGGCGATATCCGCCTCATAGATAACATCAAGATTAAGTAAGAGCAAGAACCCCAAACTATGTTTATCGAGAGAATGAAATCTAAGATTCACCGTGTGCGTGTCACTGAGGCGAATCTAAATTACGTTGGTAGCATCACCATCGACGAGGACCTTATGGATGCAGCAGGCCTTATCGAGGGTGAGAAGGTGCAGATTGTCAACAACAACAATGGCGAGCGCATTGAGACCTATGTCATCAAGGGTGAGCGTGGCAGTGGCTGTATATGCCTCAATGGTGCTGCAGCACGCAAGACCGCTGTTGGCGATATCGTCATCATTATGGGCTACGGCTTTATGGATTTCGAGGAGGCTAAGACCTTCGAGCCTAAGGTCATCTTCCCCGATGAGCGCACCAACCGTCTGTTGTAGACGCTGCGATATTATTATATTATATATTAAGGTATGGACAGTCCACTTTTGCGGTGGGCTGTCTTAGTTTTTTGCTTGCGCGTGAGGGCTGGAGCGTGAAGGGTTAAGTGTTAGTGCGACTTGCAATGTGGACACTCGTGATGCTCGCCAAGTACTGTGTGGGGGATGTGGCCGTGCGAGATGATCTGTATCGGGCAGTCGTAGCCACGTAGCTGCTCCTCGGTGATGATGTTCGACTCGTGGCGGTGAACGTGGCGGTTGACACACATAATGCTCTTAACCACACTCGACACCGTGCCTATGTCGTGCGACACCATAATAATGGCCATATCGTCGGCAAGGTGGTGCAGAAGGTTGTATAGCTCGTTCTCGAAGCGGTTGTCAACAAAGTTCGTAGGCTCGTCGAGCACCAAGACCTTCGGGCGAGATATTATAGCTCGGCAGAGCATAACGCGTTGCAGCTGGCCTCCCGATAGCTCGCCTATAGGCCTTGATGATAGCTCCTTAAGGTTTGCCTTCTCGAGAAGTGCTATAGCACGTTCGCGCTCCTTGCGTCCATAGCCGCGAAGCAAGCCCTGCTCGGCCTGTAGTCCCGACATAACCACCTCGAGCACCGAGATGGGAAATACTTTATCGAAGGTCGATATCTGTGGGAGGTAGCCGATATGTGGCTTATGTCCGCGCATAATCTGTGGGCTATATGTTATCGTGCCGCTATGACTGACTACGCCCGTAATGGCCTTTACCAACGAGCTTTTGCCACCTCCGTTAGGGCCTATGATTCCTATAAAATCGTCACGGTATATATCTATGTTAACGTGCTCTAATGCCACGACGCCATCGTAGCGCACACCCACATCGCGGAGGGTTATGATGCTCTCTCTACTGCTCATCTACGCCGCATATTATCGTCGTTACTCGCTCAATCTCGCTAAGGATATCTGTGGCCAATGGGTCGGTCACGATAACCTCGATGCCGCACTCCTCGGCCAGTGACATAACCTTGTCGATGCTATACTGCGGTTGCAGAAGTATGGCCTTGATGTTGTGGCGCTTTACCTCCTCGACAAGCAGGGCGAGCTGGCGTGGCGAGGGCTCCTTGCCATCCTGCTCAACGGATATCTGTCTGATGCCGTAGTCGTGGGCATAGTATGTGTAGGCTGGGTGGTATATCATAAAGGCCTCGGTCTCGGACGCTTCTATGGACTCCTGGCAACGAGTATCGAGCTGCTCTATGCGCTCAAGGAGTCTGCCGGCTGCCACGTCGTACTTCGTAGAGTCGGGATATAGTGCCATCACTCGCTTATGCATCGTGCGTACCATCGTGGTCAATGCACGTGGCGAAGTCCATATATGTGGGTCTATGCCGTGGGTGTGGTGCATATGGCTGTGCGAGTGGTTGTGTGTGCAGCTGCCAGCCAGCAAGGTTATACCCGATGATAGGTCTACGATACGCTCCTTGTTGGCTATGCGGTCTACGAGGCTTTGCTCGAAGGTAATGAGGCCTGTCGATAGGAGTAGTTGTGCTTGGCTTGCCTCGGTAAGCTGGCGAGCCGTAGGGTCATATGTCTCGGGACTGGCTCCCTCTGGTACAAGCACCTCGACGGGGAAGTCGCCGCAGGTAATCTCCTCTGCCAACATCTTTAGAGGGGAAATGCTTACGAATATGGTCTTTTCTGCTGTGTGGTTATTATCCCCTTTGCAGCTACACAGAAGCGTGATTATAGATATAAATATAGCTAAACGTCTCTTCATACCTTATGTTTTTAGTCGTTACCAACATTTGTCGTGCAAAGGTAAAAAAAAAGTGCTCGTAAATTTTGTTTTATCTACAAAAAATTAAGATATTTGTGCCAAGAACTGTAAAACTTATGCAAAATGATTAAGAATGTAACCAATTCCATAGTCTATATTGGTGTTGACGATACCGATATAGATCTCTTCGAGAGCCAGTATTTGGTGCCCAATGGCGTGTCGTATAATTCATATCTTATCCTCGACGAAAAGGTGGCGGTGATGGATACCGTTGACCTTCGCAAGTGTGACGAGTGGCTCGATAACCTCGAGAAGGCTCTTGATGGTCGTACTCCAGACTACCTTGTAGTTCAGCACCTCGAGCCTGATCACGCAGGCTCTATCGCTAAGTTCTTGGCGCGCTATCCACAGGTGCAGGTCGTAGCCTCGGATAAGGCTGTGAAGATGATGCCTCAGTTCTTCTTCGACGTTGAGCTCGAGGGCCGCATCTCGGGAGTTAAGGAGGGCGATACTCTTGCACTTGGTAGCCACACGCTCCATTTCGCTATGGCTCCTATGGTGCACTGGCCCGAGGTTATGGTTACTTACGAGAGCTCGGAGAAGGTGCTCTTCTCGGCCGATGGCTTCGGTAAGTTCGGAGCGTTGTCTTGCAACGAGGAGTGGACCGACGAGGCTCGTCGCTACTATATCAACATCTGTGGTAAGTATGGCGCACCTGTTCAGGCGCTGCTCAAGAAGGCGTCGCAGCTCGATATCGCCATCATCTGCCCACTGCACGGCCCAGTGCTCACCGAGAATTTGGGCTACTATATCGGCCTCTACGATACCTGGAGCAAGTATGAGCCAGAGGAGGAGGGCGTAGTTGTTGCCTATGCCTCTATCCACGGCAACACTGCCGAGGTGGCTCGCACGTTTGCCGATATGCTTCGTGCTAAGAGCGATATGAAGGTTGTTGTCTATGACCTCTCGCGCTCGGATATGGCTAAGGCTATTGAGGATTCATACAGATATAGCCGTCTTGTTGTGGCTGCTGCCTCTTACGATGGCGATGTATTCCCTCCTATGCACGACTTCTTGTACCACCTCTCTATCAAGGGCTTCAGCAAGCGCCGTATCGGTATTATTGAGAATGGCTCGTGGGCACCTACAGCAGCTCGCGCTATGCGTGCCATAATCGATAAATTCAAGGATGTTACGGTGGTAGATAGCCAGGTGACTATTATGTCGCGTATGAAACCATCGGATATGGCTGCTTTGGAGGCTTTGGCCGATAAGATGCTCGAGTAGTAATACCGCGCGATATGTAAATAGCAAGGCTCGTTCTGTGGTGGAACGAGCCTTGTCTGTCTCTCGATGCTTGGGTATTGCCCCCTATCCCTTGAGCCAGCTATGCTTAGCGAGGGTGTATATGGGTATCAGTGGGAGGATAAGAGGCGTGCGCTTGATGTATGCTCTGAATTCGGGGTCGGCGCCGTAGTTCTCCTCCTGTCGCAGCTCGAGGCGGCGTGCTCCGCTGAACATAACGTATACTATGCCTGCGTAGCCCAGCGAGGCGATTACCCACTGCCAGGCCGAAGCTGCAGCGCCTATGGTTATTATGTAGCTACCCGTCCACATCAGCACCTCACCAAAGTAGTTGGGGCAGCGCACTATGCGGTAAAGTCCGCTATCGACAAAGCGCGAGGCGTTGATACGCTTGGCCGCGCTCTTCTGCGCGTCGGCGATAATCTCTATGATGACACCTATGGCTGCTACTACGGCGCCTATCCACGCCCATAGTGGGCATACGTCGAGGCCTGCGGCAGCATTGCTCAGGTAGAAGGTTATGGGGCTTATCTGACCTACGTAGAGCAGCGCGCACGATATCCATATCATCAGCATTGCAATCAGTGGTTTGCGCGTGGTATTGGCTGGCTGGTAGAGAATCTTCTTGTACGATGCCGAGCGTCGCTCGCGCAGCAGTAGATACATCGCCAGGCGTATGCCGTAGATAAATAGCGTGCCGAGGAGAATTACGGCAGGGAGCGTTAGCTGGTCGTAGAAGAGTATGGCCGAGGCTACCGCCAGGGCCGAGATTGAGAATCCGTAGCCGATGCTAAAGAAGTAGATAAAGTATATCCATCCCACTGCCGACACTGCAAACGAGATGGCCAATAGTAGTAATAAGTAGCTCATAGTACTATGTTTTTAGAAGCTGTTTGAATTTTATTTCAAGATTATCTTTTGCAGCAACGAACAAACTCTTTCAATAAAATTCAAAACAGCTTTTTAGTTATGTTATAGCAAAGGTAATCATTTTTTAGGCCACGAGCTAATATTTGTGTAAATGAATATAATTTTCTATATTTGCTCAAAGAATTAATGTGAATGGGACGTAGAATAGATCGAGAGAAACAGGTTGTCAGCCGTATGATTGAACTATATTGCCGTCATCGGCTTGGTATGGCGAGTCCCTCGGAGGAGTATCGTGCTCTGGAGAGCTATGCACATCGCAGGCTCGATGGGTGTAAGTTTGGCGATGGTAAGCCTCAGTGTAAGCGGTGTAAGATACACTGCTATAAGCCCGATATGCGCGATAGGATACGCCAGATAATGCGCTGGGCAGGGCCACGTATGATAATCTACGACCCCATCGCCGCCCTGCGCCATATCTTCGGACGATAAACCATTGAGGCGCAATAATTGTACTTTACGCGATATAAACGAATACGACGATGACTAAAGAGATATACTTTGCAGGAGGGTGCTTCTGGGGTACGCAGCACTACTTCAAGCAGATACGCGGTGTCATATCAAGCGAGGCTGGATATGCTAATGGCGATACGCCATCGCCCTCGTACGAGGAGGTTTATACCGATAGAACGGGTTATGCAGAGACCGTAAAGGTTGTCTACGACCCCGATGTCGTGGGCCTCGGATTGCTCCTTGAGTTATACTTCCGCTCTATAGACCCTACGGCGTTGAATCATCAGGGTGGCGACTTCGGTACGCGCTACCGCACGGGCATATACTATACTGCGGCAGATGACCTGCCACTAATTATGGAGGTCTATGCCCATATTGAGCGATTCGTAGGCGAGCCTTTGGCTGTCGAGGTCGAGCGACTTAGGTGTTACTATCCTGCCGAGGAGTATCACCAGGACTATTTGACTAAGAATCCAGCAGGCTACTGTCATATACCACGTGCGCTGATGATTATGGCGAGTGAGGCCAACGAGGAGTAGCCTACAATTTGGGCCATATCGTAGGTGGCTGTATCGATACCCACTCGGCGCCATTGCCACGCGACGTTGAGGTAATCCTCACGCACTTTATAGCGCGCTTTGGCGACTCTATGACTAAGCCACCACACTCTATATCGCCCACGCGCTCAAATGTGTGGCCGTCGTAGCTCACCTCTACAAAGCCATTCTCGAAGGTGTAGCGCGGAAGCTGGAAGTTGCCCGTTGATACCTTCATACGGCGGCACTCGACAGGCTCCGCGAAGGTGAACATCACCCAGTCGCCAACATCTGCCGCACGCGTGGTGCGTGCCAAACGGCCATAGCCCTCGGCCTTGTCGAACGAGAATTTTTCGCTATCTGACATCGACGATGTTATGTCGAATTTGGGCGTAATAGTCCTAAAGTGCGCCTCCACTGCGGCCTTAGGCGACGAGGCCTTGCCCCTGCGCGAGATAAACGAGTAGCGTGCTGGTGTTGAGGTAACTATTGGCTCACGATATTCAGTCTCTATATTCTCAGGCTCAACGTAGTAGTATAATTTACTTCCATCATCGGTTGAGGCGCTTAGCTTACCCCCAGCATACTCTACCTTAGGCGGCATAAGTCTGTAGGCCACACCCATAGCATCCAACCTGTCATAGTGAGCCACTATGCGCTGGTAGAATGTATCGGTATCGCACTCGCTGGCATCTATCCACGCTATCTCGCTAAAGGCGACCATACGTGGGAAGGTTTGGTAATGGAGGTAGTCGGCACTCTCGGGGTTGTGCGAGGCGTATAGCTCGCTAAAGAACGACGCCTCCAAGCCCTCGACATTTGCAATCTCCTCCGAGGTAAAGCCTACGCCCTCGAGCGAAAAATTGTAGACTTTAGTCCAGTCGAATATCGCTGCCCAGTCGTGGCCAGGCTCGCGCTGGCTCTGCTTCATATCGAAGTAGAAGTACTGGCCAGGCATCACTATGGTGCGGTAAGCGGCCGCTGCCGACTGGCGTGACTCCTTGATACCCTCCCAGCAATATACGCGCGTATCGCCCAAGAGTCGTCCTCCCTCGATAGCCTCGTTCCACACCGCCGCACGCTTGCCGTATGACGATACTATCTCCGAGACCCTCGAAACGAAGTAGTGTTGCAGCTCCTCGGTAGTCTCCATCGCCCTCTGGCGCATCAGCGACTGGCAATTTGGACAGCGGCGCCACTGCGACACGTCTACCTCGTCGCCACCGATGTGTATGTACTCCGACTCGAAGAGCGCGCATACCTCTCGAAGGATATCGTCGAGCAGGGCGTAGTTCTCCTCGCTCGATGCACAGAATGCCGTGCGCGTGTCGTAACCGAAGGCTCGCGAGGTGTTTGCCTTGTAGTCGCACAATATCTCGGGGTGTAGCGTAGCTATGCAGAGGCTGTGTCCTGGTAGGTCTATCTCGGGGATGATGGTTATGTTGCGCTGGCGAGCATACGCTATAATTTGGCGCATATCCTCCTGCGTATAGTATCCACCCCAACGCTCGTTCCACTTGCCGTAGCGAGGCCATATGGGACTATCGCCACCACGAAAGCCACCCTCGAGCGCAAGCTCTGGGTGCGACTTAATCTCTATGCGCCACGCCTCGTCGTCGGTTAGGTGCAGGCGTAGGGTATTAATCTTGTGGTAGGCCAACAGGTCGATAAATGCCATCACTGCCTCCTTATCCATCCACGTGCGACATACGTCGAGCATAAAGCCTCGATACTCCCAGCGCGGAGAGTCGTATATATCGCAGTTTGGTAGGCTTATAGGGTAGCTCAGCGTTCCATTATATACTTCGTTGGGTAGTAGTTGCAGAAGTGTCGTGATACCGTTAAATAGGCCAGCGTAGCAGCCTCCAACCACCCATACGCCACTCTGACCAATCGATATGCGATACTCTTCGCCCTGCATAGCAGGGTCGTAGGTGAGCATTATGGCACTGCGCTTGTCCGACACCTGCAGTCCGAGGTGGTTAGCTAAGTATTTGGCTGCAGGGAGTAGCTCCTCGGCGCCGTATCCTATCCTTGCGCTATGCTCTATCTGACAGCTACCCTCGTGAGCGACTACACTTCGAGGGTGGGGTATAAGCGCAGGTATTGCGACACTATCTTCGGGGTGTGTGGTGTACTGGAGCTCTAACACTGTTTCGTTTGAGGCCTCCGCACTGCGCTCCGACGATAGGGCCAACGTAGCAGTAATGGCCATCGTTGCTACGATGACCACTACCACGAATATATGCTTTGCTATGCGCATTAGATGTAAACTTATGGTTTTATTATCTTACCCTAAGTCGCTGACCAATACGGAGAATGGTTGTCGACTTGATGCCGTTGAGCTGGCATAGGCGTGTCACCGTAGTGCCATACTTACGGGCCAGTGCTCCGAGGGTGTCGCCCGAGCGGATGGTGTGGTACTGAACAGCGGCGGCAGCCTTACGCTCCGCCTCGTCCTGCTTAGCTATCTCCACCTCCTCGTCGAAGTCCTGCTCATACTTGGCGTATATGCTGAAATGGCGACGCTTAAGCAGCAACTCGTCGCGGCGTAGGTCTCCAGTTTTGAAGTCAATAATACGCTCTGGGTCAAACGACTGTCCGCGGTATCTCACCTCGAAATGGAGGTGCGGGCCAGTGCTTCTACCAGTGCTACCACCGAGGCCTATCTGCTGCCCTGCGACCACCCAGTCGCCAGCCTCCACGTCGCGCTGTGAGAGGTGGGCGTAGTAGGTCTCCAAGCCATTGTTATGACGTATGACGATAAGGTTGCCGTAGTTGCCTGCCGCCTTCGAGAAGCGTACCTTGCCATCGAACGTAGCGTATACAGGGTCGCCAGTCTTAAGTGCTATATCGAGACCCTGGTGTGCGCGGCCACGACGTGGCCCGTAGCGCGAGGTGATACGGCCAATATAGGGGTAGTGATAACCCTCCAATGAGTCGACAAGCGCGATAGGTATAGCCTCGGGTAGCGAATTTAGCTCCACATCCTTGTATGCGTGCGTTGCCGATGTATCCCAGTGGTCGCTGAATACCTCCGAGTCTCTCTTGTACTCCTCAGAAAGTACGTAACGCCAGGTGTTGTCGTTAAAGAGTACGATGCTTATGTGCTTGCTCTCAGTTGCTAAAGTGTCGATAACTGCCACCTTGCCTAAGGTCCTTACGGGGCGTACGGGTGCTACCATATCATCTCTCTTGGCTGTATCCGTAGCCTCCACCTTAATGCTGTCGCGCATAAGGCTATCTGCCGCCGTAATCTCAGTCTCTTGGGCTGATGCACTTAGAGCAAAACATAGTGCTAAGCACAAAAATAAATATCTCATAAATCTTTAGTTGTTACTCGTTTAAGTCTTGTTACTTAGACTCTTTTAGCATCTCATCGGCAAGCTCTAACTGTTTGTAGAACTCCTCGCCAAAGGCGCGCGTTATAGGCTCTTTAAGACCCTGATATACGGCAATTCCAAGACCCTTGCCACACTCGCGTGCCGAGCTGCAGACTGCCCAGCGATGGTAGTTAAGTCCTACCGTGCCATTGCGGAAACGCATAACTCTGATAGGGTAGAGGTGACACGATATAGGCTTAAGGAATGAACACTTACCCTCGCGGTAGGCGCGCTCAATGGCGCAGAACGTGATTCCATTCTCCTCGAATGCATAGGCGCACGCTCCTCCATCAACCAATGGCGTGGTGTAGTCGCCGTCGATGTCGACAACCATAAATCCCTGCTCCTCGATAGCCGCTCTGCCCTCCTCGGTCATATAGGGGGCGTAGTTCTCCCACTCCTGCTCGAGGATGTCTACCTCGTCGATGCCGAGCGGAGCTCCTGCGTCGCCCTCTACGCAGCAGATGCCCTTGCAGTGACCTAAATCGCAGCTAAAGCACTCCTTAAGTATATCTAAGCTAACAATCTTATCATCAATCTCAATCATTGCCTCAGCTATTATGGATTGTAAATATCTTTGTATCTAAATGATAGTATCTCGTAGACCATATCGTGCAACTGCTTAGCCTCCTCGTTCTCGGGGTCTATAGTCATCGCGCGCTTAAAGTCGTTAATGGCCTTGCCCCACTCGTTATGCTGGAAGTAGCTCTTGCCGCGCTCGATAAATAGCTCTGCACGCTCATCGCCACCGTCAATCATAGCCGTGAGGCGTACGATACGGCCAGCCGAGGTCCAAAGCTGGTTTTTTACTATGTAGTCGGCAACCTCTGGTGCTACCATTGTCGAGATATCTTCGCCACGCTCAGCACGACCACGTACCTCCGTAGATGAGTACTCCACAAATGGCGCATCGCTCAGGATGGTCACACGGTCGGCAAACTTCTCTACCTCGAAATCCTTGCGTGGGTAGACATATATCTTATACTCGGCCAAGATACGCTCATACTCTCGCCACTCGTCGAAGCGCGACCATATGTCGCTTCCAGTGATAATCGCAAACTCCATCTCGTCACCGTGATTCTCCTTGAGATAATCGAGAGTATTGATTGTGTACGAAGGTTTTTCGAGTACAAACTCTACAACCGAAGGCTTTATCCTTTCGGGGTATTTCGATGCCTTACAGGCCATATCGGTCATCTCGTAGCGTGTATACTCTGGCGTCTGCAGGATGTCGGCCTTGAAGGGGTTTTGTGGCGATATTACCAACGCCACCTCGTCTGCAAGGTTCTTCTCAATGGCATATTCTGCGAGAGCTATATGGCCGTTGTGCACTGGGTCAAACGAGCCGAAATATAGCAACATACGTTTTTTCATATATTCCTTTACTTTAAGAAATTTGTAATTATGGCCGCAGTCTCGTCTACAGCCGTCTGCAGGTCGTCGTTTACGACCTTAAAGTCAAACTCCGTAGCCTTCGATAGCTCGAACTCGGCTTTGGCTATGCGCTTGGCAATGACCTCCTCGGCGTCTGTCCCTCGACCACGCAGTCTGCGCTCGAGCTCCTCGACTGATGGGGGCATAATGAATATCGAGCAGGCATTATCGCCAAAGAGCTGCTTAAGGTTGATGCCACCCATAACGTCGACATCGAAGATGATTACGTTGCCATTGTTCCATATGCGCTCCATCTCGCTCTTGAGCGTGCCATAGCAGGTGCCAGCATATACCTCCTCCCACTCTACAAACTCGTCTCGCTCGACACGACTGCGGAACTCGTCGTTGGACATAAAGTAGTAGTCTATGCCATTCTGCTCCTGGCCTCGTGGCTGGCGCGATGTCGCCGATATTGAGAACTCGAAGCAATCGAATCGCTTCAAAAGCTCACGTACGATAGTGGTCTTGCCCGAGCCGCTGGGGGCTGAAAATATAATCAGTTTTCGTGTATTACCCATAGTTACAAAATATTGAGCACCTGCTCTTTAATCTTCTCTAACTCATCTTTCATCTGAACTACTAAACGCTGCATCGTAGCCTCGTTAGACTTCGAGCCCATAGTGTTGATCTCGCGGCCGAGCTCCTGGGCAATAAAGCCGAGCTTGCGGCCTGGAGCATCCTCCGTTGCGGCCACCTCGCGGAAGTAGTTGCAGTGGTTGTCGAGGCGCACCTTCTCTTCGGTGATGTCGAGCTTCTCGATATAGAATATCATCTCCTGCTCGAGGCGAGCGCTGTCGACGTCGATAGCCATCTTCTGGATATTCTCGCGGATACGGTTCTTGATAGTCTCGACGCGCGCACTCTCGTATGGTTCTACGGCACGACGATACTCCTCGATAAGCTCTATGCGCTTAAGTAGGTCGGCAATGAGTATAGCGCCCTCCTGCACGCGGAAGGCGTCGAGCTGGCGTGCTGCCTCCTCGGTAGCTGCAACTATGGCGCGAATCTCCTCGTCAGAAACCTCCTGCTCCTCGGAGGTTATAACATCGGGCATACGCATAACGGTCATTAGTAGAGCGTCGCCATCTGTAGCAATCATATTGTCGTCGCACACCCTGCGTAGCTCATCGGTATAGGCCTTGAATGCTGCAGCGTTTATATGTGCCGAGGTCTCGGCTACGGATGTCTCGAACGAGACGAAGCAGTCTACCTTTCCGCGCTGAAGCTCTCGTGCTACGATAGCGCGCACCTCGGCCTCGGCAGCACGATATTTACTCGGAATCTTAATGCTTAGATCGAGCTGTTTAGAGTTTAGCGAGCGTAGCTCTACACGAAACTTCTTATCTCCACATACGGCCTCGCCCTTACCGAAGCCAGTCATTGACTTTATCATATCTTTGCGAATAGCTTACATAGGTTAACTTCAATCTACAAAGATACAAAAATTTTCCAAATGGAGATATGCCGTACGAAAAAATAGTCTATAATGGCTTCTCTTATCTGATGAGTTACGATGGGTTAATATATGTTAATATGAGCTGCTATCACACGACGAGTAATCGTTAATACCGTTTCATATTAACCCATTTTAACTCATATTAACCGATCTTGCGCACCTACTCTAATGTCGCAGACTTTAAAGCAAGTTGCACACTCTGAAAATAAGCTAATTTGCAGAGTATTAAGTGTTTGTATCTAACTTGCTGATTATCAATACTATGAAAAAATCGTATTTTGGCCACTATTTATTGCGCTGATAATCAGTGTGTTATAAGGTGGAGTCTGGAAAAACTTTTTACAATAAAATTTGGATAGTGCGCCATTTAGTGGTACTTTTGTGATAAGGCATTATGCCCCGAAAAGTATTAAAATTCTATTATCAATATCTAAAATTAATATACTATGCCGACGATTCTAAGGAACTATTTAAAGTTAATGTTTGCACTACTGAGTATTTCTGTTGTGGCTGCGTCGTGTGATAAATACGAATATAAGGCCCCGAGGACAACTACCCTTCAGTTCTACATCGATGAGTTAGAGCCGTGCGCAATGACATCTTGCAACTATGCGCCAGAGATAGATCCCAAAAATCGTGTTCTGCGTCTTAAGGTTTGGTGGGGTAAGAAGATCAAGTCGGGGTATCAGTTTAGTAGTAGGGTAGTATATAGCGATTCGCCAATAATCAATGTCGATTACATCGATGCAGAGGGTGAGTACGTATTATACGGCTGGGCAGACTACACTCGACCAGATGGCGAAGATGCGCACTATGCACCATTGGCGATGCCAAGTGTTGAGCAGTTAGATTTTACTATTAACGATGATAGCTATGCTGCCTATATGATATCTACGCGCATCAAGAATGGTAAATTTGTCGAGGGCGACGGTAGGTTACAACGCGCAACAACGAAATATCGCATTGTAACCGAGGATGAGGAGCTGGCGGCAAGGGTTGCTACAATCGAGTTGCGCGAGTGGGGTAATTATGCCACTGCAGGAATCGACCTTTATACGATGGACAATAACTTGTATAAAGAGTTTGTTGCTCACGACAACAAGGCTACGTACGTCGACGAGCCTCGTTGTTTAGCGACGGCCTATACTATGATGGAATTCAGAAATATAAATCTATCGTTAGAGCGCAACTTCGTGATAACGCTCAAGGATGCCAATGGCGAAGAGATCGTCAGGTATAAAAACATCGTTGCTATGATAGATAACGATTTACTAACAACAATCACTCTTCCCGCGCCTGACAGGTATTTAGACTTTGGCGAGTACGCCTTAAGCGCCTATAACGAAGAGTACGCATATTAGACTTACAATCAAATAATTGTGAAAATATGAGACGACTATTTATTCTACTGGCTTTATCGCTTGTGGTGCTCTCTTGCTCGAAAGATGAATATACTTCCAATGGTTTTACCTTCGACCGCCAGATATACGAGGTGGGCTACGAGGGTGGCACTGTAACGATACACTTTTCGATGGAGGGGCAGAGAGTGATTCCCGAACTTCGATGCTATAGTGAATGGGT
This sequence comes from Alistipes sp., assembly GCA_017465055.1. Lineage (GTDB taxonomy): Bacteria > Bacteroidota > Bacteroidia > Bacteroidales > Rikenellaceae > Alistipes. The sequence continues at coordinate 87,222 of JAFTWZ010000001.1, read as the reverse complement.
GTCGCTGCAGAGCGTAGCTACATCGACTGTGACGATAGCGGTGGATAAGAACTTTGGCAAGAGTCGCGAGGCGGAACTGAAATTCGTTAACCCCAGAAATGGCTCTGAGGCTGATATCGTCATTCGTCAGGGGGCATATGGTGGCAAGAAGATGATAGATGTCTCGGTAAGCGACATCACTACTCGATGTTGCACTGCCAGGGCTAAGGCTACAAACAAGGATATGCTACTTGTGAGCTTTATGGACGATAATGAGTATATCGACGAGGATATTGAGTTTTGGGAGTTAATAGTAAGCTCAATAGTCCATACGCACAAATCGGCGGCTGCAAAACAGGATATGCCATTTGTAGACTATCTTGTTGAGAATAACTTAGGTGGCTATGGTAGCTTAGAGTCTCATTTCGACGACCTCTTGCCTGGCCATATGATGAACTTTGGCGCATTTGGCATCTCCTACGATGAGGCAAGTGGCGACTTTGAGCTTCTGACACCTATATACTATAAATCGTTCTACTGCGAAGTTCCCGATAGGCGTGATATCACGTTTAGTAGCGATCTTAACGTCGATGGCGCTGACGTTGCGATAGCCATAGACCCAGGTAGCTGGGAGGGATACTACGCATACAATATCGTGTCGAAGGTGCGCTCGGATAGCTACTTCCCGCCCTCGACAACCATCGATGATGAACTGCATCTGGAGTGGTCAAAAATGTGGTATGCAGAATTTCAGCACAACGTCGTAAACAATGGTATGGAGCTCGAGGAGTTTCTCAATCTCTACTGCTTAAAGGGACGTGCGACGTTCGATACAACGCTATATGCTCTCGAGGATTACCTCTTTGTGGCCTATGCCATTGATATGGTCGAGGGGGCGCCGCAGGTAGTCTCGCCACTCCACTACAAGCACTTTACGACCGAAGAGGTGGAACGAAGCGACCTTGAGGTAGAGGTGGAGTTTAAAGAGGTGTATGGCCGTATGGCGCGTTTCGATATTCTGCCCTCGAACGACGAGGATAGCTACGTGGCGGGCGTAAGGACTAAGGAGGAGGTAGATGTCGTTCCGGAGTCAACTATCATCGGCTCGTTAACATCGAGCATCGACCCTATAAACGGTGTTCGCTACGGTAAGCAGAGTGCCGAGGTCTGTTTTCTCCAGCCCTATACCGAGTATGTGGTATGTGTTGTTGGTACTCACGGCAATATGATTACAACCGATTTGATGTGTTTCGAGTTTACAACGGGTGCTGAAGAGCCTTGTGCTGTGGCAGTGGAGAGTATCACTATCGGTGGCCCATATTCGCTTCACGACCTATATGAGTATGATAGCTCGTATGTGCACCCATCATACTTGGACGAGCCAGAATTTATGGCAGGCGTATGTTGGTACGAGATAGAGACACAGGGTGAGCCATATAAGATATATAGCGGTCTAATCGAGACGCGCCAGTTTGAAAACTTCTACGAGGAGGATATCTATGCTATGCTTATGTATCGCCCATCGACCACTCTCGAGACCTACTTTGTTAGCTACGATCAGGAGATGGTTGTACTCTGCTGCCTAATGGACCAGCGTGGTAACACATCGGAGATATACCGTAGCGAGACAGTGCTGATGCGTATGGAGGATAATCGTGACCCAAGTGAGCTTGCTGCGGTGCTTGACCGTATAGCTGAAGGAACGCGCGCAGGTAGCGATATAATTGATTATATTAACACGTCTGTGGTCGTTGATACGTGTAACGAGTGGCTTCCGATAGAGTATGCTAACTAATGAGAAGAGAGTACTATCATATTAATTTAATCGCTTTGTGATTATACGGTAGCGTTTAAAAAAAATACTTCCAGAGGTTGTCTGCTCTGGAAGTATTTTTTTTAAGCTACGAAAGCCGTAGTTGCGAACTACTTCTGCTCAACGTATTTGTATGTTGAGATGTCTGCTGCGTCGCTCTTATAGAGATAAATCTCCATCTTGAATAACTTGCCGATATTGCCGTTAGCATCCTTGGCTACTGCGATAAGGCTGTACTCCTTCTCGTATGGGAGCTGGAAGTAGCAGTTCGAGTACTCGTAGTGGTGGTAGAACTCGTTTGACGTGATATCGCGAATCCACTCATCGTCGTAGTTGTAGTAGTCGGTTGGGAATGTGGTGAGTGTCCAGTAAATCTCGTCTGTTGACTCTACGCCCGAGATTGTTACAGGCACAAGTGCGTAGTCATCCCATCCTGAGAAGTTGCCCCAGTGCTCAGAGTCTACCTCAGCAGCCTCGTCGATGTTGAAGTGCTGGCCGAGGGTCATCTGAATGTTAGAGCTACCGGCAACGTTCTCCTTAGTTACGAACTCCTTAGTGAAAATCTTGGTGTTAGGAGTCTCGCCATCGAGACCGTAGGCAAAGGCTACGTAGGTGGTGTTAGGCGTAAGGTTAGCAAGGTTCATGTCTGTATAACCTGTAGCTACATAGAACGAGTAGTTAGCAGCGATAGAGGCGAAACGCTCCTCGTCGGTAGAGCCGAGTGCGTTGTAATCTGCCTTAGTGAATACCGAACGAGCGAACTTACCGTTAGCATCGCTTGCAGTCCAATATACGTTGGCTGTAGTAGCGTAGATATCCTTAACCTCGATGTCGATGGTCATACCCGAAGCCTGTGCTGCCTCGGTAGATACGGTCTCGATATGAATCTCCGATGCTGCGAAGGCGCTATCGGCGCTGAGGGCGAATACGTAGAATACATACTCGGTCTCGGCCTTAAGCTCGGTGTAGTTGAATGTCTGTGTACCCTTCTTACCGTACTCCTCCAAAATCTGTGAAGCGAAGTAACCCTGGTTCTGCTTGATGGCTACGCTCTCGTTCCACTTAGCTACAAATGTAGTGGCCATATCCACATTACCATAGTATGCCTTGAAGTCGTTAACGCCCATATAGCCGATGTAGTAGTATACCTCCTGGTCGCTTGGGGTTACGGTCTGAGCAATCTGTGCACCGTTTACATCGAAAGACATCTCGAATGTTACGTTGAGAGCTTCAGGCTTAGCTGTGCGTACTACCTCGCGGTATACATCGCCAATAGCCGAACCGTTAGATAGGTCGATATGGTAGCTGTATACAACGTAGTCGGTATCAGGTGTAAGACCTGGGAACGAAACGTCGAAAGCCTTACCCTTGTACGAGATATTCTGAAGGTAGTTCAACGTGGTCTGACCGAGGTTGTAAGCGATATTCTCAAATACCTTCATATCGTTCTGCACCAATGTGAAGTCGTCGTTAAGACCAAAGGTGTCGATATACTCCTTAGTGTGAATCTGGCAGATGTAGGCTGTAGCGAGGTCTGCAGGGTCGATGTTGAATACAAGCTCGGTAGGGTTGTTTGTAGCCACCTCGAAGGTAAATGGAGCCTTATCTGAAGCTGCCTGCTTAACAACAATCTCGTACTTCTCCTCTACGCCAGTGTAGGCAACGGCAATCTTTGCCTCGCGAGCCTCCTGCTTGTAGTTAGGAGCTACGCTAAAGGTGATAGAACCGAATGTTGCTGTGCTGAGGTCTGTAATCCAGTTCTCGGTGCAGTTGGTGAGTACTACAGCGCCAGCAGCGTGGTTCTCGATGGTGTACTTCACCTCCTGAGCGCCACCGTTGGCATCTACTGATAGTTCTGTGGTGTTGAGCTTGAAGCTCGCTGGGCCACCCTTTCCCTCCTCGGGGTTCTTCTCGCAACCAACGAAAGCTACAAGAGCTACGACTGCAAGAGCGCTAAATAATCTTTTAAGTGTCATAGATGTTTGTTTTTATGTTGTTTGTAATTATTGCTCAACGTACCGCTCAGGCTCGCCTGTCCAGCTGCCCGAGATAGTGTTTCGGCGGTCATCCTCGACCTTGAACTCTACGGTGATAGTGCCGTCGCCATTATCCTTTATAGACATCGTGCCATCGCGGAATGGGGCAACCTCCTCCTGGTCTGCGGTAAAGTACCAGCTACACATTAGCTGCGACATGTTTGACCAACCTGGGATGAATGACCATTTAGCCAAGTAGTCTGAAGCGGTATAGTCGCCATAGAAGCCACTCTGCTCATCGTTGTAGCCAGTGATGAAGTCGAGCTGTATGCAGTCGCCCTCGCCTGAGTTAGGCGCGATGAGAATCATCCAGTTGTAGGCGCCGAAGTCGTAGTAGTCGCCATAGCAGTCGTATAGGAGGTAGTGATCCGAGAGGTCTGTCTGGTAGTCGCCATCGAGCGTAGAGTATACCGTAACCTCGCCACGGCTATCACGGAGCGTTGCGTTGCCCTCGAATACAGCAGTGTGTGTCTCGCCACCGACCTTTACAGTAAGCGTCATCTTGTCATCCTCTACGACGAGTGTACCCTCCTCGAATGGGTTAATCTTATCGCGACGTGCATCTTTGTCAGTTACCCAGAAACCGCTGTACTCTGCCGTGAATGTCCACTCGGCATAGGTGTTCTCTGGGTCGAAAGTGTATGTGCCCTTCGGAATCTTGATGTATTCTACGTCGGTAGATACTGGGCCGTAGGCGTCGATACGGTAGTACGTTGTGTTAGGCAGTGAGTTGCCCTCAGAGTCGAAACCACGATCGGTGATGAAGAACCAGTAGTTGCCAATGCCTGGAGTGAGTGCGTCGCCGAGGTATTCACCTGTGAGGATAGGTGCCTCGAACACAATCTCGCCATCGCCAGCCTGACGGAGTATGGTTGTTGCAGAGGCTGTGCCGTAGCCTATGGTTACGACGGTCTCGCGAGCCTTGCCTGTGGTGTTGGTAGCCACGCCAAGCTCTACCTCGCCCTCGGTGTTTGTATTCATAGAGTAGATCCAATCAGCATCGCTCTTAACGAAGACATAGTCCTCGGTGTTCTCGCCCTCGAGGGTGTAGTCGATGATCACCTTGCAACCAGTACGCTTTACGTCGATGCTCTCGCCCGATGTGATTGTTATGGTCGCCTCGGCAGCTGTGCCCAGCTGATTGACAACAACCGTAGCGCGTGCCGAACCCACGGTAAGAGTTACTGCAGCCATACGCGTGCCACCAGTCTCATTGTCCTCGACCTGGATGGTAATCGCTCCAGATGTGTGGTTGCTCATACGTAGCCACTCCGACGATAGTGTTACCTCGGCCTCGGTATTGGCGGTGTAGTTAATCTGAAACTCGGTAGCATACTTACCGATAGTCACCTCCGTAGGCGTGGTGATGGTAAGATTGCCACCAACGCCCTCGTCAGTCTCGCAACCTACAAACGTAAGTAGGCTAACAAGAGCGAACATAATAGTAAATAATCGCTTCATAGTGTGTTGTTAATATTGTTTAGATGTTTCGATTCAATATGAATATTTTCGGGCGCAAATATACTATATTATATTTAAATAATCAATCATATGATGTGATTTTTAGGGGAGGGTAGCAAGTCGTCGATTGATAGATAGTTATATCTGTTGAGGTTGTTAAAATTGTAAGATATATGACATTGCGATATTGCGAAGTCGGGCGTCAGAAGTGGTCGCAATCATCCTTGTCGCTTCATAGCCATCGTTCCTCTGGTACGTTTATTGTCACATTGTCCAACGTGTGGCTTAAAACGATAAACATACTCACGCTTGTGGCCAGCATTATGCTCTTGGCCTCGCTCTCGGTCGAGATTATATACTCGCGCCAGCTTGCCTCGCTCGATGTAGCCTACAGCTGGGCGATGCTCGCCGTATGTCTCATATTTATCGTAGACTTCTTCGTGCTTATGGCCCATAGCTCGCGTCCTCTCAACTTCTTAGCGCGTAACTTCGTGGTACTGCTACTCTCGGTACCATATCACACCATTGCACAGCTCTATGGCGTAGAGCTAACGCATACGATGCAGATGGCTATGAGTGCTATCGTTATGCTTCGTGGCGTTATGGCTATGTATATCACGCTACGATGGCTCATAGCGCGCCCCTCGACACGCCTGCTGTGGGCATATATTGCTACGGTGGTGGTTTGTACCTACTTTGCTGCGCTATTCTTCTACGAGTACGAGGCGCCTGTAAATAGCGCAGTCAAGGGCTTTGGCGATGCTCTGTGGTGGGCCGCTATGAATATGACCACGGTGGGTGCCGAGATATTCCCAGTAACGGCTATCGGCAAGGTTATTTGCGTTCTCTTGCCGATTATCGGTATGGCTATGTTTCCAGTCTTTACCGTCTATGTCACGCAGCTTTACGACAAACGCTGAGGTTATGAATTGCGAAAAACACAAGCGCCAGTCATCGAAGAGCACGCCAGGCCGTTACTCTACTTGCGCGGCTTATCTGGTTAGCGATGTCGTTTGGCTGTGGCACAAGAGTTGCAGAGTATAGCCTCGAAACCAAAAATCAAACAGATATGATGAAAAAGAGTCTACTATTAGTTACGATGGCTGCGATGGTCGTGGCCACGGGATGCTCTAAGGAGCGTAAGTGGGGTGCTAAGGAGCGTGAGGAGCTTCGCCAGGAGCTGCGTGCATACCGCGATATGGTCTATTTGGATAACCTCGCCGAGGCTGAGTTCGACCTCTTCTCTGGCGATGTTGTCGAGGCCATAGAGATAGACTATCCGGTCTATACCACCTTTGTCGAGCTGCCTGGGCGTGGCGATACCGTCGAGGTGTATGTGGTGTCGACTATTGTCGAGGAGCTGAAAGCCAATCCGCACAATATGCGAAACATATACCCCTATCCCTACCTTGTGGAGCAGGGTGTGCTACCCTCGGGCCTAAACCATCAGGCGCAGCGTGCCTTCTACGACTGCCTATCGCATAATGTTAGGCGTTATTACCCCTCAGTAGCTGCCTTCTTCGATGCTATAGTCGAGAGTAGCGATACGCCACAACCTATCCTCGAGATGCAACAGGAGTGTGCCGCAGGCCTCTTCGACTGGGGTGTTGAGGTCGACGAGACGATAGTAGTCGAGCAGTAGTCAGATACCCATTGCATAGTTAAGTATAAAGTTTATCCGAGCCTGCTCGGGCCAGAAGGGGGTGAGTACAGTGTGTTTGCTGTACGCCCCTTCTGTGCGTTGTGTTGCATATTTAAAAAATTATGCGTAACTTTGCATTATTGGCAACGAAACAATTAACTAACTTAACAATACATTACTATGGGTTTACTTCAAGAATTTAAGACATTTGCTCTCAAGGGTAACGTTATCGATATGGCTGTCGGTGTTATCATCGGTGGTGCTTTCGGTAAGATTGTAACATCGCTCGTCAACGATATCATTATGCCTCCTATCGGTGTGCTTATGGGTGGCGTGGACTTCAAGGATCTCTCGGTAGTTATCCAGAAGGGTGTAGCTGCTACGGAGACGTCGCCCGAGATTCCTGAGGTGTTGTGGAAGTATGGTTCGTTTATCCAGGTGTGCATCGACTTCCTAATTGTAGCTATCAGCGTATTTGTGATGATTAAGGTTGTCAACAAGCTGATGTCGTTGCGCAAGAAGGAGGAAGAGGCTGCCGCTGCTGAGCCAGTGCCAGCTCCCGAGCCCGAGCCTACTAAGGAGGAGCTTCTCCTGACCGAGATTCGCGACTTGCTTAAGAAGGATAAGTAGTCAAGTGACGCAGTAACAATTTATAGGGGCTGAATAAAATACACTTTTATTCAGCCCCTACTATGAGTTTCGATGAGTTGCTATGCGTTTTACGTTAACGCCTACGCCAACGCCACAACCGCACAAACTTCCCTGCTTCCTGTGGTCTTGTTCGTTTCTTCGTCCCTTTCGTCTTTTAAAAAAAAACACGCACAAGCCATTTGTCTCCCTCTTCACTCTTAGAAGTACTCCTCGCGTAGCGAGGTGGGGTTGTTGCGTATAGCCTCGAAGTCTGATGGGTGGCACTTTAGGTAGGCTGTCAGTGCCTCGATGTCGGTATATCTGTCTATGGTCGCACACAGCTCCTCCCAGCTAATGTCGCGTGGCAGGGTAGGCCTAAGACTTGCAGGATACCAATCCGTAAGCGGTAATCCGAAATGTCGGGCCAACGATCTAATACTCATAGCTGTAGCGTTTGCCTTGCCCTGCGTGGTGTAGCCAGCGATGTGGGCTGTGGCCAGTGTAGCGCCTGATAGGATGTCAATCGGGATATCTGGCTCATCCTCCCATACATCGAATATGTAGCGGTGCGCAGATTGAGCTACTGCGCGGTTGTCGACAACACCACCGCGCGAGGCATTTATTATTGTGGTCTCGGGGCGCATAGCCTCGATAAGCGTGGCATCAACGTAGTGATGCGTAGTAGAGTCTAAAGGGGTGTGGAGGGTGATGATATCTGCCCTGCGAGCTATCTCCTCGATGGTGTAGTACTCGCCGCCTTCGCGCAGCTGTCGCGGAGGGTCGCACTCCATAACTCTAAATCCCCAGAGACGGGCATAGTGCGATACCAACGAGCCTACGTTGCCCACGCCTACGACACCCAGTGTATAATCCTTGGGGCGCTTCCCATCAACACGCGAGATGTGTCGTAGTACTGCAGCTACCCACTGTAGTACGCCACGTGCGTTGCATCCAGGTGCTGAGCATATCTCGATGCCACGACTGTGGCAGTACGCCTCGTCTATGTGGTCGCGGCCTATGGTTGCCGTAGCTACAAACTCTACACTGCTACCCTCCAATAGCTTGGCATCGACGCGCGTGCGTGTTCGTACGATGAGCGCATCGGCATCGCGCACCGACTCGGGTGTTATCTCGCGGCCTGCAATGCGTACCACCTCGGCATAGGGGGCGAGGGCTGTGTCTACGTAGGGTATGGCGCTATCGATTATGACCTTCATAATAGAGTGCTGTGGGGGTAAATATTATTAAATTTTTAGCAAATATAGCGATTATCTCCAAAAAAAATACTATTTTTGCGTGTTATTTTTGCGTGTAGAGCCATTTCGCTAATAAGCCCAATTTGAGGCTCGATGCAGAGTGGTATTGATGAGTGAAGATTTACGATTTAAGAGTATGATAGATAAGAAGTTCGACCCCAATGGTGCAATACCCGACAATGGTAACTATTTCGGTATTCCACTCTCGCCCGAAGAGGCTGCCTTAGTGCTTATCTCGGCACCCTGGGATACCACCGTTGCTCAGCGTAGCGGTAGCTCCTTCGCTCCCGATGCCATCATTGAGGCTTCGCGTAGTGTCGACTTCTTCGAGCCTATGGCGCCATACAGCTATCGCAAGGGTATCGCAACAGCGCCTGTCGATTACACGATTCAGGATATGGCACACCGCCTACGCTCCGATGCCGAGCGTGTCATCAATCTCAGTCATCAGGCAAAACTCAGCACCCTCGATGCCTTGTCGCTTGAGCGTCGCCTTAAGCGTGTCAACGAGGCATCGGTAATTGTCAACGAGAAGATATACGAGCAGTCGAAACACTGGCTCGAGATGGGAAAGATCGTAGGTCTTGTCGGTGGCGACCAGTCGGCAGCATACGGACATATACGTGCTGTGGCTGAGCAGCATAAGAAGATAGGTATCTTGCATATCGACTCGAGCTGCGACCTGCGCGAGCAGCACTATGGCTTTGACCATTCGCACGCCTCGATTATGCACAACGTGCTTCGCGACATCGAGGGCATCGAGCGCATCGTGGGTGTCGGTGTCCGTGCCTTCTCGCCCCAGGAGTGGGAGAGGGCTATGGCTGACGATAGGATTACGCTATTTACTGGTCAGACCATCTGGTCAAAACACTTCGAGGGTGTCAACTGGGCCACGCTCTGCGACGACATTATCGCCGAGCTACCACAGGAGGTGTACGTATCGCTCGATATCGACGGACTGACCATAGAGTGCTCGCCACACACGGGTACTCAGGTGGCTGGTGGTCTGCGCTTCCCCGAGGTTGTCTACCTCTTGGGCAGGGTAGTAGATTCGGGCCGCAGGATTGTTGGCTTCGACCTTACGGAGGTAGTGCCCGATATGGAGGATAAGACCGATGCGGCTATCGCCTCGCGCCTGCTGTACAATATGTGCTGTATGGCACTTAAGAATCACCCTGCGGAGGATGTGTTGTAGAGTAAGTGAGGAGTTGTGAGATAGGAGATAGGAGATAGGAGTTAGGAGATATGAGTTAGGAGATAGAGGTGCTTAGACAGAAATAGAAGATAATAATATTATAAACTACTTATAAACTACGATTAAGTGAGTTTACTAAATAAGCGAACTTAATTCCCCAATTAATAAAAACAATGTCAGTATTTACAAAATTTGGTCGAGTGAAGCGCAGCCACATTCTTTCACAGCGCGGAAAGAGTTTTCTGCAAGCGCCCTGGGCAGGTGGTATAGTGCTTATTGTGTGTGTGATTATTGCTATGTTATTGGCAAACCTTCCAGCTACGGCAGATCTCTATCACCATATGCTGCATATGGAGCTGGGTCTTACCATCGACGGTAAGTTCTTCCCCGAGGGTATGAATCTCGAGAAGTTTATCAACGATGGTCTTATGGTGATATTCTTCTTCACCGTGGGCCTCGAGATACGTCGCGAGATTTCGCACGGACAGCTATCGACGCCAAAGAAGGCTATCCTGCCAGTTGTGGCGGCGCTGGGTGGTATGCTCGTGCCAGCGCTCATATACGCCTCGTTTAATGCTGGTACTGAGGTGTCGAATGGCTGGGGTATCCCTACGGCTACAGATATCGCCTTTGCCATCGGTATTATGTCGCTTTTGGGCGACCGCGTGCCTATCTCGCTTAAGGTATTCCTTACGGCACTGGCCGTAGCCGACGATTTGGGTGCTATCTTTGTCATCGCGCTCTTCTATGGAGAGACCCCCGATATGCTACTCTTGGGCATAGCACTCCTTATAATGGTGGGCATCTACTTTATGCGCCGCCTCGGAGAGTTCCGTATGATGGCCTACTTAGTCCCTGCCTGTGTTGTGTGGATTCTCTTCTACTACTCGGGTGTACACGCCACCATCTCGGGTGTGGCTATGGCTATGCTCATCCCTACCAAGCCACGTTATAGCCGCTCGTACTATCTCCATAAGGCAGATATTATCGAGCAGGGTATCAAGGATGCCGATCAGATTGAGGATGCTAACGAGGCCGAGGAGTCGCGTCTCTACTACCTGCGTCGTATGAAACAGATCTCGGACGGCGCGCAGGGTATGAGCCACCGTATGGAGCACCTCCTTATGCCATATGTCAACTTTATCATTATGCCTATCTTTGCTCTCGGTAACGCTGGTGTGCATATCCCTTCGGCCGAGTACTTCAACATCTTTCAGTATGCTCCCGAGGTCGGCTCTATAGGTATGGGTATCTTCTTTGGCCTTGTGCTTGGTAAACCTTTGGGTATCTCGCTCTTTAGCTACTTGGCCGTGAAGTTCGGTATAGCAGAAAAGCCTGCTGGTGCTACGTGGATGATGCTCTTGGCAGTTGCTTGCCTCGGAGGTATAGGTTTCACGATGTCTATCTTTGTCGATAACCTCGCTTTCGATAAGGCTACACACCAAGACTTCATCGATATGGGTAAGATTGCCATACTTATGGCCTCGGCCACAGCTGCAGTGTTAGGCTCTATAATCATTATGCTCGAGGCACGTAGCGAGAGCCGTAAAGCTAAGAATTAGACTTAGGTATAATATTTCAATGTAGTCTACGTTAACCGTAATAAACGCAAAATCAGTTTTATGAAGAAGATACTCTCGCTTGCAGTTGTTGTCTTTATGTTCTTGGCGCTCTCTTGTGGCCGTCGTAGCGAGCCTATCGAAGTGACGCCAGTTATGCAGACCAGCGCCGACTCTATGTCCTATGTCTTGGGTATGAACCTCGGCCGTAATCTTATGGGTATCGATTCGTTGCTCAACGTCGATGCTGTGTGCGAGGGCCTGCGCGATGCCTATTTCGATAGGGCGCTGCTCAACGACGAGGTGGCTCGTGCGGCATATCTAAAGTATATGAACTACGACATCTACGAGCGTGTTAAGCACTACGAGACTCAGTTCTTAGAGGAGCTTCGCAAGGCAGATAGAAAGTTCGTTGCCACATCTTCGGGCCTGACATACAAGGTGCACCAGCTGGGTGATACTAAGAAGACTGCGCGTAACAATCGCGATACGGTGCTTGTGCGCTACCGTGTGCTGGATGTTGCAGGCGGTGTTGTCGACACCACCTACTATAAGTCCGACACGGCACGTTTGGCCGTAGGTCAGATGTCGCGCGGTGTCATCGAGGCTACGAAGCTCATTGGCGAGGGCGGCCATATCGAGGCGTGGATACCCTCGACGCTGGCCTTCGGCTCAGCGGGCTGCGACTCGCTCGGTGTTAAGCCTAATACGATGCTTTACTACGAGCTGTGGCTCATCGATGTCGAGAATCGATAGGCTGATATGTAAGATTTAAGATTCATAATATAAATAAATTCAATCAAACTCTATGAAGAAATTACTATTAATTGTTGCTACAGCAGTTGTGGCAGTGTCGTGTTGCAGCCGCCCTACGGGTATGCACTTCGATACATCTACTGGTAGGGCCTACTACGACGCGACTGTAGAGATGGATACCTTGTCCTACTCTATGGCTATGAACGTTGCACTCGGTATACGCTTCCAGCCTATGGGTAACGATATCGATGCCGACCTGCTTGTCGGTGCTATGCTCGAGGAGGTGCAGAAGGAGGTTGTCGACGTCGACTTCCTACAGGCAAATCGTGAGATACTAAATCAATTCTCTGAGGAGCGCTTGCGTCCTCACATTATGGCTAAGCGTATGGCTATGTTCGGCCAGCAGACTACCGACCTTCCAGAGCTCTTTGATGAGAAATTTACTAAGGAGGATATCTCTCGTTGCTATGGCTACGACATCGCTGACTATTTCCGCCGTATGGGTATGCCTATAAATATGTACTGGGTTGCTAAGTCGTTTAATGAGGCGCTTGCTATTGAGGGCGATGCCATCGATGACAGCCAGCTTGCTATAAGCCAGACGGATATGCGCCGATGCGTTAACGACTACTTTACTACTGAGTTGAAAGACTATATGCTTGCTAAGAGCCGCACTTGGCTCAGTGATGTTGCTACGCAGCGTGATGTCCATATGATGGTTGTCGAGGGTGATACGCTCTACTACCGTGTCGATGTAGCTGGTAATGGCGTACGTCCTCGCACTGAGCGCGATACTATCGGCTTTAGCTATGATGTCTACACTCAGCGAGGTATGCTTGTGGAGTCTCACGAGAAACGTGTTGCTGCGCTCCGCGAGGCTTTGGATAAGGAGCTTGCCGACACTACAGCTGCAAAGGCACAGACTAAGGAGATGCGAGTGAGTCGTCTCGAGAAGCAGCTCGCTGATATCGAGAACTTGGAGGTTGTTCTCGACCGTGCGATTATCAAGGGCTCGCAGTATGGTGTTAAGAATATCGGTGAGGGTGGCCAGATTACACTGTGGCTTCCAGCATCGTTGGCCTATGGAGATAAGGGCAATAGGGCAGTAGCCCCTAACGAGGGTGTGGTTATGACCATAAAACTTAAGTCGGTTAAGTATGGCAAGAGCGATGAGGAGCTTGCTGCCGAGGCTGAGAGCATTACTCCAGTACCAAGTAAGGCCAAGATTCTCCATCCATCGATGATGAAGGGCGCTCTGGCGAAACCCCAGATAGAGGTTAACAGCGACAAGGCGGCTAATAAGGCTGAGAAGCCAGCTAATGCTAATACTATTAAGGTTGTCCCTGTTACGAAGTAGGGTCGCCTCGTCATAAAGTTTCGAGCTACTCGGGTGCATACTCGGGTAGCTCTTGTTATTTCCACTCTCGAGCGCCGTTATTTTCGGTAATTATGGCTCACTGAAAAGTTCGCAGGCAAAGCCTGCTAAAGGGTAGTTTAGAGAGCAGGCTGGTCGGTACGGCTTGCGCGTGAAATAGTTTTAAGGAATTTAGTGAAATTAGAGAATTTAGGGAGCAGGCTGGTTAGTACGTTAAAGCGTTGCCACTAAATTCCCTAACCTCTCTAACCTCTCTAACCTCTCTAACCTCTCTACCTCCCCCTTTAGCACCGTAGGCGCGAGCTACTATTTCTGCTCACGGTAAATTTCTGGTGGGGAGAATATAATATCGTCACCCCGAGGAGGAGCAAGTATGAGTTTGCGGAGTGAGATACCGCCAATATGCTCCGACGTGGGGGTCTTCCGCTGTTTATAGAGCCGTGCGGAGTGATATTGATAGTCGTGTGTGACGTGCGGAGCACTAATGCAACTCTTACGTATCAGTGCGGAAGTATAAACAAAGGAAGATCGCCACAGAATTGCATAGACCCAAGTGGGTATCACTACCGCTATTAGATGCAATTCTTCGCGATGACGTATTAATGTTATTGATTACTCCGCAAGAATTACCGACTGACCCGAGATAAATAATAAATATCGTCACCCCGAGGAGGAGCAAGTATGAGTTTGTGGAGAGTGATAAAGCCACTATGCTCCGACGTGGGGGGCTTCCACTGTTTATAGAGCCGTGCGGAGTGTGATTGATAGTTGTGCGTATCAGTGTGGAAGTATTAACAAAGGAAGATCGCCACAGAATTGCATGAGGCTGAATAAAAAGTGTATTTTGTCGTTATGCTCGCCTTCAAAATGCTCATTTACGCAAAGTAAACTCCGCTTTTTCAGGCTTCGCAAGCCTAAAACTACATCTTTTTATTCAACCTCCTGACGAAACGGGGATGACAAATTTACTTTTAGTCATCCACCACTACCGCTATTAGATGCAATTCTTCGCGATGACGTACTATGTTATTAATTACTCCACCAGAATTTCAGACTGAGCCAATTATTGATGCTTATGGGCTCTCCTCTGCAACGAAAACGACCACCCCCAATGGAGATGGTCGCTACGAAATGCTATCGTAAGTCGTGGAGGACTACTTGCAGGTCTCGCTAAGGTCAGCAAAGAGCGACTCAAAGCTCGAAACCATATCGCGGCGCAAAGCAGCGTAGTGCTTTCTTACCAACGATGGGTTCTTAGGCTCAGCAGGGTTCATAGCCTTCTTGTATAGAGCGTTGCGAAGCTCTACGCCGCGCTGCATAAGCTCTACGATCTGCTCCTCCTTGTTAGGCTGAACGAAGATTGTCATCTGACAGTCAAATACGAACTCCTCCAAACGGTAGTCTATCTCCTTCTTTAAGAATCTAAGATTTGCCATAATTATATCAGGTTTAAAATTTGCAATTACGCAAAGGTAGCAAATCCAATTTATTTATGCAAATTTTTCGCCTATTTTATCGCGGCTACTGGGCTGAGTATCCCTCTGTCGCGCCACCGAGGTCGATAACTACACCCTCCCACTGGTCTAACACCACTACGTTGCGGTGATGCTTACCACGCTTATGCTCTTTATGCTCCTTGTGGTGCTTATCGTGCTTATGGTGCTTATCCTCGTGCTTAGGTGTCTCGCTCCACTCCTCGATGATGACAACCTCCTTAGGCTGCTGATGGGGACTATATTCGCGGTTCGACTCCATCCTATCCTCGGTGTAGGCCACGGTGACCACGGCGCGGCGCATATCGGGTAGGATATCGCTCTTGAGCCACGCCCAGGCGTTAGCCTCGCCCTTAAGCTCGTTGTCGATGACCATAGGCGCTTGGCCCGAGTTTACTAACTTAACTAACTTGTCGCTATCCTTTAACGACGAGTGTTCTATAGCCTCGGTCGTTGCGCTCCAGGGTACCACGTGCGACGTGATGGTTATATCCGTACCCTTTATGCCGTAGCGCTTGCATAGCCAGGTGCTTAGTTGCTGTGCACGCTTGCGTGCCAGCTCGGTGTTGTAGGCTGTTGTGCCATCGGGCGAGGCGTAACCCGTTATGGCTATGCTCGTCACGTGGCGCAGAGTGTCCTGCTTAAGCTCGTCGAAGAAGTTGTCGAGGCGCGCTAATTCGGTGCCATTCTGTTCCATCTCGGGCGATGCCGTCGACGAGTTTATGGCGTAGTGAATCTCGTAGTCGCTCTTGTGTTGTGTGTTGTCGGCGACGACATACTGCGTTACTACGTAGTCTCCCTCGCGCCATTGGCGTACTAACTCTCTCTTGCTATGCTGCGCTGTGGCCGAGGTGATAAGGGCTAACATTGCCCATAGGAGCATCGTTGCTCGGAGTGTTGATTGTCCTTTCATAGTCGTAAAATTTAGTGTTCACAACCGTTATAACCAATAACTATACCGATAGGGCGTGTAGGTTAAATAAATTGGGGATTTAATGAATTTAGGGAATTTAGAGAATTTAATGAATTTAGGGGGTGTTACTACTATTAAAATCTTTACCTCTAAAGTGATAGAATCACGTAATTATTAGTATCTTTGTAGTAAGTAACAATAACACTATCATTATGACAGCACGTAATTGCCCTGAGTGTAATGGCCTTGTGGCCTCTACTATTGACATTTGCCCACATTGTGGCTATCGCTTTGGTGCCGAGCCAAAGTCTACGCAGAGGCGTGGCGTAAACCCCTATAACAGCCTTGTGTGGTCTGTCGTAGGCCTTATCTTCGTACCTCTATTTGGATTGATATCCATAATCTTCTACCTTATGTCCGACGGTCGCTGGAGTGCGGGCGATGCTGCAGAGGCCGAGAAGTATGGTCGTTGGTCTATACAATTTGTTAAGATTCCAATTTTGGTATTCATCGCATTTATCGTGATATTCCTGGTATTTATCCTTATAATGGGCTTGAGTAATGCGGCTTAAGGCGAATTGTAAGATAAACCTCGGACTTAATGTCCTGCGTCGTCGTAGCGATGGCTACCACGACCTCGAGACCGTTATGCTACCCGTCAAGGAGCTATACGACGTCGTTGACGTTGAGCATTATGACAACGGTGGTATCGTGTTTACCGCTTCGGGATTAGCTATCGACTGCGCTACGGATGATAACCTCTGTGTCCGCGCTGCTCGTCTTATGCAGGAGCGCTATGGCACGGGTGGTGTGGCCATACACCTCGATAAGCGTGTCCCCTTTGGTGCTGGCTTGGGCGGTGGCTCGTCGGATGCAACGGCGGTCATTGTAGGGGTCAACGAGCTCTTCGATTTGGGGCTTAGCAAGGCCGAGCTTGCCTCGGTAGCGGCAGAGTTGGGTAGCGACACCGCCTACTTTGTATATAACGATGCCGAGATATGTCGCGGTCGTGGCGAGGTGATGCAGCCTATCGAGCTTAGCTTAGAGGGGTTATGGTTGGCCGTTGTCAAGCCTGCGGAGGGCGTCTCTACGGCCGAGGCATATAGGGGTGTGGTGCCACGTATCCCTGAGGTGGGTCTCGAGGAGTTGCTTCGTGGGCCTATAACTAACTGGCAGGGTAGTGTTTGTAACGACTTTGAGCCACATATCTTTGCCGCACACCCCGCGATTCGTAGTATCAAGGAGTCGCTTCTCGATAGTGGCGCTCTCTACGCCTCGATGTCGGGCTCAGGCTCTGCGGTATTTGGTCTCTTTGAGAGCCGCCCACAGCTATCGCTTAGCGATAACCTCTTTGTGCACGTCGAGCAGCTTTAGCACGCAGGCTTCTATACCTATATATATAATAAGAGTGCCAAACCCCATCGGAGCCTGTCACTCTCTTTTGCACCTATCTGTTAGCTCTAATTATTTAGATAATAGTACAGGGAAATCGTTGTTAAGTACCCACTTGTAGTTGCACATAGCCTCCTGAGGAGGATTGTTAGAGTTGTAGTGCGCAATAGCTTCATTCAAAGCATCAACATCAGCCTGAGTAGCGCCATTTGCTGCATCGTAAAGAATTGCATCTGTAACGCCTGCCTCAGTAGATGGTGTGCCAGAGCCGTAGAGCTTCTCTGCGCCATTCTTAACAGCAACGCAACCTGCTGTGTGCTGTTTAGGAGTTATGGTGCCGATAATGCAACCCTTACTCTTGCCCTCAATCTTTGAGAAAGCTCCGCAGGCAACAAGGTGCATATAGGTATTCGTATGGTTATTGTCAGTAAGCGTGTGACCAGCAATACCACCAACACTACCATTTGTTGCAGTGATTGTAGCATCGTCATAAGAGCAGCAAGCAACGATGTAACCATCCTTGTTGTGGTGGTAGTCACGAGTGTAACCAACGATACCACCAACAGATGATACACCAGTAACGTCAGCGTGGTTCTCGCACTCGATAATTGTTGCACCATAGTTGTAACCAACGATACCACCAATGTTATAACCATTAGGGCAATTAACCATTGTAGATGCATCTGTTGCACACTTCTTAACAATCGCAGGACCCTCAGTGTATCCCTGACCCATAGCACCACCTACACGGCTGTAGTTACGGCCAACTATTGCACCAACGTTATCGTAGCCAGATACTGTTGAAGATACTACATTTACAAGCTCAATAATAGTATCATCCTGAGCACGGCCAGCGGCTACACCAACAAACTGTCC
Organism: Alistipes sp.; assembly: GCA_017465055.1. Taxonomy (GTDB): domain Bacteria; phylum Bacteroidota; class Bacteroidia; order Bacteroidales; family Rikenellaceae; genus Alistipes. The sequence continues at coordinate 68,846 of JAFTWZ010000001.1, read as the reverse complement.
CTCCTCAGTGTCTACTGCATCCATACCATTTACAATGGCATCAACAAATGTAAGATTCTTAATCGATGCGCCATCATACATAAAGCCGATGAAACCAGTGTAGTTACCTATCTTGTTGATGCAAAGGCCAGAGATGGTATGTCCCTCGCCCATAACATCACCGCTGAAGGCGTCTGGATAATCATTGATTACACCGCAAACAGGAATCCAGTTGCTGTTAGTGCTATCAATTGGCTGAGTCTCATCGAACATATATGTCTCATTAGCAGCATCTGCTACGAGTGCATACTGTGGAAGGGTAATGTCGGCCATAAGCTTTACGCCGTACTCCTTCTTGCCATCAACATTGTTTACTGTATATGCCCACTTAGCAAGACCCTTAGCTGTGTAAACCTCCATATATGTGCCCTTGTCGACGTAGTCGTTTGCAGCAGCTACCACGTAGTAGTCGCCCTCCTTAGTAGTACCGAAACCATCCTTTACGAAGTTCATTGCAGGATTCTCCGAAGCACTCTTCGATGGATCGTACATATAGAACTTACCTCCCGATACCTCAATCAGGCCTACCTTCTTCATACTATCTACGTGGTTAAGAGTGAAGCGATAGTCGCCATTGTACTCAGCAGCCTTAAACTCGCCACCTGAGATGTAAACCTCGCCACCATTAGCCTGGAAGAGGGTACAACCTGTAGTTGTGAACTTACCCTCGGTGATGTAGATAGTACCACCCTCGTTAGCCGATGCGATATAGCCAGTAGACTTAACCTCGCCCTCGCCAATGAAACGGAGTGATGAGCCATCCTCAACGCGAGTCATAATGGCGTGCTTGTTGTCGTCCTTAGAAGCTACGTAGTTGAGAGTGTGATCATTAAGGTCGATAATAGCATTGCCCTTGAGGTTTGTAGGCTCGGTGATGGTCATATCCTCAGTGAGGGTGAACTTACCGCCATTCATCAATACCTCGAGAAGAGTGAAGTTGTGATCGTTGGTAGTGTCATCATCATCAACGTTAGCGAAGTTATCGTCAACACGCACCTCTACCTCAGTGGCAGTAGTTAATACGTTACCGATAATGGTGGTAAGATGATTACGCTCGATAGGAATCTCGGTAAAGAACTCAGTCTCCTTGATGAGTCCGCCCTTACCATCGTTAACGCGCATTGTGAAGTGCACTGAGCCCTGACCATCTGGAATGGCAAGGATATAGTCAGTGAACAGCGTCATATGGGTATGGCGCTCAGTACCATTCAATGCGGTAGCCTTCTTTGCGTCGTAGCCAGTGTTGTAGTAGTGGCTCGCCATATTGTCTCGTACTTCATTAACGAAAGTAGAGACGAATCTCTTGGCTGTTGTGTACTGGCCACCGATTGTGCCAGTTACGGCGTTGAATGAGTTGGGATTAAACTCCTCATACTCTACGCTTACGCTTGCAGGATGTACGTTAAGGTTGAGCTCTGCAAGGTCTGTGGCGATAACACGAAGCTTACCATAAGGGCGCTTCAACACGATATCCTGAGTAGCTGAGCTGTCGACAGTGATATCCTTAGTTGCGAAGTAAGCATCGCCTGCCTCGTCGTTGATATTCTCGCCAATCACCTCAATTTCTGCCAAGGTGCTACCAATCTTGTGGCGGAGACCATCAACCTTAAGCTGTGCATCGGAATCCAGATCTGCACTACCATCCTTAACAAAGTCTGCGAATACTACGAAGTGATACTCGCGCTTAGGTATCAGGCGAAGTTCAAATACTACAGGCTCGTATGAGTCCTTGATGATTACCTGACGATCCTTAACTGGAGTCTTGCCAGTGTAGTCGTCAGCCTTGTCGTAAACCTCGAGGACATAGCGGATGTCGACATCCCCCCAATCTTGGCGGTAGTCGCCAGTTGCAGCGCCCTGCAAATAGTCGATAGCACCAAAGGCACTATCCATAGCGTTCTGATCGTCAGCCTTGCCATCCTCGCCAGCACGCGTGCCAGCAAGCTCAGGAGCTGCAACAGAAAGCTTGAAGCCAACCTCGCCACCAGTAGCGATACCGCCACCCTCGAAGTCGTTCTGGCACGATGCCAATCCAAGCACCAGTGCCGCAAGAGCTAAAAATCTCGCTTTCATCAACGTTAATGTTTTAAATAATAACTTAAATTCGTAATCTCCTCAATAAGTGCGCCAATACTCCTCTACGGCCTATATAAAGGCACAACTACGGTAAAGATAGTTGTCGAAATATGGAACAATAGTAGGTGGCCTGCATCGTTGTAGTTATAACATACATATGGTCATAGAACATTGATTTACAATGTGTTGACCAGTAAGCGTGGCGTGCAGACTACATATGCTCACTCTCGACTATGGTAGTTATATGTCAAACGACCGAAGGATGGTCACCGCTACTTACCTACAAAAATACTATAATTTAGTAATTTAGCAAAGTTTTTATGGACTTTTTTTACTATTAGCCCCCAATTTTTTTTCAATGAGCGCTTGGTGTGTTTGCTATTTAGATGAAATCGTCATATTAAACAAAAAAAGGGGATGACTAATTTACTTTTTAGTCATCCCCTATAAATTGCGATTAGCTACTAAGATGGTCTACTCACCAATGCGCTGGCGAACGACCTCGAAGAGCATAATAGCTGCTGCGGCCGATACGTTGAGAGATTCGGTGTGGCCGATAAGCGGAATGGCAAGCTGCTCGTCGCAGAGCTTAAGCACCTCCTTAGATATGCCTTTATCCTCCGCGCCCATAACTATCACCGTAGGCTTGCGTAGGTCGGCGTCGTAGAGTAGCTTGCGGCTCTTCTCCGTAGCAGCAACAACCTGGAAGCCCTCGGCCTGCAACGCCTTGAGAGTGTTGCGTATAGAGCCTACGCGACAGACTGGGATGTTCTGCAGAGCACCTGCCGAAGAGCGTATAGCATCGCCATTAACGGGAGCGGCATTTTTAAGCGGTGTGATAAGACCGTGAGCACCTGCGCACTCCGCCGAGCGAGCTATGCCACCGAAGTTGCGAACGTCGGTGACGCCATCGAATACCACGATGAGTGGCGTCTCGTCCTCGGGTACGCGCTCGAGGATATCCTCAACCGACACATACTCGATAGCGGCAATCTGAGCCACGACGCCCTGATGATTACCGCGCGTAAGGCGGTTGAGCTTCTCGATAGGCACCTCCTGCCAACGTATGTGGTGGCGCGCCATAAGGTCCTTGAGGTCGCCCATAAGCTGACCCTCGGCACCCTTCTTAATATATACGCGCTCAATCTGCTTGCGAGCCTCAATAGCCTCGGCAACTGGGCGTATGCCAAAAATGATGTTCTCCATATATAGTTATTAATTTTGTTCGGTTATCTCCAGCTCGTACGACGCCTTCTCCCACTCGTGCATCAGGTGGTCATATCGCTCCTTGAGAGCGTTATACTTAGCATACTCGTCGGCGTTATACTCCGTAGCTACGGCAAAGCGCGCGTCGTACTGGGCAATCTCCTTCTCTACGTCGGCAAGCTCGGATTCGATGGTCTCAACAGCCTTGCGTAGCTTGCGTAGTAGCTTCTCCTGCTCCTTCTTCTGCTCGTACGATAGCTTGCCAGTGGAGTTGTCTCCCGTAGTCTTAGACTCCGAGGTTGCGGGTCTGTCGTGGCGCTCTATCTCGCTGAGCGACTCTATCTTGCGCTTCTCCAAGAAGTACCAAATATCGCCTAAGTACTCACGAACGCCACCGTCGCGGAACTCGTAGATACGGTCAACAAGACCATCGAGGAACTCTCTATCGTGCGACACTACGACTACCGTGCCGTCATACTTCTGTATAGCATTTTTGAGGATATCCTTCGAGCGCATATCCATATGGTTGGTAGGCTCGTCGAGGATAAGCAGGTTGTATGGCTCGAGCATAAGGCGCGCCATAGCCAATCGCGAGCGCTCGCCGCCCGAGAGCACCTTAACCTTTTTCTCGATATCCTCGCCTCGGAATAGAAACGCGCCGAGGATATCTCTGAGGCGCGTGCGGATGTCGCCTACGGCCACACGGTCTAAGGTGTCGAACACCGTGAACTCGCCATCCATAAGGTCGTCTTGATTCTGGGCGTAGTAGCCTATGTTGACGTTTGCTCCGAGCTTAATCTCTCCCTCTGTAGGCTCTAACTCGCCCAGTAGCATACGCGCAAAGGTGGTCTTGCCCTCGCCATTACGACCCACAAGGGCTATCTTCTGTCCGCGCTCGATGGTAAACTCCGCACCTGAAAATATGCGTTTCGAGCCAAAGGCTTTGCCTACACCCTTAATCTCGGCGACAATCTGTCCTGAGCGTGGCGCAGGCGGAAACTTGATGTTTAGACGCGATAAGTCCTCTTCGTCGACCTCTATACGCTCGAGCTTCTCGAGTTGCTTGATGCGCGACTGCACCTGGTTGCTCTTCGTGGGCTTGTAGCGGAACTTCTCGATAAACTCTTCGGTCTTCTCGATAAGTCGTTGCTGGTTCTCATAGGCCGCCATCTGTTGCTGGCGACGCTCAGCACGCAGTACCACGAACTTGGAGTATGGCACCTTGTAGTCGTATACCTTACCCAGCGATAACTCTATGGTACGCGTCGTTACGTTGTCGAGGAAGGCCCTATCGTGCGAGATAAGGAGTACTGCGCCGTTGTAGTTCTTGAGGTACTCTTCGAGCCACTGTATACTCTCGATGTCGAGGTGATTAGTAGGCTCGTCGAGCAAGAATATCGAGGGGCGTTTAAGTAGTAGCTTGGCCAGCTCGATGCGCATACGCCAGCCGCCCGAGAACTCCTTCGTTGGGCGTTGGAAGTCGCTACGCTTAAATCCTAAGCCGAGGAGCGTGCGCTCGATGTCGGCCTCGCGCGTATCGCCTCCGAGTATGTGGTAGCGGTCGTTGGCTACGTTCAGACGGTGGATAAGCTCCTCGTAGTCGGCACTGTCGTAGTCTGTGCGCGATGCTATCTCGTTGGTTAACCGTTCGATATCGGCCTCTATTTGAAGTACTACGTCAAAAGCTTTTGCCGTCTCCTCAATCAGCGAAGTGGTATCGGCAACACGCATCTGCTGAGGCAAGTAGCCTATCGTGCACTCGCCGTTTATGGTCACAGCACCCTCGGTGGGCTGCTGCTCGCCCGTTATCACGCGCAGTAGGGTGGTCTTGCCAGCGCCATTCTTACCCACAAGGCCTATGCGATCCTTGGGGTTAATCATAAACGATATGCCGTCGAACAGAGTCCAGCCTCCGTAGCTTATGCTGAGGTTATCTAACGAAATCATACTACGAGTTGAGCATATCGATGATTGCCTGCTCGGGGTTCTCGGCACCAAATACCGAGCTGCCAGCAACGAGAGCCTCGGCGCCAGCGTCGAATAGTAGGCGTGAGTTTGCGGCCGAGATACCGCCGTCGACCTCGATAATTAGCTCGTCAAGGCCCAACTCCTGCTTCTTTGCGGCAAGGTATTCGCACTTAGCTATCGACGATGGCATAAACTTCTGGCCTCCGAAACCTGGCTCTACGCTCATCACAAGGATAAGGTCGAGCTGCGTTAGCCACTCGTCTAAAACCTGTGGCTCGGTGCCTGGCTTAATAGATATGCCCACCTTAGCGCCTGCCTTGCGGATAAGGTCTATGCACTGCTGAATGTTCTCGGTAGCCTCGTAGTGGAAGGTTACGTAGTCCGCGCCCGCCTCGACAAAGCGAGTAACGTACTTCTCGGGTGCGGTAATCATAAGGTGCACATCGAGTACCTTAGTCGTGGCCTTGCGCATAGGCTTCATCAGTGGAAATCCGAACGAAATGTTTGGCACGAAGACGCCATCCATAACGTCTACGTGTACCCACTCGGCCTGCGAGCGGTTGAGCATCTCCATATCGCGATTTAGGTTGCCAAAGTCGGCTGAAAGTACCGATGGTGCAATGATTCGTTTCATAGTTTTTGAGGTTGTTTTAGGCTTTGTTTATATAATTGCGCAAAGGTAACAAAAAAAAGGCAATTATCAACTCTATCCGACACCCTTTACTATAATCTGACGCCCTTTATTGATAGATGACTTGCTACTCCTGCTCAACTATTACCTCTTGGTAGCTACTCCACCCCTCGGCACTCTTGTAATTTTGTCCGTAGCCTTTGGGAACGTATATCGTAAGTCCCTCGGCACACTCCGAGAATGTGTTGTCGCTGATTGTTGGAGGCGTGGTAGATTTGCAGTGTACTGCCTCGAGCCATTGACAGTGTGCAAAGGCTGAGTCGCCAATGGTCGATACGGATTGAGGTATGGCCACCTCCTTTAGTACGCGGCAAGAGTAGAATGTCCTACTGCCTATCGAAGTGAGTGTGCTTGGAAGCGACAATGTACTTAGCCTTTCGCAACCGCTGAAGGTGTAGTCGTAGAGCGCTGTTACGCCCTCGGGTATAGTAATCTCCTTTAGCCATTTACACCCTCCGAATGCTCCTTGTCCTATCTTGGTGACACTCTCAGGTATTGTGATATCGGTTAGCGACGGACATACGCTAAAGGCGTTGTCGCTTATGGTCGTAACGCTGTCGGGTATAGAGACTCGCTTTAGGCTATTGCAGTTAAAGAATGTCTTTGGCTCGATAGTGGTAACACCCTCTGGTATAGTGATATCCGTTAACTTGAAGCATAGCTGAAATGCCTCAGCTCCTATATAGGTAACACTCGTCGGTATACTTATTTCGGTTAACTCCTCACACTTGCTAAAAGCACCGTTGCCTATGCTCGCAACGCCCTCGGGAATGGTTATGCTTAGCAGCTGCTTGCATCCGCCTACTGCGTATTCGCCTATAGTGGTTATGCCCTCGGGTAGCGTAAGCTCCGTCAGCCCTGCAGGGGCAACGGCCAAAAGCGTGTCGCCATCGAAGAGATACTTGCCATCCTCCGAGGCATACTTGCCGTAGAACTCGACGAGATTGTTGCATCCCGAAAATGGGGCCTCCTCAATCGTCGTCAGACTCTCGGGCAGTGTCACTGAGGTTATTCCCTTGCAATCCTCAAAGGCCTCAGCCCTAATAGTAGTGATACCATCGGGAATAGATATCGATGTTAGTGCTGTGCATTGGCTGTATGTTCGCTTCTTGATTACGCTTACGCCGCTCGGTACTACAATATCTTGTAGGCTTGTGCACGAGGCAAATGCCTCAGTGCCTATTTCGGTTACGCTCTCTGGTAGCTCCACACTCGCCAGATCGCGACAACCCAAAAATGTCTTGTCGCCAATCGATGTTATGCACTCGGGGATGCTGATGCTTACGAGATTGGAGTTGGCAAAGGCACTATCGGAGATGCTATCGACACCCTCCTTAAATTTTATTACGCCTAACCCATTTTCGTAGGTGTTCGACACTACCACGTGGCTAAAACCGCTCAAAAGTTTATATTGTATATGTACTGGTTCACCATCTGACGTGGTGTAGTGTATCTCATACTTCGACGTTTTAGTACCAAATATCGAATCGTCCCAACAAGAGGTGAGTAGTAGTATGATAGCCAAAAGTATAGGTAGACGTTTCATAGCTTAGGGTTTAGTGACATTAACCATACAAAGGTAGCAAAAAAAATAAAGATATTGCACATTATCCAAAAAAAATATAACTTTGCACCATAATTAGGGGGTGCTACTCCTTCACTACCTCGCAGATTAGTATAATAATCTGTGGTTATTGTGGCAGTCGGCAGATATTGTTGGCAAGCCACAAACGAACGTAGTGGATGCTATAGACGACCCAAAAGTCTCCCTTATCAAAGGGAGATTTAGAGGGATTATAAATGTCTTTGGCAAGCCACAAACGAAACGTAGTGGATGCTATAGACGACCCAAAAGTCTCTCTTATCAAAGGGGGATTTAGAGGGATTGTAGATGTCTTTGGCGAGCCACAAACGAAACGTAGTGGATGCTATAGACGACCCAAAAGTCTCCCTTATCAAAGGGAGATTTAGAGGGATTGTAGATGTCTTTGGCGAGCCACAAACGAAACGTAGTGAAGTGAAGTGGCTGAGATTAGACCCATTGTACCGGATACGGGTAATGCCGAGACCGGGATTGGATACATCTTTTCTTATAAACCCCTTTTCAACTTAAAACTATTTAGAGTATGAAAAGGATTTTTTCGTTTTTGGCCCTCGCAGTTCTGGGCCTTGCCTCTCTCGGGGCGCAGGAGTATTACGAGCCTTTGGATACAACGCGAATCTATGAGGTCGACGTTGTCGAGGTAATTACCACCGCCGCATCGCGCACAGCTCCCGTAGCTCATAATAACATCGACCGCGAGGCTATCATCAGCAAAAGCTACGCTCTTGACCTACCCTCGGCACTGGCGCTTACGCCCTCGATGATCGCTACTAATGAGACAGGTATCGGTATCGGTGCTACATCTATTCGTCTGCGTGGCACGGATGCTACGCGCATCAATGTCACGGTAAACGGCGTGGCTATGAATAATCCCGACTCGCACTCGGTCTACTGGTACGATACGCCCGACCTTATCTCCTCTGTCGGTAGTGTCCAGGTGCAGCGTGGTGCAGGTGTCTCGACTAATGGCGCAGGTGCTTTCGGTGGCGCGGTGTCGATGACTACCGATGCCCTCTCTACCGAGTTTCGAGGTGGCGCATCACTCTCTTATGGCTCTTACAACACCAATAAGCAGGCCGTACATATCTCTTCAGGCCTTATGCGCGACCATTGGGTTGTCGATGCTCGCCTCTCGCATATTGGCTCGGATGGCTACATAGAGCGCGGTGCTACCGACCTTAAGAGCTATATGGCCCAGGTGGGCTACTATGCCGATAATACGCGTATCAAGCTGCTGTCGTTCGGTGGCTCGGCGAAGACCTATCTCACCTATAATGGTGTCTCGCGCGAAGATATGGCACTATATGGTCGTAGGTATCACACCTCGGGACAGTACACGACCTCCGATGGCCCTTATGTGCTGGCCGATGGTACACACGTCGATTATCACGATGATGAGACCGATAACTATCTGCAAATTAATAACCATCTGGTTGTAAATCATCGTTTTAATCAGCGTTGGCAACTTAATGCTACGCTATTCTATACCTATGGCTATGGCTATTACAATCAGTATAAGGATGATGCGTGGTTGGCGGGGTATACAAACCTTAAAAACGTGACCTCGGAGCAGGCTGACCTTATTCGTCATAAGCTTATGCGTAACCATCTCGGTGGTGCAAATCTTGCCGCGAGCTACAACACCTCGCGCCTGAATCTTACGTTCGGAGGCTCGTGGAGCTACTACACCTGTCCGCACTGGGGTACGGTGTCGTGGGTCGATGGTATGGCTGCTGGCGATGTCGAGGGACGCTGGTACGACAACGATGTTATGAAACAGGATGCCAATGCCTTTGTGCGTGCCGAGTGGAGGGTCTATAGCGATGCCTCGGGGAATGATATCCGCCTATTTGGAGATATGCAGTATCGCTACGTTCACTACAAGGCGTGGGGTGTAAACGATAACTCGATATGGGGCGACGAGGGTGTTTATATGCAGCCTATCGACGTCGATAAGCAGTACCACTTCCTTAATCCGCACCTCGGACTTAGCTACAAGCGTGGCGGTCATAACCTCTTCATCTCGGCCGCTATTGCCAACCGCGAGCCTACTCGCTCGGACTTTACCGACCGCTATATGTTCTCGGCCGACGATAGCTATCCCGAGTCGGAGCGCCTCTACGACTTTGAGCTCGGCTATAGCTTTACTTCGCCACGTGTGAGCGTAGGTGTGAACCTCTACTATATGCTCTATCATAACCAGCTCGTTGCTACGGGTATGGTCAACGATGGCGACGATGCGCTGAACGTTAATGTTGACCGTAGCTATCGTCGTGGCGTGGAGCTTATGGCCTCGTGGAGAACGACAAAATGGTTGACGCTCTCGGCTAATGCTACACTCTCGCAGAATGTGATTAAGGACTATGTTGACGAGCTGAAAGATAGTCCAACATATGGTCAAAATCTCGGCGATATGACAATCTCATACTCGCCTGCAGTTATAGGCTCTCTATCGGCCGATTTTCACGTGGGCGGATTCTCGCTATTGTGGCATACTCAGTATGTTGGTAAGCAGTACTTTACGAATAACGAGATAGAGGCTTTGTCGCTCGATGCTTACTGCGTAACTAACCTCGACTTAGGATATCGTGTGGCTATGCGCGGTGGAGGTAGTGTGCGCTTTGGCTTGGCTGTGAATAATCTTTTCTCAACACTTTATGAATCAAATGGTTATGGTTACTCATATATGTGGGATGGCGAGCGCTATGACGAGGCTTTTTACTTCCCTCAGGCACCTATTAACTTTATAGGAAATGTAACAGTTAATTTTTAACACTCGGGCAAAAAATATAGTAGCCATTTAATGGGTAAAAAATGATGTTATGGATTGGATGTTGATACTTCAAATTGTCGGTACTCTGCTTGGACTCTTCTACTTGTGGTTGGAGTATAAAGCGAATATATGGGTGTGGGTTATTGGAGCTATAATGCCTATGGTTCACGGTATGCTCTACCTTAAGGCTGGCATCTATGCCGATGCCGCTATGCAACTATACTACGTAGCTGCAGGCATCTATGGCTTGGTGGTGTGGCTCCGCAATCGTCAGGATACGAAGAGGGGTGCTATTAAGCATACTCCTTACGGATGGATAGTGCCGCTTGTTTGCTGCTATGTTCTGCTACACGTGGCCATCTATTTTGTGCTAACTGAGTTTACTGATAGCCGAGTGCCACTCTTCGACTCGATGTCTACGGCGCTAAGCATTGTGGCTATGTGGATGCTCTCACGCAAGCTCGTTGAGCAGTGGCTTGTGTGGCTCGTTGTCGATATGATAAGCGTGGGGTTGTATCTCTACAAGGGTATTCCACTAACGGCAGGGTTGTACGCCATTTACTGCGTTCTTGCTGTTGCGGGATATCTGCGTTGGCGACGCTCGGTAGGTCAGCTGGCATAGTCTGTTTTGCTGGCTGATACTTGATTGTTAAAAAAAAGTTGAAAAAAGAGCGTGACTCTCTTTTTATATCGGGAAATAAATACTATCTTTGTCGTATGAATTATAGTATTGTCCACGCCCGAATAAGAACTCTGCGTGCCGAGATGCGCAGGAGATATCCGAAACTTGTTATTCAAGGCTTCGAGCAGCTTACTTGTCCAGGGCAGGTAATTCAGCTATCGGATGCTTGTGTTGTGGACGTACCAAACCGTAAAAATAGTAGTGAGTAGACTATAGACCGCTGATACTTAGTGTGTTGGCGGTCATTATTTTTGTTTGATAGATATTTAAATTAAACATACAAAGATTATGAAAGTAGCAGTAATTATGGGTTCTACCAGCGACTGGGATGTTATGAAGGCCGCAGTCGAGACTTTAGAAGAGTTGGGTATTGAGTACGAGAAGCGTGTTATCAGCGCACACCGCACCCCCGATCTTATGTTTGAGTATGCCAAGTCGGCTCGCGAGCGTGGCATCGGCGCTATCATCGCAGGTGCTGGCGGTGCAGCACACGTTGCAGGTGTAACTGCTGCACTCACTACCGTGCCAGTTATCGGCGTGCCCATTAAGACCTCGGCGCTCGGAGGTATGGACTCTCTTCTCTCGATTGTCCAGATGCCTGGTGGTATTCCAGTATCTACAACAGCTATCAACGGCGCTAAGAATGCAGCACTCATTGCTGCCTCAATCTTTGCCTTGACTGATAAGGACCTCGAGGAGCGCCTTATTGCATTCCGCAAGGCTCAGACCGAGAAGGTGCTTCAGGCCGAGTTGTAAATCACTTCAATTATTGCTAATAACAAACTATCGATTATGAAGAATCGCCGTATATATGTCGAGAAATACTCTCGCTTCCAGGTTGAGGCCGACACATTACGCAACGAACTAAACACCAACCTCGGTTTAAGCATCGAGCAGCTCCGCTACATCAACGTTTACGACCTCTTCGGTTTCAGCGATGAGCTGTTGGAGCGTAGCCGCTACACTGTCTTTGGCGAGGTGGTTACTGATGCTGTTACCGATGAGTGCGATATGCAGGGTATGCCATTCTTGGCTGTCGAGTTCCTGCCAGGTCAGTTCGATCAGCGCGCTGCTTCGGCCGTAGATTGTGTACACCTTATCGAGCCAAATGCCGAGGTTAAGATTAAGTCGTCGCGCCTCTATATATTCGACAAGAGCGTTTCGGCCGAGGATATGGCTCGCATCGAGAAGTATCTTATCAATGCCGTAGAGTCGCGCAAGAAGAATCTCGAGGTGCTCAGCGATGCTGAGAGTGCTGAGATTAAGCCTGTGGCTGTGCTCGAAGGCTTCCGCGATATGAAGGAGGAGGAGCTTGTGGAGTACTGCAAGCGTAACGGCTTGGCGATGAATGCCGACGACCTGCGCGAGGTTGTTAACTACTTCCGTAAGGAGGGACGTGACCCCGTAGAGACCGAGCTTCGTATCCTCGACACATACTGGAGTGACCACTGCCGCCATACAACCTTTACGACCGAGATAGAGGAGATTACTATCGACGAGTCGTTTATGAAGGGTGAGCTGGAGTCGTCAATCGAGCTTATGCACGGTATCCGCAAGGAGCTTGGTCGCGAGCAGAAGAGCCTCTGCCTTATGGAGCTGGCTACTATCGGTGCGCGCTACCTCCGCAAGCTCGGTAATCTCGACGATATGGAGCAGAGCGAGGAGAACAACGCTTGCAGCATCTTCGTAAACGTCGATGTTGACGGTGTTATGGAGCGCTGGTTGTTGCAGTTTAAGAACGAGACGCATAACCACCCAACCGAGATCGAGCCATTCGGTGGCGCGTCTACTTGTCTTGGTGGCGCTATCCGCGACCCATTGTCAGGTCGTAGCTACGTGTACCAGGCTATGCGCGTAACGGGTGCTGGCGATATCTACAAGCCAGTCAGCGAGACTATGGCAGGCAAGCTCCCTCAGCGTATTATCTCTACGAAGGCTGCTGCTGGCTACTCAAGCTATGGTAACCAGATAGGTCTTGCCACTACGCACGTCCGTGAGGTATACCACCCCGATTATGTTGCTAAGCGCCTCGAGGTGGGTGCCGTTGTTGGTGCTGTTAAGGCCGAGAACGTACGTCGTGAAAGTCCTGCACCTGGCGATGTAGTGTTACTGCTCGGTGGCCGTACGGGCCGCGATGGCGTTGGTGGCGCTACTGGCTCATCAAAGGAGCACACGCTCAGCTCGCTCGAGGAGTGTAGCTCAGAGGTACAGAAGGGTAATGCCCCCGAGGAGCGCAAGCTCGCGCGTCTGTTCCGTCGTGGCGATGTTACACGCCTCATTAAGAAATCGAATGACTTTGGTGCTGGCGGTGTCAGCGTAGCTATTGGCGAGCTTACCGATGGCTTGGATATCTACCTTGACCGCGTACCAACAAAATACAAGGGTCTGAACTACTCGGAGCTTGCTATCAGTGAGTCGCAGGAGCGTATGTCGGTGGTCATCGAGCGCAAGGATATGGAGGAGTTTATGGCTCTCTGTCACGAGGAGAATGTCGAGGTTACGTACGTTGCTGACGTTACGGATACTCGCCGTATGCGTATGTTCTCTGATGGCAAACTCGTTGTCGACCTCTCGCGCGACTTTATCGACTCGGCAGGTGCTAAGCACTACACCAAGATTCGTATCGGTGGCGTCGAGGCTAAGAACCCATTTGAGCGTAGGGTAGAGGGCGCTACGACAACTAAGCGTATGAAGAGCAACCTTTCGGATGATAACGTTGTGTCGCAGAAGGGTCTTATCGAGATGTTCGACTCGACCATCGGCGCCTCTACGGTGCTGATGCCTTTCGGTGGTAAGACTCAGACTACCGAAACTCAGGTATCGGTGCAGAAGTTGCCCGTAGGCGTAGGTTTTACCAATACGGCAAGTATTATGGCCTATGGCTATAACCCATATATCGCTAAGTGGAGCCCATATCACGGTGCTGCTTATGCCGTTGTCGATGCTTGTGCCAAGGTTGTTGCCGCTGGAGCACGCTACGACAATATGCGCTTCTCGTATCAGGAGTACTTTGAGCGTATGACCGATGCTAAGTCGTGGGGTAAGCCTCTCTCGGCACTTCTTGGTGCACTGAAGATGCAGGTGGCCTTAGGCTTGCCATCTATCGGCGGTAAGGACTCAATGAGTGGTACGTTCCGCGATATCAATGTGCCTCCTATGCTTATGGCCTTTGGTATCACTACGGTAGATGCTCGCACGGTAATCAGTCCAGAGTTTAAGAGCGCAGGTCACAATATCTACGTCATCCGTCACACCCCCGAGTCTAACTATATGCCCGATACCGAGCAGCTCAAGCGTAACTTCGACTTCGTAAGCAGCAAGATTGCCGAGGGCGACATCACGGCGGCGTGGGCCGTAGGCTTTGGTGGCGTCGCCGAGGCAGTATCGAAGATGGCCTTCGGTAATAGGGTAGGTGCAGCTATCGAGTGCGACGAGCAGATGCTCTACGACTACTCTTATGGCTCTATCGTTGTTGAGAGCCGCCGTACGCTCAACTTCCCCGCTGCCGAGCTTATCGGTAAGACTGTTGCCGAGGAGGCTATCTTCGTAAATGGCACACGTCTTACGCTCGACGAGCTACTTGAGGCTAACACCGAGAAGTATACCTCGGTATATGCCGATAGGGGTGCTGCAGGTGCACCTACGCGCGTGAGCGATGGTCGCATACGTCAATGCGAGTATAAGGGAGAGAAGGTGGATAAGGTTAAGGTGTACATCCCCGTATTCCCAGGAACCAACTGCGACTACGACACGCAGCGTGCCTTTGAACGTGCTGGTGCCGAGGTTGAGATGTCGGTATTTAAAAATCTTACGGGCGAGGATGTTATCGCTTCGATTGCCGAGATGGTAGAGCACATCTCTCGCTGTCATATTATGGCTCTTAGTGGTGGCTTCTCGGCAGGTGATGAGCCTGATGGTAGCGGTAAGTTTATTGCCAATGTGCTAAACAATAAGGATGTTGCCGATGCTATCCACGCTCTTCTGGATCGTGGTGGCCTGATGCTCGGTATCTGCAACGGTTTCCAGGCATTGGTTAAGTCGGGTCTGCTGCCTTATGGTCGTTTGGGGATGGTTACTAAGGCATCACCTACGCTCTTCCGTAACGATATCAACCGCCATATCTCGCAGATAGTATCTACACGTGTCGGTACCACTGCATCGCCTTGGTTGTCGTCGTTCGAGGTGGGCGATATACACTCTATCGCTGTGAGCCACGGCGAGGGTAAGTTCGTTGTTAGCGATGAGCTTGCCGAGCAGCTCTTCCGCAATGGTCAGGTAGCCTTCCAGTATGTAGATGCTGAGAATCGTCCTACGACCGATGCACCATACAACCCCAATGGCTCGAGCTTCGCTATCGAGGGTATCATCGATCCATCGGGCCAGATACTCGGTAAGATGGGCCATACGGAGCGTTACGAGCGCGACTTGATGAAGAATATCAGCGGCGAGAAGGTGCAGGATATCTTCGCTAATGCCGTTAACTATTTTACAAAGCGATAACTATGAAACAGTTGGAATTGCTTTACGAGGGTAAGAGCAAGCTGATATATGCCACCGATAGTGCCGAGCGTGTAGTCGTACGCTTCAAGGACGATGCTACGGCATTCTACAATATCAAGCGTGCTAAGATTGAGAATAAGGGCAAGATGAACTGCACGATATCTTCACAGATATTGGCATTCCTAAATGCTAATGGTGTTGATACACACTTCGTTGAGCAGGTTGACCAGACCTCGCAGTTGTGTAAGGTGGTAGAACATATGCCCTTCGAGGTTATCGTGCGTAATATTATTGCAGGCTCTATGGCCCGACGTCTTGGTATTGAAGAGGGTGTTATCCCTGAAAATACGATTTTTGACCTCTGTCTCAAGGATGAGGAGTTGGGTGATCCGCTTATTAATGACCATCACGCAGTAGCCTTAGGCATAGCTACCTACGAGGAGCTTGTTAAGATATACGAAATCTCTGCACGCGTCAACAAACTGCTTACGGAGCTATATGCGAGCGTGGGTATCAGGCTTGTAGACTTTAAAATTGAGTTTGGACGAGCAACTGACGGTGCTCTGGTCCTTGCCGATGAGCTTACGCCCGACACCTGCCGTATCTGGGATGCCGAGACGGGCGAACGTATGGATAAGGATCGTTTCCGCCGCGATTTAGGCCGCGTAGGAGAGACATATCAGGAGGTTGCTCACCGCATCTGTAACGCACTTAATAAATAAATAGGTAAGTATGCTTAAGGATTCATTAGATATATATGGCGATGACCTGCACGAGGAGTGCGGTGTGTTTGGTATCTTTGGTGTTGATGATGCTCCAAACCTTGCCTACTACGGCCTGCACGCCCTGCAGCATCGTGGTCAGGAGGCTTGTGGTATCTCGGCCTTCGATGGCGATAAACTCAATACGGTCAAGGGCGAAGGCCTTGTTACCGAGGTCTTCAACCAGCAGAAACTCTCGCGCTTGAAGGGTCGTATAGCCATTGGCCACGTGCGCTACTCTACAACGGGTGGCGGTGGCGCAAACAACGTGCAGCCCTTCTCGTTTAACCACTATACGGGCGACTTCGCACTGGCGCATAATGGTAACCTCGTAAACTCTAAGGAGCTTGCTCACTATCTTGAGGTGCGTGGCAGTCTCTTCCACTCGTCGAGTGACAGTGAGCTTCTTGCCCACCTTATCAAAAAGGAGAAGAGCGAGCGCAACCGTATCGATAACATCATCGAGGCGCTCAATATGCTCGAGGGAGCCTTTGCCTTCCTCATTATGACCAAGAACCGTATCTATGCCTGCCGCGATAAGCACGGACTAAGACCGTTGTCTATCGCTAAGCTCGGCGATGGATATGTTATCAGCTCGGAGACTTGCGCCTTCGATATTATAGGAGCAGAGTTTATCCGCGACATCGAGCCTGGCGAGGTGGTTACAATCGACCACCACGGCATACGCTCGAACTACTACTCGCTCTACCAACGTCACCTTATGTGCGCTATGGAGTATATCTACTTTGCTCGCCCCGATAGCGATATCGAGGGATGCAACGTTCACGCTTTTCGTAAGCTCTCTGGTCGCTACCTATACGAACAGTCGCCCATCAAGGCCGATGTGGTTATTGGCGTGCCCGACTCGAGCATAAGTGCGGCTATTGGCTACTCCGAGGCCAGTGGTATACCCTACGAGATGGGTCTTATTAAAAATAAGTATATCGCTCGTACCTTTATCCAGCCATCGCAGGAGATGCGCGAGAAGGGTGTGCGTATGAAGCTCTCGGCAGTGCGTTCGTTGGTCAAAGGTAAGTCGGTAGTGCTTATAGACGACTCTATCGTGCGAGGTACAACGTCGCTACGTATTGTCCGTCTGCTTAAGGAGGCTGGTGCTACCGAGGTACACGTGCGCATCGCCAGTCCAGCCATCACCAACCCCTGCTTCTACGGCATCGATATGTCGAAGCGCGAGGAGTTGCTGTGTGCGCGTATGAGCCGCGAGGAGGCGTGCCGAGCTATCGAGGCCGATTCACTGGAGTTCCTCTCCGAGGAGTCGCTGCTTAAGGCTGGTGGCCGCTCGGAGTTGTGTATGGCCTGCTTTAATGGCTGCTATCCAACATCGTTGTATGATAATAAGTTGAGTAATAAATAAAAAACATAGATATATATGGCAAAGAGTTATGAAGAGGCCGGTGTAAACCTTGAGGCCGGTTACGAAGTAGTACGACGTATTAAGTCGCACGTATCATCAACTAAGCGTCGTGGCTCGATGGGTAACATCGGTGCTTTCGGCGGTATGTTCAACCTCGCAGAGCTCAATATCAAGGAGCCAGTACTTGTAAGTGGTACCGACGGCGTTGGTACTAAGCTCAAGCTCGCCTTCGAGATGGATAAGCACGATACTATCGGTATCGATGCTGTGGCTATGTGCGTTAACGACGTCTTGGCCCAGGGCGCTGAGCCTTTGGTATTTCTCGACTACGTTGCCGTAGGTCACAACGAGCCTGCTAAGGTCGAGGCTATTGTTGCAGGTGTTGCAGAGGGTTGCCGTCAGGCTGGCTGTGCTCTTGTAGGTGGCGAGACTGCTGAGATGCCAGGTATGTATCAGGAGGGCGAGTACGATATCGCAGGCTTTACGGTAGGCGTTGTTGAGCGCTCGAAACTTATCGATGCTGGTGAGCGTGTTAAGGTTGGTGACGTGCTTGTAGGTATCGCTTCAAGCGGTGTGCACTCTAACGGTTTTAGCCTTGTACGTAAGGTTGTTGCAGATAATAACCTTAAGCTCGACGAAAGCTATCCCGAGATTGAGGGTCGCAAGCTTGGCGAGGTGCTTCTTACGCCTACACGTATCTACGTTAAGCAGGTGCTTAAGGTTATCGCCGAGTGCGACGTTCACGGCATCAGCCATATCACAGGTGGTGGCTTTGATGAGAATATCCCACGTATCCTCAAGGAGGGCCAGGGTGTCGAGGTCAAGGAGGGTAGCTGGGAGATTCTCCCCGTATTCCGCCTTTTGGAGAAGTATGGCAAGATTGGCCACCGCGAGATGTTCAACATCTTCAATATGGGTGTAGGTATGGTCATCGCACTTCCCGAGGCTGATGCTGCTAAGGCTGTGGCTATATTGGAGGAGTGTGGCGAGCGTGCATCTATTATTGGCCGCGTTATCGAGGGCGAGGGCGTGACAATTCTCTAATCGTGTAATATAACGGTACGTTAGTTATGAAGAAGTGTCGTTTGGCGGTTTTTGCAAGTGGCAGTGGCAGCAACTATGAGGCTATTGCTGAGGCTTGCCGCGATGGTAGGTTGGATGCCGAGATTGTGCTTCTGGTCTGCGATAAGCCTGGGGCTAAGGTTCTTGAGCGTGCTAAGCGTTTCGCTACGGAGAGCTTTGCGTTCAATCCAAAGGATTATGAGTCTAAGGCGGCGTATGAGACCCTGCTTGTGCATATGCTCGAGGAGCGTAAGGTAGACTACATATGCTTGGCTGGTTATATGCGCATCGTCGGTCCAGTGCTCTTGCGTAGCTTCGAGCAGCGCATTGTCAACATCCACCCATCGTTGCTCCCTTCGTTCAAGGGTGCACACGCCATTCAGGATGCTGTGGACTATGGCGTCAAGATTTTCGGTGTCACCACTCATTTTGTCGATGAGACGCTCGATGGCGGCCGTATCATCGACCAGGGGGCTGTCGTCTATGAGGGTAGCGATATCGAGGAGCTTACAAACCTAATCCACAAGATAGAGCATAACCTCTATGTAAAGACTATTAATAAACTGATAAACAAGAAATTTTAAGATATGCGAGCATTAGTAAGTGTTAGCGACAAGCGTGGTGTCGTGGAGTTCTGCCAGAATCTGCGTCGCTTAGGATGGGAGATTATTGCCACGGGAGGTACTCAGAAACTATTGGAGGATAGCGGAGTGTCTACTATCGGTATCAGCGAGGTTACGGGCTTTCCCGAGATATGCGATGGACGTGTTAAGACGCTCCATCCTAAGGTTCACGGTGGCCTTTTGGCTCGCCGCGACGACGAGAGCCACCTTAAGGCACTACGCGATAATAGCATCGAATTTATAGATATGGTATGTGTCAATCTATACCCCTTCCGTCAGACTATCGCTAAGCCCGATGTGAAGATGGAGGATGCTATAGAGAATATCGATATCGGTGGTCCTTCGATGCTACGTTCTGCAGCTAAGAACTACCGCGATGTAACCGTAGTATGTGACCCTGAGGACTACAATCGCATCATTTCGGAGATAGAAGAGACGGGTAATACTACAGCTAAGACACGTCTTGAGTTGTCGGCTAAGGCATATACCCACACTGCGGAGTATGATATGTGCATCGCCACATATATGCGTCGCGCTGCGGAGCTTAACGAGAAGCTCTTCGCATCGTTTGACCTCGTGCAGAGCCTTCGCTATGGTGAGAATCCTCATCAGACGGCTAAGTTCTACGCCTCGGAGGAACGTGTGCCATATTCGTTGGCTACGGCGCGTCAGCTTAACGGTAAGGAGATGTCGTACAATAACATTCAGGATGCTAATGCCGCGCTTAACTTCGTGCGTGAGTTTAGTGAGCCTTTTGCGGTGGGTCTTAAGCATATGAACCCTTGTGGTGCTGCCATTGGCGCCGATATCGTCGAGGCGTGGACTAAGGCTTACGAGGCTGATAAGGTTAGCATTTTTGGCGGTATTGTAGCTTTTAACCGCGAGGTTACTAAGGAGGTTGCTGAGCTTATGAAGCCTATCTTCCTCGAGATTATTATGGCGCCATCGTTTACTCCCGAGGCTCTCGAGGTGCTCTGCACTAAGAAGAACCTTCGCCTGCTCGAGGTTGATATGGGCGAGCTCTCTAAGCCTCAGACTCAGTATGTATCGGTAAATGGCGGTCTTCTCGTGCAGCAGCTCGACACCGAGACTAAGGAGGTTGTTGCCGATATGTGTGTTACCGATCGCAAGCCTACGGCAAAGGAGCTTGAGGATATGAACTTCGGCTGGCGTATCGTTAAGCACGTTAAGTCAAACGCTATTGTAGCCGTTAAGGATGGTCACACTGTGGGCGTGGGTGCAGGACAGATGAACCGAGTAGGCTCGGCAGAGATAGCCCTTAAGCAGGCTAAGGCTGCAGGCTTTACCTCTGGTCTTGTATTGGCATCAGACGGCTTCTTCCCATTCGACGATACCGTAACCCTCGCCGAGCAGTATGGTGTTACTGCTCTTGTTCAGCCTGGTGGCTCGGTGCGTGATGAGGACTCGGTGAAGCGAGCCAATGAGTTTGGTATGACGATGTTGGTGACTGGTATGCGTCACTTTAAGCATTAATTTATTGTGATAAGAGGCTATCTTCGAAACTTCGCTTATCTACAAATGCTCATTTACCTCGAGTAAACTTGGCATTTTTAGTCTGCGATAGATATTCGAATCTAACCTCCTTATAATTGCTAATTGAATATGAAAGTATTAGTTATAGGCTCAGGTGGTCGCGAGCACGCTATTGTCGAGGCTATTGCTCGATCGCCTAAGGCCACAAAGATATACGCTGCACCAGGCAACGCTGGTATCGCCCAACTCGCTGAGTGTGTAGCTATCAAGGATACAGATGTCGAGTCGCTTCTCGCCTTTGCCAAAGAGCAGAGTATCGACCTTACGGTGGTAGGCCCCGAGGCATCGCTAGCCGTAGGTGTCGTAGATGCCTTCCGCGAGGCAGGACTCAAGATATTTGGCCCTACGAAGGCCGCAACAGAGATAGAGTCGAGCAAGGACTTCGCAAAGCGTCTGATGAAGAAGTATGACGTGCCTACGGCCGACTATGCAACCTTCTCGGACTACGACGAGGCACTGGCATATGTGCGTAAGGGCTCACTACCTACGGTGCTTAAGTACGACGGTCTGGCAGCGGGCAAGGGTGTAGTTATAGCTACGACGATGGAGGAGGCCGAGGCTACGCTTCGCGATATGCTCCTCGACACTAAGTTTGGCCAGGGACGCGTGGTTATTGAGGAGTTCCTCACTGGTGAGGAGTTCTCGCTTATGTGCTTTGTCGCAGGAGATAAAATCTCTCCTATGCCCGTAGCTCAGGATCATAAGCGTGCCTACGACAATGACGAGGGCCCAAATACTGGTGGTATGGGCGCCTATACCGAGTTGCCATTTATCACCGACGAGGACCACGCCTATGCTATGTCGCACGTTATGCAGCGCGTAGCCGATGCTATGGTGGCCGAGGGTGTGCCATTTACGGGAGTCCTCTATGGTGGTCTTATGAAGACGCCTCAGGGGATCAAGGTTATAGAGTTCAACGCTCGTTTCGGCGATCCCGAGACCGAGGTTGTGTTGCCACGCCTTAAGAGCGATGCTGTTGACGCATTTATGGCCGTAGCAATGGGCGAGCAGCCTACGACTGAGTGGTACGACGTGGCTACGTTGGGCATAGTACTTGCGTCGAAGGGCTATCCTGGTAGCTACGACAAGGGCTTTGCTATTCGTGGCACAGAGAGTGTTGAGTCGAAGATATACCATATGGGTACGGCTATGCGCGAGGGTGAGTTGGTCACGTCTGGCGGTCGTGTGATGATCGTCGTGGCCTCGGCACCCACGCTCGAGGAGGCACAGCGTAAGGCGCGTGCCGATATCGCTAAGATAGAGTGCGACAGCCTGTTTCACCGTACCGATATAGGTAATAAAGCATTCCGTTAATATTAATTAAAATGTGAAACTATGATTATAAAAGGTAAAGATTTATCAGTATCTATCAAGGAGGCTCTCAAGGTGCGCGTAGGCGTTCTTGCTGAGCAGTATGGCCGTACGCCAAATCTTGCGGTTGTCCTTGTCGGCGACGACCCAGGCAGTGTCTCGTATGTTACGGGCAAGGCTAAGGCGGCCACAGAGGTGGGCATACGCAACGTTACCATACGCCGCGAGGCCACTATCTCGGAGGCTGAGCTTCTGGAGATTGTCGACCATCTCAATCACGACGACGATGTCGATGGCATCCTCGTGCAGCTACCTCTGCCTAAGCATATAAACGAGAATAAGGTTATCGCAGCCATCTCGCCTGAAAAGGATGTCGATGCGTTCCACCCTATGAATGTCGCTAAACTATGGCTTAAGCAGCCCTGTATGCTCCCCTGTACACCTAAGGGTATCATTAAGTTGTTGCACTTCGCAGGCGTAGATATTGCTGGTAAGGAGGCTGTAGTTATCGGCCGTAGCAACATCGTGGGCCAGCCAGTGGCTAAGCTCCTCTTGGATGCTAATGCTACGGTGACCGTGGCACACTCTAAGACTAAGAATCTCGACAAGATAGCTCGCCGCGCCGATATATTGGTCGTTGCCATAGGTCGCGAGCGCTTTGTCACTGCCGATATGATTAAGCCTGGTGCTGTGGTCATCGACGTGGGCGTAAATCGCGATACACGAAGTGGTAAGCTATGTGGCGATGTCGACTTCGAGGAGGCTCAGCACGTTGCTGCCGCCATCACTCCTGTCCCTGGAGGCGTAGGCCCTATGACCATCACCTGCCTTATGGAGAATACCGTAGAGGCATATATCAACAGAATGAGTAAATAGTATAAACATAACCTAACTAACCTGCCTTATGATTGAAAGATATAGCAGAGAGATAATGCGCAAGGTGTGGACCGAGCAGAATAAGTTCGATGCCTACCTGCGTGTCGAGATTTTGGCCTCAGAGGCCTGGAGTCAGCTTGGCGTAGTGCCTAAGGAGGATGTCGAGAAGCTGTGGAAGAGCGCCTCATTCGATATCAACCGCATCTACGAGATTGAGCAGCAGACACGCCACGATATCGTAGCCTTCACACGTGCCGTGAGCGAGACCCTCGGCGAGGAGCGTAAATGGGTACACTATGGCCTTACCAGCACCGATGTTGTTGATACGGCAAACGGATACCTCCTTAAGCAGGCAAACTCAATTCTTCTGGAGGATATCGAGAAGATGCTCGAGGTATTGCGCAAGCGCGCCATAGAGTTTAAGTCTACGCCCTGCATCGGCCGTACACACGGCATCCACGCCGATATCACCTGCTTCGGCCTGAAGTGGGCATTGTGGTACGAGGAGATGAAGCGTAACCTCAGCCGCTTTGTTACCGCAGCACGTGGTGTCGAGGTAGGCAAGATTTCGGGCGCTGTGGGTAACTTCGCCAATATCCCTCCATTCATCCAGGACTACGTATGCGAGAAGCTCGGCATTGAGAGTGCAAACATCTCTACTCAGGTCATCCAGCGCGACCGCCACGCCTACTATATGGCTACGTTGGCAGTCATCGCCTCGAGCATCGAGCAGATGGCTATGGAGATTCGTAACCTTCAGCGTACCGAGGTGCACGAGGTCGAGGAGTCGTTCGGTAAGGGGCAGAAGGGCTCGAGTGCTATGCCTCACAAGCGTAACCCTATCTCGTCGGAGAATATGTGTGGTTGTGCTCGTGTGATGCGTGGTTATATGGCCGCCTTCTACGAGAATGTGGCACTCTGGCACGAGCGCGATATCTCGCACTCATCGACCGAGCGCATCATCCTCCCCGATGCTACTATGCTCCTTGACTATATGCTCAATCGCTTCCGCGGTATCCTCGAGAACCTTGTAGTCTTCAAGGATGTTATGATGGAGAATATCTATCGTACACGCAAGGTTATCTTCGCTCAGCGCGTTATGAACGCTCTCATCGAGCGCGGCTTCTCACGCGAGCAGGCATATGATACCGTGCAGCCTGTCGCTATGCGTGCTATGAGCGAGCGTGCCGACTACCAGGAGCTTCTGGCCGAGACTCCTGCTGTTATGGAGGTGCTTACTCGCGAGGAGCTCGATGCTTGCTTTACTTTGGAGTACTATCTGAAGAATGTAGACTTTATCTTTGATCGTGTAGGCATAGAGTAATTTGTTGTGAAAAGGCAGCATCTACTGCCGCTAACAAAAAGTGCCGTCAATGGGACGTACGTCCAAGTACTACCCATCGACGGCATTTTTGCCGAGCGTTGTATCTACTACCTTTTGACAACAAATTCGGTTGTACTATCCTGCGGTAGTCTCTTTTGCGATAGACCAAGCCTAACCCCTTTTGACAACAAATGTGGTTGTGCTACCCATCGACGGCATTTTTGCCGAGCGTTGTATCTACTACCTTTTGACAACAAATTTGGTTGTGCTACCCATCGACGGCATTTTTGCCGAGCGTTGTATCTACTACCTTTTGACAATAAATTGTGTTGTACTATCCTGCGGTAGTCTCTTTTGCGATAGACCAACCTAACCCCTTTTGACAACAAATTATGTTGTACTATCCTCGTGGTATCTTCTTTTGCAATGCACCACATCTGCGGTCTTCTATCAGAAATTCAATCGAGGAAAATGCCAAAGCGACAAAGCGATGTCGGGTATCTGTGTTTCTCCGCAACCATCGCTCTGTCCCTAAAGTCTCTTTTTTAGCCTGAGTTCTTCTCTAATTTTTGTAGCGGTTTTTAGTGTCAATAGCCCAGAGACTCCTGAAGTTTCTCAAGTTCACTAACCTTATCGGCCATCTTGAGGTTGTAGTAGCAGGAGATGAGGTTATCGAACCATAAGTTGTGCTCGTTAGGGGCAATCTGGCGCAGTTTCTCAAGGTGAGGAATAGCACTTCGGTAACAGCTCTCAACAAAATTATTATCTTCGGCAGTACCCTCACCATTGTATTTACGGGCCGTAATTATGTAGCAGCTTGCCAGGTTAGACAAGGCGTTTACATAGTTGGGGTCAACCTCGAGGGTTTTTATGTACCATTTGATGGCTATATCATACTCCTCTTTTCGTCCAGCTATGTAACCTTTCAAGTAAACATAGAGAGGATATGATGGAACTAATGCAATCAAGTTATCAGCAAGCATATCAAGTTCCTCCATCATATTGTTTCTGTCATAATAATAGATGAGAGACTGGCTGAAGTAGATGTCATCGGTATACTTTTCAATACCTTCTTTGACGAGAGCCAGCCAAGCATTTATATCTCCCTTCTGCTTTACAGCCTCTGTCTTAAAACGGAATGCGTCATTTGTAATTTCTGGGTGCTCCATCGCAAGGTCTATATAGGTGAGTACCATATCATAGTTCTTAAGTTGCATTCCACAGAGTGCCATATAGTATGCAGTAATAGGAACATTTATTGTGTCCTTATAAATAAGGTCTTCCTTATATAGTTTGTCCGATGTGTCAATGAACATCTTGAAAAGATCGTAGGCCTTCTCATACTCCTCGTTATTGTAGTAGTAAGCACCGGCGTTGTAGAATTGTGCGAACTGCTGCGCATAGGTTCTGAGGATGAAGTCTTTGTACTTGGGCATTACTTGGCCATTTGCATCGGGCAAGTTGTCATACTTCTCGCAGTTCTCGAGGTCGACACCCAGCTCATATACATAAGAGTATATCAACGCCTCGTCAAATTCTACGCCTTCGGCACGCTTGCGGTTCTCATTGTCAATGACGGTCTTCTTTGCTAAAATGCTCACATACCATACGTAGGCATCGGTGTTCACAAGCTCATTGTCTGTTGCAGCTCTCACTGCTTTGGCTGCAGCGGCTGGATCCTGGGCAATCTTTGCCTGCTGATTCACGACCATATTAATTAAGGCCATCCTCTGCTGCTCTTTTGTCGGTTCCTGGCCCACGGCAAAGGAACTTACAAGGAGAAGCAATATTGATAACACTTGCTTTTTCATACTTCGCTATATTTTGTGTAATACGAGTGTAAAGATAGACATTTTTTTGTGAATTTACTACGTGCGAACTGCAATTTGCAATATTATGTAGTGGTGTACGTTAAGAAAGTATATAGTTGCCTGAAACACAATATATGAAGAGAGTCTTACTAAGCCTATGTTGCATCGTATTGCTCGCGGCCTGTGATGGCGCGCGCGGATTTGTTGTCGAGGGCACGATGACTAATGCCGAAGAAGGCGAAATGGTTTGTCTAAGCTATCCCATAAAGCGTGATGGCGTATGGCTTAAGCAGTATGATACGACCTATGTCGATAGTGGCAGATTTCGCTTCGAGGGCAAAGTTGATGGCCTTCTCCCAGCGCATCTATCTATGCAAAATAGGGACGAAGTGCAACTATTCATAGAATCAGCGAATATTAAGTTTAGTGCTGAGCGTAGCACGTTGTATGACTACTCGTTGTCGGGATTAAGTATTGATGACGACCTAATGGAGTATCACAGAGCCTTTGAATGGCACAACAAGGCTGTTATGTTAATAGCTTTTGTTGTGGGTATTAAAAATCCCCGCACCGAGTATGCAAAGGCATACGATGCGGGTTGTTTTAGTCATCCAAATGTGTAGATATGTTTAAAAATAACTACTACTGATTAATGCGTTTTATATATCCTCTCCATCATAGTTGACTAACTGCAGAGTCCAGTCGATTAGCACCTCTTGTGCAAATGCCTCAAAGTTAGGATATACTACCTCACACTCATACTCTTCGTGTCTATCTTGGTAGTATGCCGCTAAATCAAACTCCCAGAATACAACAACATTGTCATTGTTATTGTCGAAGCAGTAGTGGTTGCCGGCACCATCAGGACAAAATGGAATTAGATGATGGGGCATTTTTGCATAGAGCTCGTTGTGTTCTACACGATATACCTCATATAAACCCTCTTGTCTATTCTTAATACCAAATACCATATCGCACATCATCTCAAAGCCATTGGTTACCATAAGGAACTCTTTGAAATCTTCAGGCAATGTTACTCCTAAGCTCTGTTCAAACTCCTCGATATCTTCACGCTTTGCAGGGGGATACCATTCGGTTAGTCTATCTGAGAATTTTCGCAATTCTTCAATTACATCTTTAATCATGATTAATCAGTGTTAGTAGGAAACTCGTTATTCCAATATTCTCTGGAGTTAATGCGCCATTCTGCACACTCCATCTCAAATAACCAGTATAGGCAAAGCCTTTGCCTGCTGCATCTACTGCCTTGAAAGTTGGTTGTAGTTGTTAGCAAAGCTATTCTGCGTTATTTTGTGGTAGATTTGCAATCTGTTTTTGCGGTGCATAGGAACTCCTATGTAACAAGAAAAAGATTGTAAATATGCCGTAAAGAACACTGAAGAGCAAAGCTACACAAGTGCAATCGACTTTCTATGCTTTGTGCCATCAGCAAAGTAGGTGTACTTTACTGTTTTGCCGTTCACGGTAGTAATTTGCTTTGGCAAGTTACAAAGATTATACGACATTTGCAAGCCCTCAACAGCCAAATACCGCTGATATCTGTCACAACATGGGTATCTTTTTTAATACCCTCGAATAAGGGGGAGGCACCATCATTAGCTCGATCGCCTCCTTTATAGTATGGGTATTATTTTTAATACCCGCGATATATGGGGTGTAAGGTTACGATGTTGACCTATCCTTGACCTCTTTCATAGCACGGGTATCTTTTTTAATACCCGCGAATAAGGGGAGGACACCATCATTAGCCCTATCGCCTCTTTCACTGCACGGGTCTCTTTTTTAATACCCGTGTGGGAGGGGGTGCTTAAAACGCTGAGTGTACTTTATGCACAAGCGTACGATGCGGGTTGTTTTGGTCATAAAATGTAAAGTGATATAATGAACTTATCTGGAAATATTAGATAGGTTCATACATTTGATTTTAAGGACAAGAGGTAAAAGGGTTTGGACACTGCATATCGGGCTCAATCCAGCCATATACCTTATCTCTATTTTTCTCATTTATACATACATATAACCAACCATTCCATATATTATAAATGGTTACAGTATGCTCCTGTGTTGTTTTATATACAACCTCGGAATCATAGTTGGGTTGGTCGTACAAACATAGAGTTTTGCCGTTATAATTGCGCGTATTAACAGCCAAATATCCCTTTTTTACATAGGTTATCTCTCCATTAACATTAATAGCGATATAATTATCTTTGCTATGCAGTAATTGTACAATAGCTCCTGCATTACTCTCTTCTTTTAATGGATAGATTTTATATCGCACCTCTTTCATGTTCATATTGTCGTAACATTTGACAGGATTACCCATAGGGTGTCGTGTAAATGCATAATGTTGTGCATATGCCTCTATGCATACAAATGTAAGTAGCAAAAATAAGAATTGTTTCATACTATTGTCTATTTAATAATAAATATATATTTGATGATGTGCTAATTGCTGTTCTACTTGTCTCCAAAATCGAGCATCAATAATCAAACAACCTTGAGAAGAACTTGTAGCCTTTCCACTCCAATTTGTTCTATGAAAGAAAATTGCCTCCATATATGTTTTGCCATTAATTATGTTATATTCTCCATGTGGCTTTATCTTGGGTGAACCATCTCGATTAACAACTCTATATGTCTTCGAGTCTTTAGCATCTTCGGGGGTATAGTTTTTATTATCCTCCATCCATGTTTTGATTCTCTTTCGTATTGCCTCTGTATATTTTGCGTGAGAACCGTGATGTTGTATAACTTCAATACCATTGATGGCGCCATTAAAATCAAAACCCGCTGTTACTGCACTCTAC
The DNA here is from genome assembly GCA_017465055.1 of Alistipes sp. GTDB lineage: Bacteria > Bacteroidota > Bacteroidia > Bacteroidales > Rikenellaceae > Alistipes. The sequence goes on along the minus strand of JAFTWZ010000001.1, from coordinate 39,780 downwards.
AGATATGCCCAAACCTTCATTGTCTTGGAATTTATGATGGTCAATAGAGATAATCTCATACCTGTTGTTGATAGAGTCATATTTCCAAGTATAAATACAATCGCTGTCATAATTTACAGATACGAGGAATTTTCCCAATCTTCTTCTAAGATAGTGGGTGGATGTACATCCTATATCGACTATTCCATCTTCAGATGATGACACCCAGGTAATCAGTACTGAAGATGGTAATTTTATTTTATGCTTCTTCAGAAATTGTCGAAAAGATTCTCCGCATCTATCATTGTCTTCGTACGAATGAAATAGATATCCTTGCTCGTTGGCATTAAGGCTCATCATAAAATCGTCAACCGAATAGTCCAATTCAGATGCCTTATAATCCAGACTGCTAAGTCTGTCGTGCAACGATGTTGCGCCTTTATTAAATCGAACAAGGTAGCAATCATAATCGCATCGCGCCTTATCGATATTTATTGTCGCTATCACCATCTTGGATAAGATGTCTGGTGGTGGAAGTTGCGCTAATGCCGATATGTGCGAAAATATTAGTGTGAGCGAGACAATTAAAAATTTTTTCATATTAAAGAAAGATTTTACACAAATATAAATCTCTTTTGTGTAAAATCCTATATACTTGCCTAAATTTATTTATTGTGAAAAGCGGTCATCAGCAACCTTTAAATCGTCGAGGCTGAATAAAAAGTGTATTTTGTCGTTATGCTCGCCCTCAAAATGCTCATTTACGCTCAGTAAACTCCGCTTTTTCGGGCATCGCAGGCCTAAAACTACAACTTTTTATTCAACCTCATAACAAAAATGAGGTGGCTAATTAACTTTTTAGTCACCTCCGTTTTTTTCGAGGCCACATCCAACCACTTTTAACAATAACTCTGTCGAGAAAGTCTCGTGTGTCAATCTCTTATTAGCACCTCTCTGTCAATAAATTATCAGTGCTACATATCTACTACATTACGTGCTAATGGCGGTATATTTTGTTTGTGGACTGTGTGTTAAACCGATATCTATTATTCTGTTGTGGCACCTGGTCGCATAACAACTAACGTGCGGTTACCATCCGCTAATATTCTCTGCGCAAGGGCCTTGATATCATTCTCTGTTATACTTGCCAAGATGTCGAGGTACTCATCCTTGTAGTTGTATCCCTCTTCATACCAATTATATATGGTAGACATCCAGCCACTATTACTCTCCAAGACATTGCTGTAGTTCTTCTGCAGGAACTCCTTTGATTTGGCAATATCTTCAACTAATGGGCCCTCCTCGGCAATCTTGCGAAGCTCAGCATCGCAAATCTCGATAAGTTCATCGGCAAGCTGCTCGTTGGTATCGAACTTAATCGTAATTACATATTGCTCAACGGGATACTTGTTTGTTCCTCCGCTTACGCGTACTCCATAAGTTCCACCCTTCTCCTCGCGGATAGAGATCATATAGCGTGAGTCAAGAGCTCGCTTTAGCAGGTCTAACACAACGCGATTTTTAGCATTATCGGCGATGTCTCCAGAGTAGGTGAGGTTGACAGATACCTTAGGCTGTTGCATATGTGCACTAAAGTCATTTACAACCTTACCTTTGGCCGTACGAACACCATCGTCTACAACAGCATACTCGATCTTTTTCGATGTTGGTAGCGAGCCTATATACTTTTCTACAAGAGGTTTTAGGGTCTGAAGGTCTACGTTGCCAATAATCATAAAGCGGAAACTATCAGCATCGGAGTAGAGCTTAGAGTGTACACCTCTAAGTGCCTCGATTGATAGTGCTTCGATATCTGCTACAGAAGAGACCTGGCGACGAGGATTGTTCTGGTAGAGTGTGCTGCTTGACTGCTTGGCCATAATGTAGCTTGGATCGGCCTCCATATTTCGGAAGTAGGGTACGTACATACTCTTTAGGTTATCGAGGTCGGTCTGGTCGAAACGTGGAGCAGTAAAGTTAAGGTAGATAAGTTGTAGAATGGTCTCAATATCCTTAGGCGAGCCACCTGCCGAAATGCTGTGCTCATAAGCTCCGACACCAACAGATGCTGAGGCACTCTTGCCAGCGAGCTGTCGGCCAAGCTCTGTTGCCGAGAACTTACCGATGCCCGACTGTTGCATAACCATAGCTAAGTAGTCGGTTTGCAGGGCCTCCTCAGTAGAAAGCATCGACTTGCCACCTTTGGCAATGGCTGCGATGTGCACCTCATCGGCCTTAAGTGTCGAGGGACGTACAACGACTTTGATTCCGTTCTTTAGTGTCCACTCGGTATAACCTAAAGAGTCGTTTTGTATGGTACTCTTCACATTAGAACCATTAAGCTTTGTATTGGGCGAAATTAGCGGCTCAATAACAGTATTGTCGGTGTATGGCTCGATGCTCTCTGTCTCAATATCAGCAATGATACTCTTAATCTCCTCCTCTGTTACGATGTCAATACCATCTCTCTTAGGCGAGCGAACAAGGATTACAAGGTTCTCATTAGGACGAACCATCTGGCTGTATGCCTGGTTAACCTGGTCAACAGTGAGGCTGTTGATAAGAGCCTGATCGAGCTGCCACTCTGTCTCGGCATCCATTATTGGATTGCCACCCTTAATGTGCTCTAAATATCGCTCCGAATACTCTCCGTTTGTCACGTCGTTGCGATTGGCATACTGACGCTCAGCCCATCGGAGAATCTCCTGCTTAGCTCGCTCGAACTCACCAATGGTGAAGCCGTGGCGACGCATATGCTCCATCTCGGTGTACATAGCGCGGAAGGCCTCGTCTGTGCGTCCCTCGTGGGCTGTGATATAAAATTGTGTAGCCTCGAATGTTGGGCAGATGCCAATGCCACCCTCTGACATTGAGCCAGCGAGAATTGGAGCACTTGCCTGCTGAGCAATATCGGCAAAACGGTTGCTCATCATTATCGAGACAAATGAGTTTATATATTGGTTTGTGATACCCAAGATGGTATTCTTATACTCCTTAGGCATAGCCTCGCGGCGTGCGAACATCATCACGCTTGACTGAGTAAGCTCTGGGTCGGTAAATACAGAAATAATAGGCTCTTCGGTAGTAGGTATGCTAATTACAGCCTTTTGGGCAGCATCAGCTGGTGACGCTGGGATGTCAGCCATCAATGACTTAATCTTTGCCTCTACCTGGTCAACATTTACGTCGCCAACGATAACGAGGGCCTGATACTCTGGGCGATACCACTTCTTGTAGAAGTTCTCCAAAGTTGTGTGGTCGAACGACTTAAGGCCATCGAGGTAGCCGATAAGGTTGCGGTGCTCGTATAACGAGCCTTTGAAGAGATGCTTAAGCATATCGCTCTGAGCTCGAAGCTGTGCACCATCGCGTGTGCGAAGCTCCTCCATTATCACGCCGCGCTCCGAGTCAATCTCCTCGGGCTGCAAGGCGATAAACTGCGACCAGTCGTGGAGGATAAGAAGTGCCAAATCGATATTCTCTTCTGTAGCGGGACAATCCGTAATCATATATTGAGTATAGTCCCACGATGTGCTGGCATTTAGGTTAAGGCCAAACTGCACGCCTATGCTCTCCAAACGATTGATCATCTCTTTGTCTGGAAGGTTCTTAGTGCCGTTAAAAGCCATATGTTCGAGGAAGTGTGCTAAACCCTGCTGGTCATCATCCTCTTGGATAGCCCCAACGTTGTGAAGGATGTAGAAATCGGCCTGACCCTTAGGTTTTTCGTTGTGACGAATAAAGTAGGTCATACCATTGTCCAATACGCCTACGCGAACAGCTGGGTCGATAGGCAGTTGGTCGGTTACGCTCTGAGCGTAGATACTCGAAACACTTAAGAGTAGTGTTAGGAGTGAAATAAGTAGTCTTCTCATAATCCTAAAATTTTATGCTGATTTGCTACTGCAAAGGTAGACCATTAGACAGATAATATAGAACTTTTTTGCCCCAAATCATCTAACAATATAAGGGGTTAGTATGCTGATAATCAATAAAATATATGGGTTGTTAGATTTGATATTTCTAACAACCCATTGTGTGGTATTGTAAGTTATTGATAATCAGTAGTATATTGACTATTAGTCTTTTGGTGATTGTTGTATCGACTGATTATCAGTGCATTACATTAAATATCGTAATATTATCTCTTTGTTACTGGTTTCAGACGCTGTAATCTTCGATTTAAGCCTCGATTTTCGCATATAGATATTACCTATGCTATCGCCCGTGAAGACGCTGATAGCCTTTGCTGAGAAGCCAGCATATAGAAAGCATAGTAGTCGATAGTCCATCTCGCTGAACTCAGGCATCGATTCACGTAGTAGGTGCATAACATTGCCCTTATGCTTGTTGACAATATCTTCCAACTGCTGGATATATCGCTTGTTGGTCTGTAGCTTCTCAATCTCGCCTCGCACCTGCGTATATATAGCCTCCTTGTCGCGCATAGTGCCGTGAGTCTCGTAGTAGATGTTGCTGAGCTTATCGATGAGCGTGAACTGCGACTCGAAGAGGTGGTTAATCTGTTCGGTCATACTATCAGTGGCTATATTCTTGGCAAAGAGTGATTGCTCAAGGTCCTGCATCGCCTCCATATATCTGCTTATCTCGCTATTCTTGGTAGCAATTTTATACCTTACGTACATAACGATAACAACAATTATCAGCACAACGATGACGGTTATGGTGATATATATTTGATGGCTCCTCTTTAGGCGATACTCGTTAAATATGGCTTGATTCTGGAAATACTCCTTTTGTGCCGAGAGAATGGGTTGTTGTAGGGCGTGCTGCAGCTCTCGGTTTTGAAGCTGCACACCATCCTCAAAGTAGCGCATAGCCTCGTCCGTGCGACCCATCTGCTTCATTGTATTGGCCGACTTAAAGTACATATCTATTGAATCGCCAATATTGGCAACTGCCTGCCACGCACGGTTTAAATACTCTTCGGCAAGTTCATACTTCTGCGATGCGGCGTAGTAGCTGGCCAGCGAGCCTAAACACTTTGGCGAGTATAGCTCCTCATCATATTTGGTAGTTAGAGCATCGACTATGTCGCTACATTTGTCGTACTCGTAGGTCATATCGTAGAGCATAATGAGATTCTGATAGCATATGATCTCAAGATTCTCATCCTCGAGCTGATGGGCTATGCTCAGCGCCCTATCGAAATGGTCAACAGCTCGCTGAAAGTCTTCGAGATTACCATAGGCTACACCTATGTCGTGTAGGGCATATGCTTTGTGGCTCTCCAAACCTACTTTAGAGTAGTAATCAAAGGCCGACTGGTAGGCCGCAAGGCTCTTGTTGTGGTCATAGAATAGTCGATATATCTCGCCAAACTGCGTATAAAGCAGTCCAGCAAGGTAATCGTCATCGACCTCGCTTAGCAGGCTCTCTGCCTCGGTGTAAGCAACGATAGCTTCGGTATACTCCCCTCGATTGTATAGGACGCGCCCATAGTAGTAGAGAGATAGAAATCTATAGCGAGTGTTGTTCGACTCAGCGTAATAGTCCTTAGCCTCACTTGAAAGCGATAGGTCTGTTTCGTCGATATAGTTCTTGTCCAATGCCATAGAGAGTAGTAGTGCGTGCTTTGCTCGCTCCTCGTTGCTCGATAGTTCGCCACGGTCAATAGGTTGCAGTATGCGTAGTGCGCTATCAGGCCTTTCGGAGATAAGGTTCTCTGCTTCGCTTAGCGTTGTCCAGTGCTCCGAGTGCTGGGTGCACGACACCACTATGACCGCCAGTAAAATAGATATTAGATATTGTTTCATAACGCTTCGTTGGGGATTAATCCAAGCGTAAAGATAGATAATTTTTCGTGGATTTAGTACTCACGGCCATCAATTTGCAATATTTTGTAGTGGCGTACGTTAAAACAATATAGTTACCTAAATAGATATACTTATGAGGAGAGTGTTATTATGCCTATGTTGCGTTGTATTGCTGGTGGCCTGTGATGGCGAGCGCGGATTTGTTGTCGAGGGCACGATGACTAATGCCGAAGATGGCGAGATGGTTTGTCTAAGCTATCCCATAAAGCGTGATGGCGTATGGCTTGAGCAGCGTGATACGACCTATGTCGATAGTGGCAGATTTCGCTTTGAGGGCGAGGTGAGTGGGGTTGTACCTGCTGTGCTATCGATGCAAAATAGAGACGAAGTACAACTATTCATAGAACCTGCGAATATTAAGTTTAGTGCCGAGCGTAGCACGTTGTATGACTACTCGTTGTCGGGATTAAGCGTTGATGATGACATAAGGGAGTATCGCGGTGCCTTTGGTGAATACAACAAGGCTATCTATGAAAAACTATATGAGGTGATGCGCAAGAATGAGGAGTGGGTAGAGGCCAATAACGCTGGCTTGCCAAATGCCGACACACTATGGGCTGAGTTTTATGCTATCGTTATGGAGCATCACGCGATAGGTGCTAAGTGGCCCAACTTGGCTGTGGAGTTCATACAATCTAATCCTAATAACTCGCTTGTGCCCTCTGTTATCGATGGACTCATCGATATGGGGTATGATGCAACGATTGTAGACTCCCTGATATCCGCATCGACCGAGAGGCAGCAGAATAGACCTCTCTGGGAGCTTATGACAATACACCGAGATATATCGAGGCTTAATGGTGGCGAGGTGGGTAGCAAGGCTCTCGACTTTACACTTCGCTCGATAGATGATAGTAGGGTGGTGCTCTCGGAGTGCTATGCCGAGGGGTACGTTCTGCTCGACTTTTGGGCCAGTTGGTGCCGTCCTTGCATCAACGAGATACCTAAACTGAAGAGTCTATACAGCAAGTGCAGTGATAGGTTGCAGATACTGAGCCTATCTGTTGATAGAGAAGAGGTAGAGTGGCGCGAGGCGGTTGCGCAGCACAACCTCTCGGAGTGGCCGCAGCTTATAGTCGAGCGTAAGGAGGATGCCGATAGTTACTACTTCCCATCTCAAGCAGATATCTCTTTGGCTTACGATGTGCAGGAGATTCCCTGCTTCATCCTTATCGACTCCAATGGCTTAATCGTCGGTCGCTGGTCGCATCTTACCCCAGAGGTAGTGGCCGAGATAGAGAGCGTCACCGGCCAATAAAACAATGAGGCTGAATAAAAAGTAAATTTGTCATCCCCGTTTTGTCAAGAGGTTGAATAAAAAGATGTAGTTTTAGGCTTAAGTTCCTTTTCACCGCTCACGCTCGGCAGAGGCTGCTTGCAGCCTCTGCTCTCACTTAATCGCGGCGCTGCGAAGCCTAAAAAAGCGGAGTTTACTTTGCGTAAATGAGCATTTTGAAGGCGAGCATAACGACAAAATACACTTTTTATTCAGCCTCTTTATTATGAGCGAGTATAATAACTGTGGGAATCTCATACGTTGCTAAGCGTGATGAGATTCCCACAGATTATGTAAAGCCTTAGGGTAACGTAGATTGTGGTTACGTGCCCACGGGATAAACGTTGTTACTTCTCGACGAAGACCTGGAACAACAGTGGAGCGTAGGATTGTATCTCTGCTGAGGTTGTTGTAGTGGTTGTCGTAGTGCCCGTCGTTGGGGGCGTATAACCATAGTAGTAGGGATTATAGCCGTAGTAGCCTGAATTATACATACCACCATAGCCGTAGCCGTAGTAGTTATTCATATAATTCATATAGTTGTAGTAGTTGGCATAGTCATAGTACGAGCTATCGGTAGTTGTTGTAGTGGTGTGAGAGCCCGCCTTACCCTCGATACCATAACCGTAGGTCGACACCGTGAGTATCGTAGCCCACTGACCGATGCGCAGGGTAGGCATCGCGTACTCCCAAGCCAAGATGTAGTCGTTGTCCTCGGGTTTTGCTGTCTCGAAGGTGAGGGGCTCACCCTCCGACTCTACCTTACCGTAGATTATCTCCTTAACCTCGTCGATATTGGTATCGAAGATAAAGCCATCGAGGAAGCGACCTATGTACCATATCTTAACTGCAGCTTTGGTGTTTATCGAGTCTGCCTCGAGTACCTCGTCGTAGGTGATGCCCTCGCCAAAACGCTCTACTAAGACTTCGTTGATACGGCGGTCGATGTTGTCGAGTTGGCCATTGCCATATATGCGTCCTGCGTTGTAGATGCTCTCGCTGGGGTATTTAAGCGTATCCGCACCTAAAGCATCGCGGAAGTTGAGCGTGGTGCGCTTAGGTGAGTATGAGTAGTTTACGAGTAGCTGCTCGAGTGTGTCAACAGGCTGATGCCAGCGACCATCGAAGAACTCCAGAGGACGGGTGTCTACCTCCTCCTCTTTATCCTCGTCACTTGCCGTATCATCGCCCTCGGTACGTGTGGCACGGCGGCGCAATGCCTTATCTGCCTCATCGGTATCACTCTCGGCCTTATGCTCTGTGCAGAGACCTCCATTAGCCTCGGCAAAGCAGTCTACACGCTCGCCCTCGTAGGCTACTGGATTACCCACGTGGCCCCAGATGGTCATATCGACAATCATAGGCTTGGTGCCATCCGACGCAAACTCGCCCTCGTAGCCACCATCGCTGGTATTGGTAGTGCTACCTACAACAGAGGATGGCAGGTAGAGGCGTAGCTTAGTGCCGTAGCGCACCTCAAGTTCACTATCGCCAATCTTCAGCTTGTTGAAAGTGGCGAGGTACGTTCCCTCCATCAGCGTGTGGTGGTTCGCACCGCTAAAGCGAAAGGCTGGGATGTAGTGCGTATAGTCGGTATAGGTGCCTAATTGCGTGGCAAGCTCCGAACTACGCGTCTCCTGAATAGTGCCAGCGAGGTTGCGAGCCGTAAAGTCGTACCACACCCATACATCCTTGCCCGATATGGCTGTCGAGTCTTGAATACCCTCGTCGAGTACTTCGACATAGTAGCCTCCCTCCTCCTGGTAGTTGTCGGCCAACTCTGGGTGGTACTTCTCGATCCAGGCCTTAAGTGAGCGCTGCTCTACCTCATTATATGTCAGTGTAGGCTCTTCGATGCACGACCATAGCGTGCTAAGCATCAATGCTACTATTGCGACTACGGATAAATATCTCATCTTCTTTCTCATAAATTCTTGTTACTTGCCTTCTTGCGGCTACTCTACGACATCTACTATGTCGATATACCACACTACCGACGACTTGCTTGGCACCTTACCAATGTAGTTGTTGCCATAGGCCTCGAGGTAGGTGAGGTATATCTCTATGCTGTCACCCTCGCGACAACCCTCTAATGCCGTCTCAAGACCACTTACAAGAGCGCTGCTGCCTAATGTTATGCGCATAGGCTCTGTCGACCACTCGTAGGAGGTGTTGAGTCCAGTAGACGTAAGTTCGGCTATGGAGTCGGGGTCGTTCGTAGCGTACATATCGTTTACGGAGGGCTTGCTACTGCTAAATATGTAGGCCGTATATACTATATCGAATGTCGTGCCGCGATATATCTCTGCCCTCTCCTCGCGACCCTCGTCATAATAGGTCGCGATGTATCGGTATATGTCGAGATCCCAGCGTGTGAAGAATGGTGGATTCTCCTCCAAAGAGTTTACTACCTCAGTCTCGTTTATAAGTTTGGGCGTGTGGCTACTGGTAAGATACTTCTCTATTGCATCCTGCTGCTTGGTAAGCACGGTGTCTGTATCGTTCTTGCACGACACAAAGGCTATGGCTGCACACGCCATAGCTACGACCAATGATATTCTACTTATACTCCTCATATACATATATCGCACAAAGATAATAAATATTTTGCAACCTACGATATTTTATACCAAAATGTGGCAAAAGTGGCCTCGCCAAGCCTCTTTGAGTTGTATGAGACACTATAAGCGCTTAAGTGCTGCGCGGATTGCCTCCTCGACCGATATCGCAGGCGACTCCTTGAAGATAGCCTTGAGAGCCTTATCTGATGCCGACTTCTGGAATCCGAGCATTGCAAGGGCCGCCAGTGCCTCGTCGTAGACCTCGTTGCCATTAGCTGTGCTCTGGCCTATCTGCGCGGTCATCATATCGCTTGCGCCTAACTCGAGCATCTTGCCCGAGAGTTCGACAATAATCTTCTGTGCTGTCTTAAGACCTAAACCCTTGACATTCTTTAGCAGTACGGCATTCTCGGTGGCAATGATATTTTGAAGCTCGTGGGCCGTATACGTTGAGAGTATCATACGTGCGGTGTTGCCTCCTACGCCCGAGACGCTTATTAGCTGACGGAAGAGTTCGCGCTCGAGCTTAGTCGAGAAACCGAAGAGCGACTGTTGGTCCTCGCGCACGATAAAGTGGGTGTATAGCAGTGCTTCGGTCGAGCGCTCTATGTCGCTGAATGTCTTGAGAGAGATATTGATAAAGTATCCAACGCCAGCGGCCTCGATTACGGCATAGGTCGGTGTCGCCTCGGCAACCTGTCCTCTGATATATTCGTACATACTATCTCCTTAAAAATGAAAAATATTCTAAAATTTCTACAAAAGTAAATAAATTTTCTTACCTTTGTGTTTCGAAACTCGAAATTTAACTAAAACGAAGTATAAAAAACTATGAAAAAGTCACTTTTCTTTATCTCAGCTCTTGCTATGTTGATGGCATCGTGTGGCGGTGCTACTTCAAACGACACAAAGGACGAAGCAACACTTAGTGATAGCACCGAGGTACGTACCGTAGAGTGTGTAGCCAGTGGCGACGTGGTATTTATCGACCTGGACTATATTATGGCACAGAGCAAGCTCTTTGCTGCAGAGGGTAAGGCTCTCGAGGCTAAGATGCAGGACTTCCAGACTCGTGCTGCCGCGGCACAGGAGGGTTGGGCAAAGAAGGAGCAGAGCTTAGCTTCGGAGTACAACAAGCTCCAGGCCGATGCCGAGAAGCTACAGCAGGACTATGCCAAAGGCCTTATAACCTCGCTCAACGCTCAGCAGAAGCAGGAGGAGTTGCAGAAGAAGGGCGAGTCGATACAGACACGTATGACAGCTCTGCAGACCACCGTACAGACCGAGGGCCAGGCATTGCAAAAGGAGGAGCAGGCTTTGGGTGAGGAGCAGATGGTACTTATGAATCGCTTCCAGGAGCTTACACGTAAGGCTCTCGACCAGATTAACGCCGACAAGCGTTATAAGATGATTCTCAACGCCGTATCTGTTGTCGATGCAGATCCATCGCTCAACATCTCTGATATAGTACTTAAGAGCGTTGACGAGCTCTATGAGGCTGGTGCACTCGAGTAAAGAATACTCGATGAGGAAAATTTGCCGATTTGCTCTTGCAAGTCGGCATTTTTTTAACTAATTTCGCACCGTTAATCATAAGCCTTGAGGCATACACACTTATACTAAACCTGAAAAGACAATGGGATTTATACCATTTACGTTTGTTGATGTCATCGATATACTCTTGGTGTCGTCGTTGCTCTATGGCGCCTACCGCGCAATGAAGGGCACAAGTGCACCATATATTATGATGGGTATCTTCGTCATCTACTTAGTATGGATATTGGTCAAGACATTCAACCTTGTACTCTTCTCGACTATCCTCGGACAGATAATATCTGTCGGTGTCATTGCCATACTCATCATCTTTCAACCCGAGATACGCCACTTCCTGCAGGTCATAGGCCGTCAGCGTGAGCGTTTCGAGTGGCTCACGCGTATCTTCAACTTCCGCAACCGCAAAGAGGAGGACGATATAGATCTTAAGCCTATAGTCGTAGCGTGTCAAGAGATGGGCGAGGAGAAGGTCGGTGCGCTGATACTTATCAAACAATCCAATGACCTCGGCGTTATCGAGGAGAGCGGTATCGCCATCGATGCTAAGGTGTCGACGGCACTTATCGAGAACGTATTCTTCAAGAATGCACCGCTACACGATGGTGCTATGATCATCAGCGGCGATAGGGTGGTAGCGGCTAAGTGTGTGCTTCCGCAGACACGCCAGGAGGTGCCTAAGGCCTACGGTATGCGTCACCGTGCAGCTCTTGGTATGAGCGAGGTGTCGGATGCTATCATCATAGTAGTCTCGGAGGAGACAGGACAGATATCGCTGGCTCACGACTCACAGATAAAGCGTAACGTCGATCCCAAAACTCTTGCTCAGGCAATCCGTAAGCTGATGCGTAAGAATAGCCAGCGCGAGGAGAAGTAGAGAGTATTGTTAGCAGGCCGAGACTGCTAAATGGTAGTTCGCAGGCAAAGCCTGCTAAAGAGTAGTAGAAAGGGTAGCTCGCGCCTATGGCGCTAAAGGGAGTTTAAATAGCCATGCTACAACGCTATACTCGCATAAACCTTGTAGTTTGTTCATATTGAGTGAAACGAAGAATCGCAAGTTCTAAATAGAGATTGCAAAGTCCTGCTACCCCCAAGATTCTTGAGTTTCTCTTCGTTGCTACGGCTCGGCATAGTCTGCAGGTAGCCTCTGCTCTCGCCTTAATCGCAATGCTCACTTCGTTTAGAATGACAATATTACGTTTAGTAACAACGCTCTAACCTTCCTGTTCCCTTCACTACCCTTTAGCTCGCTTTAGCGAGCGCACTACTCTTTCTTCTACTCTTTAGCGCCGTAGGCGCGAGCTACCCTTAAACCTCCACGCGCAAGCCACTACTTACGACTTACGGTGAGGACACTCCTTCGAGCAGTCGGAGCAGGCCGAGCTATCGCGGCAGACGAAGAGTCGCCAGAGCTTACGCACAACGGCTACAACGGCCAACGCCCCGATGATATATACAGCTATCTCTTGCCAATTCATAACCTAAAGGATTAGTTGCGTAAGGTGGAAGCCTATCCAGGCTACTATCCACGCTAAAGCCGTATTATATAGTGCCGAGCCCACAGCCCAGCGCCAGTTTAGCTCCGAGCCGATGCTTATGATGGTGGCTATGCAGGGGAGGTATAGTAGCGAGAAGATGAGGAATGCCACGGCCGTGGGTATCGACATACTGTTCGCTATACGCTCGCTCGCGCTCGGCGATAGCTCGTCGTCACTCTCAGGGGCCTGGTCGCCAGGCTGAGCATAGAGCACATTCATCGTGCTCACAACAATCTCCTTTGCTGGTATGCCCGAGATAAGGGCTACGGTAGCCTGCCACTCCATATCCATCGGTGCAAATATTGGCTCGCACACCTGGCCTATCTGCCCCATATACGATAGCTCGTAGTTCGGAGCTTCGGCCATATCGTTGTCATACTTGGGACGAGGGTAGTAGCTCAGCAACCAGATTATTATCGAGGCTATGAGTATCAGTCCACCCATCTTCTTGACATACTGCGCACACTTGGTCCACATATGTCGTAGCGTAGCCTTTGCCGTAGGTACGCGGTAGGGCGATAGCTCCATAACAAAGGGGGCCTCCTGCTCGCGGAACATAAAGCGGCGCATAAGACGTGCCGAGACTACCGCCATAAGCATACCGAAGAGGTAGAGTAGGAAGAGTGCCGTGCCAGCATAGTCCTTAAAGAAGGTGCCCACGATCATCATATATATAGGTAGTCGCGCGCTACACGACATAAAGGGCACTACCATAATGGTTATAATCCTCGACGTAGTGCACTCTATGGTGCGGCAGGCCATTACCGCAGGTACGTTGCAGCCGAAACCCATAATCATCGGTATGAACGACTTGCCGTGAACACCCATATGGTGCATCACCTTATCCATTATAAATGCTGCGCGGGCCAAGTATCCCGAGTCCTCGAGTAGCGAGATGAAGAGATACAGAATCATAATATTGGGCAGGAATACCAGTACGCTACCTACGCCACTGATGACGCCATCGGTGAGCATATCGCGCAGCGGCCCTGGGCTCATACCTCCCTGTACAAGGTCGTAGAGCCAACCTATGCCCATATCTATCCACTCCTGGGGATATGCGCCGAGGGTAAAGGTGCAGTAGAACATAAACCACATAAGGGCAAAGAATATCGGGAAGCCCCAGATGCGGTGTGTGACTATGGCGTCGAGCTTATCGCTAAACGTGTTGCGCTTGTATTCTGCCGCTACGTACGTCTCCTTCAATGCTCCCGAGATAAAGCCATACTTCTGGCCAGCAAGTGCCGTTTCAATATCCTCGCCTAAGGCCTGCTCTATCTGCGTGCGTGCACGCTCGGCCATTGCGCTCCACCGCTCGAAGTGGGGTGCCGAGCTTAGTAGCGAGATTATCTCCTTGTCGCGCTCGATGAGCTTCAGTGCGAAGTATCGTGGTGGGAAGTGTGCCGTGAGCTCGTTGCGGTGCTGGCGCATATCGTTGTTAAGATCCTTGAGCTGCTCCTCGATAATCGAGCCATAGCCTATGTGGATGTGTCGCACGCTCTGCTCGCGGTTTTCGTATACGGCGATAAGCCTATCTAATAGCTCTTCGATGCCTCGTCCCGAGGTCGCTACAACGGGGACTATGGGCACACCAATCATCCTACCTAAGGCCTCGTGGTCGAACTTAGCGCCGCTACGCTCCAGCTCGTCGTACATATTGAGTGCTATGACCATCTTGGGACTTATGTCGATAAGCTCGGTGGTCAGGTATAGGTTGCGCTCGAGGTTCGAGGCCACCACGGTGTTGACTATGATATCGGGCGTGTGGTCAATTATATGCCTGCGGACGTATACCTCCTCGGGTGAGTATGCCGATAGCGCGTAGGTGCCTGGTAGGTCGGTAATCTCTATCGTGTAGCCCTTGTATCGCAACTCTCCGCGCTTGGCGTCTACGGTGACGCCGCTGTAGTTGCCCACGTGCTCACTACGACCGCAAAGGGTGTTGAACAGCGAAGTCTTACCTGCGTTGGGGTTGCCGACAAGGCCTACGGTTATGTGGTTGTGGCTACTGCGAAGCGCCTCGACCATAATATCTTCGCCATCGATAAGTGTCGAGGCCTCTGTCTCGGATATCTTTGCTGCCTCCTCGCGCGTCATCACCACAATCATCTCGGCCTCCTTGCGTCGCAACGAGATGTCGTAGCCCATAATATGATACTCAATAGGGTCTTTCAGTGGGGCGTCGAGTAGCACGGTTACCTCCTGACCACGCACAAAGCCCATCTCCATAATACGGCGGCGAAAACCTCCATAACCTAATACCTTGACTACGGTGGCGCTCTCTCCAGTCTTTAGTTCACTTAGACGCATTGTGCTGTATGGTTTATAGTTTTTATTCGGCAAAGGTACACATTATATAATATAGTCGCAATACCCACATTTAGGGATTTCGCTATTATATCGATTAAGTTCGAGTGTGCTACGTTGTGGCCATAAGTCCGATTTGTCCGAAAATCACTACATTATGTGCAAAAAAAGTTTGAAAAATGTTGCAAAACAAAAATATTTTATAACTTTGCAGAACTAAAAACCTTTAATACATTTATTGATATGAAGACATTAGTAGAAAACATCGCAGCACAGTACGAGGCGTTTGCAAAGGATGCAGCATTGCAGGTAGAGAAGAATAATAAGGCAGCAGGTACACGCGCACGTAAGGCTGCATTGGAGCTCTCTAAGCTTTTGAAGGAGTTCCGTCAGGTATCTGTAGCTGAGTCTAAGAAGTAATCCACGCTTCTGTAAGATAGTCTCGACTATCGTTATCATATTCCCTGGTGTTTGCTGACCGTTATCGGTCGGGGCACTGGGGATTTTTTGTCGTGTGGTTGGTGTGCTCCGACTGCAGCATAAATCACTCGGGTGGGCCGATATCCAAGCAATCATACCGGCTCAGTCGTAAATTCCGGTGGGGAACGAAAAAAATCATGCAAAAATAGTAGCTAAACGGAATATAAATATCGTCACCCCGAGGAGGAGCAAGTATGAGTGTGCGGAGTGAGATAACGCCACTATGCTCCGACGTGGGGGTCTTCCGCTGTTTATAGGGCCGCGCGGAGTGTGATTGATAGTTGTGCGTATCAGTGCGGAAGTATAAACAAAGGAAGATCGCCACAGAATTGCATAGACCCAAGTGGGTATCACTATCGCTCGTAGATGCAATTCTTCGCGATGACGTATTGATATCATTTATTACTCCACCAGAATTATCGCCTGATCCATCATACCAATCTCGCTTAGTTATGACTCACACCATCGCTGGTAGGCTATCTTCTGCGTCTCTCTTCATCTTTGTGTATTTTCACCATTACTGCCTCTCTTTTGTCAAAAATCGTCGCTACGCTTTGAAAAATCGTAAAAAATTCATATCTTTACACGATTATATATGGCTCAGTGTTTTTTACACGCGAGCATAGAAACAATTTACGATATGAGAACAGGCGAAATGCAGATACTCAAGGTGGGTCGTATATCCGATTTCGGCCTATACCTTGTTGACGAAGAGGGTGCTGAGGTGTTGCTTCCTAACCGCTTCACACGTCTCGATATGAAGGAGGGCGACTCGGTCGAGGTATTCGTTTACCACGATTCGGAGGATCGCCTTGTAGCATCTACCGAGCGACCATTGATTAAGGCTGGCGAGGTGGCAGCGCTCAAGGTTGTCGATAAGAGCATCCACGGCGCGTTCCTCGACTGGGGACTCTCGGGCAAGCACCTATTTCTGCCCAACCGCAACCAGCAGGGTGGCGTTATCGCTGGCCAGCTTACCGTAGTATATATGTATATCGATGAGCGTACGGGACGCTGCGTGGCGACAAACAAGATTAAGCCGTTTATCTACAACGACGACCCCCTTACGGTAAAGTATGGCGACGAGGTGGATGTGCTCGTGGCCTTCGAGACGCCCATAGGTTACCGCGTGGTGATTAATAACCGCCACTGGGCGATGATATACAAGAATCAGCTATTTAGGCCAATACATATAGGCGAGCGCTGTCGTGGCTGGGTGCGAAAGATTACCGAGGATATGCGTATCGATGTGAGTCTCCAGCAGCAGGGCCTTGCCGAGGTGGAGACATCGGTTGTAAAACTCGAGGAGATGCTCGCTAAGGGTGGCGGTAGGCTCGGCCTAAACGATAAGAGCGACCCGAAGGATGTGGCACGCCTGACGGGTATGAGCAAGAAGGTCTTTAAGCGCGCACTCGGTATGCTTCTTAAGCAGGGTAAGGTGCGCCAGACCGAGATAGGTATAGAGATAATAGGTAAGTAAAACGATTTAGTACATAGCGATATATGTCGATAAACACAGCAGAGAGAGTGTCGCGCGAGGCAAGTGATAACTTCGTCTTTCAGCGCTCGCGTTTAGCCTATGTCGAGGCCGCAAAGCTCGTTTCGGGCGCGGTGCTCGAGATTGGTACGGGCACAGGCTACGGTATCGACATCATAGCCCCTCGGGCCACTCGCTTTGTGACGTTGGATAAGTATTGCGCGATTAACCCCGAGACTCTACCTGAGGGTGTAGAGTTTCGTGAGGCTACCGTGCCGCCATTGCCTTTTGCTGACGAGACGTTCGACTACGTGGTATCGTTCCAAGTTATAGAGCACATTAAGCGCGATAGAGAGTTTGTCGAGGAGGTGAGGCGAGTGCTTAAGCGGGGCGGTCGGTTTATCGTTACCACGCCTAATCGCCCTATGTCGCTTACGCGTAACCCCTGGCACGTCAGGGAGTATCGCCCCGAGGAGCTAAAGAGTCTGCTCGGCGACTTTAGTGCTGTCGAGCCTCGTGGCGTAGTGGGCAACGAGCGTGTGTGGCGTTACTATGAGAAGAATCGTGAGTCGGTGAGGCGCATTATGCGCTTCGATGTGCTGCGTATGCAGTGGTGGCTGCCGCGCTGGCTACTACAGATACCCTACGACATTATGAACCGTATAAACCGCCGCCGCCTGCATAGTGCAAATAGAGAACTTACCGAGGGTATAGCTATGGAGGACTATGCCATAGCCGAGGTCTCGGAGGAGTGTTTTGACCTGTTTTACATAGCTACGAAGTGATGAGACAGCGTATTGCCATAGTTCAGCGCGATATCGCCTGGTGCGATGCTAAGGCCAACTGCCAGGCTATAGAGGCTATGCTCGAGGATATTGATGCCGACGTTGTGGTGTTGGCGGAGATGTTCCAGACGGGCTTTGTTGTTCGTCCCGAGACTGTGGCCGATAGTGGCGAGACGCTCGAGTGGATGCTACAGCTATCGCGTCGTAAGAGTGCAGCCGTTATCGGCTCTGTGGCAGTAAGTATCGATGGCACGTATCGCAACCGTATGTACTTCGTGATGCCTGATGGTAGGGTGGAGTACTACGACAAGAGACACCTATTCTCGGTAGGTGGCGAGGCAGAGAACTATACGGCTGGCACAGAGCGTAAGGTGGTCTGCTGGCGTGGTGTGAGATACCTCCTCGAGGTGTGCTACGACCTTCGCTTTCCGGTGTGGAGTCGTCAGCGTGGCGACTACGACGTGGCGATTTATTCTGCCCTGTGGCCCAAGCCTCGCAGAGAGGTGTGGCGCACGTTACTCAGGGCGCGAGCTATCGAGAATCAGGCATATGTTGTGGGCGTAAACCGCATAGGCGCTGAGCCGTCGGGATTGGAGTATGTGGGCGACTCGGCTATAATCGATGCTCGAGGCGTAGCGATGGTAGATATGGCCTCGGCCGAGGGGACCGAGGTTGTAGAGATAGATATCGAGGCATTGAATATGTTTCGTAAGCGCTTCAACGTGGGAGTGGATGCCGATGATTTTGTATTGAAGAAATAATTTGAGCGGATATGAGTGTAAATGAGATTGTATTGTTACTGGTGTCGGGCGTCATTGTTGGCATCATCAACACGCTTGGTGGCGGAGGCTCGGTGATTACTATGTCGCTGTTTATGGCTATGGGTATGCCTATCGGCATTGCCAATGGTACAAACCGCATCGCTGTGCTACTGCAGAACCTCTCGGCTACGGTGTCGTTCCTGCGCAAGGGTATGCTTCACGTTAAGAGCGGACTTCTACTCTCCATACCAGCCATCGTGGGTAATATCTTTGGCGCTATGGTGGCCACCGAGGTGAGTGAGTCGATATTTAAGATATGTCTTAGCGTGGTGCTGGCCATTATCCTTGTCTATCTACTTCTTGGCAAGGATAAGCAGACCGTAACAGGTGGTCACGGCCTCAGCATACGCTGGTGGCACTACATATGGTTCTTCATCATAGGTTTCTACGGCGGCTATATATACATAGGTCTCGGATTCCTTATCTTGGCCATAACCATTTGGACTATGAACCTCGATATCATCACGGCCAACGTCATCAAGGGCTTTGTCATCTTCCTATCTACGCCCTTTGCCCTTGCAGTCTTTATCTACAACGGTCAGGTGGAGTGGATGGCAGGCTTGTTGCACGGTGTGGGAAACATCCTCGGCGCAGTTATGGCGTCACACTGGGCTATGAGCTGGGGTGTTAAGTTCGTGCGTTGGTTTACGCTATTTATCATCGTGGTATTCTTTATCGACCTTATGGGGTGGATATCGCTCCAGACCCTGCTGTCGCATATGCTCTAACGGTTATCGTAGGCTATGTCAAAGAGATTTATAGAGGTTACGGGTGCCAGAGTGCACAACCTTAAAAATGTAGATGTCGCCATTCCGCGCGACTCGCTTGTCGTTATCACTGGACTCTCTGGTTCGGGTAAGTCGTCGTTGGCTTTCGATACCATCTATGCCGAGGGTCAGCGCCGATATATGGAGACTCTCTCGGCCTATGCCCGTCAGTTTGTCGGCACAATGGAGCGCCCCGATGTCGACCATATCACAGGCCTTAGCCCCGTGGTGGCCATCGAGCAGAAGACGACCAATAAGAATCCACGCTCGACGGTGGGTACGGTAACCGAGATTAACGACTTCCTTAGACTCCTCTACGCACGTGCATCGCGTGCCTACTCGCCATATACGGGCGAAGCTATGGTGCGATATAGCGATGAGCAGATATGCAACCTTATGATTGAGGGCTTCGATGGCCGTCGTGTCGCCTTTCTTGCGCCTGTGGTTAAGGGCCGTAAGGGTCACTACCGCGAGCTCTTCGAGACTATGTCGCGCAAGGGATATATCTATGCTCGTATCGATGGCCAGATATGTGAGATATCGCCCGGTATGAAGCTCGATAGATACAAGATACATACCATTGATATGGTTATCGACCGCCTCGTCGTTGGAGACCAGCACCGCGAGCGTATGATGACCTCGCTCTCGGAGACAATGCGCCAGGGTAAGGGCACTATGATGCTCTACGACTACGCTACCGAGGGTGTGCGTTACTATTCGCGCAACCTTATGTGTCCCACTACGGGCACAGCCTTCGAAGAGCCACAACCACATACCTTTTCGTTCAACTCGCCTAAGGGCGCCTGCCCTGCCTGCAATGGACTTGGCGAGCGTGCCGTGTTCGACATACGCAAGATTATCCCCGATGGCGCGATGTCGCTACGCGCCGGAGGCATAGAGCCTTTGGGTAAGTATCGCAACAATATGCTCTTTGCTATGATGGAGACATTGGGCCGACGATACGACTTTACTATAGACGACCCGCTCGATAGCCTCTCACAGGAGGCGTTGGGTGCTATACTCTATGGCGATGCCGAGCCTATGGCGGTTAATATGTCGGAGTTTTCGTCTGGAGGTACGGAGATGTGCCAGTGGATGGGCCTTGCCGAGTGGCTTACGCGTAATATCGACGAGGATTCGAAGCGTGGCGAGAAGTGGCGCGAGCAGTTCTTGGTTATGGAGTGCTGTCCCGAGTGTCACGGTGCGCGCCTTAAGCCAGAAGCGTTGCAGTTCCGCATCGGCGATAAGAGCATTGCCGACGTGTCGCAGATGTCGATAACGGAGTTTAAGGAGTGGATTGATGGTGTTGAGCAGTATATGACATCGAAGGAGCAGACCATAGCCCGCGATATCATCAAGGAGATACGCGAGCGTACAGGCTTCTTGGTAGATGTAGGTCTTGGCTACCTCTCTTTAGCGCGTGCTTCGCGCACCATCTCAGGAGGCGAGGCCCAGCGTATACGCCTCGCTACACAGATAGGCTCGAAGCTTGTCAATGTGCTATATATCCTCGATGAGCCAAGCATAGGCCTGCACCAAAGGGATAATCGCAGGCTTATCGATAGCCTCAAGCGTCTGCGCGATGCTGGTAACTCGGTTATTGTTGTCGAGCACGACGAGGATATGATGCGCTCGGCAGATTATATCATCGACGTAGGCCCTTTGGCTGGTCGTCGTGGTGGTAATATTGTTGCCGCGGGCACGTTCGATGAGATATGCCAGAGTAGTAGCATCACGGCCGACTACCTTACGGGACGTAGGCGCATAGCTATCCCCGAGCGCTACCGCACCGGTAGTGGCGACTATCTTACGCTGCGCGGTGCCGAGGGTCATAACCTCAAGGGTGTAGATGTGAGTATTCCTCTGGGTAAGTTTGTATGCGTCACGGGAGTTTCGGGCTCGGGCAAGTCGTCGCTTATCAATGGCACGCTGCGTCCGATCATCTCTCGCGAGCTCTATCGCTCCTATGATCAACCACTGAAGTATGCCTCGCTCGAGGGTATCGAGCATATTGATAAGCTCGTCGTCGTCGACCAGTCGCCCATTGGACGCACGCCGAGGAGCAACCCTGCCACATATACCAATCTCTTTGCCGACATACGTAAGCTCTTCGAGCAGACACCCGATGCCCAGCTACGTGGATATAAGGCTGGCCGCTTCTCTTTTAATGTCAAGGGTGGTCGTTGTGAGGAGTGTCGTGGCGCAGGACACCAGACCATAGAGATGAACTTTTTGCCCGACGTGTATGTGCGCTGCAAGGCCTGTGGCGGTAACCGATATAACCGCGAGACGCTGGAGGTGAAGTATAAGGGTAAGAGTATCAACGATGTGCTTAATATGACCATTAATATGGCCGTAGAGTTCTTCGAGCACATCCCTGCCATATATCAGAAGCTACGTGCTATACAGGAGGTCGGCCTCGGATATTTGACCTTAGGACAGCCCTGCACTACTCTCTCGGGTGGCGAGTCGCAGCGTATAAAGCTCGCTACGGAGCTGTCGAAACGCGATACGGGCCGTACGCTATACATCCTCGATGAGCCGACTACGGGGCTCCATTTTGAGGATATACGCCAGCTACTCGATGTCATTAATCGCCTTGTCGATTGCGGAAATACGGCTATAGTCATCGAGCATAACTTAGATGTCATCAAGGTTGCCGACTGGATTATCGATATGGGACCCGAGGGTGGCAGCGGTGGCGGCTATGTTGTTGCCGAGGGCACGCCTAAGGATATCGCACAGGTCGAGGCAAGCTATACGGGAAAGTATCTCCGTGAGGTGCTGTAGAGGGTGTAGCTGGCGCGTGTTTTTTTAGAGACGGAAGAGACGAAGAGACGATAGAGACAACAGTGAGTAGGTAGGTTTCTGTGTTAAAGTGTTGTCGCTGAACGAAAGCGAAAATCGATACCCAACTTCGTTGTTGTCTCTGCGTCCCTGTTGTCTCTAATCTTCCGTAATTCCCTTAATCATACTACTTCCTGCTAATCTATATCGCAAACACGTTGCCCGTGTACTGCACGCTGTTGTAGAATGGCGAACTTATAGTGAGCGTAGCGCCACCATAGCGTGAGTATATCTCGAAGGTGAAGGTGTAGTCGGTAGATGAGAATAGCGTTGAGCTAAACGTAACGTGCCAGCCGTCGTTGGTCTGCTCGGCGGTGTAGCCCGTAACGTCAGGAACGACGTAGTTAAATATCACAGGATAGTAGGGTGGTGTGTAACCATTGAGGTAGGGGATGCAGACATCTACAGCATCGCTCCATACGATGATTTCATACTCGGGATTTACTAAGTTACGCATCGCGCCTGCTGGCAGCTGCTGCATTGTCTGGGGAACGAAGCGGTAGTTGTGCGACAGTACTAACGAATCGACATACTTCTCGTAGTTTGCCAGACGCTCGGCACGTCGCTGTTGACGAGCCTCCTGCTGTGCTGTGCGCATAGCCTTTTTCGAGGCCTGCTCGTCGCTCTGTGCGTCGAGGCTTATGCCTACGCCCACAAGTAGCGTGGCTAATATACCCAGAGTGATAAGTGAAAATCGTTTCATAGGCGGTTGTTATTAGTTGTTAGAGGATTGTTGTCGAATCTTAAAATAACAAACTCCATACCATCAACCAAGCTACATAAACAAAGAGGCTGAATAAAAAGTCTATTTTGTCGTTATGCTCGCCTTCAAAATGCTCATTTACGCTTTAGTAAACTCCGCTTTTTCAGGCATCGCCAGCCTAAAACTAGATCTTTTTATTCAACCTCCTAACAGAATGGGGATGACAAATTTACTTTTTAGTCATCCCCATTTAATAGATACGTATTATAGAGTAGTTACTCCTCGTCGATCTATTTACGTGCGAAGCGGTCGACAACAGCTGCGCAAGCAGCATCGCCAGTGATATTGAGCGTGGTGCGTATCATATCGAATAATCGGTCCAGAGCGTAGAACAGTGGTAGACCCTCCAACGGTATATCCGCAGCCACAAGTACCGCTGCAGCTAAGAGCGTAGGGCCTGGAATGCCTGCCTGACCAATAGCTCCCAGTGCACATACTACCGTGATAGATACGTAGTCGGCCATAGTAAGGTCTATGCCGTAGAATTGTGCAAAGAAGACGGCCAAGAGGGCGTAGTAGATGGCGTTGCCCGACATATTTATGGTAGCACCCAATGGCAATACGAAACCCGACGTCTGCTTCGATATGCCCATCTCGTCGCAAGCGTTCATATTCACAGGAAGAGTGGCCAACGACGAGGCCGTAGAGAAGGATACCACCTGAGGCTTAAGCATCGAGCGGAAGTAGTCCTTGAGCTTTACGCGCGAGAAGAGCGATACGCACATAGGGTAGAGACCAAGACCAATGATGAGCACTGCGAGGAGGTCTATCCACAGCACGTTAGCCACCTGTAGTAGCACGTCGAATCCAAATGTTCCCGTAGCATCGGCTATAAGACCAAAGACACCAAAGGGGGCAACGAGCATCACCTTGCCGATACACCAGATAAGTGCATCGAGTATCGAGTTAAGACCCGAGGTTATGCGCTGGCGCTTCTCGCTCTCGAGTGCCGAGATGCCGAAGCCAACGAAGAGACCGAAGATGATTATCTGAAGGATGTCGCCCTTAGCAAGTGCCTCGATAGGGTTGACTGGTATCATACCTATTACCGTATCCCAAAAGCCCATAGTTGGAGCAGCGCCCGACGGTGAGGTCTCGTAGCCCTCGACAAGCGAAGTTACGGTGGTTTGGCTAATAGATGCACCTGGCTGGAACATCTCGCCGAGAACTATCGCCACAACAATTGATATCACCGTGGTGATAATCATAAAGGCGATGCTGAGGCCGCCGATGAGTCCTGCCGACTTGGTCTCGCCCAATGCCGAGGCACCACTGACGATAGATACCAGTACCAGAGGTACTACCAGCATCTTGATAAGTTGGATAAAGAGGTCGCCCAACGGCTTAAACATCGAGGCCTCGGGACCCATAAATACACCGACTACGATGCCGATAACCATCGCAATGATTATCCATAGTCCAAGGTTCTTAAGAAACTTTTTCATTATCATAAATATATTTACTACAAAGGTAATATTTTGCTCTAAAAGTGCAATACTCGCGCCTAAAAATGTTATACAAATAACAATAATTTACCCAAAATTTTTGTACCTTTGGGCATCGTAATGATATTTCTACAACAGCTTTTGCATCTATATATAAATGTAAAACCGCAACGTTATGAAGAGGAGAATAGTAGTATTTACAGGTGCTGGCGTGAGTGCCGATAGCGGTATCGCGACGTTTCGCGATGCTGACGGCTTGTGGGCAAACTACCGCGTAGAGGATGTATGTACGCCCGAGGCCCTAAAAAATAATAGAGCACAGGTAATCGAGTTCTATAACCTGCGTCGCCGCGAGTCGCTTACCAAGAGACCAAATGCAGGACACCTTGCCATAGCCGAGATGGAGCAGTGGGCCGACGTCACGGTGATTACACAGAACGTCGACAACCTTCACGAGCAGGCTGGCTCAACGCGTGTAGTGCACCTGCACGGCGAGCTTATGAAGCTACGCTCGGAGCGTAATCCCGACCTTATCTACGATATCGGCGAGGGCTGGGAACAGAAACTCGATGCGCGCGCAGAGGATGGAGCTTTGCTGCGACCACATATCGTCTTCTTTGGCGAGTCGGTGCCTATGTTCGACACAGCGTGCCGCATAGTCGCCTCGGCCGATGTGCTTGTTGTTATAGGTACGTCGCTAGCCGTATATCCTGCCGCGTCGCTTGTCTATTACGTGCGTGATCGTAAAGTGCCTATCTACCTCGTCGATCCTGGTAATCCCGATACGGCAATGATTCGCAACCCACTGACGCACATCAAAGAGCGTGGTGCTGTGGGTGTTCCGCAACTTATCGAGCGTCTGAAGAATGAGTTTGCTGAGTAGAGTCCGCGAGCGTGCGACGAAGCTACGCGACTACTGCCAAGCCAATGGCTATAATACACATATAGCCCTCTTTGTCGACCTCGGTCGGCATTCGGGGTTATGTAGATTTGTTGTGTGGGATTTCGACGAGGCGAAGGCTATAATTACCTCGCCCGTAAGTCACGGCAGTGGTAGTCAAACACCGCGCAAAAGGTCGTGCTACGCTCGTGTGTCGAATGGCGATAGCTCGCACCTCTCGTCCATAGGTCGTGCGCTTGTCGCCGAGCGATACGTGGGTAGCTACGGCGTGGCATATCGTCTCGATGGCCTCGATGACACAAACTCGAACCTGCGCAAACGCTGCGTGGTACTGCACGGTTGGGAATATACTACATCAGTGCCTATCTGGCCTTTCGCCACGGTGGGTAGTTTTGGCTGTCCAGTACTTTCGCGTCGTGTAATGGCCCGCGTAGACACTATACTTCAGCAGGAGAAACGTGTGCTGTTGATGACTTTTATGTAGTCAGAATTTTGTCGTTCTTTGTTGAGATAAGGCATCATCTACTGCCGCTAACAAATTATCTTGGCAATGGGCAGTACGTCAAAGTACAGCCCATCGCCTCGAAATTTGTCGAGAGTTGTATCTAATGCCTTCTCCCAACAAATATGCTCGCCTTCAAAATGCTCATTTACACAAAGTAAACTCCGCTTTTTTAGGCTTCGCCGCGCCGCGATTAAGTGAGAGCAGAGGCTGCTTGCAGACTATGCCGAGCTTGAGCGGTGAAAAGGAACTTAAGCCTAAAACTACATCTTTTTATTCAACCTCTTAGCAGGGATGACAAATTTACTTTTAGTCATCCCCTCTGTTTTATATCATTATCAGCAATCTGCCTAACTACTTAAAGTAGATGTCTAACAGCTCCTTAGCAGCTATAAATGACGATACCTTAGCCTCCAATACGCGCTTTTCTACCTCCTCGAGGCGCGCCTCAATCTCGGGGTTGTTATAGAAACTCGACTTGAGTGTCTCGTTGATAGTCTCATACATCCAGTACTTATTCTGGCGGTTGCGGTTGGCTGTGAAGTAACCGTTTAGCTCGATATGCTGCAGGTATTGCTCCACACCCTGCCATACCTCCTCAAGTCCAGTACCCTCCAACGATGAGCAGGTGTAGACCTTAGGCCTCCACTCCGATTCGGGCATTGGGAAGAGGTGCAGTGCCCCTTGATACTGAGCCTTAGCAAGCTCGGCCTTAGCTACGTTCTCGCCATCGGCCTTGGTGATAACCATCATATCGGCCATCTCCATAATGCCACGCTTGATGCCCTGAAGCTCGTCACCAGCACCCGATATCTGAAGCATCATAAACATATCGACCATAGAGTGTACGGCTGTCTCGCTCTGGCCTACGCCTACGGTCTCGATGAAGATGACGTCGAAGCCTGCTGCCTCGCAGAGTACGATAGTCTCGCGCGTCTTGCGCGCTACGCCACCGAGCGAACCAGCCGAAGGCGAGGGGCGCACGAAGATACGAGGGTTGTGACAGATGCTCTCCATTCGGGTCTTGTCGCCGAGGATAGAGCCTCCGCTGCGCTCCGAACTTGGGTCGATGGCCAGCACCGCGAGCTTGTGGTTGTACGAGGTGACCATATTGCCTACGGCCTCGATGAAGCTCGACTTGCCAGCACCAGGAACGCCCGTGATGCCGATGCGTACCGAACGGCCAGAGTGGGGGAGACATCGCTCGATAATCTCCTGCGCCTGAGCGTAATGCAACGGGTTGTTGCTCTCGATAAGCGTGATGGCCTGAGCCAAGATGGTGATGTTGCCCGAGAGGATGCCATCGACATACTCCTCGGTGGTCATCTGGCGGCGCTTGCGGCGCACGAAGTTGGGGTTAACGACGGGCTTATCCTCGACACCCTCGGTAACGTTAAGTGCGCTGTTGTGGTGCGCATCGAGATACTCCTTCTCGTAGTGTTCTATCTTGGTGTATGACATACTATATCAGTAATATTGGTTTTTGTCTGTCGGTTAGTTATCTTTGCTTAGTTGCCTAACTTGTGCATCAGTGTGCTATCGTCGAAAGGTAGTGTCGAGCCGAACCACAGGGCGCGCTTACGCTTGGTGTCGTATATCACGCCGAAAGGAACGTAGCTGATGCCGAAGTTGCGAAAGGTACGGTGCTCGAGGTCGTAGGCTATCGGGAATCGGCCATCGGCGAATCGCTCGACTATGGTGGCGTTATCGGATATATCTTCGGGCGTTACAAGTACTACGTCGAGGTTGTGCATAAGACGCTCGTCTACGCTGCTTAGCCTCTCGACGAACGTTATGCTGGGGCTACTCTCGGAGTGTACAAATACCATATATACATACTCCTTAGTGGCCATCTCGAGCTCCCTGCCAAACTCCGAATCGAGGTGAATGTCGGGGACTCTCATACCGAGGCTCACGCCCTGGGCCAGGACAACCGTGGACGACATTATAAGTAGCATCGCTATGGCCAATAGTCGTTTCATCTGCGCTTGTAATATATCATTTTTATTGATGCGAAGTTAGCCATTTTTCTTCAATAACCAAAACGCTCGCAAGATTTTTTACACTCTGAGCCACATTTGCACGATATAATATATCGCGGTGAAATAAAAGTGTCGAAATTTGTAAAAAAAGAGTCAAAAATATTTCGCCAATTCAAAAAGTTGGAGTACCTTTGGGTGATTTTTGAGTATTGTTATCGAAAGAACAGCAACAAAAAAATATTAAGTTAAACTTTATAAAAATTAAACACTATGAAAGTATCGCACATTGAGCATCTTGGCATCGCAGTGAACAGCCTTGAGGAGGCAATTCCTTACTGGGAGAATGTATTGGGTTTGAAGTGTTACGCTATCGAGGAGGTCGCTGATCAGAAGGTTAAGACCGCATTCTTTATGCTTGGTCAGACTAAGATCGAGCTCTTGGAGCCTACATCTCCTGAGTCTACTATCGCTAAGTACATCGAGAACAAGGGCGTTGGTATCCACCATATGGCTTTGGCTTGCGAGAATATTGAGGAGCAGCTTGCTGACGCTGAGGCTCACGGTATTCGTCTTATCGACAAGACTCCACGTAAGGGTGCTGAGGGTCTTACTATCGCATTCCTTCACCCAAAGTCTACTCAGGGCATCTTGACAGAGCTCTGCGAGAACAAGAATAAGTAGTCTTGGGCAATATTGTTGTACGACACAAATAGAGTTTAAACGTAATTTAATAATACTTATATTTCACTATGAGCGAAATTCAGAAAGCGATTGAGAAGTTGATGGATAACCGTCAGACGGCTCGTATGGGTGGTGGCCAGAAGGCTATCGATAAGCAGCACGAGAAGGGTAAGTATACCGCTCGTGAGCGTATCGCTATGTTGTTGGACGAGGGTAGCTTCGAGGAGTTCGATATGTTCGTTACTCACCGTTGCTACGACTTCGGTATGGATGCAAAGCACACCTTTGGTGATGGCGTGGTAACTGGTTATGGTACCATCGCAGGCCGTTTGGTATATGTATTTGCTCAGGACTTTACCGTAACTGCTGGTTCGTTGTCTATCTCTTTGGCCGACAAGATCTGCAAGGTTATGGATATGGCTGTTCGCAACGGTGCTCCTTGCATCGGTCTTAATGACTCGGGTGGTGCTCGTATCCAGGAGGGTGTAAACGCTTTGGCTGGCTACGCTAATATCTTCCAGCGTAACGTTATGGCGTCGGGTGTAATCCCACAGATTTCAGCCATCTTCGGCCCTTGCGCTGGTGGTGCTGTATACTCGCCTGCTCTTACCGACTTTATCATTATGCGCCGCGAGACTTCGAATATGTTCCTCACTGGCCCTAAGGTTGTTAAGACCGTTACTGGCGAGGATGTAACTCAGGAGCAGCTTGGTGGTGCTAATATGCACACTACTAAGTCGGGTGTAGCACAGTTTGCTGTCGACTCTGAGGAGGAGGGCTTGAAGCTTATCCGCGACCTTCTCTCATATATGCCTCAGAACTATACAGCACTCGTTCCAGATCAGCCTTGCACCGACGATATCGCTCGTAAGGAGGATATCCTCAACGAGATTATCCCTGATAATCCAAACAAGCCATACGATATGATGGAGGTTATCAAGGCTATCGTCGACAATGGCGAGTTCTTGGAGTCTGCCGCAGCATATGCTAAGAACATCATCACAGGCTTTGCACGCTTCAATGGCCAGAGCGTAGGTATCATCGCTAACCAGCCTAAGTTTATGGCAGGTGTTCTCGATATCAACGCTTCACGTAAGGCTGCACGTTTCGTACGCTTCTGCGACGCCTTCAACATTCCATTGGTAACGTTGGTAGACGTTCCTGGCTTCTTGCCTGGTACAGCTCAGGAGTACGGTGGCGTTATCACCCACGGTGCTAAGCTCTTGTTCGCATATTGCGAGGCTACAGTGCCTAAGGTAACCGTTACATTGCGTAAGGCTTACGGTGGTGCATACATCGTTATGTCGTCTAAGCACATCCGTGGTGATGTTAACTACGCTTGGCCTACTGCCGAGATCGCTGTTATGGGTGCAAGTGGTGCAGTCGAGGTATTGCACGCTAAGGCTTTGGCCGCATTCGAGAACAAGGACGAGAAGGCTAAGTTCGTTGCCGAGAAGGAGCAGGAGTACCGCGATAAGTTCTCTAACCCTTACAACGCAGCTCGTTACGGCTATATCGACGACGTTATCGAGCCACGTAACACACGTTTCCGCATAATTCGCGCTTTGGAGTCGCTCCGCAACAAGCGTTTGGAGAACCCCGCAAAGCGTCATAACAACATTCCATTGTAGTAGTAAATTATTGGTTTAGTTATGATGATTCTTGCAACTAATTGGGGCAATGCTTCACTTATGGCTCTTGTCAGCATTATGCTGGTATTTGTCGTGCTTGTACTTCTTATCTGCGTGTTGAAACTCTTTGGAGTTATCTTCCACGAGAAAGCGAAGGCAGTACCCGAGGCTGTAGGTGCATCAGACGGAATCACCGACGAGGAGGTGGCAGCCATAGCAGTGGCTGTCAACCTCTTCTTCAACCGTCACGATGAGGAGAGCGACGTACTTACCTTCCGCCAGAACCACGACGTCTCGGCTTGGCAGGTACGCAATATTTCAAAACCACTTTAATTTAAATAGGTGTACTTTAAGATTAGCGTACCTCAAGACGTTAATGAGTACTAAAATTGTAATGAATTATGCAGAAATTTAAATTCAATATTAACGGTACAAGCTACGAGGCTGTTATCGAGGAGACAGAGCGCAACACAGCTCGTGTCGAGCTTAATGGCAAGAGCTATACCGTACAGATCGAGAAGGAGGAGGCTATCGTGTCTCCAAAGATCGCTGCTGTTAAGCCATCGAGCTCATCAGCCGATTTCGAGGCTCCTCAGCAGGTAGTTACTGGCAACGCTGGCTCAATCAAGGCTCCACTGCCAGGCAACGTATCTAAGGTCAAGGTTAAGGAGGGTCAGACAGTTAAGGCTGGCGAGGTGCTTATGACCTTGGAGGCTATGAAGATGGAGAACGAGATTATGGCTCCTGCTGCTGGTACCGTAAAGAAGATCTACGTTGCCGAGGGTAAGGCAGTTCAGCAGGGCGAGGCTCTCATCGACTTGGCATAGTACTAACTCTTTAACTGTGTGTATAAGATGAAGAGTCTAAAACTTTATTTCTCATTGCTTCTGTCGACCGTGATGCTTGCTGTCGCTCAGCCTGCTATGGCTCAGGATGTCGAGGCTGTGGTCGATAATGCAGTGGCTGAGTTGGCCGAGGCCGCGCAAGTAGCTGAGGCTACGGAGGCAGCGGAGGTTGCCCCTGTAGCTGCGCCAGCTGCTGGCTCGCAGGGTCGTGACAACTCGGCTATCGACGATAGCTTTAGCGTTGGCAAGGCTCTCGAAGATTTCGTTAATCAGTCTGGTTTCAAGGGCTTCGCTAAGGATTGGCGCTTTGCGGTGATGATTCTTATCGCATTCGTATTGCTCTACTTGGCTATCGTTAAGAAGTTCGAGCCACTGTTGTTGATGCCTATTGCATTTGGTATGTTGCTTACCAACCTTCCTGGTGCCGATATGTTCCACTCGGAGTTCTTCGCTGGTGGTCACGTTCACTGGGAGAACTTCGCTCTTGGCTCAGCAGGTCTACTCGACTACCTCTATTTGGGTGTTAAGCTCGGTATCTATCCTTGCTTGATATTTATCGGTGTTGGTGCTATGACCGACTTTGCTCCACTTATCGCTAACCCTAAGAGCTTGCTTTTGGGTGCTGCAGCTCAGATTGGTATCTTCGCTACGTTCCTCGGAGCCTTGGCTCTCGGCTTTAACTACTGGGAGTCTGGTTCGATCGGTATCATCGGTGGTGCTGATGGCCCTACGGCTATCTACCTTACCTCGAAGCTCGCTCCACACTTGTTAGGCCCTATCGCCGTAGCGGCTTACTCATATATGGCGTTGGTACCAGTTATCCAGCCCCCTATTATGAAGTTGCTCACTACGGAGAAGGAGCGAAAGATCGAGATGAAGCAGCTTCGCAGCGTGTCGCAGCGCGAGAAGATTATCTTCCCTATCGTCATCACTGTTATCATCGCCATCTTGTTGCCATCGGCAGCTCCGCTTATCGGATGCTTGATGCTAGGTAACTTGATGAAGGAGTGTGGCGTTACGGAGCGTTTGTCTAAGACCGTGCAGAACGAGCTAATGAACATCGTTACCATCTTCCTCGGTATCTCTGTAGGTGCTACAACAACAGCCGATGCCTTCCTTAACTGGCAGACGCTCGGTATCTTGTTGTTGGGCGTTGTAGCCTTCTCTTTTGGATCGGCAAGTGGTGTGTTGCTCGCTAAGTTGATGAACCTCTTCTCTAAGGAGAAGATTAATCCACTTATCGGCTCGGCAGGTGTATCGGCAGTGCCTATGGCTGCTCGCGTGTCGCAGAGCGTTGGCCAGCAGTACAACCCTGGTAACTTCTTGTTGATGCACGCTATGGGTCCTAACGTGGCAGGTGTTATTGGCTCGGCTGTTGCCGCAGGTATCTTGCTCGCCTTCCTTCCTATGTAATCTATCTTTAGTAGATATCATAACAAAGCCCCAGGATTTCGCGGTCCTGGGGCTTATTGTTTGTTGATGACTCGATTTTGTACTTAGGCTAATGACTGCATTAGGCTAATAGCTACAATCTGTTGTCAAAGTACTCGAAGAATCGCTCCTTGTAGTTCTCGCCTAAGGGGATGTACTCGCCATTGTCGAGGAAGATACGCCCCTTGGTGTAGCTCGAGATACGCTTAAGGTTGACGATATAGGAGCGGTGTACACGTAGGAAGCTGTCCTGAGGCAGTGTAGTCTCCATATTCTTTAGGCGGAAGAGTGTGGTGATGGTCGAGCTACCCTCGATATGTAGGCGTACATACTCACCAGCGCTCTCGAGGTATACGATGTCGGCAATCTTAACAAGCTGCGTCTTATAGTCGGCCTTGACCGATATAAACTCTTTGTCGGACTGCTCTGCCTCGTTCTGAGCTATGGCACTCTCGGCCGCGTGACACCTCTCCACAAGGTCGACAAGCGATATAGCCTTCTGCGAAGCCTTCATAAACTCGTCGTAGGAGAAGGGCTTGAGAAGGTAATCTATGGCGTTGAGCTTGAAACCTTCGAGGGCGTGTTCCGGGTGTGCCGTGGTAAAGATTATGTAGTGGTTGCTCTTGAGCGAGCGTACAAACTCAAGGCCTGTCATATCGGGCATATTGATATCGACGAATATAAGGTCGACGTTAGTCTCGGAGAGTACGCGCTCTGCCTCGTGGGCACTTCTGCACGAGGCAACTAACTCGAGTTGCTCGGTGCGGTCAATGTAACTCTTTATCTGATGCAGTGCCAGAGGCTCATCATCTATTGCTATACATCTTACCATACTACTTATCTGTTAAGGGTATTACTAATTCTACAATATATGTCTTCTTGTCCGAGGTGTCTGTCGTGAGCGAGTATCGCTCGCCGAAGAGTATCTCGAGACGCTTGGTTATGTTGCTTAGTCCTATACCACTACGTTCCGTAGTGCTCCTGTCGTTGTTATGGCGACTATTGGCCACTACGCAACTAAGCTCGCCGTGGTCTACCGATATCGAAATCCTAATGAACGACTCGTGGTTATAGCTTATGCCGTGTTTAAAGGCGTTTTCTACGAGCACGATTAGTAGTAGCGGTGGTAGCTTAACGCGGCGACATATGGCCACGTCAGGAGTGTTTAGCTCGATGCTTACCTCGTCGATATAGCGTATCTTCATCAGCTTGATATAGCTATCGAGGAACTCCACCTCTTTGTCGAGCGTAGTATACTGTTCGCTCGAGTCGTAAAGTATATGTCGGAGCATATGCGACAGCTCCATAACGTTCTGCTTTGCCACCTCGCTGTCGATGTCTATCATCGCGTGGATGTTGTTGAGCGTATTCATCAAGAAGTGGGGGTTTATCTGATACTTCAGATACTCCATCTGTGTCTCGATGTTCTCTTTCTGTAGCTTTGCCATCTGCTGCTCGGTGAGAATTGCTCGGTAGTAGAGCTTAATCATCGAGTTAGCCCCGGCCATCAGTATGCCGAATAGCACATTCCAATACCACGCCAACTCCGTAAGCGAGGCTTTGTCTCTAAGGTCTACGTTACCCTGCCAGTAGCGGAAGTCGAGTACCTCGATAGTACCAAATACCGTGGCCACGAGCGCCAGCAATAAGATGATGTACCACCCATACCTATTGCGTAGTAGCAGTGGTAGCAAAAGGTAGTTGTGTGCAAGGAAGATAAAGAAATAGGGAGTTATCTTAACCCAAGAGATGATTACCTTACCAAAGTCGATAGCATCCTCCGACATAAGGTGGGCATTCATAAATGGGATAAGATAGATGGCGGCCCATACAAGGGCATAGAGTATATTCTCTCCGAGCCATATATTTCGAAATGCACTCCTGATGTTCATACTACACAAAGGTACGACATTTGCGTGAATCGGCAAAACAATTCGGGTAATTATAAACCATTGAGCATAATTTTATAGCGAATGATGCTCTATGATATGCGCGTCACACCCTCTCGAGTAGGCGCTTTATGGGGCCTATATGCAGTACAAGCTCGAATAGTCGTGCCGGAAGTATTGCACATATCGCCACCACAATCTTAGTAAATAGTCCTGGCGTCAGCCTACGTCGGCCGCGTAGCATAGCTCTCACGCCTCGGCGCGCTATAGTCTCGGGCCTCATCATCACACCGAGCGATAGGAAGAGCTTGCGCGACTTGTCACTGAGCTTGTAGAAGGGGGTGTTTACCGCCCCAGGGAATACGGCAGTGACACCTACGCCGTGGCTGTGTAGCTCGTACCATAGTGCCGATGCAAAGCTTTTAAGATAAGCCTTCGTGGCGCTGTAGTGCGATATTGTGGGGTAGGGTAGCCACGCTGTCGACGACGACATTATTAGTATGTGTCCCTTGTGGTGGTGTTTCATCTGCTCGCCAAAGTAGCGACATAGCAGCGTGGTGGTAGTGCAATGTAGTGCGATTATGGTATTGAGACTCTCGGGCGAGGTGCGTGTTAGTGTCGAGAATAGTAACATTCCAGCATTGCATATGAGCACCTCGACATCGTATCCTGACTCGTGGCAGGTGTCGAATATGCTCTTTGCTGCACCCTCCGAGGCTAAGTCTATGGCTATGGGCACCACCTCGACGCCGTAGTCCGAGGTTATCTGGCGTGCCACCTCGTCGAGCTGCTGTGGCTGGTTGCTTACGGCCACGATGTTGTAGCCTCGTTTTGCCATCTCTATGGCGTAGCAGCACCCTATGCCCGATGATGCTCCTGTAATTAATGCGTAACTCATACGACAAAGGTACGAAAAAGTATATAATTTCGCTACTTGATGGAGTCTTATATGTGAAAAGATTAGGTCGGAATATGCCCTAATATGATGCCAAAGGTCGAAAAAATAGTATCTTTGCATTCGAAAATAGTGTCGATATGGCTAAGAAGATTGAGAAAACCAATGCTGCGCGCCTTTTGGATAGAGCTAAGATAGCCTATGAGTTGGTGCCTTATACCGTCGACGAGGATAACCTCGCCGCTACACACGTTGCCGAGGAGCTTGGCGAGGATATCGCTACGGTGTTTAAGACGCTTGTGTTGCGTGGCGACAAAACGGGCCTCTTCGTCTGCGTTATCCCTGGTGACAAGGAGGTGGACCTTAAGGCTGCCGCTCGCGTGTCGGGCAATAAGTGGGCCGAGATGATAGCTATGAAAGAGCTACTTCCGCAGACGGGCTATATACGTGGCGGTTGCTCGCCTATAGGTATGAAGCGCACGCTACCGACCTTTATCCACACTACGGCCCTCGATCACGAGCGTATATATATCAGTGCTGGTGTTCGTGGCCTGCAATTAGCTCTCGCACCACAATCGCTTATCGACTACGTCGGTGCTACGGTCGCAGATATCGTTAGCCATTAGTTGTATAGAACCCCTATCGTTATTTTAGGAGGTAAGTCTACAACCTCGTCATTACTTGAATGTTTACCTCTCTACGGCACGTGTCAAGCTGTTCTATCGTGTCATAGCAACTCTATTTTTACACCATATTCTACATTTGAGGAAATTTTGATTATCTTTGTTACGGCTTACGACTTTAAGCGTTAAGCCAGTACATATTAGTAGACATTTATTGTCGTAATCTTCAGTATCCAAACTTCGCAACTTTGAATAAAACGGAGATTCGCAATCAGATGTCCACGATAGGTGTATATATCCACCACTGACATTGGCTCAGTGTGTGCTTATATATCATCCTGCGTGGGCTTTCTGTGTTGCTTGTTCGTGTTACAGGTAGCCAAGACCTCGGTACGGGATAAGTTAATGCAGTGGCCTGCGCTTTTTTATGGACTTATCTGGTAACAAAGAGTTGTTGGATAGATATTTGGTTGCCTTCTTCGCATCCCGCACAGCACCGCCTGAGGCATTAGACCTCGCCAAGCGGTGGGCGCACGAAATTGCTCAAACTGATAAGATTGTAATTAGCGGTTTTCACTCTCCAATCGAGCGAGCTGTGCTTGATATTTTGCTCGCCAATGGCTGTTCTGTTGTGGTCGCTCTGGGGCGTTCACTATACCGCAAAATCCCACCGCACTTGCAAGCAGCTTATGATAGCAATAGGGTGTTGTTCGTGTCATTCCGAGACTACTCACGCCCATCGTTCTCCAACTCTCAAACCCGTAATTGGCTCACCTCCGACCTCGCCTCGGAAGTCGTCTTTGCCCCATTCGACAACTCAAGCCAACTCTCGTCATTACATTATAGCATTGCCCATAGCTCGACACCTTGCACCATCATAAAATAGAATCTGCACCATTCATCGCTGAATGATGCAGATAAATAAGGGTCACATCTCTTGGGGATGACAAATTTACTTTTTAGTCATCCCCATTAATCATTTATAATGGATTTAACTATTTGATAGTCAGCTACTTACTTGCCGATGCAGAATGTTAGACTGCTTGATAATCAGTTAATTACAGATTTCGGGCTGAAATGGGGCGAAGAATTTTAACAAACACTAATAAATGATGATAAATAACGATAAAATCAATGTCCAATATTCAGTAGTTACCATTAGTATTATTAGTGTTAAACCGCTCAAATCAGGTCCTCTAATCTGCGTGTTTCTGTCGTAAAGATAGTAATTATTCATGACTTTTCCAAATGGGTAATTTTAGTGTGTTATCTGTTGATTTTATTTACTTATTTCCGAAGTCTGCGGGCGTCTCTCCCCACTCACGATTATCCCAATGGAGTACCTGAATATCGTCTATTTTAGCCGCCATAACTTTGAGGAATATTTCGGCTAATTGCAGCTGCTCACAGCGTCGAGATGACGCAGTTTGCTTATTACGATACCAAGTGATTGCGGTAATGCTATCTGAGTAGATAATGCGAGGTGCTTCGGGGTGTCTGAGGATATATTTGACAGCCTCTACGATGGCGATAAACTCTCCGATGTTATTCGTCTTGTTGCCTATGGAATGGTTGAAGAGTTCCAAACCAGAAGAGAGGTCAACCGCTCTGTAGCGTGTCAACCTCTCCTTCGTGGAATGTGCGCCGTCAGTGGCTATTCCTACTGTCGGGCGCTTCATTTTCGACCACCTCCCATATAACGCTTGCCGGTGTAGATATATCCGTCCTGCTCGAAGCGGCGAATCATCTCTTGGGCCTGCTTGATGAAGTCGGCTATCACCTCCTCGTGGTTCTCGATGTCCTTGCGCTCTCTGAGGATTTGGAGCACGCCATCGAGCGTTCGGCTCATTGCACTTTTGCCGTCCTTCGGGTCGAGATAGATGGTCTTGTTGCCGAATGACACTGTAACCTTGTACAGCGTTTTGGGAACGATTATGGTCTCTACTGTCGCAGGAAACTGTACAGGTGTGGCGGCAACAACCACATACCCCTTCGCCTTGTGCATAGGCTTCAATTCAACCGAATAGAGAACATTTGGCTCGATTGTGCCTTTCAGATCCTCTGCCAGGACACAAATCTGTTTGCCGTATCTTGAGTCTTCCCTGACTCCTTTCAATTGACGAGTTTTTGAGTGACGGGAAACAAAGCCAATAAGCTCTCCCGTTCTTTCCGATTTCGCAAACTTAATCTGCGACTTCTCCGATGTCATTTTACTTGTCTACCATATTCAATCTATTTCAATCAATTTACAAACTAGGTTACTCGATCACTCTAAATGGAGTACAAATATACACTTATTTTACTTGTCTGCCAAGTGTTTTAAGTGTTAATTTTCAGAGGGTTACGCTTGATTGTGGACAGTAAAACAGTCCATTCAAAACAACCTCTCATCTTCTGTAAAATGGCTAAAACGCTCGTCAGTATCAGAGACTTGCAACAAGGGACGGCACTTCCAGTAACGATAAATTCGTCTTCCATTTTGTAGACAGACATTTATATCGTGAGAATTTAGGTATTGGTTGCCCTGCTCGGTGCCGAAATTCATCCATGTAGCACAATTCGGTAGGTTCGGGTTAGGCTGAACATAGAGGTTCATCTTCTCCTTACCTGCAACGAATATATTATGAATGCGCAGATCTTTGTCTATCGGAAACCGGTAGGCATAGAGAGCGAAGTCGCATATATCGGTATCAAGAAGGCTCCCTCCAAAGTGTTTCAGTGCTTCAACCTTTAACCTGTTAAATCGCATTTGAATATGTGGCCGCCCTCGTATCTCTTCATACTTCTCATTGGTCACGGGCTCCGCAGTGGCGTACACCACCCTAAAACCGTTGTTTGTGCTATCCAGCACCATCACGTGCTCCACGATGTTACCACTCTTATTGATGCTCTCCACGGCAAGGTCAGGAGGTTTCATAACGCAGCACTTCACTAAACCTACGATACCTACAATGACCATCAGGATCCCCCAAGGTCCAATGGCTGATGCAACAAATACTGCATTGTCAGCCTTCTGTCGTATATCTTTCATACTTTCTAATAGGGAGTAAAGTATTGTCCGTATAAAAAGCCTGATTACTCAGGCTTACTATCCAACCATTCCTGGAGTGTCATCGAGTCCTCGAATCCGTACTCGTCAATCTCCACGAACCCATCAGGTCCCATTTCGATTACTTCTTTCGAGAGGATTGTTCCTGCGTGGTTTACAATTACACGGGGCTCGATGGTGGCGAACTCTCCTCCGGTATCTGACTCACGAATATCGTAAGCGTGGAGTCCCTCGGGAACAATGTCTCGGTTAATACGGAGGCAGGTAAACAACACCTCTCTGTCGTTTACAGTCATCACCTCAAATGCCTCGCTATACAACTCTTCTTTTGTCTTCATATCTATTTGGTTTTAGGAAGTTCAATTGCTCGTACCCAGTTGTGCACATCGTCAAACATCTCGTCGTTAAGTAGCGATAGGAACTCATCCACCGTCATCTTACGCACTCGGCCATCGTTGTCAGAACGATTGTACCAATCGACGATAAACTCGTCAAGGATATCTCTGTCGAAGTGGTCAATGGAGTAAGTGAATATCCACAACTCCTTCTCTTCGGTGTGTCCTACACACTCGTTGAATGTTTTGAGGTTGTCGGCAAAGAGTTCCTCTTTGTTCCACTGGGTATCTACGAATGCATCGATGATACTCTCCGGAGCCTTGGTGTTGGCTTTAAGGTAGGCAATGGCATTTCTGCGCCACTCCTTATGGCAGATGTGCGTGTACTTCTCCCACACCTCGATAAGCGACTTATTGATAATCTCGCTCACGCCGTATGGTTCATCTGTGGCGGTACCAATCTCACGCATACAGCACTCTTCGCTCTCGAATATCTCCTTGAGTGTGCACTCTGCCAGTCGCTGATGCTCCTCGCCATTCTCATCTTCGGGGTACTCGATGACTGTTACTTTCATAGGTAGC
>JAFTWZ010000036.1 GCA_017465055.1 Alistipes sp. | reverse complement strand
TCGCCTCGAAATTTGTCGAGTGTTGTATCTAATGCCTTCTCCCAACAAATAAGCTCGCCCTCAAAATGCTCATTTACGCTCAGTAAACTCCGCTTTTTCGGGCATCGCAGGCCTAAAACTACATCTTTTTATTCAACCTCAAAATGGAGGTGGCTAATCAACATTTTAGTCACCTCCATTGTTTTCATTATTATCTCTATGGTTGGATTGGTGCGAGTGAATGTTTAGGTCAACTACTTAATGACGCCGCGAGGTATCAACATACAGTTACAGCGAGGTGTTAACATACGCCCAGTAATACTGGTATGCTCTGTGGCTCGGCTCGTGATAACAACGCCGCTATTTATTCCCCGTTCTCCGAAATTACTCTCCGAACATCTTAACGCCTCTCGTAGGCTCGCTTATGATTCATACGTCAGCTTGTTACTTTATCCTAATGCGCTGGCCAATAGCCACTCGGTCTATGTTGATGTCGGGGTTAAGCTCGGCGACGCGCTTTGCCGTAGTGCCGTAGCGTGCTGCCACGCGGCCGACAAGGTCGCCCTCGGCAATGGTGTACCACACCTCGCCCTCGCTATTAGAGCTCTCTGCGGCAGAGGCCTCATTAACTATTGTATTCTCGATTGTGGTACTCTCCTCGGTGCGAGTAACGCCGTTTGTCCCGTCCGATATGCGTATGCGCTGACCTATTGATATGCGATCGACATCGATGTCGGGGTTAAGGCGCTTGATGTCGGCCAGCGTGACGCCGTAGCTGCGAGCTATACGGCCCAGAAGCTCGCCATCGGCTACCGTATGCCACACCTCTTCAGCTCTTGTCTCAACGGCCTTATTATTTGATGGTTGTGGTTTAGGATTCTCAACGATGGTAGCCTCGTTAGCAGGGTTGTTAACAGGCTCTTTGGCACTCTCTGTACCCTCTATTGTCTCGGTGATTACGGCACGAGCCTGGCCACTCTCGATAACCACCTCGCCATTGGCCTTGCGGTCGCTCGGAGCAGGCTCTATAGTCACTGCCATACCCACCTTAAGCATAGGTCTTAGGCTATCAAGGTCGCTGTTTGCTAAGCGCACGCATCCCTCCGTTGTGCGACCACCTATGGAGCTGGGGTCGTTGGTGCCGTGGATGCCGATGCCACGATGTGGCGTATCAAGACGTACGAACCAGTTGCCGTAGTAGCCCTCGATGAGGCCCTCGCCGACGTCGTGTACCCAGTGCGTGGCTGGCTGTATCTGCTCGATGCGGAACTCGCCCTCGGGGGTGCGCATATCGCCCTCCTCTTGCTTGTTGCCATAGCTGCGCCCTATGGCTACGGGGAAGCGACATATGAGATGGTTATCAGCGTCGTAGAGCTTAAGGCTCATAGTCTGTTTCGAGATTACCACGAGCTCGGCCCTAAGAGCGTCGCCCGTAGCCTCCTCGTTATCCTCGATAGGCGTATCGACAATCGTGGCCGTGCTTGCTTGTTGCTCTGGCTCTGAGGTCGCACCATTTGCGCCACCACACGCCGCCAAAAGGAGCATCATAGCTGCCCAAAGCATACTATTTAACGTTCTAACCATATCTCTTACTATAAGGCGGTTATTGACTACTTCTCCCACTTAAATACCACGCCTGTACGCGAGGTGTTGTACATCTTGATGGTGTAGTACTCTGAGCCATCCTCTCTCTTATGCGTCGTGGTGAAGTGTTCGCCACCGATGTCGGCGCGCTCGAGGCCTCCGAAGCGTTTCTCGTCCGTAGAGAAGAGTATCGTGTACTTACCTGGCCAGGGCACGCATAGCTCGTAGTCTGGAATCGAGGCTGTAGGGTGCCAGTTGAGCACAAAGAGTAGGCCTGTGTGCGAGTATACCATCGTCTTGTTATTCTCGTCCATCATATGGTTATAGGGGTAGCCATCGCCCAGCACACCATACTTGCGCACCATATTGATCATCGCCTTGTCGAACTCGGCGAGGTAGGAGTAGCGAAGAAAGCCGTTCTCGGCCAGCGACCACTGGCGTCGTGCGTGCTTATACGACCATCCGTTACCCTCGCGCGGGAAGTCTATCCACTCGGGGTGGCCAAACTCGTTACCCATAAAGTTGAGGT
Organism: Alistipes sp.; assembly: GCA_017465055.1. Classification (GTDB taxonomy): domain Bacteria; phylum Bacteroidota; class Bacteroidia; order Bacteroidales; family Rikenellaceae; genus Alistipes. The sequence continues at coordinate 9,159 of JAFTWZ010000036.1, read as the reverse complement.
ATGCCTCACCGCCCGTAGTTATGGTCATCAGACGTATGAGCTTATGCAGTGCCATACCACGGTCAATAATGAGGCTCTCCGAGGCGCGATCCATCGAGAAGTACATCTCCTTGTCCATCAAGCGGAAGGCTATGGTCTTATCGCCCACCAGCGCCTGGTCGTGCGACTCGGCATAGGCCACCGTGCGCACCGATGGCAGGCGGTTGGTCATCACGGACCACATCTGCCATATGTTCCACTCCTCGTCGCTCTGCTCCTTGAGTAGCTTGATCCAGTAGTCGGGTATTGCCATCGCAAGGCGATAGTCGAAGCCCATACCGCCCTCCTCGGGCTTAGCGCACGAGCCTGGCATACCGCTGACATCCTCGGCTATGGTGATGGCGTCGGGGCGCAGGTCGTGGATGAGCTTGTTGGCCAGCGTAAGGTATACGATAGCATCTCGGTCTACGCCCTCGTCGAAGAAACGCTCGCGGCAGTCGAACTCTACGTAGCCACGGTGGTGGTAGAGCATCGACGTCACACCATCGAAGCGGTAGCCATCGAAGTGGTACTCCTCAAGCCAATATTTAACGTTAGAGAGTAGGAAGTGCTCGACCTCGCGCTTGCCGTAGTCGAAGACCATAGAGTCCCAGTACTTCTGGTATCCGGCGTCGCCCTCCTTCGAGTAGTGGTGCTTCGAGCCATCAAGCTCGTTGATACCCTCGTTGAAGTTTTTAACGTAGTGTGCGTGCACAAGATCCATAATTACGGCTATGCCTAATTCGTGAGCCTTGTCGACAAGCGAGCGCAGCTCGTCGGCTGTGCCGAAGCGCGACGATGGGGCAAAGAGGCTTGATACGTGGTAGCCAAACGAGCCGTAGTAGGGGTGCTCGGCAACGGCCATAAGCTGTACGGCATTGTAGCCCGCCTCCTTGATGCGTGGTAGTATCTCGTCGCGGAACTCTACATAGGTGCCTACGCCCTCACGCTCCTGGGCCATACCTACGTGAGCCTCGTAGATTACCAACTCGCCCATCTTAGGCGCGCGGAAGTCGTCGTGTTGCCACTCGTAGTGGCTCTCTACGACAAACTGCGCAGTATAGTTCTTGGTCTGGTCGTCCTGCACCACACGCTTGGCATAGGCTGGTATTCGGTCAAGCCAGCCATTGTCACCGTGAATATGTAGCTTATATAGCGAGCCATCTGTAAGCCTTGCGGCATACATTGCGTCGGGCAGGAATATGCTCCACACGCCATCTCTACCGCGCTCGAGGCGTAGCTCGGTGCGTTGCCACGAGTTGAAGTCGCCAAAGATGTAGACATCCTTAGCCTCGGGAAGCCACTCTCTAAACCACCAACCCTGCATCACATCGTCACGCTGCCAGCCGAAATACTTATAGCCGTTGGCATAGTCGACAATCGAGCCAGCCGACTTCTCGATATCGCTCAAACGATTGATATACATATCGTAGCGGCGATTAATCTCCTCCTCAACGGGCTGTAGCCACTCGTCGGCAGCTACAATCGGCAATTTAGAATCTCTCTCTTTCATACATTTTTTTGTTTATTTTTAGCAAAGATACAAAAAATCTTCGTATATTTGCCTAATGAACCTTGTTATTTAGATAACAACGGGACGACGCGAGTGGATAAATGATATTGTGGTACGACAATTTACAAACTAACTAAATATTAACTAAAACTTTAAATTATGTTCAAAGGACATCCAAAAGGTCTTTTAGCAGCGGCCCTCAGTAATATGGGCGAGCGTTTCGGTTACTACATTATGAACGCTGTGCTTGTTCTGTTCCTCTGCTCGAAGTTCGGTCTTAGCGAGGAGACCAGCTCGTTAATCTACTCATTCTTCTACGCCGGTATCTATATCCTGGCTCTTGTAGGTGGTTATATCGCCGATAAGACCCAGAACTACAAGGGTACTATTATGGCGGGTTTGATGATTATGGCAACAGGTTATGTGTTGCTCTCGATTCCTATCCTTGCCACATCTACAAACATCAGCTGGCTTCTGCCACTTACTTGTTTGGCTCTCTTTATCATCGCCTTTGGTAACGGTCTGTTCAAGGGTAACTTGCAGGCTATCGTAGGTCAGATGTACGACAACCTCGAGGCTGAGGCTGCAAAGCAGGGCGAGGAGGCGTTGAAGGCTGCTAAGGATAAGCGTGACTCTGGTTTCCAGATCTTCTACGTATTTATCAACATTGGTGGTGTTATCGCGCCATTCGTTGCTCCATTGCTTCGCGAGTGGTGGCTCAAGGCTCACGATATGATCTACAACGCGCAGCTCCCAGCACTCTGCCACCAGTTCCAGGAGAGTGGCAATGCTACTGAGCAGCTCACAAAGCTCGCTTCAGAGTCGGGCTTCGTAGCCGAGAGCGGCGACATCGCTACATTCTGCGGCGACTACCTCCAGGTGTTCAACGAGGGTATCCACTATTCGTTTATCGCATCGGTAGCCGCTATGCTTATCTCTCTGACAATCTTCATCGCTACGCGCAAGCGCTTCCCAACACCTGCGAAGAAGGCTCAGGCGGTATCTGTTGACTACACTCCTGAGGAGCGTAAGGCCGCAGCTACCGAGATTAAGCAGCGTATGTATGCTCTCTTTGCAGTGCTCGCTATCGCTATCTTCTTCTGGTTTGCATTCCACCAGAACGGTACCTCGCTCTCGATGTTTGCTCGCGACTTCGTTAAGTCTGACAGCGTAGCTCCCGAGGTATGGCAGGCACTTAACCCATTCTATGTTATCGTTCTTACCCCTGTGGTTATGTGGGTATTCGGTGCGCTGGGTCGTCGCGGTAAGTATATCTCTACACCTCGTAAGATTGCTATTGGTATGGCTATCGCAGGTACGGCGTATGTATTCTTGGCCGTATACTCATATATTATGGGTTATCCATCAGCTACTGAGGCACGTGCCGAGGGCGTTGAGCTCTCTGGCCCCTGGGTACTCTTCGTGCTCTACTTCTTCCTCACTGTTGCCGAGCTCTTCATCTCGCCTCTGGGTCTGTCGTTCGTATCGAAGGTGGCACCTAAGCATATGCTTGGTCTCTGCCAGGGTTTGTGGCTCGGTGCTACGGCCGTAGGTAACCTCCTCCTCTGGATTGGTCCACTTATCTACAACGCCGCTCCTATCTGGGTGTGCTGGACAGTGTTCCTCACGGTATGTCTTGTATCGATGGGTATTATGCTCGGTATGGTTAAGTGGCTCGAGCGCGTAACTAACGCCTAAGTAAGCGTCGGGATTACACCCCGATAAACTATCGAGGGAGATCAGTGTGAATCTGGTCTCCCTCGCTTTTTGATACTGGTGACTATGGATGAAATGGGACTCTGAGAGCTCCTGTTTGTTACTATAACGGAGAGGCGAATGGGTCACACTATGGTATATTAACCCATCATAACTCACAGTAACTCACAGCTATTAAACTTGGGTACATATACTCTTTATAGCAGATTTATCCACGGTTAGTAGGGATATAGTTTGTTTTTTCATTTTTTATTGTACCTTTGTGCACGCGATTTGGTGTTATTTAGACAACAAAACAACATTAATATTAACAAATTAACTAAAACAACTATGTTCAAAGGACATCCAAAAGGTCTCTATGCTTTAGCCCTCGCCAACACAGGTGAGCGTTTTGGCTACTACACAATGTTGGCCGTGTTTGCCCTCTTCCTCCGAGAGAACTTCGGTCTCGAGGCTGGTACCGCAGGTGCTATCTACTCTACCTTCCTCGGCCTGGTATACTTTATGCCACTTGTAGGTGGTATGCTTGCAGATAAGTTTGGCTTCGGCCGAATGGTAACCATCGGTATCTCTGTAATGTTCGCAGGCTATATGCTGCTTTCGTTCCCACTCGGTGGCGATACCATCGCTATGATTGCGATGATGGCAGCTCTGCTCCTTATCAGCCTCGGTACAGGTCTCTTCAAGGGTAACCTCCAGGTTATGGTGGGTAACCTCTACGACGATCCAAAGTATGCCGACAAGCGCGACTCGGGCTTCTCGCTATTCTATATGGCTATCAACGTAGGTTCGCTTTTTGCTCCTACCACAGCCGTAGGTATCAAGAACTACGCTATGAGCGAGTGGGGTTTCTCGTCTAACGACGCATACCACTTCGCCTTTGCAGTAGCTTGCGTGGCTCTCGTGCTCTCAATCCTTATATATTATATCTTCCGCTCGACATTCCGCCACGTTGAGGGTGGTAAGAAGAAGGGTGAGACTGTCGTTGTTGAGGACAACCTGACTCCCGAGCAGACTAAGCAGCGTATCGTAGCTTTGTGCCTTGTATTTGCCGTTGTTATCTTCTTCTGGATGGCCTTCCACCAGAACGGTTTGACGCTTACCTACTTCGCCGATGAGTTTACGCAGACTACTGCCGTAGGCCTTAATACTATGCTCTTCGACGTGTGGAACCTTGCGCTTATCATCATAGCTGTATACGCTACATTCTCGATCTTCCAGAGCGAGGGCGCTAAGGGTAAGCTCCTTTCGGGTATCCTTGCATCAGGCGTCTTGGCATTGCTTGTATACCGCGCTATGGGCGTTGAGGCTACCGCCGAGGTATCTGTTGCGGCTCCTATCTTCCAGCAGTTTAATCCATTCTACGTAGTTGCGTTGACTCCAGTCTCTATGGCTATCTTTGGTGCTTTGGCACGCAAGGGTAAGGAGCCTTCAGCACCACGTAAGATTGCCTACGGTATGTTGGTTGCAGCTATCGGCTTCGTGGTTATGGCTATCGGCTCTGACGGCCTTAATACACCTAACGAGCAGCAGCGCGCTATCGCTGTAGATAAGGCTGAGACGTTCGCTAAGGAGTACTATGCTATCGCTCCTACGGCCGAGGCTCTGGAGGCTATGAACGAGGATGCGGAGTATGCGGCTACTGTGAAGCCTGCAACAGACTTTATGGGCAAGCTCACTAAGAATACTAAGCCTATCTTCTTCGACGTATACAACGCTCAGGCAGTTATCGCTTCGACCGATGCTGTGGAGAATAGCGCTGCTGTAGCCGAGGCTACCGCAACGTTGGAGGCTATCAAGGCCGATACTAAGACCGAGACTCGCACGTCGCCTTATTGGTTGATCTTCACATACTTGATTCTCACATTTGCCGAGCTTTTGCTCTCGCCTATGGGTATCTCATTCGTATCGAAGGTTGCACCTCCAAAGCTCAAGGGTTTGATGATGGGTGGCTGGTTTGTGGCTACGGCTATCGGTAATATGCTTGTTGCCGTGGGTGGCTTCCTCTGGGCAGGTCTTCCATTGTGGTCAGTGTGGACGGTGTTTATTGCACTATGCCTTATCTCAGCACTCTTTATGTTCGTGATGATGAAGCGCTTGGAGAGCGTTACAAAGTAATCCACGCTACATATATTAATAGTATAGGCCGACCATCGCAGTCGGCCTATATTGTTTATGTTTGCGTGTGAAAGGAAGCTGTGGGGCTCAGTGGAGCACTGTAGGGCTATGATAGGTTTCTGTGGGGTTCTATGGGTTTAAATGAGTTACTATGGGTTACTATGAACGAGGGTATATGTGTCAACCTTCTATTCATATTAACTCATCGGAACCCATCAGAACTCATCAGAACCCATCGAAACTTCTCTTAACTCACACTTGGTTGTATCGGCTGCCTCTATAATCTCTATAGTCTCGTCCGTCTCATTCTCCATTGTCTGCTCCATCGTCGCGTCACCAGCCACCACCGCGATACCCTCGTCGCTAATAGTAGTCTCTTCGGTAAAGAGCATCGAGCGGTAGCCACCGTAGTTGAGAATCGCAAATACCATAGCTGCGATGGCTAAAATTGTAAATAGTATTCCTAATACTCTATTCATAATAAACAATCCTTCAAAATTAATGGTCTGACAAGTAGTCGGTTACTTGCTCGCCTTGCTGAGCTCCTCCACGGCGCGCTGCATAGCCTCGTCTATGGGGTAGATGTTGTGGTAGAAGCCTGCCTCGTCGGCCATAGCGTTACGGCCTATGTATGCTCTTATCTGTGCCTCGATAACCTCGCGCGACTTGTCGAGACCCTCCTGGTCGCGCTCTATACCATTACGCTCGGCATAGGCGACAAAGTCGTCGATAAGAGACTCGCTGTCGAGCACCGCATCGAGCTCCTCGATGGTCGTAACCTTGTCCATAGCCTTGCGGTGACGATCGTTGAAGTCGAGGGTATAGCGATATAGCACGTTGCTGTTCCACACCTTGTTGTAGTAGTCCGAGACGTAGAGCGTGTCGATAGGGATGAAGATGTCGGGCATAATGCCGCCGCCACCATATACCGTGCGACCCTTAGGGGTTGTGAACTTCATACTCTCGTCGAAGTGTATCGAGTCGGCCGAGAATAGCTCGTGGTGGTTGATGCGGTTGACCAGATCCATATGGTACTCCTCCTCGTTGCCGTTGGTGTATGGCTTCTGTATCGAGCGGCCAGTGGGGGTGTAGTAGCGTGCCACAGTGAGGCGCATCGCCGAGCCATCCTCGAAGGGTATCTGTGCCTGTACTAAGCCCTTGCCAAAGGTGCGGCGGCCGATGACCAATCCTCGGTCGTTATCCTGAATGGCGCCAGCGAGTATCTCGCTCGACGAGGCGCTAAACTCGTCGACAAGGACTGCAATGCCTATGTCGGTATAGCTGCCCGAGCCGTTGGAGTACTCGTTTACGCGCTGACCGTACCTATCCTCGGTGTAGACGATAAGCTGATTTGCTGGGAGTAGCTCGTTGACCATAGCCACCACCTGGTCGAGAAAGCCGCCTCCGTTGCCGCGCAGGTCGATAATCACACTCTTCATACCCTCGCTGCGGAGCCTCTCTAAGGCTTTGCTCACCTCGTTATATGACGTGCGAGAGAACTGCGCGAGGCGTATGTAGCCTATGGCCTCGTCGCGGTCGAGCATAAAGGCTGCTGTTACGCTATGTAGCTCTATCGGCGCTCGCGTGATGGTCATATCTACCAGATCATCGAGCGACGAGCGGCGCACCGAGAGTTTTACCTTTGAGCCTCGAGGCCCGCGCATTAGCTTAACCATCGAGTCCTGAGGTATGCCCTTGCCAGCCACCTCGTGGCCATCGATGAGCATAATGCGGTCACCAGGGCGCACACCTGCTCGGTCGGAAGGGCCTTGTGGTATGACGCTCAGCACGGTGATGGTGTCGGTCATAGCGTTAAAGACTATGCCTATACCGTCGAAATGGCCCTCGAGCGACTCGTTTACCTGCTCGAACATCTTCTTGGGGATATACTCCGAGTGGGGGTCAAGCTCGGAGAGTAGCGCAGGGATAGCCTTCTCGTATATCGTGTCGAGCGATACTGGGTCAACATAGTGGTTGCGCACAGAGATTATGGCCTGCATCATCTTGTCGCCGCCCTGCAGAAACTTCTCGAGGGCAGCCTTCTCCTCGTTGAATGTGGCCATATCGCTCTTATATTGGTCTACGTTGTGAATCATAGTCTCCACAATATGCTTTGTGCGGCTATGCTGTACGTAACGACCTATGCCCACGCCTATCCATAGGGCGCAGACGATGCTGAGCACTGCAATCGTAGTAAGCCAAAATCTCTTGGAGAGTCTCTTCTGTTGTTCCATATATCGCTATTGGTGGGGGGGGCTAAGCCCCTCTGTCCTATTTGTTCTTAAATGTATAGGTAAGGCCTACGCTGAGCATCGATGATAGCTGCAGCTTGTCGACCTCGGCCTTGTTGTAGTAGAGCTGGAAGTATATCTGCGTAGATATATACTTCGTAGCTTTGATATCGATGGTGTTCTCCCAACGTATAGTAGGCACAACGTGCTTGTACTTAGGCATATCCTCCGTAGCTTTGAACTTAGCCATTGACGATAGGTCGGTAATCCATCCGTAGAACGAGTATGCCGTAGTGCGGTAGCGCAGCCAGCCATTCTTACCCCACGTGCGGTCGAAGTCGAGCTGTACCGAAAGACCTCCCTCATACTTCGAGCGGCCTGTTAGCACGCCATAGTCCTTCGTGGTGCTCAGGTCGTGGCGATAGGTTGCGCTCATAGCTATAGGCGCAAGGTTGACCTTCAGTGGGAACTTCTCCGATGGTAGCACATAGGTGAAACCGACAGAGGCGTCGAGGTAGCCCGGCGTCATAAAGTTCGATACTGCAGCTTTGCCGTTATAGTTGTCTGTGCGAGCTTCAAAGCCACGTGCAAATTGCGTGCGGAACTTGATGTTGGCACCATATGTCCAGTTCTTTACCATTGCCCACTGAGGTGCTGTCGATAGCACCACCTCGTCGACATTCTTAAACCATAGGCCCTTCTCCTTGTCCTCGCCCACGTCGGTCTTCATATTGTTGTAGCCGAACTTTGCCGAGGCGGTATTTGTCAGTGAGAAACGACCCTTCTTATACGTGTGCAGGAAGTTTACCGAGGCGAGGATGGTGATGGTGTTATCGCCCGATGCCTGCCACGACTGGCTAAAGGCCGTTAGCGAGCCGTGTAGGTTTGCCGAGAAATCTACGGTGTTTCGCTCCTTGCGTATCGCTGCGCGCTCGGCGCGGTGCTCGGCCTTAGAGTAGAAGTTGGCATCTACCTCCTGGGTCTTCATCTCGTTGTCGAACGAGCGTGTCTCGGTTGTAGTGGTCTTCTCTTCGTCAATAGATACTTGTGCTGTAGCACTTAGCGATGCGAGGAGCATCATAGCCACGAGAGTGTAAAAGTTCTTCATAGTATTGGGTATTGTTATAACTTTTGTTTATCGATGGATTGGTAAATACAATGCAAAGATATAAATCTTTTCTTAATTTTTTCGTATCTTTTTTCTATCTTTGCAAGGGATAATAAAGAAAATCGTATCTATTTGAGTGACAGAGGTCAATAAAGAGGTCAAAAGTTGTTGGTAACGATTTAGCGACATTACCACCGCACCGATACGCTGTGCTTTGCTTATATCAAACAACTCTTTCTGTATCGCAAAGGTACTTATATTCTCTCATTTTACAAAAAACTCCCAAAGAAAAATTCCGTTCCGCCCGCATTTTTGGTAAAGCCATTGTTGGCAGTCCGATAAGTGTAACCTGAATGAATCCAGACAAACACCCATCGGACTTATGGTACAACCGAAACAAATATCTCCGTTTGCTGATGGTATGAGGACATACCGTTAGCAGGCGGAGATTCTTG
>JAFTWZ010000035.1 GCA_017465055.1 Alistipes sp. | reverse complement strand
TGGGTTAGTAGTTTTTACAGAATTTGTTTCTGGAACGCAGGGAGCCGTCGTGAGACGCCTCCCTGTTGTTTTTATATTCTGTAAAAACTACTGACGATTCTCGCGGCGTGGCAGAGTAACCTGCGAGGTGTGATGTCTGGCACGTTGCGTTGCAACATATAGGCTGTGAAGCATCGTTGCCATTTGTGAGCAAGCTCCCACGGCACGATACCTCACAGCCTACGCCTATGGCGTCCGCCCAACATCACCACTCTACGCTCTGCTCAAACCTTAAAGAACGTTAGTAGTTTAGTCGCTATATACGAAGAAATATCTAGAAGTCATCTTACCGCTATTTGCATACTCAGTATACTCAGTAGCTACACACTCTATAGGATAGCCTTCACTATCGTAAGTCCAATCGTATGTAACCCTCCAATCATCATCCCCATCAATTAATTCGGTTACATAATTCTTGCATCGCTTACCCATAAGGCCTATTGTAGCAAGCTCAAACTCTACACTTCCCGATCCAAAAGCATTCATTGGATCAACAAACCAATTTAGGTCAAGGGTTACAGCATTTGTATCTTTATCGTTATACTTTACACGTAAATTCCATAGGTTTCCATTATAATTTTCCTGCACACGCGCTATATTGTCGTTACTCCAAGTGTATATAGTACTGCGACTATCACCTGCTCCGTCATCACTGTCGCTTGGCATATAATAGCTATCATTGGTTAATTGCCCCTTGGAATTATAAGTAAACGTAGAAAGACCATCACACGTTATATATCCTAGATTATTGATGTCTACTTGTCGTGTATCTCCATAATTGCCATCTCCAATACTGATAGTACTAGGCGAAACATAATCTATATTAATATAACGTTGATGGGATCCATTTTCCCAGAACTCGGACGTTACTTCTACAACTCTTTTGCTTTCGTCATAAGTGAAATTGTACTCATAATGTCCGGTGTACCCTTCGAAATAACCATAATGAGCAGAAATTTTCGATATAGTCCTCTGCTTTGTAGGGCCAGGAGTAGGACGCACCTCTTTATGATTGTCATCACTATCATCGCAGGCAGAAATAGCACCACAACCAATAATGGCAACTAACACCCAAGTAAATAATTTTTTCATAATTTGTTTGTTTTCAAGTTAGATTACTATGTCCTTGTTGCACGCACAAAAAAAGCGCGGGACAATTAGTTATAATCCCACTTCGAGGTGTTTGGCGTAACCCAGGTAGATGAATAACTAAAAGCCCGCACCGAACAGTGCGAGCATTTCAACTATTATTCCCATCTACCTTTTTTAGTCGCCAAACTTCCGAAGTGATAGAATAAAGCTAAAACGCTTTTCCAATATGTCTAAAATGTGCGTACTAAACTATACGCTATGCTTCATAGGCAAAATTATTTAACTGATTTACAAAATTTATGATAGCCCTAAATGCCATCTAAAACACTGCGTATTCCGCAATGGTAGTACAAATATAATAAACATTTCCCAATAAGCAAAGAATTATTTAGTATTTATGAGGTATTTATGAGGCAGACACAGAAAACTCCCGCCTAATTCTTTGTTTTTGATGTCTAAAATATTTTGCTTAACTTTGTATTATTGAACAAAACCTTATCAGTTGACTATGAGAACTATTTTTACCCTATTAGTTGGCGTTGTTGCTATGGTGTGTACGGGATGTGAAGTTGATGACACCGAGCTTACGAATAGCAAAACATATACTCTTTATGAGGAGATATCAGCCATTGTGATATCAAATGGCGCGGAGGTTATCGTGGACGATGCTCTGCCCCATGACCAAGTATATGCCTTGACAAATGCTAAAAATTTCAATAGGTTGAGCGTTGAGGTTAATGACGGCACACTACATATTGGAGTATCTACATCTATATTTGGCTTTAAGCGTTGTTTGGTATATGTACCTTCACTTGCGTATGAGCGTGTTGCGTTGAAAGGCGGTAGCGATTTCTCGTGGGACAGCTGCAATAGCGATGTATTATCTATCTCAGCATCAGGTGGTTGCGACTGTCAGATTAAGGGTGTCACACAGCAACTAAGCATTGATAGCTCCGGAGGTGCAGATGTCAAGTGCGACGAGCTGGAGGCTGAGGATATCACTATCAACGCATCTGGAGGTTGCGACTGTTATATTAAGGGTATCACACAGAAACTAAGCATTGATTCCTCAGGAGGTGCAGATGTCAAGTGCGGCGAGCTGGAGGCTGAGGATGTCACCATCAACGCATCTGGAGGCACTGATATTGATGTCGTAGCCAACAGTACACTCTCATTAACAGCATCGGGTGGTGCGGATATACACATCAAAGGCAATCCCCAAATTGTACATTGGGATGTATCAGGCGGCGCGGATGTGGAGTTTAATTAGGTTATACATTAAAGTTATACAACCCTCGAGGTAGTAGTTTTTACAGAATTTGTTTCTGGAGGATGAATGTTAATATATAAAATAACAAACCGTCAAGATAACTTAACGGTTTGAATTTTATAGACAATCCTTTATGATTTTTGCCCATTCGGGAATTGCTCCACTGTACACCTTCACCACTTTGCCATCTACCGTTCTAAATAGTGGTCGAGCATCGCAATTCTCTGCCGAGTTATCGTAGAGATAGCAACGATCAACTACGCGAGCAACCTCAACACAATTAGCGACCGATAGATTGTAGCGAGAGATAATTTTAGATATTGGCACATCGTGACCACCCTGCATAACTCGTCGAGCGATGCGCGATGCATTTATCGTGGGCGACTCCGTACATACAAAAAACACCCTGATAAAGAAGCCTGCCTCCTTTGCTCTACGGATGTAATCGACCTTATCCTTGCGTGAAAGCACAGTTTCAAAGATAAGGCTCTTGCCCTCTGCAAGAGATTTTTCACGTAATGCCTCACAGTAGGCAATAGACTTCTTAACCGCCTCTGCAGAGTTCCAATCGCCAAACAACTCTTGTGCCACAATATCTGGATTGATATATATAGCATCCTCCATCCACTCGTGACGCAGTATCTGCTCGGTCACAGTAGTCTTGCCCGACCCATTAGGTCCAGCAATAACAATCAAAACAGGTCTGTGATTATTTACCATCGCTGCAAGTGTACTCCGCTAAATTGTCAGACACCAACTGCTCTAACTCCGCACGGAATTTTGCCTCAGCCTCGGCACCACGACGACGAGCCTCCTCGCCCGCAGCGTGCATCAATGCCTCAAGCTGCTCATCCGTGGGTTCCTCAACGCCTGTAAGACGATATTTTTTCAACTCCTGCTCCGACATAATGAGAATTATTGATTTTTGCAAAGTTAGCAATTATTGAGCAAAATACAAAAGCTCACTCTATTTTCTTGCTCAAACAAAAACTTTGCTTACTACTCGAACGTGGAAAAGTGATCTTGATGGAGATAGCAATTGGTCTGTGATATTCGCAGTCGGAATCTCTTTCTGAAGGGCATTTAGTATCTCACCTTAAAATAGTCGAGCACAGCTTTATAATTATCTTGTGCAGTTAAGCAGGTATCAAGGAGATAGCCTCGTACATTGTTCCACTCACGCAGACCGCGATAGTAGAATATTTTGAGCTCCTCGGTAATGATGAACGGCACATAGCCATTTGCCAGGCACTCCTTGAACATCACAAGTCTGCCAACACGACCATTGCCATCTTGGAATGGATGTATCGCCTCGAAACGCTGATGTAGGTCAATGATATCCTCAAACGACTTTCGCTTCTTGCTGTTATACTCTTTGAGCAGTGCCTTTATCTCACGATGCACATCTTCGGGCGCGGTAGTCTCGTTGCCACCCACCTCGTTAGGTAGGCGTTTGTAGTCGCCAACGGTAAACCAATCTTTGCGACTATCCGATGTGCCAGATTTGAGTATAGAGTGCAACTCCTTGATAAGACTCTCGGTCAGCCGCTCCTCGGCTCGGTCGATTATAAGGTCGATGCAACGGAAGTGATTCGATGTCTCGATGATATCATCCACACGCACGCTCTCGCCCTCGATGCCAATCGTGTTGGTCTCAAAGATGTAGCGTGTCTGGTCGTGCGTCAGGCGACTACCCTCGATATGGTTTGAGTTGTAGGTAAGGTCGATTTGTGTCTTGTGGTAGATGCCTCCTTTGAGTCGCGCCTCCTTCTCTTGGCGCAGAACAACGAGCAATGGCATCGCCTTGTGCCGACGAGGTTTGCGCCCTGGCAACTCCGTATCAGCAGGAATGTTCCAGGTCTTACCCACGAGGGTTGCTCCCTCAATCTTTCCGAGAGCGCAGTAATTACGTGCTGTGCGCTCCGAGATGCCATACTTGGCGGCAAATTCTGCAACTGAAATATACTTCATACGCTACGACTATCGGCAAGTTTTAGACCGATTACTCGGTGCAAATATAGCAATTCTTGCCGATAACGGCAAATTAATCGTATATATTTAGTATTTCTTCTATTTTACCTCTTGCGCAAACCTTGCGGAGGATTCCTCCAAAACACATCCACATTCTAAGTGGGCGGTAGATGTAAGAGAGAGGCTGAATAAAAAGTGTATTTTGTCGTTATGCTCGCCCTCAAAATGCTCATTTACGCTCAGTAAACTCCGCTTTTTCGGGCTTCGCAGGCCTAAAACTACATCTTTTTATTCAACCTCATAACGAAACGGGGATGACAAATTTACTTTTTAGTCATCCCCTAATACCGTTACTCTTTGCCTCTTCGTTAGAGCAGCGCCTCAATAGCGCTGGCTACAACCGCCATATCTGTTGTCGGCTCGAAACGAGCTACAACGTTGCCATCACGGTCAACGAGGAACTTTGTGAAGTTCCACTTGATGTCGGACTTAGAGGCGTAGTCGGGGTCGGCCTCACGGAGCATCTTATCGAGGATAGGTGTCAGGGTGTGACCCTCGTCGAAGCCCGCAAAGCCACGCTGAGCCTTGAGCCAGGTATATAGTGGCGACTCATTGGCGCCATTCACCTCGAGCTTCTTAAACTGTGGGAATGTAGTGCCGTAGTTTAGCTGGCAGAACTGTGTAGTCTCGGCATCGCTCTCTGGCGACTGACCACCAAACTGGTTGCAGGGGAAGTCGAGGATGGCAAATCCACGCTCGGCGAAGCGCTTGTTTATAGCCTCGAGATCGGCATATTGTGGCGTGAAGCCGCACTTGCTCGCAGTGTTTACTACGAGCAACACCTTACCCTTGTAGTCGTCGAGCTTAACACTCTTGCCACCCTGGGCCATAACCTCAAAGTCGTAGATCGACTTATTCTTATCTGCGCCGCAGCAGCAGCTCTTCTTCTTAATCTCCATATTAATATTCGTTTTATCTATTATTTACGTTTATTGTATAATCAAATTTTATTCCACCGCAAAGGTAGTTACAAAAGTTTTATCTCAAATATTTTTCTGCAAATTTATTAATCATATATTTTTATAGCGCTATAAGCAGAGCATATAGTGACTATCAAGCAGACGACACAGTGAGTCGCTATTTACACCAATTTTAGACTATTTCAGAATATCGCTTTTTACAATAATAAGAGTTTTAGTGCCTTGTTTATTTGAAAAAACTTTGGCGCAGAAGTTGTATTTATCGATTTAATTAGTATATTTGCATTACAAGAAATCAGTTTTTTATAGGTCAAAATGGACTATATCGCAACATATCCTAAATGTCGAATCTCCGATTTGCATCGGGGGGGGGATTTTGCACCTATAAATCAGTAAGTTACGCCTATTGGCTAAATAATCTAAATTATACTATTTTTCCACATACTCCACCACCTTCGGGCGATGGAGCATAGGTCGTTACGCTCCATTATCTATGGCGCGTTGACGACCCACGAAAGTTTTGACCAATCGAACTTTTGAGACAACCGAGCGAGAAGAAGCAATAAAAACTTATACACCTTACATTTTAACTTAATTAACAAATTTATGAAAAAATTTTTAGCTTTAGCGGCATTGGTGCTTGGATTGGCATCGTGCCAGACAGAGCCTGAGGGTCTCGACATCAACGTCGGTGGCGCTGTGGATACGGAGATTACCGTGTCACTGCCCGATATGACAACCCGTGCTGGTGGCTCAAACAGCGCAACAAGCGACATCAATGCCATCTTGGCAACCGATGACTACACTATGCGCTATATGTTGCAGGTATTCTACGGCGACAAGCCATCTGAGTTGTATGTAAGATACAGCGACAACCAGAAGGTATCGTTCCCTGTTCGCCTTGTTCCTGGCGAGGACCGCGACTACAACTTTGTTGTTTGGGCCGACATCGTAGAGCAGGTTGCAGACCTCAAGGACGATGTTAAGTGCGACGATTTGCATTATGCTATCGGCGCTGACTTGCGCGATATTAGCGTTATCGACGTTATCGACAACAAGTGGGTAGCTATGGACGAGACTCGCGATGCCTTTACAGCTGTTAAGCTCGTTGAGGACTACACTGGCTCACAGGCTATCAACATCGACCTCTATCGTCCTTTTGCTAAGCTCCGCGTTATCACTACCGATATGGTAGAGCTTACAAAGCACGACATTATCCCAACTACTGCGGTAGTTACCTACAAAACAAAGCACCGCGTGGCATACAACGCTCTCACTGGCGAGGCTGCTGACGCATCTGCCACAAAGGAGCACAGCTACACTATTGCTCCTTACGGCGACAACACCGAGACTGACCGTGTTCTCTTTACCGACTACTTCTTCGTCGATGACGAGGTTGTTCAGTTCGATATGTTGGTTAAGGACCAGAATGGCAAGGAGATCGTAACTCGCTCATTCAACACCGATATTTTCGTTCAGCGTAACTACCTCACCACTCTTAAGGGTGATATCCTTACAAACGGCACTGACGTGAACGTAGAGGTTAAGCCTGGCTTTGGCGATATCGAGTGGCCTAACACTCTTGCTGGCGAGCTCGCAAAGGCTGCTATGCTTGGTGGCGAGGTAACCTTGACCGAGGATGTTGTATTGGAGGAGTCGTTGAATGTAACATCAAATATGGTAATCAATTTGAACGGTCACACAATCACAGGCCCAAGCGAGGCAAAAGATGCAAATGGAAATAAAATCCACACTATTGTAAATAATGGTGACCTTACAGTCAACGGCGGTACTATCGAGTCAGTTGCAGAAAATGGAGGCTCTGCTATTTGCAATAACGCAGGTGCTAATTTAACCATCAATAATGTTGAAATTAATGGTGCACCACTTGTTGATGGAGGTTGGCCTTCATATGGTATCAACAACTATGGCACAATGACAATCAATGGTGCAAAGGTAAATACTTATCACGGTGGTATCGCTACTGGTGGAAATGGTATAGCTATTATTGAAGATGCAACCGTTGATGTCGGTTTGAATACTCAGACAAAACAAACCAGTTGGGCACTTTATGTTTTTGACAATGGTCAAATGACCGTAAACGGCGGCACATTCAAAAACACCAAGAATGAAAACGGCCAGGTATATGGCGGTGGATATATTTGTGCTATAAGTACAAGTAAAACCATAATAAATGGTGGTACTTTTGATAAAACAGAAGGCGACAATAATGGAACAGGTTTTTACTACCAGTGCAAGAACTTAGAAATTAAGGGCGGTACATTTGATGTCGATCCATCAAAGCATGTTGCTGATGGCTATCAGGCTCTTCAGTATGAGACCAATGGATTCTATACTGTTCAGGCTATCGATGCTGCAACACGCACAATCACTATTAACAGTCTTGAGGAGTACTTGAACTTGAACGCATTGAACGATAAGTGGGTAGAGTTCTTCTCAAATGGTCAGGGCAAAGAATACTCTAATTACGCTACACAAAATGGTGGTAAGGGTACAGATTTCTACTACAAGTGGGGCTGGACTATAAAGCTGAATACAGATATCGACCTTAAGGATGTTACTGCACTTGTTCCTACCAACTTGGAGAGCTTTGGTTACTTCGATGGCAACGGCCATACTATTAAGAACGCAACTATCACTACTACTTCAGACGCAGGCTTGTTTAGAGCTGGTCACGCTGCAGTCAAGAACCTCAACCTCTACAATATAAAGGTTAATGGTGGCAACGATGCATCTGTAGGTATTCTTACATCTGATTGCCACGCATCAGTTGACAATATTACAATCGTTAACTCTTCAGCAGAGGGTGGTAAGTACGTAGGTGGTGCTGTAGGTTATGGCTACTGCGATGTTACAAACTGTACTCTTACTAACTGCGTTGTAAAGGGTAGCTACAAGTTTGGTGGTGTTATTGGTTACATCTGTGCATCAAATGATAATTTAGGTAATGTTGACAACAACACTTTGACAGACTGCACAGTTGAATGGACTGGCAACTATTCATCAGGTAAGGACACAGTAGTTATGGGTAAGGTTGTTGGTAACTTTAACTGCGACGGTACTTGCAATGGCAACGTTATTACCAATATGACTACTACAGCTACCTCGCTTATCGGTAAGATTGAGGCAGGCAAGAATGTCGAGGGTCAGAATAGTGCGACTGCAAGCAACACTGATGATTTGAAAGAGGCATTAAAGGATAATACTGTTACCGAGGTATCGGTCACTGCTGGCGAGTATACTTTCCCAGCAAGCGATATCAAGGCTGGAACTACCATCATTTGCGAGGAGGGCACTGTATTTAAGGGCACTTCATCATTGAACATCAAGGGTGCTACAGTTATTGGTGCGACTTTCAAGAATGATAATGGTATAGCAGTACGTGAGACAATTCATGGCAATTTCAAGAATTGCACATTCGATGCAAGTGAGGCTCTTCGCTGGTGCTACTCTACAGCTGGCGAGACTTCTGTATTCGAAAATTGTGTGGTAAAGACCGACTTCCGTGGCGTTCATTTCGATGGTCTGCATGGTACTGTAATATTTAAGAACTGCGAAATTAACGGTTTCAATGCTTTTGGTGGTAACGGTGAGGTTATATTCGAGAACTGCACTATGGGTTGCGATCAGTCAAGCTACAACGGCTTGAACCTCTATCTGGACACTACCATAATTGGTTGCAAATTTATATTCCTCTCTGGCAAGACCAACTTCATCGATATGGAGGCAGCTGGTAAGACTTTGACAATTAAGAACTGTACTGCTACCCTCGATGGCGCAGCTGCAAATATTGCAGACTATGTTGGTGGTAGCCAGGAGGGCAATTGCACAGTTACAATCGAGTAATATACTCTTTGCTAAACACGATTTATTGCAACACTGAGTTTTTTATTTGCTTTCACGATTTGTTAATTGGTGTTGCAACCGAGGAGTCTCCGAAAGGGGACTCCTCTTCTTTAGTGAGGAGTGGGTTAAGATGAAGAGGAGGTCGGTGCAGCTGTGGTTTTGTCGCTGGGCAGGTTTTAGCTTGCGCGTGGAGGGTTAAGGGTAGAGCGCGCCTAAAGGCGCTAAAGAGTAGTTCGCAGGCAGAGCCTGCTAAAGAGTAGCTCGCTCGCTGGTGCGAGCTAAAGGGTAGCGAAGGGAGCAGGGAGGCTTGTGCGGTTGTGGTGTTGTCGCTGACGCTAAACTTCCTAAGCACCTCATCTCCCTTTAGCACCATAGGTGCGAATTACCCTTAAACTACTCTTTAGCAGGCTTTGCCTGCGCTCTACCCTTTCTACTACTCTTAAGCACCACGGGTGCGCACTACCCTTAATAATTCGCGCCGAGCCATAAGCCACGCTTATAGCCACATAAGAAAATAAATTGGCGAAACTATTTGCGAGTAACAAAAAATTGCTACCTTTGCAGCCGAAAACAGATGTGGAGGGATTTGAACTGATTGCAACCACAATAAAAAAGTGCTAAAACGGTATCTTACATCCGCAAGGAGCCCTTTTGTCGAGCAATCACTTCCTACCGACCATAATTTGTTGACGCCGCAAACGTTTATTAGGCGTGGCGTATAATAGTTATTAATTTTAAATAAAAGCATATTATGGCATTCTTATTCACTTCAGAATCAGTATCGGAGGGCCACCCAGATAAGGTAGCCGACCAGATATCGGACGCAATCCTCGACGAGTTCCTACGCTACGACGTCAACTCTAAGGTGGCGTGCGAGACACTCTGCACCACAGGCCTTGTGGTAGTGTCGGGCGAGGTGCGCTCCGAGGGCTATGTCGACATTCAGGGCGTGGCACGCCGCGTCATTGATCGCATAGGCTACAACCGTAGCGAGTACCAGTTCGACGCAGCATCGTGCGGCATACTCTCGGCCATTCACGAACAGTCGTCGGATATCAACCAGGGCGTAGACCGCAAGGATGGCGAGGAGCAGGGCGCTGGCGACCAGGGCATAATGTTCGGCTATGCCGTCGAGGAGACGCGCGAGCTGATGCCCGCAACACTCATCCTCTCGCACGTAATACTCAAGGAGCTGGCAGTGATACGCCGCGAGGGCGAGGTGATGCGCTACCTGCGCCCAGACTCTAAGAGCCAGGTGACCATAGAGTATGGCGACGACCGCCGTCCTCAGCGCGTGCACACCATCGTGGTATCTACGCAGCACGACGAGTTCATACTACCTACGAAAGAGCGTAGCGAGGCCGACGCCGAGCGCGAGATGCAGCGCATCATCGCCGACGACGTGCGCAACATCCTTATCCCTCGTGTTAAGGCACGCCTCGAGCGCGCAGGCGACAAGCTCGCGGAGCTTATCGGCGACGACTATATCCTCCACGTCAACCCTACGGGTAAGTTCGTAATCGGAGGCCCTCACGGCGACACAGGACTGACGGGCCGCAAGATCATCGTCGACACCTACGGCGGTCGCGGAGCTCACGGCGGCGGCGCCTTCTCGGGCAAGGACTCATCGAAGGTGGACCGCTCGGCAGCCTACGCAGCACGCCACATCGCTAAAAATATGGTCGCCGCAGGTATCGCGCGCGAGGTCCTCGTGCAGGTGAGCTACGCCATAGGCATAGCACAGCCACTATCGATATATGTCGACACCTATGGCACTGCCAACGTGCCGCTCAGCGATGGCGAGATAGCGGCAAAGATTGGCCAGCTCTTCGACCTGCGCCCTGCGGCAATCGTCGAGCGCTTCGGCCTTAACTACCCCATCTTCGAGGCTACAGCCTCTTATGGTCACTTCGGCCGCCGCCCATATACCGAGATGGTGCGCTTCATCGGCGAGCACGGCAAGGAGTTTGCCAAGGAGGTAGAGTTCTTCGCCTGGGAGAAGCTCGACGAGGTGGACCGCCTAAAGCAAGAGTTCGGCCTGTAGAACGCCCCTCTTTCAATTTAGCGCAATAGCCTCGATAGCAAGTAGTTAACTGTCGAGGCTATATTTTTCTTAAAACTTTTTGGCAAAAAGTTTTGCAGATTAAAAAATTGTTGCTACCTTTGCGCTGCAAATAAGGGAAATGCCCAGGTGGTGAAATTGGTAGACACGCCACTTTGAGGGGGTGGTGAGCGCAAGCTCGTGTGAGTTCGAGTCTCGTCCTGGGCACCACAACGACCGAAGGAGAAATCCTTCGGTTTTTTTTGTTGTATGACGGTTAACTACCCGATGGACTATGGCGGCTTATTGGGGCTCACTGAAAAGTTCGCAGGCAAAGCCTGCTAAAGGGTAGTTTAGGGAGCAGGCTGGTCGGTGCAGCTTGCGCGTGAAATAGTTTTAAGGAATTTAGTGAAATTAGAGAATTTAGGGAGCAGGCTGGTTAGTACGTTAAAGCGTTGCCACTAAATTCACTAACCTCCCTAATCTCTCTAATCTCCCTACCTCCCCCTTTAGCGCCTTTAGGCGCGCACTACCCTTTAGCAGACTCTGCCTGAGCACTACTCTTAATGGAAAGATAAGTACAAGCCATTCGAGGCCAACCCCCGCTACAAAAAAAAGGAGAAACCGTTAAGTTTCTCCTTTTACGTAGGACACCCCATCGAAATTTCTAACAGACTTGCAGCATAGGAATATTAACGAAAACGGCAGCCACTTAATTGCGACTGCCGATTTTCGTATTCGGTTATATCAAAGGGTTGTTAGACTATCTCTGCTTCTTCTTGCTGTCGAATATGGTTGCGTTGTACTTGATGTATAGGTCGAACAGGAACTCCATACGCTGGCTATCCGAGGTGAACGGCGCAGTGCGATAGGCTGCATCAACAGCTTTGTCCAATGCTTGGTGCGCCTTCATCAACGCTGGGGGCATTGCCAATGGGTCGTATAGGTCTGCAAGCGATGCATCGGGGAACATCTTGCGAGCCTCCAGCACCGCCTCGGCGCACTGCTCGATGCGCTCGACTTGCTTCGGCGACGGATTCTCTGCCCACGGGAAATTGTTATAAACGATCCCAGCAGAATATCTGAAGTCGCTCTTTAGTCTGCCACATACACATTTTGTCCACGCCATATGCATTGCCGAGGTCAGTACTCCAAAGTGGTAGAGAGTAGTATCTGGCACAATGTATAATTGGTTAGATGCTATTACATTTGGAGAGAGGAACGCAATAGGAATATATTTTCTATTCTCTGAAGATGTTGTGGGAATAGCCAAATAGTTTGTATTGGGTTGTCTAATTTCTGCAAACATAGTAGGAGTGTCAGCAAGTTTATTAGTGTTTTCTCTACTGCTATTGCTTCTCCATTTGCGAACAGCCTCGACCCTTTCAAGTATCTTGGGGTTTTCTTTGATTTCTTTGGGTGATGCATCAATAAGCCACAAACAATATCGCTTTACAGAGTGCAATAGTTCTTTACCTCCTATGAAAGGCTTGATTAGTCTATCAGAATTCTGACACTCACTAATAATATCATCTCTGTCTGCTTCAGATAGGGTGTAGTTTCCATCATCTAAAGCAAAACTACCATAATTGATTTTAGGCGCATCACATATGGGCGCACTGCGTTTATTTAATAATATGTTGTTTGAATCCACCAAGTATGGATTGATGTTCTTGGCTCGCAAAGCGTGTGGCTCGCCAGTAATATCCTCGTACTCGAATATGGTCTTATTGTCAGTATCGAAGTTGGCAAAGCCTACGATAACACAATAGACAGCAGCCTTTCCCTTTGCCTCGTTGCTCCACTTGAAGGTGCGATGGGCGAAGTGGATATGCACATTGTATTTCTCCAACAGCACACGCCACAGGATTCCAACTTGCTCTCCTTGTACGATGGAGTTGGTTGATACGAAGGCGACCTTGGCGTGAGTGCCTTGTATGTACTGTGAAGCCTTGGCGTACCACGCAGTTACATAGTCAAGATTGCCTACGCCTTTAATGTTGTTAAAGACTTGTGCAACTTGTTTGCTTTGCTCTTTTGACATTTGTCTGGCACCAACGAAAGGAGGGTTGCCAATGATATACGACAATTCGCTGTTTGGAACTATCTCGTTCCAGTCTGTTTCCAATGCGTCGCCACAGATGATGTTTGCCGACTTGCGTAGCGGTAAGCGCACAAAGTACTCGCCGAACTCGCGCGAGCAAAGCATATTCATCTGGTGGTCGATTAGCCACATTGCAACCTTGGCGATTTGTGCGGGGAACTCTTCGTATTCGATACCCGCAAACTGGTCGACGTTGCACAAAACGAGGTCTGCAATATTGAATGCTTGCTGGGTGCCATACATCGCTTTCAGCACCTCCAGCTCCAATAGGCGCAGCTCGCGGTAAGTGACGATAAGGAAATTGCCACAACCGCACGCGGGGTCAAGGAAACGAAGCGACGATATTTTCTGGTGGAACATCTTAAGCTGTCGGTCGCTGCTTTTGACCTTCTCAAACTCCGACCATAGGTCGTCAAGGAACAAGGGCTTTATCAGCTTTAAGATATTTCTTTCGCTTGTGTAGTGTGCGCCGAGATTGCGTCGCTTCTCTGGATTCATTACTCCTTGGAACATACTTCCAAAGATTGCTGGCGAAATCTTACCCCAATCCAACGTGCTGCATTCAAGGATAATGTTGCGCATCGTGCTGTCGAATGACGCAAGTGGCAAACGCTCCTCGAATAGCTTGCCATTGACATATGGGAATGCGTTAAGCTCCTCCGAGATATTCTTAAGGCGTTTGTCGGTAGGGGTGTTTAGAATCTCGAATATCTCGTTAATAACAGATGCCAGATTCGACCCATCTTCCGCCGAGTGGGTGTAGATGTAATCGTAAAAGATGTTCTTGTTGAAAATGGTGCTGTCGTCAGCGAAAAGACAGAACAACAAGCGTACGAGATACAATTCAAGGTCGTGCCCATCGTAGCCAATCGCTTTGAGCTTATCGTGCAGTTTAGCCATAGCCTCTGCCGCTTTGAGATTGACAGGGTCTTGCTCTTTTAGCTCCACCTTGTTGCTGTATCCAGCGATAAATCCAAACAGATGCACTTTCTTGTATAGCTCGTCGAGTGTGAACTCGTAGACCTTTGCGTTGTCAATATCTTCGAGCCTAAATCTGTAAAAATCACAGACCAGAATGTATCGGGGTAATTCATAGTCTTTGAGTCCGTCAAAGTACTCGCTGGCTTGTTTATATGCCTTGTATAGGTCTTTGCCTCGGCTCTTCATCTCTATCAGGATATTGCCGTGCCATAGCATATCAATATAGCCATTTCCACCGCTTCGCTTCGGTACTTTGTACTCGAACTTCTTGACGCGCCTATCTGATACACCAAACACATTAAAAAAGTCCACCAAAAATGGTTTAGCCTCGGCGTTCTCGTCCGTTGCATCAGCCCATTTCTTTGAAAAAGCAATGGCGCGCTCCTTTATTTCATTCCAGCTTAATGCCATAATCAGCGATTCTTATTATTTCGTTTCCAGTCCTTTTTGGTCGTAGTGTTAATTACGCCCTTACGAATAATACAAATAGAATTCTCGTAAGTCTTGCCATTTGAGAAATCGTAGTTCTTTAGATAATTATAGGCGACACCTAATGTTTTGTCATTCTCGGTTTGCTCGTGATTGTCGAATAGGGCTTTTAAGTTTCCGTAAAAGAAATTCTCGCCCGTCGCCTTCATAACAAGATGAACAACACCTCGTTCTTGCTTCTTTTTCTCCGTGCTTTCTGTCATAGCTATATAGTAATCCACACAAATATACGGAAATGTTTTACAAAAACCAACTTTTTAATGCACTACTTAAAAATATTCATTAAAAATATTGCATAGATTAAAATAATTCACTATCTCTGTTATCAGAAAAGGAGATAACTATGAAAGCAATACTCGGACAATATCGCTACGCAGCGCACCGCCGCAACTGGGGTGTTTGGGTCTGGACATCGGTAACTGAAACAGGCGCATCGGGAACATTCGTTAAGGATTTCCAGAGCAAAGAGGCGGCGAGAGAGTATGTGTGGAAGATGAACGGCTGGGGTTGCCCGAAAACGAAATTAAGTTAAATGTAATAAAATATCTTACAGCAATGACACAAATTTCGAACACATTTATTGAGGATTACAGGCGTGTAATTAAGTGCGTCGAGTATATACGATTGCGCAGCAATGCAAGGCGCTGCCTTGCCACAAGCCTCCCTTATCAAAGGGAGGTTTGGAGGGATTGTATATATGAGCCGGAGGCCGACCCCCGCTACAAAAAAAAGGAGAAACCGCTAAGTTTCTCCTTTTAAGTAGGACACAGCATCGAAATTTCGAACCCATTGATTGAGGATTACATGCGTGTAATTCAGTGCGTCGAGTATATACGATTGCGCAGCAATGCAAGGCGCTGCCTTGCCACAAGCCTCCCTTATCAAAGGGAGGTTTGGAGGGATTATAAATATAGTTGTGGACATCAGTCCTCCCCCCGCTACCATAAAAAAAGAGGAAATCCGATTTGGATTTCCTCTATGGTAGCGGGGGGAGGACTCGAACCTCCGACCTCCGGGTTATGAGCCCGACGAGCTGCCAACTGCTCTACCCCGCGATGTATCGTTAAATGACCGAAGTCGATTTATCTCACTTGCGACTGCAAAGATAGTACAATAAATTTTAGCGTGCAAATATTTTTTAAAAAATTTAGCGTCTCATTTTTAGTAAAAACGACAAACCTTTATTAATCAATGTGTTAATGGTATAAAAATCGCAATATGGTGAGGATATAGCTCCGCGAGACTACTACTCGGCGATATTACGTGCCACGACCTCGGCGATATCTACGACCGTGTGGTGCGTGCTACGCGCTATGGCCTTATGGCAGAGTGGACAGGCCGTAACTATGGCATCGGCGGCGGTCTCCTCGAGTTCGCGCGTCATACGGCGTGCTATGCGCAGCTGCTGCTCGTCGCCAATGACCGTATTTGCCAGTGACGAGCCACAGCAGAGGGCATCGCGGCGGCTATGGCGCGGCTCGCGCAGCTCTCCTACGGCCTCGATTACGCGGCGCGGCTCATCGTATACCTCCGAGCCTCGGCCCAACTCACAGGGGTCGTGGTAGCTATAGCTCTCCTCGCCCTGCTTGACGCTTAGGCGCCCCTCGGCAATAAGGCGGTCGAGATACTGGCTGTGGTGCAACACCTCGATGCCATCGAGGTGGTAGTTCTCCCTAAACGAGCGCAGACATATGGGGCACGACGTCACGAGCGTGGTTATCTCGTGGCGGCGGAAGAGGTCGGTATTGTAGGCCACCATCTTACGCGCAGCGTCGGTCTCGCCCGAGAGCATCAGGGGGCGGCCGCAACATACGCCACCATCCTTATCGGCATACCACACCGCCTCGCCTACGGCCTCGAAGATACGCTCCATAGAGTGCTGCACGGCAGGCGTGAGTGACGACATACAGCCAGCAAAGTAGCCCACCTTACCCTCTCCCGAGCTACGATCGAGGCTTGTCAGGTAGCGATAACGGCCCTCGTGGGGGATGTTTCGGCGCTTAGCGCGCGAGTTAATACGCAGCGTCGTAAGGTTGATACCTACGGGGCACACGGCCTCGCAGCGGCCACACATAAGGCAGTTATTTGCCACCTTGAGCGAGAGCATATTGTAGCGTCTATCGCGCAGGAAGTATACCGACTGGGTATCGTGTATGCCGAGATCCTCCTGCAGCTGACAGGGGTCTATACATATGCCACATCGCGAGCAGGCCTCGACCTCGAAGTTGTCGTACGACTTACGCTCGAGGGTGGGGCGCAGGCGCCAGCGTCGCAGGAAGATAAGGGGTATCTCGGTGAATATGTGCATATATCGCGAGAAGGGCATCGCCACGAAGAAGAGCCCGAGGGCCGAGGAGTAGAACCACCACGCAGGCTCATAGAGCGTGGTCAACACCTCTGTGGGCAACAGCTCGCCGATAAACCCTCCGAGCGTACCAGTGAGGAATCCGTTACCGCCATAGAGTGCCGCTGTGAGGCTCTCGGCAACAAGGCGCGCAGGGAATATAAACCATAGTGCCGAGAGGGCAATCCTATCGAAAAGCACGTGCTTGGTAGCTCGGCGCATACCCATAGCCTTCGAGGCGATACGCTTAAACCAGGCCAGCGCAACACCCGTAAGCACGAGCAGAAGCAGGGCGTCCATCAACTGCTCGAAGAGTGGAATATGAGCCTCGATACCATTTAGTGGCATAAAGTATTTGAAGAATACGTGGCCCTGCAGCGGTATCATCTCGAAGCCTAAGTATACGATGGTCTCAATCCACCCCACGACGATAAGCAAAAACCAGCCGAAGGCCAGCGACATATGCATAAATCCGAGCAGTGGGTTGCGACGAAATATCTTGGCGTGGAGCAACGACTCGCGCACCACCTCCCATATGGCCGCCAGCGTGCCGAGCGAGAAGAAGTTATGAGCTATAAGACGCCTATCTACCTTAGGCAGACGAGCTATCCAGAGTATCCACTTGGTGGCTACGGCGACAAATAGGAATATCGTGCCTACGATAAAGGGTATGGTAAACGGAGCGAAGAATGTCATAATCAACGTGTTGTTATTCTACTTATACAGACGCCTTTAGAAGTCGCCGAGCTTACGCTTTATCAGCATCACCAAGCCTCGAGTGTTGATACCTCGTGGGCATACCAATCGACACTTGCCACATAGCATACACTTACTCAGCTCCTCGTACACGCCACGATACTCACCGCGACGCACGGCCGTATGTAGCTTGCGAAAGTTAAAGTTGGTTATCGCTCCTGCCGTACACGAGGCTGTGCACGAGCCACACCCTATGCAGGCCTGCAGCTCGGGCATCTCGGCTATTATAGCGTTGCTCTTACGCAAATCGTTGTTATCGAGGTCAATAGCACGAGGGCGATTGATACCATATCCGAAATTCAGCGTACTCATACTCCTGCTCTGCGGCCGTTACTTGTTAAAACTATTTTTTAGGTATTCATCTACGGCCGATGCCGTGAGCGATGCCTCGGCCAACGTGTCGGCGAGGCTCTTGGGTGCTGTAGCAGCTCCTGCGAAGAAGATACCCTCGCGCTGGCTACGCACAGCTCCTAAGAATGAGTCTACGGTACGGAAGAAGCCATTGGGCGAGAGTTCCAAGCCTGCCCTCTTCGCGAGTTCGGCATTCTCGTAGTTGGCACTCATACCCACCAGCAACACCAACATATCGACGGTCATACGCAGCGGACGGCCCGTGAGCGTATCCTCGGCCTTTATCTGTATACGTTTGTTTATGGTCTCAGCGGCCTCCGAGATACGTCCGCGCACGAAGTGTATATTATGACGCTCCTGCGCCTCGCGGTAAAGCTCCTCGTAACCAGGGCCAAACATACGAATATCCATATAGAAGTTGAAGATGTCGGCCTCGGGGAACATCTGCTTAAGCTCTATGGCCTGCTTGACGCCCGTTATGCAGCACACCTTCGAGCAGTGCTTCTGGCATACCTTCTCGTCGCGCGAGCCTACACAGTGCAGTATGGCTATGCGTCGTGGCATTGAGCCATCGGCCAGCGTCACCGCGCCGCTGTTCATCATACGCTCCAAGTCTACCGACGTCAGCACGTTGTCGTATAGTCCGTAGCCATACTCCTGCTTGCGGTGGGCATCGAAGAGCGTAAATCCCGTAGCCACGACCACAGCGTCGGCAGGTATTCGCTCTCCAGAGCGCAGTATCACGCCATCGGGCGCAAATTCGGTCACCTCCTGGCCGTAGAAGCAGCGTATGCGCTCGCGCTTTACGCGTTCGGCCAGTGGACGCATAACGTCGCCTGCAGGGGTAAACGAGGGGAACAACTTGTACCATCCTCGGGCCTTACCTCCGAGCTCTATGTCGCGCTCTACGATCACTGGCTCGATGCCTCGCGACTTAAGTTCCAGTGCGGTCTGCATACCTGCAGCGCCGCCACCTACTATCACTACTCTGTGTGCCATACACTATCTTCTTATCTCGTAAATACGTCGCACTTCTTCGCAGTTTACCGCCACGTCGCGCGGACGTCCTATATGCTTACCATCGGGGCCCAAATACTTCGCCTCGGGCGAGTACTCCACACCGAGCTTATCGAGCAGTGGCTCTACATCGACCTGATGAAACTGCATTCCGAGCTTCCAGGGGTCGTAGCCGAGCACCAAGCCCGCCATCTCCTCGTAGCTAAGCACTGGGATACCTCGGCCATCGGCGCCATAGGTCGTGCCATCCATCTCGGCAATTGCATACTGCCACTTATCGAGGAACATAGTACAACCAGGGCAGTTGGCCACGATGAAGTCGGGCTTGTAGGGGGCCATACTCTCGAGTTTCTTGTGTGAGTTGGCTATCGACGAACCGCGGTTTGCCTGCACGAGGTAGTTTCTGAAGCCGAAGCCACAGCAGTGGCGTCGCTCGGGGTAGTCTACGACATCGCCTCCCCACGCCTCGATCATACCAGCCAGCACGTATGGGAACTCCGAGCCGCCGATACCCGACTTAGGGAATATCTTGGCGTAGTGGCAACCGATGTGCTCTACGACCTTCAGCGGCTCGCCCGTGTGCACATTTATCAGGCGGCGCTTTGCCTGGCGCGCTATGGCGTGGCGGTGGTGAAACATAATGTCGGAGGTGTGGGCTATCGAGCGGGGCTTTACAAGCTCGCGCCCCGTAGCCTCCTTAAGGTATCGACGCGTGCGCTCCTCGGTCTCGGGGAACTCCTCCCACGTGGCCAACACCTCGTTGTAGATGCCAAACGAGGTTATGCACGACGATATAAAGTTCTCGTAGCCAGCCTCGGCCATAAGGCTAAACTGACGCGCCACGACGGTCATAATGGTCTCCAACGGCACCACATCGGAGTGGTAGCCTATACCCGTACACGACGTGTGTAGCGGATCGTCGTATATATCTATGCCGAGGTTATTCGTAAGGATATCGAGGAACGCCTTCTCGCTTCCGGGGAAGAAGTTCTGACGTATGCAGCTACGCGCATAGTAGTACTTGTCGTCGGCGATATCCTTCTGGTATTCCTGCCAAGATGCTCTTCTCATAACTATTATAGCTGTGTATAACTATGTATAATTGTGTGGGGACTCTAATAGTGGTTTTCGGAGTTGTAGGTATAGGTCTCCATCATATACTCGTCGGTAGCACCGTCGTAGCCCATCTGTCGCGCCTTACGCTCGGAGTGGCGCTCGATGTTGTCGTAGAACTCCTTGCCTCCCGACACCTCGAATATACGGTGTATCTCGGCAAGCGACTCGTCGTCGATGCGTCGCAGTGCTCCAGCACCCTCCTTGCCGTAACAATCCGAGAACAGAGCATATACCGCCTCATCATTGTCATATATCCACTCCCACACAGCGCCCTGCTCGGGGTGCATTTCGGGGCGGATGTTGCGCGGCGTTAGGCAGTAGCCCGTACGTAGTATGTTGTCGCCAATGAGGCGCTTGAGAGCCAGCTGCTGACGCCCCTTCTCGCTCTCGACGAAGAACCCGAGACGCTGCGACAACGTTCTGAGCGCCTGTATTACATAGCCTGGGGTGTTGCCACGCGGACAGCGCGGACGACACGACATACACTCGCCACAATACCATATGACGTCGCTTCGTAGCAGACGCTCAATCTCGTCATCCTCGCGCGTCTGCACGATGGCCACAATCTGTCTCGGATCGTAGTTATAGAACTCTGCCGCAGGACATACCGCGGTGCAGACACCACAATTCATACAGGCCTTAAGTCCCTCCCCCAGACGCACATCCTCGGCGAGCATATCGAAGTATTTACCCATACCTTAAAGTGATTATTTACTGCCGCAAAGGTATATTTTTTCACCTCTTTCGAGGTTAGTATAAATACCTAAATTGTGCAAGGTTACACATTATGCGCCATATCGAACAATAGGATTTAACCACATTCTAACACTTGTTATCGCCTCAACAAAGAGTCTAAAATCATCTATAATAATCTGTAATAGATTAATTATCTGCTACACTGGGTTGCGATTCCGAACAAAATTGCATATATTTGCGCTCGAATGTTATATATATATGAAACATAGCAACTATGAAAGAGCTACGATATATTGCCTACGCACTGATACTCTTTGCCTCGACGTTGTACATAGGATGCCAAAGAGAGACTGATGAGTCAATCGCCACAGAGT
This sequence comes from Alistipes sp., assembly GCA_017465055.1. Taxonomy (GTDB): domain Bacteria; phylum Bacteroidota; class Bacteroidia; order Bacteroidales; family Rikenellaceae; genus Alistipes. The sequence continues at coordinate 54,353 of JAFTWZ010000035.1, read as the reverse complement.
GCCATATCAGTTTTGCCGAAGAGAGCTACATCTTTGGCGTTGTCGACAGCGAGGAGTGGTTCGAAATCCCAATCACCGCCTCAGGCACAGCCAACGCCGACCTCTACTTCGGAGTCGAGATTGTCGCCTCGCAGAGTAGCGCGATTCAAGAGCTACACTATACGCTTGAATCGACAACGCTGCGTATCCCCAAAGGTAAGGATCGAGCCTCGCTGCGCATCAAGTCCAATCCAGAGAGCATTGCCATCGGCCAGGAGTGTGTGCTCGCCGTACGCCTTGTCCTCGACGAGGAGAACATAGGCCAGGGAGCTACCGAATGTAGCATTATGCTTCGCCACTGCTGCCCCTTCGAGCTGGAGCGCTTCGAGGGCTACGCCGTGCTCACCTCGACGTGGTGTATGCAGTATATGAACTGCAACTCGCGCCTTGTACATACACACGTCGAGCCTGAGAACAACATTGTCGTTATCGAGGATATGCTCTACGAGGGCTACGACATAGAGGTCGAGCTCGACGACAGCGACCGCCTCAACCCCGTAGCAAAGCTCTGCGGCACACAGGTACTAGCCTCGACGGGCGAGGCCTTTGGCACCATATATGGCGATGGCAAGCTACTTATTGCCGAGGCTTCGGAGTATGTATCGAGCACTGCAGACCTCTCGGGCTACGTATCGTTCTACAGCCTCTGCGAGCACTTTATGATGCTCTACACGGTTATGTATGTCGATGGTGTAGGCGAAGTGGGTATGTTTGGCAACATCGTCGAGTGGGTATCGGACGACGAGGCCGAACGTATAATGCGCGAGGGACTCGACTAACCAGCAAACGATAACAAATCAATGGTAACAAAATAATAATTAAACAATATGAGACTAAAAGCTAACTTACTAACAATCGTTACACTCTTTGTCGCCACAGCTATGGTAGCTATCTCGTGCGAGAAGGATGATGTAGGAGTAATTCCCAACGCCAAAGAGATAGAGTGTAGTGCGGGAGATCGCCCTACGATAAGTTTCTCGGCAGGTGGCGACTGGAGTCTATCGTCCGATGCCGTATGGTGTCAGTTCATCACCTCGGGAGGCGAACTTCAAGAGATGTCGGGCCCTGCTGGCTCGCATACCATAACGCTCAAGATTACCGATGACAACAATGGCACAAACTGGAGCACGGCGAATATCACTATGAAGATGGGAGCAAATCGTGGTATCATAGCCACCATTAAGCGCCACCCCAGCGAGCTGTATATGCGTCTATACGACGTTACAGATACCCCTAAAAAGGAGATTGAGCTTGCATATATCGACTGGATACCCTTCCGTCTCGAGGCCAACTTCCGCTTTGCCGCCACCTCTATTCCCGAGTGGGTGGAGATTGGCTACAAGGACGAGAACGGCGATATGTATACCGACCACTCTATTGCGGGAGTTCCCGGTGAGCAGACCGAGGCCTATGCTCGCATCGTCAACAATGGCGAGCGCGAACGATATAAGATCGAGGTAGAGGATGGCTACGTCATCACCTTCTCGGACGAGAGTGGCGACAACACCTTCGAGTTCCCCATAATCTACAAGGGTATGGGCTCCGATAAGATAAGTTTCGAAGGCCCTACGTCGCAGACATACGGATGGGAGGTATCGCTCGATGGCACTAAATTCCGCCAGACAAACAGCATTGATGGCACTACCGTAACCTTCGACAACGAGCTGGAGTTTAGCATCGCGGCTCAGGATGACAGCTACAAGGTGATTCGTATCGACCAAAATATCGAGCGAGGCATACCATCGCACAAAATATTCCAGGAGGATGGTAGCCACTGCTGGATAGGCTGCAAACGAAAAGAGGGTGACCAAAGCCTGCTTAGCATAACTATCGAGCAGTCGGAGACCGTACGCCACGGTATTGTTATGGTTGTTCCTATGGCCATATGGAACAAGATACGTGGCGACATTGGTAGCTTCATCTTCGACACTGACGATTCATCGGGCGTTGAGCTTCCGGTCATCCACGAAGACTACCAGCAGTACGTGATTATGGAGTTCTCGCAGCACAACTTCGAACAATCGGAGTACGAGGGTATGTATATCTACCACTCGATTACGGCCCTTGAGATTTATGCTGCGCCATACACCAACACAGCGGTTATGGAGCAATATGGCGTTGGCGAGGGTATGGCCTACCAGTGCGACTTCGTAAACAGTGTTGAGGGTAAGCGCCCAGGTATCATCATCGACCCTCGCACCGAGGGGTGGACAACACCAAACTACGAGGGCGGAAACGCTACGGCCGAAGTCTTCTACAAAGGCGAGAAACTCAAGTTATCCGAGGGCGAATACTACATTGGCGAGAATAAAGACGAAATACTTGCACTGCACCTCTGGGGTCCCAACGCAGGGTTTACCGAGAATGTATATATCGTATTTAAGGTTGGTGGCGTAGCAAGGAAACTCCTTGTTGTGACACCTCCTGCAAAATAACCTAACGATATGCTACGCTACACACTCAACTATGCTTTGCTATGCCTGAGCCTCGTAATGATGGTCATAGGCTGCGAGAACACAAGCGAAGAACCTGCAATAGAGTATGGCCACGTGCAGTTCCGACTGCTCAAGGCTGCACAGCTTGAGACAGAGGCTTCGCGTGCTACCGACGCTTTGGAGTGGCTCTCCGAGGCCCACAAGATCGAGGTAGTGATGCAGCACGACGGCGCTACGATATCTCAAACGCTCCCCATCTCAAGCTATGACACCGAGAGTGCCGAGTGGGGAGTATACACCGAGAAGCTGAAGCTACTTACGGGTACCTACAACATCATCGGCTACTACATCTACGATAACCTTGATAACCGAATACTTGTGGGCGATAGTGCAGGCTCGTTCGAGGTTGTCAGCGGAGGATTAACGCAGAAGGAGATAGGTGTCAGCACTGTAGAGCGCGGCAAGATATCGTTTACCCTTCGCAAGCTACTCGATACTCGTGGCGAGGCCGAGGGTAACTACCCCTTCACAAGCATCAAGTCGGTAGATATCACCATACGTCATAACTTTACTCGCAAGTCGACAACATTTACAGCCCTTGCGACCACCTATCACGAGGAGTTTGTCGACGGTGCGAAGGACGAGGAGCTATACGACCGCAATGGTCAAAGTTCGTATATGAAGTGTGCTGGCGAGCACTGGATCGAGGCTGGAGAGTATACGCTAACCTCCTACACCACCTATTCGGATGCCTATGGTAGGAGCCGCTTGGAGAGAGCCTCGATAGCCGACCAAGAGATTACGATTACTATCGAGGATAACCATCTGCGTAGTGTCGACGTGCCCATCTACCTCTCGACTACGGCCGAGCATATCAAGGACTACGAGGCACTGAAGGAGATATGGCTTGCGCTCGATGGCCCTAATTGGACGTTCCACGGCGAGGAGTACGTGGCGCGCACCAACTGGGACTTTAACCGCGACATCGATATGTGGGGCGACCAGCCTGGTGTGACGCTCGGTGGCGACGGGCGCGTCGTAGGCCTCAACATCTCGGGCTTCGGAGCTAAGGGCGTTGTGCCCGACGCTATAGGCCAGCTCACGGAGCTTCAGACGCTCTACTTAGGCAACCACAATGAGCTTATCGGCGGCTACGATAGTTCGACGTCGGCGCGTATCAGCGCTATGGACTACCACGACAGGTTTGTTAAGCGCGATGGCCGCGAGGCACTCAGTGCGGAGCTTCGCGAAGTGATTAACATAGGTGGTGAGCTACGCCCCATTCTATCGTCGAAGCCCGAGCGCCAGGATGTAGCCTTTGGCAACCTCACGAATGGCATCACGGGCATATCTCGCGCGGTGATGCGCCTCACAAAGCTCGAGCAGTTCTATATCGCCAACGCACCTATCACCGACGAGTTCTTCGTCGAGGTTACGGAGGATTCTGCATTCTACGCCGAGCGTGATACGTGGAGTTGGGCAGAGTTTGAGAGCCTCAAGGACGTGGAGATATACAACTGCGCGCAGCTCACGAAGCTACCCCTCGACCTACTCTGCGGTGCTCCCGAGCTCCAGTCACTGAACCTATCGATGAATCAGGGCATCGCTGGCACACAGCTCCTATCGGACTGGGAGGCGATCATCTGTGGCGCGTCGGGTGCAGATATTCAGATTCTCTACTTCAACAGCTGTAACCTCGAGGAGACGCCCGACTACAGCCACCTGAGCCGTATGACCAAACTCGGACTTCTCGATCTATCGAACAACAAGCTCCGCAAGATTCACCCCTTTGGCAAGGAGATATACCCTACGACGCTCTACTACGACAACAACCGCATCGAGAGCATCGCCCCTTCGGAGGATGGCTACTTCTGTGGTCTCGGCCAGCTCGAGACATTCTCGTGCTCGAACAACCAGCTCACGGAGCTTCCCGACCTCTTCGATGCTCGCTCGGTACACTCTATGATTACGGCAAACTTCTCGGGCAACAAGATATCGACCCTGGCAAATGGCGACCAGTGGCACGGTCTGAACACCGAGACTTTAAACCTTGCCGACAACCACTTTTCGGAGCTTCCTGCGCGCCTTATGGATAGCGGCTCGCGCATCGAGACGCTGATGCTCGGCAGCAACGGCATACGCACCATCGCCGAGGGTGCGCTCACAGGCCCTTATAGCTACTACCTCTCGACCATAGACCTCAGCTATAACCGCCTCAAGGAGATTCCTCAGAGGGATTTCAGCGCCGAGAATCTCCCCTACCTCTACGGCATAGACCTCTCGAACAACGCCTTAGAGGCCTTCCCCCAAGCCCCTCTCGGCATCGAATCGCTCACTGTAATCAGCGTACGTTGCCAGCGCGACGACGCGGGCAACCGCACGCTTAAGGAGTGGCCCGTAGGCATTGGCCAGTCTCCTAAGCTCGCTGCGCTCTATATCGGCTCGAACGATATAGGATTAGTAGATGACACCATCTCGCCCTACATCCTCATCTTTGAGATTAAGGATAATCCCAATATCGACATCACGCTCGGCGAGGAGGTGTGCAACCTCATCAAGCAGGAGTACTACCTGCTTGTCTACGACTCGACACAGAATATCAAGGGCTGCGACGCTCTCAACCTCGAATAATTGATTACTATGAAGAAGATATATACAATACTGGCCATTGTGGCTATGCTACTAAGCGTTGCCTCGTGCCAGAAGGAGCCTGCGCAGCCTGCGTTCGAGGGTTTCGAGGTAGACGACACTCATATCGAGGCCGAGGCCCGTGGTGGCAAGCATAGCATCGTCATACGCTCCGAGGGAGAGTGGACCGTGCAGACAAAGGCGCCCTGGGTTATGGTATCGCCAGCAAATGGTCGCGGCAAGACCGAGTGCACGATACTGGTAGACTCTACGCTTACGTACGATAAGCGTAGCACCGAGATATGCTTTATGTCGGCGGGTAACGTTCTTAACAAGTTGGAGGTTACGCAGCAGGGCTTCGAGCCTAATATCGAGCCTCTTAGCTCCGACGTGCAGATCGAGGCCTACAAGAGGCGCGACGACAGATGGGTCGAGGTGGAGATATCTACCAACGTGGAGTTTACGGCCACTACCGAGGATGACTGGATTAGCATCGGCGACCACACGCTCACGCTCGACCGTGGTGCACGCCCACGCAGCACACGCCTACGCCTCGATTGGAAGATGAACTCCGCGCCCCAGACTCGCCAGGCCACAATCACACTACAGCCCGACTCTATAGGCGAGTTTAGGACAATCGTTATACGCCAAGCGGCAGGTCCTCTGATTGAGGATAACCGCGCTGGCGACTCACTGGCCGTAGTCACCATATATAACAAGATGGAGTGCTGGGCCGACAATGTTATCTCGGACAAGCTGCCTATGTCGCGCTGGGAGGCTCTGCGCCTGTGGGATGCCGACGATGAGTCGCTACCCTCGCCCGAGGCCATAGGACGTGTTCGCGACCTCGACCTAAGCTACTTCAACACCGAGGATGGCATCCCCGTAGAGGTCAAGCACCTCCGATACCTCGAGACGCTCTCGTTCTTTGGCAATGTGAACACTATGCTTAAGAGTATCGACCTCTGTTCGGAGATTGCCACGCTCGACTACCTCAAGGCGTTGCGCATAGGCGCTATGGGCCTTGTGTCGCTGCCCGACAACTTTGCCGAGCTTGGCGACACGCTCGAGGAGTTGGACCTTAACTCCAACAACTTTAATAGTCTGCCTAAGTCTATCACCAAAGCCAACTTCCCACACCTAAGGTCACTAAACCTTACGGCCAACCGCCGCTCGTCGGTAAGCGACCTACGCTCTACGTCGGGCGTTGGTCTTCAGGCCGACAGCGAGACTCTCGAGGAGCTGCTTTTGTGGGAGGAGCTCGAGGAATTGGCCCTGTCGTACAACTATATCGAGGGCGCGCTACCCGACTTCCGCGTTGGCGAGAATGGCGTTAGGGCCTATAGCGCAGAGGATGTCACAAATCTTGGCGACACACTTAAATATGCTGTCGAGAATAAGCTACCGCGCATCCTGCCCAATATGCGTAGCCTGCGCCTCAACCTTAACTTCTTTAGTGGCGAGCTTCCCGACTGGTTGCTCTACCACCCTCGCCTTATGGAGTGGGGCGCCGAGACGCTTATATATCCTCAGCAGGAGAAGGGCATAGATAGCAACGGCGACGAGGTGGGCTTTAGCAACGTACCCCTATCGCAGGAGTACTACTTCGAGGCATATCCACTGCTACGCGATCGCTACGAGTTTAACGACATAATAGAGGAGTAAGATGAATAGATACACTATAATAGTCGCCTTGCTGGTGCTGTGTAGCGCCTGCGTAAAGGATATCGAGCAACAGAGACCACAGAGGCCCTCAACCCCCGAAATCATCATCCCCGAGGGTAGCACCGAGGGCGAGATTATCATCAAGTTTCACCCCGAGATGGAGTCTATCCTCGACCAGACTATGACACGCTCTGCGGGCGAGGCCACACGCTCGGGAATACCCTCGACCGACGAGGTTCTCGACATTCTCAAGGCCTACTCCTTTGAGCGAGTCTTCCCCGTAGACCCACGCAGTGAGGAGCGCACACGCCAGGCGGGCCTTCACCTGTGGTATATCGTGCGTTTCGATCCAGATGAGAATCTGGCCTCGGCATATCAGCGCCTTAGCGAGCTTGGCGAGGTGGATAAGTTGCAGTGCAACCGCCCTATCGCGCGAGCCTATAACCCCACGGCGACGCCTCACTTTATAAGTTGCGCCGAGGCTGATAGTCGCGCTACGACACGCGCTACGGAGTGGCCCTTCAACGACCCTGAAATCTACCGTCAGTGGTGCTACAAGAACGATGGCACGGCCGATTTCGGTCAGGAGTGGGCTGGCGTAGTAGCAGGGTGCGACGCGGACTGCATCGAGGCGTGGCAGATGTGTACGGGCCACGAGGATATCATCGTGGCGGTCTTCGACGAGGCGGTGATGTGGAGCCATCCCGACCTTAGAGATAACATATGGGTTAACGAGGGCGAGGAGCTTCACGCTGGCCGTGACGCCGATGGCAATGGATATGTAGACGACAAGTATGGCTACAACTTTGTGCGCAACACCGCCGTGACGTCGTGGACCTCGAACGGCAGCACAGGCCACGGTACCCACGTGGCAGGCACCATCGCTGCGGTTAACGACAACGGCATCGGCTGCGCAGGTATCGCTGGTGGTGGCAATAGCTCGAAGGGAGTGAAGATTATGACCTGCCAGCTATTCGACGGTATGAACTCGGCATCGCTGGCGGCCGAGGCACGCGCTATGAAGTATGCAGCCGACAACGGTGCAGTTATTATGCAGTGCTCGTGGGGCTACCACTCGGCAAAGTCCAACCCTATAATGGGCTACGTCATTGGTCCTGCTACCGAGGAGGAGTGGGCAGCTATCTACCCCTTAGAGAAAGAGGCTATCGACTACTTCGTGCACAACGCTGGCTCGCCTAATGGCGTCATCGACGGAGGTCTTGCCATCTTCGCCTCGGGCAACGAGTATGCCGCGCAGTCATCGTTCCCAGCGGCCTACTCGAAGTGTATCTCCGTAGCTGCCGTAGCTGCCGACTACACCCCCGCCTCCTACTCCAACTACGGCTCGGAGGTGTGGCTCTCTGCCCCTGGTGGCGATATGGAGTACTACGGAGTGCCAGGCCAGGAGGATGACCTCTACGACGAAGATGGCGTACTTAAGCAGCAGGGCTCGATATTCTCGACTCTGGTGATCAATGGTGTGGCTGGCTACGGCTACTACGAGGGTACGTCAATGGCCTGTCCTCACGTCTCGGGTGTTGCGGCACTCGGTCTGGCCTATGCCAAGCAGCAGCATCGCCACTTTACGGCCGAGGAGTACAAGCAGCTGCTCTACGACACGGCACGCGACATAGATTCATACTTTACAGGCGAGAAGCTATACCATATGCACCACACCTCGCCGGGCGCTACGCCTATGAAGATGAACTTGGAGGATTATCGTGGTAAGATGGGCCGCCTGGTAGATGCAGGGGCACTGCTCAAGGCTATTGATGGTAGCGGCCGCGATATGCGCATACCTAATATATATATAGCAATAGGCACGACTACTACTCTCGACCTCGGCGACTATGTTTCGAGCGACGTCGCGACAGCAAGCGTGGGCAACGAGGCTATCGCCACCGTAGCGCTTCAGGGGGACAGCCTTACTATCGAGGCCAAGAGCACTGGACAGACAGCGCTAACTGTAGCGTGTGCGGATGGTAGCAACCACCACGCGACGATTACCGTGCGCGAGGGTGCTAACGACAACGGCTGGTTGTAGGCTATGCGACGGGTTGTCTCCATAGCTACGCTAATCGCCGGCCTACTATACGCGATAGAGGCTTATGCACAGCTGCGCACGCTGCCTACGCGCGAGGAGATAGATAGGAAGCTACATCCCGAGCTCTCTGAGAGGGCCAATCGTGGCATACGAGGCCAGAGCATCTCGTTAGGCACGGTAGATGGCACGCAGTGTATCGAAGTGGACTTCGAGCTACGTAACACGACCGATAAGGAGGTAAGCATCGGCGCCGTTCGCTCGCTGTGTAGCTGTCTCAGCGTCACGTCAGCACCACAGAGCTTAGAACCAGGCCAGCGAGCAACGCTTCGTGCGAGGCTCAACCCTGCAGGGCGCACGGGAGAGTTCGAGTATACGATTTACATCTATACGTCGCTCGACAACGAGCTTCCAACAGAGCGACTTATGCTCCGTGGCGAGATAGCCACCACAGATATGTTTCCGCACCTTAGCGAGCATATGGGCACTCTGCGCCTAAGCCGCAAGAGTGTGACGCTCGATGGTCTGTGCGTAGGGGCTACACGCAGCGAGCGCATCGTGGTAGCCAATGCTGGAGATAGCGACCTTAGCCTCAGCGCGCGTCCATCTATTGAGGGGGTAGGCTTTGAGCTACGCCCAGCGACGCTAAAAGCTGGTCAGGAGGGCGAGATTGTCGTAAGCTACACCCCACAACGACTACCCGAGCACGATATCGAGACGGTAATAGTCGTCGAGGGATGCGATGCAAAACCCGCAGAGCGAATGATTAAGATAACGATAAAGAGATAGATATGAGACTTATTAGACTTACACTTTTGGCAGCTATGGCTATTACGGCGACTCTTACGTCGTGCGAGAAGCCAGTGCCCGTAGAGGATAATCCAGTGCCCGAATTAGAGATTACCTACAACGACTTAGAGGGGTGCTGGAGGCTCACGCACCTCAACGGTGTTGAGATATTCGACGACACGGAGCTATATATAGAGTTTGATAACACGAAACTTGATAACGGCAAAGTGTCGCATCGCTACAAGATGCTCGACAACATAGGCTCGATGTATCCGCGCCTTAGGACGGGTAGCTATAGCCTCGTGACCGAGGAGGATGGCTCGTACACCCTCAGTGGTAGCTACGACAATGGCGCTGGCGACTGGAACGAGGAGTATCGCGTGGCGTTGTTCCCGGGCGAGAGGCTTCAGTGGAGGTCGCGCACGACGACTACCTGCCTCGATTTTGTCTTTGCGATGGAGATACCCGAAGAGTTTAACAATTAACACAATACAATTATGAGACTAAGACAGCTAATGGCTACCGCACTTGTAGCTATCGTAGCCCTCGCATCGTGGAGTTGCGACAAGGAGCCTACGGAGACCCCAGTAAACAAGCCAACGATTGGCATTATGGAGCCAGAGTTCGACGCAGAGAGTATGGTCGTGAAGGTTATGATTGCCCCCTCGACCGACGCTACGGCGTGGTACTGGAGGGTTGATGGTGGCTTTGACACTTTGGACGAGGCATTTACAAAGGTTGATGGCTCTGCGGCACAGGAGGTTGAGTTTACCGCGAGCTACGGCGTAGAGTACACCATCAAGGCCTATGCCGAGAATAAGGCGGGCAAGAGCGACACTGCCGAGAAGCGATTCTGCGCTATGCCCGATGGCGAGGTATCGATCTCTATTGGCGAGATTACGCTAAATGCCGATGATGAGGTAGAGGTCACGATATACCCCTCGAAGGCCGTAGAGGCGTGGTACTGGGTGGCATACGACACCGAGAGCACAAAGGGCGAGTACACGAAGGTGGAGGGCAACACCGAGACCACCCTCGCACTACCCTACCAGTGGAACAAGCGATACGAGCTTTGCGTATATGCCGAGTGCGATGCGATTCAGAGCGATGAGGTCGCTAAGGAGTATTATTTCGAACTATCTGTGCCGACCATCAGCGTCTCAAAGCCACAGTTTGACGATACAAAGATGGAGGTTACGTTCAAGGTTACCCCTTCGGAGGATACCGACCACTGGTTCTGGGGCACAAAGGATGGAGAGTCTACACGCGAGGAGGGCGCCGAGCCTAAGAGCGTTAGTTTCAAGGTGGAGTACGACGTAGCCTACACCTTCGAGTTTGTGGCCGCAAACAAGGCCGATGTTGCAAACGAGCCTACGGTGGTAGAGTTTACGGTTATCAGCCCTGTGGCAGATATCGCCATTGAGAACCTTACGGCCTACACGCTCGACGCCGTGGTTACGAAAAAGGAGCACTGCGTGCGCTACGTGGCAGGCGCTGTGCACACCTCGGCCTTCGACCGCAACCTATTTATCGAGCAGGCACAGGCGTCACTTAATCCCGACCCGAGCTACCCCTTTGCGGTCTTTAACTCAGCTACCGAGAGCCGCACCTTCTCCGAGCAGGACCTTGTGCGCAATTCACGCACCGATAGCGACGAGAATGCTGGTATTATACTTCTCCCCGACACGTCGTTTACCATAGCAGTATATGGCGAGGATGCCGATGGTAACTACAACGTGGTAACTAAGGAGGTGATAATCCCTAAGGCCGAAATTAACGGCGACCTGGGCATTACCATCGCGATGAACGAGATTACCGAGACCTCGGCCTCGGCTACCGTAACCGCCGACGCTCCTTGCAAGGTGCTCTTTGGCCTGTATGACCCCACAATCGCCGATAGCGACACCGACAACCCATTCGTGTTTGAAGATGCTACGGACGATGAGATTAAGAGTTTCTTTGCCACCACGGTACAGGCTGTACCTACGGTATACACCGAGCCTATCACAACCACACTCAACAACCGCCTCGAGATTGACCACAAGTACTACGCCTATGCTATAGCTATCAATGCGGGTAAGATTGGCCAGGTGGCATACAACTCGTTTACCACCAAGCGTCCTACGCTTACGGGCACTGCTCAGATTACGGCAGCTACAATCGAGGCTCAGACCTCGCACGAGACACTTACCGTGAAGGTTACGCCCGACGCTAACGCTACTAAGGTGCGCATCTACGCCGCTCCCACGGCAGACCACTCGGCTTACGCCGACAATCTCGACTATGTGATGGATGCCGATGGCTACCAGAACTACCGCGAGGAGTACGCTATTGTCGATGGCGTAGCTACCGCACAAATCGACATCTACCACCCTGGCGACAACTACTACATCTACGCCTCGGCCTTAGACTCTACCGGTCACGCTGGCCCGATAGTATGCGTATCGCGTATGGCAGGCTACGACACCGACTACTACACCACTATCGAGGAGGTAGTTGAGGAGGGCACGCTGAGCTACTACGGCACAGGCACAGCAGTACTTACCGCATCGGAGATAAGCGAGGTTGATGAGCGTGTCAGCGTCACCCTCACAGCTACGGAGTTTAGCTCGAATGTAGATAAGGTGTGGTTTATGCGTCTTTCAAGTTGTATGATTGATGAAATTGAGAGTCGTGTTAAGGCCAACCTTGCGGAGTATGCCGAGACGGGCAAGGTTCTCGGCTCGGTAAAGAGCGTCACGGAGGGAGTGGCCTATAAGTATGTCGATGACCTTTCAAATTCGTTTAACCCAAAGTACGAGGCACTGCTAAAGTATGACAACTCGTTTGGTGGCGACATTGTCGTTATGGTCATCCTCGACACGGCAGGCAAGGTAAACATCCACAGCTACTTTGCAGGAGGCAAGGGAGTAGTCGAGATGTAGTAACCTCGTCGAGCGATTCTGCTTAGGGGGCTTAAAGGGTAAAACCTTTAGGCCCTCTACTTTTTTTGTTTCAGATGATAGAATCGTGCCTCAGCAGCTATCTATTAAGTCACTACGGCAGGGGCTTCAGACTCGTGGCGACCGCATCGAAGGCTGGCACGTGACCTATTTTGAGTGAATCCTAAGAGGGCAGGATGCTCCGAGCGTTAAAGTGTCGTTGCTCAACTCCTTAAACTCTCTGCAAGCGTCGAGGCTATAGTGGATATTTTTTTAACGGTGATGATAGAAGAGCACTGCCAGAGCACTCTACATATTGCTAAGAGACCAATAAGAGAGGTTATCAGCAGCAGTAGCGCACCCCATAACAGCCTACCGCAGACAATATAGACACACTAACACTTAACTATTGGGATGGACAGGTGTGTATGACAATGGAGAAACTTCTCACATATATTGAAAACAAGTACTATCAATACATTAAGGAAGAGCCTATAAATTAGTATCACACATTATTAAAATATATATGACTATGACTACAACAACATTTTGCGGAATTAAATTGCCCGAGAATCTCAAACTCGACGACACGGCGCGCAGAAGCATCGCCAAGATGTTTCTAAGCGACCAGACCAGGGTTAAGGATATAAAACTCCTTTTTGACCACATCGCTATGAGGTCTGGCGACATAGACTTCTGTCAGGTTGTATCGGAATTCCTCGCCCGAGAATTTATAAGTCCCGACTTTTTGGACATCGATAAGCGACTCAAGAGAAAGGTTGACAAGTGCGAGGATATATCGGACTATATCCTCAATAGGCACAACGCGTGGACCGAGGTGTTCGACGACCTCTCGGACGACGACTTTCACTTTATCGCCGAACTACTCGATATCAATGAGGACCGACTGGTCAGCCCACCCTCGGAGGAGGATTTGCTTGAATATATGGCAAGTATCGGCTTCGAGCGTGATGACGACGATGATGACGACGACGACGATGACGACGATAATCAGTCCTATGAGCGCAACGGGCAAATAAGAGTCAATGAGCCCGATCAGCTACCCATCACCGTGCGCTGCGCCAAAGACCTTGCCGATCTGGTAAAGCAGTATATCAAGGGTCAGGACAGGGCCATCGAGCAGCTTGCCGTGCCCTTCTTCCAGCACCTCGACAGCGCCGCGAAGGGCTACACCTGCAATATCAAATCGTCGGTACTGATGATGGGCCCTACGGGAGTTGGCAAGAGCGAGCTACTGCGCATAATGGGTAAGATGTGCGACTGTCCAGTGATATTCATCAATACCTCCGAGGTGAGCCCCTCGGGATGGCGCGGCCTCCACATATCGGATATGATAGCCCGCGAGGTAAACAACGGCGTACCGGTCGATAAGCTCAAGTACGCAGTCATCGTGCTCGACGAGGCCGACAAAATCACCAAGTATGGTTGCCGCTTAGTCTCGGACAACAAATTCGACGAGGCCTACGATATGATGCGCGACATTATGAAGCTCTTGGACGTGGGCCATACGCTCCACCTCGAGAATGGTATGAATATTTCGACCGGTGCGCCCAACATCATAGACCTCCCCGTAGACAACCTCCTTATTGTCTTCAACGGAGCATTCCAGGGCATCGACGACATCATCAAGCGCCGCCTCAACATCTCGCGTAGCATAGGCTACGGCCATAGTGCCGCAACGGAGGTGGCGAATGTGATGGATAGGGTCACGGCCGACGACCTCAAGCAGTGGGGCTACATCCCCGAGCTCATAGGCCGCATAGGCGAGATTGTGGTGCTCAACCCTCTCACCTCCGAGACCATCCTCGAGATTATGAAGTCGGCAAAAGGCAACATCGTCAACAGCCACGTAGACTACGCCTTGCGCAGCAACGTCGAGCTACAATTTACCGACGAGGCGCTGCGTGTCATCGCCGAGGAGGCCTACCGCTCGGGGCTCGGCTTCCGCAACGTCAAGTCGCTGCTATCGAAGACGCTGAATCCGCTCTACTACGAGATGACCGACGAGAGGGACGAGGAGTCGCCACGCTGCGTGAGCATCGACCGCGACTATGTACTCTCAAGGCTCAAGATGCGCGGCTAAGCGAAAAAGTGCGAAAAAAAGGGTAATTTATTGTAAAACATAAAAATTATACATATCTTTGCACTGTAAAAGCGCGAGAGTAAGGGGACTAACAGTCCCCTTCTTTCGTGGATATAGCCAGGGGGCTACGTTTAACAGGGATATAGAGCGGCGTTAATAGAGATATAGGAGCGGCGTTTAATAGGGTTATATGGGAGACGTTTAATATAGATATTGAGCGACTTTTAACAGAGATATAGAGCTACGTTTAATAGGGATATATATTTACAGATATGATTGAAGCACAGAAGGTTATAGAGATTGCCGAAAAGATTCTCGAGGGCAGCGATATGTTTGTTGTCGACTGCAAGGCCTCGCCTGCGGGCGAGATCGAGCTACTTATCGACAGCGATACGGCCGTCAAGCTCGACGACTGCGCAAGGATTAACCGCGCCATCGAGGCAGAGTTGGACCGCGAGGTTGAGGACTACTCGCTCTTGGTCGCCTCGGCAGGCATAGGCTCGGAGCTTAAGCTCCTGCGCCAGTACCGCAAGATATTGGGTGGCTCGGTAGAGGTGCTGCTCAAGGATGGCATCAAGATATTGGCCAAGCTCGACGAGGCTAACGACGAGGGTATAACAATCTCGTACGAGGAAAAGCAGGTGGTCGAGGGTAAGAAGCGCAAGCAGACCGTCGAGGTTACTAAGGAGTATAAGTGGGAGGAGATTAAGTACGTTAAGGAGTACTTAGACTTTAAGTAGCTCTCTTATACAACGCCTTAAAGAGCTATTTGCGACGTCGGGCATACCGCCTAAGCGCTCACATAGGCCGAGTATACTCCAGATTCAACGCCTTCACACACAACCCTTTCGAAAGAGAATTGGCATCAACCGCCAGCTCGGCACGACACCGAAGCCTTAGGCGTAAGCCATAACATAGCAAACAAAACAAAAACAAAATATAAACGACAGATGAAGTACATTAATCTTATCAGCAACTTTGCTGAGTTCAAGGAGCTTAAGAGCATCGACAACGCCACACTCATCGGCGTATTGGAGGATGTCTTTCGCCACGCTCTGCAGAAGCAGTTCGAGAGCGACGAGAATTTCGACGTTATCATCAATCCCGAGAAGGGCGACCTCGAGATTTGGCGTAACCGCACCGTAGTCGAGGACGATGAGGTCGAGAACGAGAATACCGAGATAGCTATATCGGATGTTAAGGCTATCGACGCAACCTACGAGGTGGGCGACACCTACGTCGACCAGATCGATATGACGAAGTTTGGTCGCCGCGCCGTATTGTCGCTACGTCAGAACCTCGCATCGCGCATCCTCGACTTGGAGAAGGCTGCCCTCTTCGAGAAGTACTCGGAGCGTGTGGGCGAAATTGTAACGGGCGAGGTATACCAGGTGTGGAAGAAGGAGGTGCTCGTGCGCGACGACGAGGAGAACGACCTCGTGCTGCCCAAGAGCGAGCAGATTCCTAACGACTTCTACCGCAAGGGCGACACCATCAAGGCTATCGTCAAGTCGGTAGAGATGAACAACAACCAGCCACGCATCATCCTCTCGCGTACCGACAACCAGTTCCTCGAGCGCCTGTTCGAGCAGGAGGTACCCGAGATTTTCGACGGCCTTATCACCATCAAGAAGATCGCCCGCATCCCTGGCGAGCGCGCTAAGGTAGCCGTAGAGTCGTACGACGACCGCATCGACCCAGTAGGTGCTTGCGTAGGTATGAAGGGCTCGCGTATCTACACCATCGTCAAGGAGCTGCGCAACGAGAATATCGACGTGGTAAACTACACCGCCAACATCTCGCTAATGATTCAGCGCTCGCTCAACCCTGCAAAGATATCGTCGATAACCATCGACGAGGAGCGTAAGACAGCATCGGTATACCTCAAGCCCGAGGAGGTATCGTTGGCTATCGGTAAGGGCGGTCTGAATATCCGTCTCTCGAAGATGCTCACAGGCTACGACATCGACGTATATCGCGAGATTGAGGAGGAGGACGTAGCACTTACGGAGTTTGCCGACGAGATCGATGGTTGGATTATCGACGCCCTGAAGAGCGCAGGCTGCGACACGGCAAAGAGCGTCTTGGAGCTCTCGGTAGAGCAGGTAGCCCAGCGTGCTGACCTCGAGATAGAGCAGGCAGAGCAGGTAATGTCCATACTTAAGGCCGAGTTCGAGTAGGTTGATAACGATTAATGAAAGGAGATATTGAATGGATAACAGCAAGAAGATAAGGCTTATACAAGTGGCTAAGGAGTTCAAGGTAGGATTTAACACCCTCGCCGAGTTCCTGCAGCGCAAGGGCCTACAGAGCGACTGCTCGCCCTCGTCACTTGTGACCGAAGAGGTCTACGCCGCATTAGAGAAGGAGTTTGGTCGTAACCGCCAGTCGGGCAACGAGCGTAACGCTGTGCGCGAAAGAATACAGCAGAAGAGCACTGTGAGCATTAGCTCGCAGGGTCAGAAACCTAAGGACGAGGAGGAGGTCGTAGTACGCAGCAGCGTGATTCGCGTCAAGGATGAGGTGCGCGGCCCCAAGATTCTCGGCAAGATAGACCTCGACGCTAAGCCCTCAAAGGAGGAGCCTAAACCTGAGCCTAAGCCTGAGGTTAAACCAGAGCCAAAGCCAGAACCTAAGCCCGAGCCTAAACCAGAATCTAAGCCAGAACCCAAACCAGAGCCTAAGCCTGCCCCTGTGGCCGAGCCCAAGCCTGCAGAGGAGCCTGCACAGCCTAAGCGCGACTCGGTATATCGTCCCGAGGTGGCACAGCTCGACGGCCCTAAGATTCTGGGCACTATGGACGTCTCGAATATGACGCCTGGAGGCAAGCACAAGCGTAAGCGCCTCGACAAGGAGAAGGTAAACGTCGCCAAAGAGGGCAAGAGTGCTAAGGGCGACGGCGCTAAGGGTGGCAATGGTGGAAATAAGGGTGGCCAGCAGCAGGGAGGCCAGCAGGGCGGCCAGCAGCCACAATCGAAGAAGCAGAAGAAACAGCAGAAGCAGCAGCCTAAGCCTGTAGTACGCCCCGAGGTATCGGACGAGGAGGTATCAAAGCAGATTAAGGATACGCTGGCACGCCTCACAGCTAAGGGCACCAAGTCGAAGGGCGCTAAGTATCGTAAGGAGAAGCGCGAGGAGGTGCGCGAGCGTATGAACGAGGAGATCGAGCGCGAGGAGATGGAGCGCAGCGTGCTTAAGGTTACGGAGTTCGTAACCGTAAGCGAGCTGGCTACAATGATGAACGTCTCGCCTATGGAGGTCATCTCGGCGTGTATGAACCTCGGACTTATGGTATCTATCAACCAGCGTCTCGACGCCGAGGCTTTGGTTGTTGTCGCCGAGGAGTTCGGCTTTACCGTAGAGTTCGTGTCGGTAGAGATTCAGGAGGCTATCGAGAGTGACGAGGACAGCGACGAGGATCTCGTGCCACGCCCACCTATCGTGACGGTTATGGGTCACGTAGACCACGGTAAGACATCGCTTCTGGATAACATACGTAAGACCAACGTAACGGCTGGCGAGGCTGGTGGTATCACACAGCACATCGGTGCCTACTCCGTAGAGCTCAACGGCCAGAAGATTACGTTCCTCGATACCCCAGGTCACGAGGCCTTTACGGCTATGCGTGCCCGTGGTGCTAAGATGACCGACGTGGCTATCATCATCGTGGCTGCCGACGACAGCGTGATGCCTCAGACCGTCGAGGCTATCAACCACGCCTCGGCTGCAGGTGTGCCTATGGTGTTTGCCATCAACAAGATGGATAAGCCTCAGGCCAATGCCGACCATATCCGCGAGCAGCTCTCGCAGATGAACTACCTCGTCGAGGACTGGGGCGGTAAGTACCAGTGTCAGGAGGTGTCGGCAAAGAAGGGTATGAACCTCGACAAGCTGCTCGAGAAGGTGCTCCTCGAGGCCGAGATGCTCGAGCTTAAGGCTAACCCTAACCGCAAGGCATCGGGTGCGGTCATCGAGTCGATGTTGGACAAGGGTCGTGGCTATGTGGCTACCATTATGGTGCAGAACGGTACGCTGCGCGTGGGCGATGTGCTCCTCTCGGGAACATATACTGGCCGCGTGAAGGCTATGTTCGACGAGAATGGCCGCAAGGTTACGGAGGCAGGGCCTTCGACACCTGTTCAGGTGCTCGGTCTTAACGGTGCTCCTCAGGCAGGTGACACGTTCAACGTTATGGACGACGACCGCTCGGCACGCGAGATAGCCAACAAGCGCGAGCAGCTGCAGCGTATGCAGGGTATAATGACCCAGAAGCACGTCACGCTCGACGAGATCGGCCGCCGTATCGCCATCGGCTCATTTAAGGAGCTTAACATCATCGTCAAGGGTGATGTGGATGGCTCGGTAGAGGCTATGACAGGCTCACTTATCAAGCTCTCGAAGGAGACCGTGCAGGTTAACGTCATACACTCGGCCGTAGGTCAGATTTCGGAGTCGGACGTACTGCTCGCCGCAGCGTCGAATGCCATCATCGTGGGCTTCCAGGTGCGTCCTTCGGCTGCAGCGCGTAAGGCTGCCGAGAAGGAGCAGATCGATATACGTCTCTACTCGATCATCTACGATGCCATCAACGAGATTAAGGATGCTATCGAGGGTATGCTCGAGCCAGTGATGAAGGAGGAGATAGTATGCTCGACGGAGGTTATGGAGACCTTCAAGATCTCGAAGGTTGGTACTGTTGCGGGATGTATCGTGCGCGAGGGTAAGATGCAGCGTAACACTCCTATCCGCGTTATCCGCGACGGTATCGTTATCTACACTGGTAAGCTCGGCTCGTTGCGCCGCTTCAAGGACGACGTCAAGGAGGTTACTGTGGGTCAGGATTGCGGTCTGAACATCGAGTCGTACAACGATATCAAGATTGGCGATATCATAGAGGGATACGAGCAGGTAGAGGTGAAGCGCAAGTAGTTTTGTTGTTAGAAGGGTGCATCTGCTACCCTTCTAACAACAAAACCAGCCTTACGGCGAGGGGGGGGTAATTACTTACGATTTCACTTTCCATAGGTGCTATATATTTCGCGATATTACAGCTAATTAGATGGTTTGCAATAAATAACACAAGAATTATCGACTCACCACTAATAATAGAACGACATAAACAAATTTAACCTAAAATAAAACTTAAAGACATGAGCAACATTAAGTTTACAACTGCTGCCGAGGCAGTTAAGTGCATCAAGTCGGGTGACCATATTCACCTCAGTTCAGTAGCTTCAGCACCTCAGTGCCTTATCAAGGCTATGTGCGAGCGTGGCCGCAATGGCGAGTTTAAGGATGTGCACATCCACCACCTCCACACCGAGGGCCCAGCACCTTATGCCGATCCCGAGTTTGAGGGCATCTTCCAGCTCGACTCATTCTTCGTGGGCGGCAACGTTCGTAAGGTGACACAGAGCGGCTATGCTGACTACATTCCTGTCTTCCTCAGCGAGACACAGAAGCTCTATCGTTCGGGCGCTGTGCCTTGTAACGTGGCAATGATTCAGGTATCGCGCCCCGACAAGCACGGCTACGTATCGCTCGGTACGTCGGTAGATGCTACGTTGGCAGCCGTAGAGTGCGCCGACTATGTTATCGCCGTAGTTAACAAGTATGTACCTCGCTCGTTCGGCGACGCTATGATCCACTCATCTAAGATCAACTTCTTCGTCGAGGACGACCAGCCACTCGAGGAGGCTCACTTCTCTACTCCTAACGAGGTGGAGACAAAGATTGGTAACCTCTGCGCAGGCCTTATCGAGGATGGCGCTACCCTACAGATGGGTATCGGCGCTATTCCTAACGCCGTACTTGCACAGCTCGGTGGCCACAAGAACCTCGGTGTTCACACCGAGATGTTTGCCGATGGCGTGCTTCCTCTCGTCGAGAAGGGCGTGATCAACGGTGCTGCTAAGAATATCGACAAGGGTAAGATGGTATCTACCTTCCTTATGGGTTCGCAGAGGGTTTACGACTTTATCGACGACAACCCAGGCGTACTTATGATGGACGTAGGCTACACCAACGACCCATTCGTTATCGCCAAGAACGACAAGGTTACGGCTATCAACTCTGCCCTCCAGGTAGATATCACAGGTCAGGTATGTGCCGACTCTCTCGGCCGTAAGTTCTACTCGGGCGTAGGTGGTCAGATCGACTTCATCTACGGTGCATCGCTCTCTAAGGGTGGTAAGGCCATCATCGCTATGCCATCAATCACCAATAAGGGCGTATCGAAGATTTCGGATGTCTTGACCGAGGGTGCTGGTGTTGTTACCACACGTAACCATATCCACTGGTTCGTAACCGAGAATGGCGCTGTAGACCTCTACGGCAAGAGCCTTCAGGAGCGTGCTCGTCTGATTATCTCTGTGGCCCACCCATCGGCTCAGGAGGCACTGGACGAGGCAGCGTTCAACCGCTACGGCTCGCACCACCACTATATTAAGGGGTATATGGCGAAGTAATCGGGTTGCCGAAACTTATCCTATATGCAAAGCCTTCCCGTTTGGGAGGGCTTTCTTTTTACCCCTTAATATAGCGGTGGTGTATCACCACCTTTTCATATTTACAATCCCTCTAAATCCCCCTTTGAAAAGGGGGACTTACTCACTGTGGCTGCTATCCGACTGCACTGATAACGAGAATGGTTGCGCTATTAAAAGTTTAAGGGGATTAACATTTTCTATAAAAATATATAAATTTATTCCTATATTTACCTTAATAACAGCTATTTTTACTATCTTTGTTATAACCTTAATACTCAATATTATGAAAAGATTGTTACTTCTCGCTCTAATAACAGTTATTGGAGTTATAAAGATTTCCGCTCAAGAGATAGATATGTCGCAAGAAAACTCTACGGCTGCTCGAATTGAGGAACTGTCACAAGAGGTCGTTGAATTGTCGCAGAAATTAGAAAAACTACAAGAGGATTGTGACTATAATGCTTTTATCTCAGAACTATATCGTTTATTACACTCAACTGCGATATTCAAAAATGAGGTAGCTATTAAAATAAATGAAATCACAATATGGTGCTACAATAGTAGATTTGATATAGATCTATATCTTGTAACTGAGGATACATACGGTCAGTTTCAGGAATTATATGAACATTACTTACAGAGAAAGGATGATATTTCAAAGCAAATATCAAACGTCACATTTTCAAGTGAAAAGCTTAACCATATAAATATTCTATATGATATGATTGATTCAGATATAGAATATTTGGGCAATTATTTAAGCATCTTAAGAAATACTCTCGACGTATATAAGAATAAGGGAAAGCGATACTAATATTTAAAATTCATAACTCATATAAACAATCTAAAATCTGTTTACGCTATGAAAAAATTACTTTCGTTGGTTGCAGTGATGCTCGTAGCATCGCTTACTATGTTTGCTTCGGCACAGGATATCGTCGGCAAATGGAGAGTCGATACCGAGGCTATGATTGCTGGTACGGAGATGGAGGGTGCCAAGGTCGATATGGTATTAACATATGCCGAGGACAAAAGTGGCACTTTGAATGTAGGATGTGATATAACAGAATCTTTGGACGCTACTACAAAGATGCGCATTGAGATGCGCATAGATATGAGCTACACTTGGGAGTGCAGTGGCCACCAGCTTTCCATGACTTCATCAAATATAGATTTTGAGCTTGGTGATATTAGCTTTATACCATCAAACCCTGAGTATGAGGCTGCTATTCCAATGCTTCGCCAGATGCTCGAGCAGCAGTTTGAAGCAGACAAGGAGGAGATGATAAAGGATTTTGGCATAATGTCGGGCACAACGACCATTGAGTCGCTCACGGCCGACCGTATGGTTTTCATCAATGATAAGGGCGAGCGTATGACACTTATCCGCGTAGAGTAACTTATTACGCCACGAAAGAATAGACCTCGGGAGAGTACAACGAAGTACTGCCCGAGGTCTATTACTTTTAGGGATATGTAAGGAGTGGCTAAGTTCCTTTATAGCCAGCCCCAGCAGCTATAACTCTATTGGTCGAGTTCGTTGAGCAGTGCGTAACCATCCTCTGCAATCTCCCAAGTCTGGCCTTTGATATGGAGTGCCATAGGAAGATATTTGTTGCTCTCGTCCTTAAGCATTATGACATACTCGTGCTTAGCATCGTGTGCCTTGTTTGTCTCAACCAAATCCTCCAATGCCGACTTCCACACCACCTTTGCGGCCTCCTCTACACCTGGCTCAGTAGCTGCACAGATCTTACGACCATCGTTGAAGGCTGCGTAGTTTGCGTTGCGCACCAACACAGTTTGTAGAGTCTGCCACGATTCGATGTCGCCAGAGTTGTAGCAGCACACAGGCGCATACAGCTCGCTGAAACGTCGTACGATAGGCAGCGGATAGGCAGGCACATCAAAGACGTGCTCGATATCCTCCTTAATATGCGAGCTGCCCGAAATTATCTCCGCCTGAGCCAACTCGTGGTGCGTCTTGAATTTAACTAAGCAATCCAGATATACTGGCGATTCGCCTAATACCGAGGAGTTGCCTACAGCATAGGTGGCCGCCTGTGTCAGCAAACAATTTGAAGTGTTAATATGTGGAGGCGCAGTGTAGTCAGGATTAGAGGGCCAATTCGTGGTATGAACAGAAAATGTAGATCTGTAGTCCCAATTTATATAGTCATTATAATTTGTCTCGTGGGTCACAGGCATATCATCGACCGATACTGATACGGTTGTCTTTGGAAGTGTGACGCTGAAATTGAAGCTACCCGTTACCATAACTCCCGACGAGCCACCAGCAACAGAGATTCCACCGCCCAACGACGTGCTACCAGGATCGTGTGTCTCAGAGTAACTTCCTGACTCGGCAACAGGCACAGGAGAGTATATCGTACTGTTACTGCTCATAGAGAAACCACTAACATCAGTAGTCAAACTCGTCTCCACCGTAGGGCCATAGTAGAAACCACCCGAGTAGCGGTAGTTATACGCCATATACTCGTGGATTAGCACATCCTCGTGAATTGAGCCTGTAGGGTCGTAGCCCTCAGTGATAGTAAAATCGTAGACATCCTTACCTAAGCTATCATTCCAGCCAGAGATAACAGAGATACGCACTAACGCCTCGACGTAATCGGTGTCAGGGCAATTACTCTCACCACACCAACCATAGCGGTAACCCATATCGTGCTCGACAGCAATCACAGGCTTGTAGTCTATCGTTGCACTATATGAGTTCGCATCGTCGCCATCTGTTGCTCCAAAGGCACTATGCAGCGGCTGGGCATTGGCACTATAGTGGCTATTAAGCCACGCACACGCCTGCTCGGCAAGACGTCCTACCAGATAATCCGAGGGGGTAAAGGTAATGACCTTCTCCTCTGACTCCTTCACGTTCTCAACAGCCTCATCGCCCTCCGCATCCTTTTCAATCATTGTTGGGTTATAGACCTTCTTCTGCGAACCGATGTTATTGCAAAGTAGTGCGTCGCCGTCCGCCTTGACAATCATAATTACTATATCCTTGAACGTTGCAGCAACCTCGTCGGTAATTGTAGCAGGCTCACTGCCTACCAATACTGCATTTAGCTTAAGAACAAGTTGCAAAGCACTCTTTCCTGGATTGACAAAGATTGCAGCGCCGCCTCGCTCCCATAGAGAGGCAACGGTTGCCAACTGTGCGTCATCACCCAATATTGCGGCAGAGCTCGTCTCGTTAAGCAACACAGCTTGTGTTAAATCCGTAACCTCTGTCGACATATTGGTAAAACGCTTCTGCAGGAAGCCAACAATCTGCTCGCTACCGTCGGCTAATAGCGCGATATTACCTGTAAACTGAGTCTCAACCTTGTCGGGTGCAGGCAGCTCGGGCTCGGGCTCAGGCGTAGGAGGAGGAGTGACGGGATTATCATCATCAGTAGAACATCCCAATGCGAAGATAGAAAAGACTGCGATAAAGAGCAGTCGGTAAAGTTTTGCATTCATAGGTTGTGTTGTTAAATAGTTTTTTTCTGCTTTAAAATTGATATTCTATTCTTTTTTACATCCGCAAAAATAGCTAAAAATTTTACACACGCAACATTTATTGCTATTTTAATGATATTTTTTACTATTTATTTTTTCTCTCTACTCAGGTATTAATCTGTATATCTGGTAGTTATATAGAGATACGTGGAAAATAAAAAAATTAGTCACAAACGTCATAATTACGAGAAGAAGTGTAATTCTACGCCACATTCTGAGGAGAAGCAGGTATGGGGCTGCGGAGTGAGATATTGCTTTTTTTATCCACCGATTGGTTAAGATGGGATATAGTGCAAGAGAATAGAAGAGTAGTATAAGGGTAGTGCGCAGGCAGAGCCTGCTAAAGGGTAGAGCGCGCCTGCGGCGCTAAAGAGTAGTAGAAAGAGTAGTGCGCACCTGCGGTGCTAAATGGAGATTAAGGAGATTAGGGACAGCAGAGACCACAGAGACAGCAGAGACGGAAGAGACGGAAGAGACGGAAGAGACGGAAGAGACGAGAGGGACGAAAGAGACAACAACGAAGTCGGCGATCATCTTTCTCTGTTGTCCCTGCGTCTCTGTGGTCTCTGTGGTCTCTAATTTCTCTGCGTCTTTCTCGTCTCTCTCGTCTCTCTCGTCCCTCTCGTCACTCTCTTCCCTTTCGTCTTTCTCGTTTAGCGACAACGCTTTAGCCGCACAAACCTCTCTGCACCCTTCGCTACCCTTCACTACCCTTTAGCAGGCTCTGCCTGCGAACTACCCTTCTACTACCCTTAATCTTTCACGCGCAAGCACCCTCACGCGCAAGCCTTCCACGCGCCCTGTCGCTATGCTTAGAACTTCGTAAACTTGCTCCACGAGTCATTCTTCTCGGCCGAGTCCTCGACACTGTCGGGAAGTGCCGCAAAGTAGTCAAAGCCTGTCCACGCCTCGATATCATCGACCGAGACGGAGTAGTTGGTGTAGCTATCCGAGTAGGTTCTATGCTCGAACCAAAAGCCTACGCTCTGAGCATCGCGCACATCGCCATTGCTATCGTACTTAACCTTAAGCACTACCTTATAGAAGTAGTTAGGCACGGGGACATCCTTCGTGTCATCCTTAGCCGCGGTATACTTTATCGTCTTACTCTCGCCCACCTTATTAAAGGCCACGCCCGTAACCACGTAGAGCATCTCGCTCTCGGCCTCGGCCTGTATCGCCGCCTCGAGCTTCTGCCATATGCCGCCGTTGAAGCCACCCTGAATCTGTGGTACAGAGTTGGTAACGTAGAAGGTCTGAAGCTGCATATTGCGTATGCCATTACGCGAGGCGTTGGGTATAAGGTGGCCGCGCGAGTAATCGCCAGCATAGCTGCGCGAGCATAGGTTTACCTGGTCGTCGGTGCTGAGATTCGGATTCCAGTCCCACCCTCCTGGGCGCGAGTACGAACCCATATGCCTGTTCTCCAGTGGATAGGCTACCCACAACGAGGTGTAGGTCGCTATGTCGTAGAAGTGGGTGTAGTTGCGGTCGTCGCCATCCCATATGGTGATAGTTACAGCCTCGGGATAGCTCACGGCATACTCCTCGGCGGGGAGCTCGAGCCACGCGCTATTGTCCGAGGGTGTTGGTGGCACTACAGGGTCGTCGTCGTCATCATCGTAATCATCATCGTCATCGCCGTCATCCTCGTCATCTTCGGGAGGTAGAGGCGCGGTGAAGTGTATATCGATGGGCGTGGTTTGCCCGGCCTTAAACTCCATCTTCTGGCCCTCGGCTATGGTGACAGTCGAGACTAAAGACTCCTCGTTGGTTTCTACCTCTACGCGGAGGCTGTCACCTGGGCGAAGCGCGCAAGGTGTGCAGCAGAAGTATATCGGGGTCGTTGTGTCGATGGTTGCCGCGAGGTCGAGATATATTTCTGACCAGCCACCCCAGAGGTCGTACTTGAGCTTTCCACCCCCGGCGAGGTCTATCTCTATGTCGCCAGCAAGCGTTATATCCCTACCATCAGCACCGCAGGCCTCGAGACGTATCTCCTCGATATAGCACTCCTCGCCGAGGCCACTTAGCTGCAATGCTCCAACTGCGACTATAGGGCTAAAGTGCATCGTCACCTCGCGAGGTTGGCTGCGTGACGTAACACGCTCGGCAAGCAGTATGAAGTTCTCGCGGTCGAACGTGCCGCGCTGTGGTCTCTGATACTCGCTAAGTGTGGCTATTACAACGCCCTCATCGTCGCCCTCGGTGACTGCCTCGGCAGGGTATATAGCGTCGTAGCAGAAGCCCGAGGAGGTGCTATCCTTGACTATAGTGGCTGTAAACTCGGCGCGACCATCGCCCTTAAGCACCGCAGCTGAGGCGGTAGCTATGGTTGCGTTGTTCTCGATAACCGCAATGCTATCACTCGAGTCCCACAAGGTGCCAAAGTCGTTAAGAGCGTTTGTAGTGATGGTTATCGCTGTAGTCTCGCCTGGGGTGTTCGACTGCTCCTCTTTGCGCTCCTCAATACATCCGCACAACAGAACAATAAGTAGTGGTAGTAGCCCTAAGTGTGTTGCTAACTTCATAGTATTAATCTATTTACATCGTTGATTATTTGAACAGCATCTGCGTAAATTCCGCGACGTATACTCGCCAGTTACGCCATACGTGGCCACCCTCGCTCTCGCGATAGGTGTATGGGTAACCCTCGGCGTCGAGCAGTGCGCGGAACTTGACATTCTCGTCGTAGAGGAAGTCGTCGCGGCCGATGGCTATCCAGTATAGCTTGACGCCCTCGGAAAACTGGCGTTCGAGCTTTGCCTCGAGGTCGGCGTATATCTCTACGCCCTCGTCGCCACGAAATATCGCTGCCGAGAAGAGGCCGACGTAGCCAAACATATCGGGTTGCTCCTTAGATATCTGCATCGAGTGAAAGCCGCCCATCGACAAGCCTGCTATGGCA
This sequence comes from Alistipes sp., assembly GCA_017465055.1. GTDB lineage: Bacteria > Bacteroidota > Bacteroidia > Bacteroidales > Rikenellaceae > Alistipes. Next base: position 26,813 of record JAFTWZ010000035.1, on the reverse strand, counting down.
CGCTTATCCTTGCGCGCTATGGTGCGGTAGTGGTCGTCGACCCACTCGACGATGTCGGGAAATAGCGCCTCGAACGAGCCATCCATCGAGCCGCTCATATATGGGTGCCACATACCCTCGTGCGAGTATCCTGGCGCTGCGACGTGGCGCGTGCAGCCGTTGGTCATAACCACAATCATCTCCTCGGCCTTGCCTGTGGCGATGAGGTTGTCCATAATCTCGGCAAGGCGGCCTGTGGCTAACCACGCCTCCTCGTCGCCACCCATACCGTGAAGCAAGTAGAGTACAGGGTAGCTACGGCGCGAATCTTCGTAGCCCGCAGGGGTGTACACCACCATACGGCGCTGGCGGCCACCCATCTCGGCCCACTGGCGCGCTACGGTGCCGTGCTTAACATCCTGAGCCATATATAGGTCGCCGCGTGTGCCACCAATGATGAAGTAGTTCATCTGTGTGGCCACATCGCGCACGAGATATGGATTCGACGGGTCGTTTATATCGCGCATACCATCGATGCGTAGCGAGTAGTAGTACATCTCCGACTCGAGGGGCTCGGTGGTGTAGCTCCACAGGCCATCCTCCGAGCGCGTCATAACCGCGCTCTCGACGCCTGGGGCGAGGAAGTCGCCTGCAACCTCAACACTCTTAGCCTCGGGGGCGTAGAGTCTGAAGGTCACGCGGCCATCGTCGCCAATCTCGGGAGATACTACGCTCTGGCTCTTCCATAGGTTCTGCTGTGCTGTCGCGCTGCCCATAGCTACGATGGCAGCAACGATAAGTAGTAGTCGTTTCATAATCGTGTTAAGCAAAGTCGTTGCAAATGATTTACAAAGATAACACTTTTTACTAAGTGGTGAGCATCAAGAGGGTAACTTTGTGACGGTTGGGCGTTGCAATAGGTAGTAATAGTATAAATGCGCGACATTTAGAGCTTATTAAATCTGCTCAAACACTCTAACCTTACGACATTTTGCCTATCTTTGCCACCAACATATACCAACATTATGAAGATAGGCGTTATATCCGACACACACAACACCTTCGATGCTCCGCTCAGAGAGTTCCTTGCCCCCTGCGACGAGGTGTGGCACGCTGGCGACTTTGGCTCGGTCGAGGTTGCCGATGCCATCGCTGAGTTTAAGCCACTTAGGGCCGTATATGGCAATATCGACGGTGGTGTGCTCAGACGTATGTACAACGATGTTAACCTCTTTGAGGTGGGTGGCGTGCGCGTGCTGATGACACACATAGGAGGCTACCCACGCCACTACTCGCCTCGTGCGTTGCAACATATCCACGCCTCGAGGCCCAAGATATTTGTGGCAGGACATTCGCATATCCTCAAGGTGATATACGACCCAGTCTACGAACTGCTACACATAAACCCTGGCGCAGCAGGTAAGTATGGTATACATACCGTGAGGACGGCTATAAGATTTGATATTAACGATGGCAAGATCGAGAATCTCGAGATTGGAGAGTGGGATAAATAACGAAACGCTATGAGAAAGATTCTATTACTCAGTATCGCGCTGATAACAGCAGTAGCGATTAAGGCTCAGGAGGTGGTGCGCGAGAGCTATCACTACGCTACGCACCAGAGCGAGCAGCTATATCTTGATAAATATGTTGTTGAGGATGAGTGTCAGAGTCCTCGGCCAGCACTGATATTCGCCTTTGGCGGAGGCTTTGTGCGTGGCGAGCGCGATACGGACTACTACGTCTCGTTCTTCGAGCGTATGGCGCGTGCCGGCATCGTCGTGGTGTCGATAGACTACCGCCTCGGCCTTAAGAGCATACCCGAGGGTGTGGGCCTGGTGGATATGATTGGCCTCTTGGATAACGCCGTGACCATCGCCGTCGAAGACCTCTATGCCGCTACGTGCTACGTCGTAGATAATAGCCAGCAGTGGGGCGTCGATACCTCGAAGATTATGATTAGCGGCTCGAGTGCTGGCGCTATCACCGCCCTTCAGGCCGAGTGGCTAAGGTGCAGTGGCGCGGAGATTGCCGAGGTGTTGCCCTCGGATTTCCGCTATGCGGCGGTGATATCGTGCGCAGGAGCTATATTCTCGACAAAGGGAAAGCCTAAGTTTAGGTGCGAGCCAGCCCCTATGATGCTCTTCCACGGCACGTCGGATAGCAACGTCCCCTACGACAAAGCCTCGGTTATGGGCGTAGGATTCTTTGGCTCGAAGTATGTGGCAGGGCAGCTTAAGCGCCTCGATGCCCCCTACTACTTCTACTCGGCTCAGTACGTCGACCACTCGCTGGCGGCAACGCCACTACACGACCAGTGCGACCTTATTCTCCAGTTTATCGACGAGTATGTCGTCCGTGGCGTGCGCGCGCAAATCGAGGCTGAGGCCGTTGAGTGCAACGCTACGAAGCGCGATACGCACTTTAGCGTTAAGGAGTATCTCTCGACCAACTATAGCCGCGAGTAAATCGTTTTGAAAATTCTAAAAAAAATAGTAACTTTGCGCGATTACTTAATCGCAGTAACAATTAAAGATGGGATATCTAAAAATCATAGTATACGGTCTGTTGGCATTTATCGAGCGCAACCCTATATTCTGCCTCTTTATGCTCCTGCTGGCCATCTTCGCGCCCTTTGTCTTTAAGTGGATAGGGTGGGTGATTCTCGGCATCGTAGCCCTGCTACTTGTTGCCATAGGCATCGGAGCGTTGCGTATGCGTAAGATGCGTCGCCAGTTGGAGGAGCAGATGCGTCAGGCACAGGGACAATTCAATCAGGGCCCATTCTCGGGTAATCCCTTCGCAGGAGGGGCCTCTGGAGGCTCTGGCTCGCCCTTTGGCAATATGGGCGGCACGGGAGGTATGACCCTCGAGGAGTTTGTGCGCCGTATGCAGGCCGAGGCCGACGCCCGTCAGCAGCAGAGCCGCCAGCAGCAAACTACGGGCGAGGATAAGACGAAGAAGAGCGATGTAGACTCGTCGGACTACGTGGAGTTCGAAGAGGTGGAGTAGTGGTGCCACACGCAGAGCTGTGATAAGCAAACAAAGAGTACAATGATAACATTATTTGAACAGATAGGTCGTTATTTCCAACTCCTCGGCAAGGTCTTTTCGCGTCCCGAGAAGTTTCGGATATATCGTCGTCGCATATGGTTCGAGATCGAGGCCTTAGGCTTTAACTCTATATCGCTGACGGCCATAATCTCGGCATTTATAGGCGCAGTAGTAGCCCTACAGATGGCCATAACCCTTGAGTCACCATTCATCCCTCAGTTTATGATTGGCTACGCCACACGCGAGGTGATGGTCCTTGAGTTCTCATCGACCGTAGTGGCCCTCATCCTTGCTGGTAAGGTAGGCTCGAATATCGCCTCGGAGATTGGTACTATGCGTATCACCGAGCAGATCGACGCCCTCGAGATTATGGGCGTAAACTCAGCCTCGTACCTAATACTTCCTAAGGTGGTGGCTACGGTGCTCTTCTTCCCGCTTCTCACGCTCTTCTCTATCTTTGTGGGTATCGTGGGTGGCTACGCCATAGCCTACCTTACGGGCATTATGCTACCTGGTGACTATATCGAGGGCCTCTTCTACTGCTTCGAGCCCTTCTCTGTTACCTACGCCCTGGTCAAGGGCGCGGTGTTTGCCTTTATCATAACCTCGATATCGGCATTCTGCGGCTACTATGCTAAGGGTAACTCATTGGAGGTGGGCCGCGCCTCGACACGTGCGGTGGTGGCAAGCTCCATTACCATTATGATTTTCGACCTTATACTAACACAGATTATGCGCGTATGATTCGAGCAGACCATATATCAAAGGCCTTCGATGGACGTACGGTCCTCGACGACATTACCGTAGAGTTCGACACCGGTAAGACTAACCTCATTATAGGCCGCAGTGGCTCGGGTAAGACCGTGCTTCTAAAGTCGCTCGTGGGACTGCACGATGTCGACTCGGGCAAGATATTCTTCGACGACGTATGCTATACCGACCTCGGCTTTCGCGAGCGTAAGGCTATACGCAAGGATATAGGTATGATATTCCAGGGCGGCGCTTTGCTCGACTCGTCGACCGTGAGAGAGAATGTGCGCCTGCCGCTCGACCTATTTACAGAGATGAGCGAGGGCGAGAAGCGCGATAGGGTGACCTTCTGCCTCGAGCGCGTGCGCCTTGTAGGTGCCGACCATCTCTACCCCTCGGAGCTTAGTGGCGGTATGGTCAAGCGCGTGGCCATAGCGCGCGCCATAGTCCTCAACCCGCGCTACCTCTTCTGCGACGAGCCCAACTCGGGTCTCGACCCCCAGACCTCGGTAGTCATCGACAACCTTATTCAGGATATCACCAAGGAGTTTAATATCACCACGATAGTCAACACCCACGATATGAACTCGGTGATGGAGATTGGCGAGAAGATTGTATATATCCACGAGGGCAAGAAGTGGTGGGAAGGTACTAAAGACGATATCCTACTCTCGGAAAATCCCGAGCTCAACGACTTCGTCTTCGCCTCGGCAATGGCCAAGCGTGCCAAGAGTGTAGTACGCTGATTCGCGGGTGGTGGAGTATAAATAGATTAAACATATTAAATTTTTTTAATTTTACTTGCTTTATAGACCAAAAATATATAAATTTGTGCTCCATAAAGATGGCAAATAAGTTGCAATTATCTATTAATTAAAAAATAAGAGTAATTATGATTAAGATTGGTATTAATGGCTTTGGTCGTATCGGCCGTATGGTATTCCGTGCTGCTTGCTCACAGGCAGACAAGTTCCAGGTTGTAGGTATCAACGACCTCTGCCCAGTAGACTACTTGGCTTATATGCTCAAGTACGACACTATGCACGGCAAGTTCGACGGCACTGTTGACTACTGCGAGGAGAAGAGCCTCCTTATCGTTAACGGCAACGAGATTCGCGTAACTGCCGAGAAGGATCCTGCAAACCTTAAGTGGAACGAGGTTGAGGCAGAGTACGTAGTAGAGTCTACAGGTCTCTTCCTTACAGCTGAGAAGGCTCAGGCTCACATCACCGCAGGTGCTAAGTACGTAGTTATGTCAGCTCCTTCGAAGGACGACACCCCTATGTTCGTATGCGGCGTGAACACCTCTGAGTATGCAGGCCAGCAGATCGTATCTAACGCATCTTGTACAACTAACTGCTTGGCTCCTATCGCTAAGGTCCTCAACGATAACTTCGGCCTTGTAAACGGTCTTATGACTACCGTTCACTCAGTTACTGCTACTCAGAAGACTGTTGACGGCCCATCTATGAAGGACTGGCGTGGTGGCCGCGCAGCTTGCGGCAACATCATCCCATCGTCTACAGGTGCTGCTAAGGCTGTAGGTAAGGTTATCCCAGCATTGAAGGGTAAGCTCACAGGTATGTCTATGCGTGTTCCTACTCTCGACGTATCTGTTGTTGACCTTACTGTTAACCTCGAGAAGCCTGCTACTTACGAGGAGGTATGTGCTGCTATGAAGCGCGCTTCTGAGGGTGAGTTCAAGGGTATCCTCGGCTACACCGACGAGGCTGTTGTATCTTCAGACTTCCTCGGCGATGCTCGCACCTCTATCTTCGACGCTACTGCAGGTATCGCTATCAACGAGACCTTTATGAAGGTTGTATCTTGGTACGATAACGAGTGGGGTTACTCGAACAAGGTGTTGGATCTTATCTCGATTATGAAGGCTTACAACAAGTAATTTTCGATTATAAGGCCGCATCTGCGGCACATCCCTAAAAGTAGACTACCGCAGGCTGTACCTTGAGTACTATCCTGCGGTAGTCTCTTTTGCGATAAGCTAAATCTGCTCCACTAAAATCAAAAATCTTTTCAATTATAAGGCTGCACCAGCTGTGCTAAAGAGTAGTTCGCTCGCTGGCGCGAGCTAAAGGGTAGCGAAGGGTGCAGAGAGGTTTGTGCGGCTAAAGCGTTGTCGCTAAACGAGAAAGACGAAAGGGAAGAGAGTGACGAGAAAGACAACAACGAAGTTGGGTATCATCTTTCTCTGTGGTCTCTGTGGTCTCTGCAGTCCCTAATCTCCCTAATCTCCCTAATCTCCCTTTAGCACCGCAAGCACAACCAAATTTGTTGTCAAAAGGTAGTAGATACAACGCTCGGCAAAAATGCCGTCGATGGGTAGCACAACCAAATTTGTTGTCAAAAGGGGTTAGATGTGGCCTCGATAAAGAGATTGCCCCGGATGGGACATACTCGAAGTATTTCCCATTCGGGGCAATGATTGAGAGGGCGCAGATGACCCCTTTTCACAACAAATTATCGGTTAAGGGCACGCCAAAGCATATCCTTAAGCTGCGTAATATTCATATTGGCAACCGACGAGATAAATATAGACTCTACACCCTCGGGGAGGTGAGCCTTCATCTGCTCTATAAGCTCGTCATCGAGCATATCGCACTTGGTAATGGCGAGGAGTCGCTCCTTATCCAACAGCTCGGGGTTGTACTGCGTGAGCTCGCCGAGCAGGATGTTGTAGTCGGCGGCGATATCGTCGCTATCAGCAGGAATCATAAAGAGCAGCACGGAGTTACGCTCGATATGTCTAAGGAAGCGAGTGCCGAGGCCACGACCCTCGTGTGCTCCCTCGATGATACCAGGGATGTCGGCCATAACGAAGGAGTGGTCGTCGCGCACAGAGACGATGCCCAAGTTTGGCTCTAAGGTTGTAAAGGCGTAGTTGGCAATCTTAGGCTTGGCAGCCGAGACCACAGAGAGCAGTGTCGACTTACCAGCGTTAGGGAAGCCCACAAGGCCCACGTCGGCGAGCACCTTAAGCTCGAGGATAAAGGCGCCCTCGGCACCCTCCTCGCCTGGCTGCGCGTAGCGTGGCGTCTGGTTTGTCGCGGTGCGGAAGTGCCAGTTACCGAGGCCACCACGACCACCCTTGAGCAGAACGAGCTGCTCGCCGTGCTCGGTAACCTCGCCCACAAGCTCGGTATATGTCTCGCCCGTCTCCTCGTCGGTGATGACCTGCTTAGCCACAGTACCCAGAGGTACGGGGATGATGATATCCTTAGCATCGGCACCTGTGGAGCGTGCTCCGTGGCCATTCTCGCCATCCTCGGCAAACTGGTGACGCTTATATTTGAGGTGTATGAGTGTCCAATACTGGCTATCGCCCTGGAGTATGATGCTACCACCCTTACCGCCATCGCCGCCATCGGGGCCTCCGAAGGCCACAAACTTCTCTCGGCGGAAGTGACACGAGCCTGCACCTCCGTGACCAGAGCGTGCGAATATCTTTACGTAATCGACAAAATTCGAACCTGCCATATCTCTATATTAATTAATCTCCGCGCAAAGATAGCAAAAAGTATGTAATCTCCACCACTTGAGGCGTACTTAGCTGTAAAATGCTTGCTGTAGAGGATGCGTCATTATGACGCCAAAGATAGCAAAAAGTATGTAATCTCCACCACTTGAGGCGTACTTAGCTGTAAAATGCTTACTGTAGAGGATGCGTCATTATGACACCAAAGATAGAAAAAAGTACGTAATCTCCACCACTTGAGGCGTACTTAGCTGTAAAATGCTTGCTGTATTAACAAAAAGGCGGCCACCCGATGGTGACCGCCATAGCGTGGGGTGAACGCTCTTACTTCTCAAACTTAGCCTTAATCTTCTCGAGCTGTCGTTTGATAATATCCATTGAATTGTCTATCGCTTCCTCAAAGGTGAATGCTCTCTCCTCCACACGAATATCGCCACCAGGCACGTGGAGTGAAATTACTACTACTTTGTTGCCCTTCTCAGAGTCGGGGTCGAGGCGCAACACCACCTCAACGTCACCCGCTCTATCATCGACAAAGCGATCCAATCTATCCATCTTCTTCTGAATAAACTCAAGCAGTTGTTTACCTGCATCGAATCTTACTGACTGAATCTGTACGTTCATAGGTCATAAAGTATTAAGTTTATATTATGCCGATGCTCTCGCGGCATCGGGCTGTCCTTCATATATCTTGCCAACGTGCGACCATATCGCCCCGACATCACCACTCGGCTCTTGCTATCGTCTCCTACCACGGTCTTCTACCTCTGCCTACTCCTCGGCATCGCCGCCCTCGCGCGGATGGAAGGTGTGGTATGTCTCCTTGAGCCGCTCGATATCGGTATGCGTATATACCTGCGTGGCCCGCAGCGAGGAGTGCCCCAAGAGCTCCTGTATCTCCCTGAGGTCCGAGCCTCGGTTGAGGAGATGCGTTGCGAAGGTGTGACGCAGGACGTGGGGCGAGGTCTTACCCTGAACACCAGCACACTTAAGAGTCCTATCGACCACGCGCTGCACCGTACGTCGGCTCAATCGCTCTCCTTGCTGTGATAAAATTAATGGTTTTTTCTGACCTATGCAAATATTTTGCGAAGAAATTTGACGAAAATACTTTTTTAATACCATAGCCATACCCTCCAGAAGAGGTTGCACACGCTGCTTGCCACCCTTACCCATAACACGAATAGAGGAGTAGTCCGAGGCTATGTCGTCGACATTGGCCTCGACAAGCTCCGAAAGGCGCAGGCCCGCAGTATATATAAGAAGTATGATTACCGCATTGCGCAGACGCAGGAACTCCTCGGAGTCGATATCGGCGCGTAGCGCGTCGACAAGCTCCATCATACGCGTCTCGGGGACAAACTGAGGCAGGCGACGCGGCGTCTTAAACTGCGAGATAAGCGAGGTGATATTCTTCTCGACATAGCCGCGCTCCTTCATCCACCGCCACAGAGTGCGTAGCGTAGCCACCGAGCGGTTGACGCTTGCCGAGGCTAAGTGCCGCTGCTCGTGCAGGTATATCGTCCAGTCGAGAATGTCGGCGCGCTCAATATTACGAGGCTCGAACTCCTCGCGCGTAATGCCCTGCCACGATAAGAAGTCATCTATATCGCGGCGATAGTTACGCACCGTAAGTGGCGAGTAGCGACGCTCGGCCTCGAGCCATAGCAAAAAGTCATCAACAATAGCCATAATAACAGAGTAGCACCACGTCACGGCGCAGTGCTACAACCCTATGATTCGATACTACTTGAAAAACTTATACTGGAAGATAAGTAGGTAGACCACCGCAACCGAGATATAGGCATCGGCGACATTGAATACCGCGCCAAAGAAGTAGCCATCCCACCCGACGAGGAAGTCGAGCACCTCGGGGCAGTTCTCCCACTTGAAGAGTGGCAGGTGAATCATATCAATAACCTTACCCATAAGCAGACCTCCATCCTGCGTGTCGAGAAGCACACCGTAAAGTAGGCTGTCGATCATATTGCCTATAGCGCCAGCGAGGATAAGCACAGCGCCAACAATCACTCCCCGAGGCACGCTGCTCTTGCGCTTGATGAGGTAGCCGATTCCGTAGATCAGCGCACCAATCATACCTATGCGGAAGAGACTCAACACGAGCTTACCCCAGTCTACGCCCCCCTCGCCACTGCCGAGCTGCATACCGAAGGCGAAGCCATTGTTCTCGACATAGCATAGGTTGAACCACGAGAATACCTCTATGCGCTCGCCAACCTCGAGGTTGAAGTGTACGAGCATCTTGACAATCTGGTCAATGGCCACAAGAAGTATGACCCATAGTGCCACCTTATATCCTGCGCTTAATCTATTTAATCCCATAATAATCAGCGTTATACAAGTTTATAACTAATCATTAGCACACACTTTAATGCGCGACCGTAAAATAAATTTTGCACAAATATACAAAAATTAAAAAAAATATACTACTTTTGCAGGGTTGAAACGATGCCCAGGTGGCGAAATGGTAGACGCGCTCGTTTCAGGTGCGAGTGCTTAACGGCGTGTAGGTTCGAGTCCTATCCTGGGCACAAAAAAAGAGCAGAATACTGCTCTTTTTTTGTGCCCATAGGGCAACGACATATACAATCCCTCCAAACCTCCCTTTGATAAGGGAGGATTAAAAGTTAATAAGGGCAGTTTCCTGCTCTTTTTTTTGTGCCCCTGGGCAACAACATATACAATCCCTCCAAACCTCCCTTTGATAAGGGAGGCTTAAAATTTCATAAGGGAAGAGTACTGCTCTTTTTTTTTGTGCCCATATGGCAACGATTCGACAAGGGAGATTAAGGAGATTAGGGAATTTAAGGAGACGCAGAGACTACAGAGACTACAGAGACAGCAGAGATAACAGAGATAACAGAGAAAGATGATATCCGACTTCGTTGTTGTTCCTGTGGTCTCTGTGGTCTCTGTGGTCCCTGTGGGCTCTGTGGGCTCTTTCGTCTCTTTCGTCTCTTTCGTCTCTGTTGTCTCTCTCATTTAGCGATAACGCATTAGCCACACAAACCTTTCTGTTCTCTGTGGTCTCTGCGTCTCTTTCGTCTCTGTAGTCTCTAAAAAATTCACGCGCAAGCTGTAGGCTCGGGACAGCACTACCCAATTTGTTGTCAAAAGGGGGTAGATGTGACCTCGATAAAGAGATTGCCACGGATGGGACATACTATGCGTATTTCCCATTCGTGGCAATGATTGAGAGGTCGCAGATGACCCCTTTTCACAACAAATTACTTGGTGCGGTTTACATACGACTGATAACGCCACTTAGCATTCTCCTCGGCAGCCTCAAAGAGCTGCTCGGCCTCGGCGGGGAAGGCCTTCTTAAGAGAGGTGTAGCGCACCTCCTTCATCAGGAAGTCGCGGAACTTACTCCAGTCGGGCTCCTTAGAGTCGAGGACAAATGGGTTCTTACCCTCAGCCTCGAGCTGTGGGTTGTAGTGCCAGAGGTGCCAGTAGCCACACTCCACAGCCTGCTTACCTACGGTCTGTGTGCGGGTCATACCGCCCTTGATACCGTGGTTGATACAAGGAGCGTAGGCGATGATGAGCGATGGGCCTGGGTATGCCTCAGCCTCCTTAAGCACGTTGAAGAGCTGCTGCTGCGATGCTCCGATAGATACCTGAGCAACGTACACATAGCCGTAGGTCATTGCAATAGCGCCGATATCCTTCTTGCGGATGCGCTTACCGGCTGATGCGAACTTAGCAACAGCACCTACAGGTGTTGACTTAGATGACTGGCCTCCGGTGTTAGAGTACACCTCGGTATCGACGATAAGGATGTTGACATCCTCGCCCGACGCGAGCACGTGGTCTACGCCACCGAAACCGATATCATAGCCCCAGCCGTCACCACCGATGATCCACTGTGACTTCTTAACGAGCCAATCCTTATACTCGAGGATGGTCTTGCAGTAGTCGCAGTCGCAAGCCTCAACCATTGGGAGCAGGCGTGCTGTCACCTCGCGCGATGCTGCGGCGGTGTGGCGCGCCTCGATCCACTCCTTCATAGTGGCCTTAAGCTCGTCAGAGCAGCACGAGCACTCGGCGATAGCCTTAGTCATAACATCCTCGAGGCCCTGGCGAATCTTCTCGACGCCGATGCGCATACCGAGACCGAACTCGGCGTTATCCTCGAAGAGTGAGTTTGCCCACGCAGGGCCCTGACCCTGAGCATTGGTGCAGTATGGGGTCGAAGGTGCTGAGCCAGAGTAGATAGAGGTACAACCCGTAGCGTTAGCAACCATCATACGGTCGCCGAAGAGCTGGGTGATAGCCTTGATATAAGGGGTCTCGCCGCAACCAGCACAAGCGCCCGAGAACTCGAACAGTGGCTTGGCAAACTGAAGATTCTTAACCGACTTAGTCTTATCTACATACTCCGTATAGCCAATCTCCTTAGTAATCTTGGTCCAATTCTCGGCCTGAGGGAGCTGCTCGGCCAGAGGACGGAGGACGAGTGCCTTATCCTTAGCAGGACACACATCCACGCAGTTGTTACAGCCCGTACAGTCGAGTGGCGACACCTGGATGCGGAACTTGAGATGCTTAGTCTCGCCCAGACCCTGCTTCCACTCTACGCCCGAGGCTGCAGCCTGCTCCTCGGTAGCGAGGAATGGGCGGATGGCAGCGTGAGGACATACGTAGGCACACTGGTTACACTGGATACAGTTCTCTATCTTCCACTGGGGCACTGAGGTGGCGATGCCGCGCTTCTCGTAGGCGGCAGTGCCGTTATCCCAAGTACCATCCTCGCGGCCATTGAATGCCGATACTGGGAGCATATCGCCCTTGAGGGCATCGATAGGCTCGCAGACCTCGCGCACGAAGGCTGGGACCTCTGACGAGGCTACGTGTGCTGCCTCGGTGCACTCCAACTCTGCCCACTCAGCAGGCACGTCGACCTTGATAACAGCCTCGCAACCAGCGTCTACAGCGGCGTAGTTCATATTGACGATATCCTCGCCCTTGTTGCCATACGACTTGTAGATGGCCTTCTTCATCTCCTCGACAGCCTTCTCGATAGGGATGATATCGGCAATCTTGAAGAACGCAGCCTGCATTATGGTGTTGGTACGTGAGCCAAGACCGAGCTCTGCGGCAATCTTTGTAGCGTTGATGATATAGAAGTTGATACCCTTCTTAGCGAGGTATATCTTCATATGTGTTGGGAGCGTTGCGCAGGTTGTGGCAGCATCGTTTACCGAGTTGAGGAGGAACGAACCACCGCGCTTAAGACCCTTCAGCACGTCGTACTTCTCGACATACGAAGGCACGTGGCACGCTACGAAGTCGGGCGTAGTAACCAAGTATGGCGAGGTGATAGGCTTATCGCCGAAACGGAGGTGCGACGAGGTGTAGCCTCCCGACTTCTTAGAGTCGTAAGAGAAGTATGCCTGGCAGTACTTGTCTGTCGAGCCACCGATAATCTTGATAGAGTTCTTGTTAGCACCTACCGTACCATCCGAGCCAAGACCGAAGAAGAGTGCCTCGAAAGTACCCTCCTTAGCCATCGATATCTCCTTGCCTACGGGCAGTGACAACATCGTAACGTCGTCGTTGATACCCACGGTGAAGTGGTTCTTAGGCTGCGCCTCCTCGAGGTTAGCAAATACGGCCAACATCTGCGCTGGGGTGGTATCCTTCGACGAGAGTCCGTAGCGGCCACCGACGATCATAGGGCGATTCTCGCACTCGTAGAATGCATCGCGTATGTCGAGCAACAGAGGCTCGCCGTTAGAGCCTGGCTCCTTAGTGCGGTCGAGCACGCAGATGCGCTTAACCGACTTAGGCAATACGTTGAAGAGATGCTTTGCCGAGAATGGGCGGTAGAGGTGTACGGTGATGACGCCGACCTTCTTACCCTGAGTGCGGAGGTAGTCTACACACTCCTTGATTGTCTCGGTAACCGAGCCCATAGCGATGATGATATTCTCAGCCTCGGGATCGCCGTAGTATGTGAATGGCTTATACTCACGACCTGTGATTGTCGAAATCTTCTCCATAGCCTCGGCAACCATGTCGGGCACAGCGTTGTAGAACTTATTCGATGCCTCGCGAGTCTGGAAGTAGATATCGGGGTTCTGGGCAGTACCGCGTGTTACGGGATGCTCGGGGTTGAGCGCGCGGCGGCGGAACTCCTTGAGAGCCTCGCGGTCGAACATCGCTGCGAGCGACGCCTCGTCGATAAGCTCGATCTTCTGAATCTCGTGTGATGTGCGGAAGCCATCGAAGAAGTGTACGAAGGGTATGCGCGACTTAAGAGCTACGATGTGAGCCACACCTGCCAGGTCCATAACCTCCTGAACAGACGATGTTGCGAGCATCGCAAAGCCTGTCTGGCGCACCGCCATAACATCCTGGTGGTCGCCGAAAATTGAGAGAGACTGAGCTGCCAAGGCACGTGCCGATACGTGGAACACGCCAGGGAGGAGCTCGCCTGCAATCTTATACATATTTGGCACCATCAGGAGCAGACCCTGTGATGCGGTAAATGTCGATGTCAAGGCACCACTCTGCAATGAGCCGTGTACTGCACCTGCAGCACCAGCCTCCGACTGCATCTCTACAACCTTGACGGTATCACCAAAAATGTTCCTTTTGCCCTGCGCCGACCACTCGTCAACAAGCTCTGCCATAGTTGACGATGGGGTGATGGGATAGATGGCTGCCACCTCTGAGAACATATATGCAATATGCGCTGCAGCGTAGTTACCATCGCAAGTGATAAATTTCTTCTCTCTCATATTTCATCAAAAATTATTATGTTTATCTATTCCACTGCTACCCTACCATCTCTAACCGCGCACTCTCCTATAGCTCTGCTATAACGCTTCGAACGCCCCTCACAGCCTTTGGTGGCGGTTTGCCGATTGTACGATAGCCTAAAACGACAAAAATCGGTGCAAAGGTATACATTTCGCGCGAAAAATCATAGTATTTTCGCTGTTAACTTTTTAACACCACAAAATGGCGGCAATGGAGAGTGTTAGGCGGCACGGTAAATTGTTCTATTTTTCGCATATGGAAGAGGGAGGAGATTAGATGAGTAATGAGTAATGAGTAGTGAGTAGTGAGTAATTAGTAATTAGTAATTAGCAATTAGTAATTTTGCTGTTGTCGCTAACTCCCCAGTATCCCCAATTTCCCCACAATCCCCAGAGCAAGCCCCGCTTGCGGTTATCCCCAAAATCCCCAGCCATTTCACGCGCAAGCTAAAGAGACAACAGAGAGTTTAGAGACAACAGGGACAACAGAGACGCAGGGACAACAACGAAGTCGGGTATCGGCTTTCGTTTTTATTTAGCGACAACGACAAAACCGCACCGACCTTGCTGCCTCCCTGTGGTCTCTTTCGTCTCTGCGTCTCTTTAGTCTCTTAGTCATCACGCGCAAGCCCTAATTTGTTGTCAGAGTGGTGCTAATGTGGCGCTGACACGAGAAATGGCGGATGGGAAATACTTCCAAGTATGTCCCATCCGCCATTTCGACTGAAGCGTCGCAGTAGCGCCGCTATCACAACAAATTACTGCATCTGAGAGGTCAAATCATAGAACTCCACAGTAGGACACTCAAATGTACCCTGAACCTTATAGCCGAGGTCATCAACGCAGTCTACGGTGATAAGAGCACCTGTGCCACTCTTCTCGATCTTCACCTTACCTGAGTAGAGTGGTGCGATAGTGCCATTTACGAGGTAGCCATCCTCAACGCCATAGAGCCAAGAGCCGAAGACGCCACCGAGGAAGTTACCAGCCTTAAGCTCGGCAGAGGTAGCTACTGCCTCATACTCACCATAGATAAGCTCTGGGTTGTACTCGAGGCTCTCAAGGTATACATCTACCTTGAGGTAGTCGCCATTCATTGTCTCGTAAGAGTTAGCAGCCGAGATAATCCAGTTACCGAGGCCTACGTTCTCAGCATCAGCATAGTAGTAGATCTGCGATACAAAGCCCTTGTGCTCGAAGGTGTAGTCTGCGGTAAGCGATGTATAGTGGTCAGGAGCAGGAATCTCCATCCAGCCAATCTCAAGGCTACCCTCATATACTACGTGGTGTACTACGCCGCTAACGGTTGTTACGTAGAGCTCAACCTTGTTCTCGGTCACGATAAGCACACCATCCTTAAACCAATCCTCCTTGAAGCTACCATCCTCAAAGCACTCGAGGCGAGCGCTCTGGTTCTGAGCAAATGTGCCATTATCCTCCAACGAGAGGTCGTCGAAGTAGTAAACGCCCTGGGGAAGTACCGAAGCGCTATTCTCTGTCAAATCCGCAGGAGCAACCTCTGAGTATAGGTCGATACGATAGTATGCATCAATGTAGAGGTCATACCAGCCTGTGGTACCCTTCTCCGAGAGGATGATGAAGTAGTTGTAGCCATTACCGCTCTTCGATACACGCTGATACTCACCATTGAGTGCCTTAGCCTCGAACTCAACCATCGCTGGCTCGTAGGCAGCACTCTGCTTAACGAATACCTGCTCCTCCTGCTCGCCATAGGTTACGAGGATGATTGCCGTGCGCTCCTCCTGAACGGTGCTACGCTCAACGTTAAAGGTGATGGTCTCGGCTACAGCAAGGTCGGTAATCCACGCCTGAGCGCACTCTACCGCAGGCTTATCGCCCTCCTTAGCACCCTCAAGGGTGAAGGTAATCTCGCCAGCACCGCCAATAAACTTAAAGTCGATAGGCGACTCTGAAGTGATGGTCATAGTGCCTGACACCGCTGTGTTCTCACCACCAGGATTATTTCCCGACTGATCGTCCTGAGAGGTCTTCTCACACGCTACCATAGCCAACATAGCGACTACGGCCAATGATAATAGTTTTTTCATAGTACGATATAGATTTTTAGTTTAGTTACTATCTCGGGACAAAGGTACATATTTTTTCGTAATATATGATTTATTTTATCCCATTATTAATTGTAAAATATCTACTTGGCCACGCGCCATAGCCATTTTTTGGTCGGCCGCTACAACGTAACGTTTTTTTCGCTACCTTTGTCACTGCAACTAACGGTCGACAGAGGGTATGAAGTTAACATTTTTAGGCACAGGTACATCACAGGGAGTGCCCGTCATCGGGTGTCGGTGCGAGGTGTGTCGCTCGGCGGATAGGCGCGACGGGCGTCTGCGCACGGCGGCGATGGTAGAGTGCGGCACGCGGCGTATAGTCATAGATGCAGGGCCCGACTTCCGCTACCAGATGCTGCGCGAGGGCGTCGACCACATCGACGCGATACTCCTCACGCACGAACATAAGGACCACACAGGCGGCATAGACGACGTGCGCGCCTTTAACTTCGTCGACTACCCCACAATACACACTATGCACATCTACGGCAACGAGCCTACGATAGGTGCCGTGCGCCACGACTTTGCATACGCCTTTGCGGAGAATAAGTATGTGGGAGTGCCCGAGATTAAGCTACACACCATAGACGAGTCTAAACCCTTCAGCATCGACCAGATAGAGATAACCCCCATTGTCGGCAAGCACTCCGAGCGCTTCCGCTCCGTAGGCTACCGCTTCGGGGCACTGGCCTACCTTACCGATATGAACTACATATCGCCCGACGAGGAGGCTAAGCTGCAAGGCGTCGACACGCTCGTAGTCAACGCTCTGCGCTGGGAGAGTCACAACTCGCACTACTCGGTCGCTGAGGCCCTCGCACTCATAGAGCGCGTAGCACCTCGCAGAGCATACCTCACGCATATGTCGCACCGCATAGGTCTGCACAGCACTACCGAGGCAATGTTGCCCGAGGGAGTGCATTTAGCCTACGATGGGTTACAGATTGAGTTGTAAAGAGTAAAATATAAATAAAAGTATAATATAGTATGGGAAACTGTCTAAATAACAAGGTTGTCGTGGTCACAGGCGCTTCGTCGGGCATAGGCGAGGCTATGGCACGCGAGTATGCAAAGATGGGAGCTAAGGTGGTTATGGCAGCGCGCCGCGAGGAGGAGCTTAAGCGCATAGCCGCAGAGATCAAGGCCGCAGGGGGCAAGGTGACCTACGCCGCGTGTGACGTGGTGTGCGAGGAGGATTGCAAACGCCTGATGGAGCACGCCGTCGAGACATTCGGAGGCATCGACGTGCTCATCTGCAACGCAGGACTCTCGATGCGCGCGCTCTTCGACGACTGCGACCTTAAGGTGCTACATCGACTTATGGATGTCAACTTCTGGGGCACGGTAAACTGCACTAAGTATGCGCTTAAATGGCTTCAGAAATCGCGCGGCTCGCTGGTGGGCATCTCATCGGTTGCGGGCATCCACGGCCTGCCTGGCCGCACGGGATACTCGGCATCGAAGTACGCAATGACAGGCTTCCTCGATACCATCCGCGTTGAGAACCTTAAGAAGGGTCTGCACGTGATGACCGCCTGCCCAGGATTTACGGCCTCGAACGTGCGCTTCTCGGCCCTCACAGCCGATGGCACGCAGCAGGGCGAGACACCACGCGACGAGGCCAAGATGATGACTCCGGAGCAGGTTGCCCACATCGTCGAGCGCGGCATCCGCCGCCGCAAGCGCCTTTGCCTTATGGAGTGGGAGGGTCGAGGTACTCACCTGCTTAAGAAGTTCTTCCCAGGCCTTGTCGATAAGCTCTTCTACGCCGTTATGGCCAAAGAGCCCGACTCACCACTGAAGTAACAGCGACCAGTACGCGCGAGATGGAGCGGTTTAGCTTCGCGTGGAAGGGTTAAGGGTAGCTCGCGCCTAAAGGCGCTAAAGAAAGTTTAGAGACAACAGAGACGAGAGGGACGAAAGAGACGAAAGAGACAACAACGAAGTCGGGTATCATCTTTCTCTGTTGTCCCTGTTGTATACCGCAAAAGAAGATCCCATCCCAATTTTAGCGTCAGAAGGGCGCCGATACAACGCTCAGCAAAAATCCCGACGATGGGCTGTACTTGAAGTACTGCTCATTGTCGGGACTTTTTGTTAGCGGCAGTAGATGTCTGCCTTATAATCGGAAATTATGCGCCGAAGTTATCGAACAAGATATTCTCCGCTGGCACTCCGAGGCTGTCAAGAAGGTTGACAACCGACTGGGCCATCATTGGAGGTCCACACATAAGGTAGATGATGCCCTCTGGCTCGTCGTGGTTCTTGAGATATGTCTCATAGAGAACGTTGTGTACAAAGCCTGGAACATAAGGAACACCAGCCTTATCAGCCTCTGGATCGGGACGATCCAAAGCGAGGTGGAACTTGAAGTTAGGGAACTCCTTCTCGATCTGGTAATAGTCGTCGAGGTAGAAGGCCTCCTTGAGCGAACGAGCACCGTAGAAGAAGTTAACCTTGCGACCCGTCTTAAGAGTCTTGAAGAGGTGCATAATGTGTGAACGCATAGGCGCCATACCTGCACCACCACCGATGAATACAAGCTCCTGATCGTCCGAGAGATCATCTGGCAAGAAGAACTCACCAAATGGGCCCGACATAATAATCTTGTCACCAGGCTTGAGCGAGTAGATGTATGAAGAGCATACACCAGGATTTACGTTCATAAAGCCACCCTTAGCGCGGTCGAATGGAGGCGTTGCAATACGCACGTTGAGCTTGATGATATCGCCCTCGGCAGGATATGTAGCGCACGAGTATGCACGCACCTGAGGCTCGGGGTTAACCATCTTAAGGTTGAAGACGCCCATCTTCTCCCAATCCTCGCGGTACTCAGGATCGACGTCGATATCCTTATAGTCTACGGTGATTGCAGGCACGTCGATCTGGATGTAACCACCCGAGCGGAAGTTGAGGTGCTCGCCCTCGGGGAGCTTAACAACGAACTCCTTGATGAAGGTAGCCACGTTGTTGTTCGACACAACCTCGCACTCCCACTTCTTGATGCTGAGCACCGAAGCAGGAACCTTAATCTGCATATCCTCCTTAACCTTAACCTGGCAGCCGAGACGCCAGCCGTCGTTAATCTGACGGCGGTTGAAGAAGCCGCGCTCGGTAGGCAGAATCTCGCCACCACCAGCGACTACCTGGCACTTGCACTGACCGCAAGCACCCTTACCACCACAAGCCGAAGGGAGGAAGATACCCTGCTCAGAGAGTGTGTTAAGAAGCGTAGAGCCTGACTCTACCTCCAACACCTTGTCACCGCCGTTGATATCAATCTTTACGGCACCCGATGACGTAAGCTTTGCCTTTGCAAAGAGTAGCAGCGCCACCAACAAGAGTGTTACTGCAAGAAAGGCAACTATTGCCCATAAAATAACTGTGAAATTCATATTCCTTACTCTTTTTAAAGGTTACAACTGAATACCCGAGAAGATCATAAAGGCCATACCCATAAGACCTGTAATGATAAACGCGATACCTGGGCCCTTCATCGCTGCAGGAACGTGAGAGTACTCAATCTTCTCGCGGATAGCAGCCATCATAACGATAGCGAGCCACCAACCAATACCCGAGCCAAGACCATAGACGATAGAGTCGCCTACAGAGTTAATCTCGGTGCCTACCATCTGCTGCATAAAGAGCGAGCCACCCATAATGGCACAGTTTACGGCGATAAGAGGCAAGAAGATACCAAGCTGGTTGTAGAGCGCAGGAGCGAACTTCTCGACAATCATCTCCACAAGCTGCACGAAGGCAGCGATAACAGCGATAAAGAGAATGAATGACAAGAAGCTGAGGTCTACACCCTCAACCAAAGCGCCATCCTTAAGTACATACTGGTCGAGAAGGTAGTTCAAAGGCACGGTCATAACCTCAACAAAGGTAACGGCAGCACCCAAGCCAAGTGCGGTCTTAACGCTCTTCGATACGGCAATGTACGAACACATACCGAAGAAGTATGCGAAGACCATATTCTCGATAAATACCGAATTAATAAACAAATTTAACATATGCTACCCTCCTATTTTTCCTGTAAATCCTTGTTAATAGAGCGATGAACCCAGATGATGCAGCCGATGATGATGAGCGCCATAGGTGGGAACAGCATCAACGCATTGTTGGTATAGCCGAAGCGTGCCAACACATCGAAGCCAAACAGAGTACCCGAACCGAAGAGCTCGCGGAAGAAGGCCACCAACACCAAGATGAAGGCGTAGCCAAGACCATTGGCCAGACCATCGACAAACGAGTCCCAGGGCTTGTTGCCCAACGCAAAGGCCTCAACACGACCCATCACGATACAGTTGGTAATGATAAGACCTACGTATACCGAGAGCTGCTTAGATACATCATACATATACGCGCGCAGGAACTGGTCAACAACGATTACAAGCGTTGCGATAACCACCAGCTGCACGATGATACGGATACGCGATGGAAGACCATTGCGCAACAGCGACATCACGAGGTTAGAAAATGCAGTAACAAAGGTTACCGAGAGACCCATAACCAACGCTGGCTCGAGCTTTACGGTAACGGCCAAAGCCGAGCAGATACCCAGAATCTGAACGATAACGGGGTTATTAGCTGCCAAAGGATTAGTAAAATTCTTGCTTAGTTTCATCGCTTACTCCTCCTCATTATTAAGTTCAACATTAGCCTCCTCAGCGCAGCACTCGCCGCAGCACTCAGTGTCGGCCTCGACCTCGGCCTCAGCGCCACGAAGGAATGACTCGTACTTACCGATAGAGGTTGCCAACATAGCGTTCACACCATCGCTGGTCTTAGTACCACCAGTGATGGCATCAACCTGATACTCGTTCTGAGCACCACCCTTCTGCATACGGACAGCAAACTGACCCTCTGCATCGTAGAGCTTCTTGCCCTCGAACAACTTCTGAACGCCCTCGGTAGCAATCTCGGCACCGAGACCTGGTGTCTCACCTGCGTGATCCATAACGATACCAGTGATAACGATGTTACCCTCGACCTGCTGTAGCGCAACATAGCCCCAGATATCGCCCCAGAGACCCTTACCTACGATAGGAAGTACGTACTTAGTAACGCCATCCTTATCGAGCTGGAAGATAGGCAACTCGTTCTCGGCCTCAGCGAGAGCCTTGCGGTTGCCAAGAAGTGCGAAGATAGCTGCTACGTCGCCCTCCTCGACAGCAACAAACTGGCCATCGGTGATACGGCCCATAGTCACCACGTCGTCGAAGTTCAACTCAGCCTCGCCGAAGGCCTTCATAATAGATACCTTCTGCTCGTTGAGCACGTTAGCCTCCTGCTGTGGCTTAAGGCTTGTAGCCAAGAAGGCCAGCAACGCACCCACGATAACCACCATCACAATCGTGTAGATGATGATATATAGATTTGAATTCTTATTAATTGCCATAGTCGTATGCCTATTTAACGTTCTTGATTAACTTCTTACGACGTGCAATGTTACGCTCAACCACGAAGTAGTCGATAAGTGGTGCAAGAGCGTTCATAAACAGAATCGAAAGCATCATACCCTCGGGATATGCTGGGTTGATAACGCGGATAAGCACCGCCAGAGCACCCACCATAAAGCCATAGATCCACTTACCACAGTTGGTCTGTGCAGAGGTCACAGGGTCGGTAGCCATAAACACAGCACCGAACGCGAAACCACCTACCAACAGGTGATAGTATGCAGGATATGTTGTCAAGCCAACAGCATCGAAGAGGTAGCCAAAGGCCAAACCACCAACAAATACTGAGAGCATAATGCGCCAAGAAGCAACACCCGTAAAGAGCAGGATAGCCGCACCGATAAGGATTGCAGCTGTCGAGGTCTCGCCAGCCGAACCAGGGATAAGGCCGATGAAGGCGTCGAGAACGCTCCACTCCATACCGCCCGTAGTAGCGAGCTGCTCGAGAGCCGTAGCACCAGTCTTAGCATCGGCATACCATACAGCCTCGCCTGACATCTGAGGGGTGTAGGCAAAGAATGCAAAGGCACGAGCCAAGAGTGCAGGGTTGAAGACGTTCATACCCGTACCACCAAATACCTCCTTACCGATAACTACGGCAAAGGCTGTAGAGAGTGCTACGATCCACAAAGGCACAGATACTGGCATAACCATAGGAATCAGAAGACCAGTTACGAGGAAGCCCTCGTTGATCTCGTGCTTACGCTTCTGAGCGAAGGCAAACTCGATAGAGAGACCTACGACGTACGATACGATAATCATAGGAAGCATCTCGAGCAGACCGAACCAGAAGGCTGGCCAGATGCCCTCGATACCTGCCTGGTAGCCGATGTTGTACATACCGAACAACAGCGCTGGCAAGAGTGCTACAACAACGGTGATCATCACACGCTTGATATCGTTACAGTCGCGGATATGAGCACCCTTAGAGGTTGTTGTGTTGGGGACAAAAAGGAATGTCTCGAAGCCCTCGAATGTCGAGTGCAAGAAGCTGAGCTTACCGCCCTCAGAGAAGGTGGGCTTAATCTTATCTACAAATTTACGCAATCCCATAGCTTAGCTCTCCTTAATCATTAGGTTAATACCATCGCGCACAATCTGCTGCATCTCGATCTTCGAAGGATCTACGAACTCGCAGAGTGCCAAATCCTCGGGCAATACCTCATAGATACCGAGGTTCTCCATCTTGTCGAGGTCCTTGACGAGGATAGCCTTCAACAAGTACGATACGTAGACATCCATAGGCAGGTAGTTCTCGTAGAGACCCGTAACTACAAATGGACGCTCGCCACCATTGAGGTTGGTATCGAGTTTGTACTCCTTCTTAGGGCAGAGCCACGAGAAGTAGGCACGCGATACTGAGAAGCGGTGGAAACGTGGCATAGCCCAGCCGAGAAGCTCGTAGACGTCGCCCTCGGGGATAAGGCTAAGCATATTGGCATTCATAGCGATGTAGCCATCAGCAGCGCTCTTCGAGCCTGTGAGCACGTCGCCAGAGATGATACGCACGTTAGAGGCCACCTTGCCTACGATAGACTCGATCGAAGCGCCCGAGATGATGCGCTTGTAACAAGCCTTCTGAGCCTCGCTACCAGCCACAGCGATAATCTTGGTCATATCGAGTTTGCCAGTCATAACGAAGCGACCGATGATAGCCACATCCTGGATGTTTACCGTCCACACGATATCGCCCTTAGCGATGCGGTCGATGTGGTGAATCTGAACGCCCACGTTACCTACTGGGTGCTTACCCGAGAATGTGTGGTACTCAACGCCCTTGATTGACGACATAAAGCCCTCGTCGCCCTTGCGAGCCGAGAGGTGCAGCTTGCCATCGGTAAGGCGTGCCAAGAGTGCCATACCAGCCTCGATAGCGGCCTTCTCCTCCTTGAGTATGAAGTTGTAGTCAGGAGCAAGAGGTGCTGAGTCGAATGCCGACACGAAGATAGCCTTAGGTGTAGCATCGGGGTTAGCGATGACGCCATAGGGACGCTCTACGATACGAGTCCAAAGACCCGACTCGAGAAGCATCTCGACAATCTCCGAACGGTTAGCCTCGGCAGCGTTCACAACCTTAAGCTCTTTAACGCTCTGTGCCTGGTCAGGCTCTATGGCCACGTTAAGCAGCTTACGCTTCTCGCCACGATTGATGGCCGAAACGGTACCGCTTACGGGCGAGGTGAAGAGGATGCGAGGGTCCTTCTTGTCGAAGAAGAGCGCTGTACCGACCTCTACCTTATCGCCAACCTTAACCAACAGCTTGGGCGTAACGTTCTCATAATCAAGCGGACTAACGGCATAAGACTTAGCCATTGGAGCATTCTCCACTACGGCCTGGGCCTTACCTACGAGCTTGATGTCGAGACCTTTACATAATTTAATGTTTTTCGACATAAAAACTGTTTGTTAGATTAATTTAATAGTTATATTTTGTATGTTTGTTGTTCTACTAAGTTCCACAAACTCCTATTTACATTATAAAGTGCGCACGAAGGTACGCCTTTTTTTCGAAACGTCCAATAATTCTTGGATTATATTTCTCATTTCTTGCATTATTACCCACCCCCGAACAAGCCATCCTCGGCCGTTGCCACAAAAAAAAGTGAGAGATTATTACGCCGTAAACTAAAAAAATGTTACTTTTGTAGGCAAACGTTGGTTATGGAGCTATGCTATGTCGACATACACACCCATCACCCTCGCACGGGGATACTCTCGCCAACGATGGCGGGCATACATCCGTGGGATGCCGCGATGGGCTACACGATGCCCGACCTTACGGCGTGCGACATCGTAGGCGAGACGGGATTGGACTTTGCTTGCGGTGTTAGCCACGAGGCTCAGGAGCGCCTTTTTCACGAACACCTGCGCGCTGCCGCAAGGCTCGATAAGCCCGTAGTGCTACACGTAGTCAAGGCCTTTGAGCCCGCAATGCGAATATTAGCCGACTACAACATCAAAGGCGTTGTGTTTCACGGCTTTATTGGTTCGGAGCAGCAGGCCGCCGAGGCGCTACGTCGAGGCTACCACCTATCGTTTGGACGCCGCTCGCTACGCTCAGCGCGCACGCTACGAGCATTGGCCACGACGCCCCTCAACAGGCTCTTTATCGAGACCGACGACGACCCCGATACGGAGATTGCGGAACTGTATGACAGGGTGGCAGAGATAAAGGATACATCGCCTGCGGAGCTATGTCGAGAGTTGATGGCGAGCTATAAATCGCTAATTTATTAGTCGCTCTAAACTCATACGCTCAGGATGACAGCAAATAATTAAAATTTATAATTGCTAATTGATTAAGTATAAGGAATGTGGCTTGAACGAACAGAGCTACTTTTAGGTAGCGAGAAGCTCGATATACTGCGCCAGGCACGCGTCTTAGTTGTAGGCGTAGGTGGCGTAGGCGCATATGCTGCCGAGATGATTGTGCGTGCAGGCGTGGGACATATCACCATTGCCGATGCCGACAAGGTCACCGAGTCGAATATCAACCGCCAGCTTGTAGCCCTGCACTCGACCATAGGGCGCGAGAAGTGCGACATACTGGCCGAGCGTCTGCGCGACATCAACCCCGAGCTCGACATCGCAGTAGTAAACCGCTTTATCAAGGATTCGGAGACCGATGCGCTATTAGAGAGTGACAAGTTCGACTACGTTGTCGATGCCATCGACACCCTATCGCCCAAATTAGCACTGATTAAGGGTGCGCTCGATAGAGGCATACCGCTGGTAAGCTCGATGGGAGCAGGTGCCAAGACCGACCCAACGCTTATGGAGATTAAGGATATAGCCAAAACGCACCACTGTCCGCTGGCACATATGCTCCGCAAACGCCTGCACAAAATAGGCATTAAGCGTGGCTTTTGGGCGGTATTCTCTTCCGAGCCAGTGCGCGAAGGGGCGATGATTCTATGCGAGGAGCAGAATAAAAAGTCGAACGTAGGCACTATTTCCTACATTCCTGCGTTGTTTGGTATAGGGTGCGCCTCGGTTGTTGTGCGCGACCTTATTGGCGAATTTAAGAACGAAACTAAAACCGAATAAATATGAAGAAAATAGTCTTTTTGGATGAATACAGCATCGCAGGGTGCGATCTTAGCAGCATCACCTCGCAGGGCGACTATGTAGCCTATGAGAATACACGAAAGGAGGAGGTTGTCGAGCGTCTTAAGGATGCCGACATAGCCATTACCAACAAGGTGCTTATCGATGGCGAGGCTATGCGCCAGCTACCACGACTAAAGCTGATATGCGTGGCCGCTACGGGTATGAACAACGTAGACCTCGACACTGCCCGAGAGCTCGGTATCGAGGTTAAAAATGCCGTAGGCTACTCCACCACGTCGGTAGCCGAGACAACACTTGCCTCGGCACTTGCCTTAGCGCGTAACATTGTCTATTTCAACGAGTATTTCCACGATGGCCGCTACGCCAAAGCCGACCGCGCCTTCTCCTACGACCGCCTCACCTTCGAGATTCGCGGCAAGCGCTGGGGTATCATCGGTATGGGTAATATTGGCCGCGAGGTGGCACGCTTAGCTACGGCCTTTGGTTGCGAGGTGCGCTACTTCTCGACCTCGGGCGTTAAGCGCAACGAGGAGTACGAGGCTATGGAGCTTCGCGAGCTTTTAGAGTGGTGCGATATACTCTCTGTTCACTCGCCCCTCAACGAGCGCACACGCGGACTTGTAGGCCTCGAGGAGCTTAAGGCGATGAAACCATCGGCCATAGTTATCAACGTCGCACGCGGTGGTATCATAGACGAGGCGGCCCTTGCCGAGGCCCTCGATAATGGCTATATTGCCGCAGCAGCGTTGGACGTATTCTCCGTAGAGCCACTGCGCCAATCACCTCTATACGATATCAAGGATAAGTACCGCCTCTTGGCATCGCCACACAACGCCTGGTCGGCCGTTGAGGCTATCGACCGCCTTATCGAGTGCGTCGCCGAGAATATCCGCCAGTGGCTGGCTAAGCAGTAATCCACAAGGCGACACGTACAACATAATGGGGATGACTAAAAGTAAATTTGTCATCCCCATTCTGTTAGGAGGTTGAATAAAAAGATGTAGTTTTAGGCCTGCGATGCCCGAAAAAGCGGAGTTTACTGAGCGTAAATGAGCATTTTGAGGGCGAGCATATTTGTTGGGAGAAGGCATTAGATACAACACTCGACAAATTTCGAGGCGAT
>JAFTWZ010000003.1 GCA_017465055.1 Alistipes sp. | reverse complement strand
TTTCGGCTTCTTTGAGGCTCTTTTCGGCAACTTTTCATTTGTGATAATTGGAAATAGTCCACTATTACCTGCATACCCCAAATGAAAATTTTCACGAAATTAGCTCTCAAATAATCTCGAAATAAAATTCAAACAGCTTCTAAACAATCCAACTAAAATACAAACGTTATGAGAAGAATTGCTACACTATTAATTGCTCTATTTAGCTTTGCTACGCTCTTTGCCCAACAGCCACAAAAGGTTTACTGCACGATAACGTCCAGCTCGTCGGTAACCAACGTAAGTACATACGCGGGTAGCATTAGTGTAAACTACGGTCAGGAGAGCCTCTACAAGAGCCATTTAGTCGACCAGCAGGGTAAACGAATAGTCTTCAGCTCGATGATTGCCGCACTAAACCATATGGCTCAATACGGCTGGGAGCTTGTATCGACAGAGACAAAATATGAGCGTAGTCTGCTCGACGACAGAAAGTTTGACAAGATTGTATCGGTATGGATACTATCGAAAATGGTGACTGATCGCAGCCAGATAACCGAGGGGTTTACCACGCGACTGATGTACGAAGATAGTGTATCGAACGCCACGCGAGAACCTTAGTCGAAGAGCAGGATACCTATAGATAGGCCAGCCTTGTTTGGCATCCACTCGGCCGACGAGTTAAAGGGGTCTGGCGAGGCTGGCTGCTTATCCTCGGGACGCGAGGGATACATATCGACAACGCCATCCATCGAGTAGCCATTATAGTTGCTGTGCATATAGGCAAAGCCGACAAACAGGTCGAGCATACAGCGGCGCGAGAGTCGCCACTGGTAGCCAACCGTAACACCACCCATAAAGCCATAGCCCTTAGAGTAGCGATTCTGGAGCACTACCCTGCCATCAGCAAGCTGCGGCTTCGACATTCTAAACGCCATCATACCAAAGTTAGCACCTACGTACAATCCTCGTGTACGGGGCGATAGGTAGTAGCGATACTCGTTAAGTAGTATGCCAAAGTGCATAGGATGTCCGTCGAATATCGACCTCCAGGGCGAGTAGACAAACTCGGTTTGAAAGGCCGAATGTGGCGTGAGGCGAAACTCCACCTGCGGGTTTATGACACCCACAAGGGCATAGGCTGCGTTGAGCTTGAGCGTAGTTGTGCCGCGCAGCTCCTCCCACTGCTGGGCCTGCTTATCGCGTGGCGCAACCAAGTGATCCTCCTGAGCGACAAGCGTATATGGAGAGACGACAGCCATAAAAGCGGCTAACACAGATAGTACGAATCGGCAACTCATAGCGTACACGCGTGTTAGAGCGAGAACGATACCTCGGCATAGTCGCGCCAGCCGAGCAACAGCTCCTTGATGGCCATACGGCGCTTACCAGCAAGCTGCAGTTCGTCGATATACACCCAGCCATCCGAGGCCGCCACGGCTAAGTAGCTACGGCCATCGCTGCGCAACGAGCCTGGAGCTACGGACATACTCTGAGATTCTATATGAGTAGTGAAAATCTTTGCCGAGCCACACTCCTCGCCACCCTTGAAGATGGGTGTCCACGCAGCTGGATAGGGCGAGAGACCACGCACTTTGTTGTGTATCGCCGTGATGCTATCGCGCCACTCTATGCGGCCATCCTCCTTGAAAATCTTAGGTGCTGGGCGTAGCGTGCTCTCATCGATGTGCATCTGCTCGATGGTCGCGTAGTTCCCCGAGGCGAGCTTATCTACTGTCTCGGTGACAAGCTCTGCACCTATGGTCATAAGCTTATCGTAGAGCGTGCCGATATTGTCCTCGGGGAGGATATCCACCTCGCGCTGCTCGATGATTGCACCCTTGTCAATCTCGTGATTAAGGAGGAAGGTGGTCACTCCCGTGCGCTTATCGCCATTGATGATGGCCCAGTTGATGGGCGCTGCACCACGATACTGGGGCAGCAGCGAGGCGTGGAGGTTGAATGTACCGAGCTTAGGCATAGCCCACACCACCTCGGGGAGCATACGAAAGGCTATGACAACACCCAGATCGGGCTCTAAGGCTCTGAGCTCAGCGAGGAACGCCTCATCGCGTAGCTTCTCGGGTTGGAGAATAGGAAGTCCCAACTCCTCGGCTGCGAGCTTAACATCGCTCTTATGCATCTTCTGACCTCGGCCAGCAGGCTTATCGGGCGTAGTGACCACAGCTACGACGTTGTACCCCTCGGCTACCAATCTACGCAATGACGTAGTGGCAAACTCGGGTGTACCCATAAATACTATTCTTAGGCTCTTAGCATTCATATACTCATTTATTTCAGTTAGCAATTCTTTACCCCTACTACTTCATCTTAGACCTACTCTTCTTAGGTTTAAGCCACTTAGGCAGGCGCTTCGAGAGCGCACGGCGCAGCTTACGTATGCGCACATCGTACCAGTCCATATCGAGTAGCGACGAGTCGTTGGTAGCCTTATAGGTGAGGTATATAGCCACTGGTGTAAGCACCACGACAGGCATCCACATACCGTAGACCGAGTCCCACGTGCCCTCCTTAGCCATCTTCTCGCCCGAGACGCTGATGACGTAGTAGATAACGAAGAAGATAACCGAGATGACAATAGGAAGACCCAGGCCGCCCTTCTTGATGATGGCTCCGAGTGGCGCTCCAATCATAAAGAACACGATAATCGAGACGGGCATAGTGAGCTTACGGTGCCACTCCGTTTCGGCACGGTATAGCTGCGTAAGTGCTACCTTCGAGGATTGCTCGTCGAAACTATAGGCACCCTGTGCCGAGCGCGACGTGCTCGAGGCTACGGAGTATACCTTAGCTCGCTTACGCATCGACAGCTCAGTGATAGAGTCGTAGTGGCTGAATGCCTTGTACTGCGAGCGGTCGAACACGACAGAGTCGTTAGGGATGATGGTCGTGTCGCGCACGAAAATCTGACGCTTCAGGAGTGGCTCATATGTGGCCATCGTGCTGCGATTGATAAGTATCTGGAGCGAATCCATAAGCTCCTCCAGCTCGACCATATTACGTGTCTGCGACTCACTAAACTCGCGCGACATATCGCCATCGCGCTTAGCAACCTTATCCACTGGGAAGGTACCATCCTGACGCGAGAATTGATGCTCGCGCATAGTATTGCGGTCGTACCACTGCGAGTTACGCGTATGTTCATAGGTGCGGCCATTGAAAAGCGTGACGTAGAGGTACGCCTTATCGTTGGACATATGTATGTATCCCGAGTCGGCAAGCGTAGTGGTCATATCGCCATTGTCGGAGCGCGTGTCGTAGATAAGCACGTCGGTAAGCAGTCCCGTCTTCTCGTCCTGATGTCCAACGCGGATGCTCATATCCGGTAGGCCGTTGAAGAAGACTCCATCCTGGAACTTAAGTTCCTGGCGCTGCTCGCGCACGTCGAAGAGTATGTCGTACATACGCTGGTTGGCATAGGGCACAAGGTTATTCTGGATAAAGAAGCTACCTACAGATATCAACCCCACAACGACAAGCAGAGGCTTGAGTATACGCATAAGCGAGAGGCCTGCCGACTTCATAGCCAGCAGCTCGAAGTTCTCGCCGAGGTTACCCATAGTCATAATCGCCGAGAGAAGCATAGCCAGAGGCAGTCCGAGCGGAATCATATTTATCGAGCCGCAGATGAATAGCTCGGCAATGGTCGATGCCTCAAGGCCCTTACCCGTAAGCTCGTCGATATATCGCCATACGAAGTTGAGCATAAGGATAAACTGCACGATGAAGAACACCGCTAACAGAGGACCTAAGTATGCCTTTAGAACGAGAGTGTGTATCTTTTTCATAGCGTAGTAACTCGGTGTTTAAGAGATGTTAATAGCTTGACTACGGCCAGCAACACCACGAGGATAAATATTATGCAGCTACCCGTAGGCAGATCGTACTCGTAGCTGAAGATGAAGCCTATGACGTTTGCCACAACGGCAATAATCGAGGCGAAGAGCGTTATGCGTCGGTAATCCTTCGTCAGGGTGTTGGCTATAACCACAGGAAGCGTGACAAGAGACAGCAGGAGGATGATACCCATAACCTTTATCGATAGGACTATCGTGATGGCTATTACCACGGCCATAACATAGGCTACGACAGCGACTGGCAGCCCCTGACTCCGTGCATACTCCTCATCGAATGTTATATACATAAGTCGGCGTAGCCATATTGCCGCACCAAAGACAATCACCACAGTGAGCAGCGCTAACCAAGCCACATCGCCACGGTCGACAAGCAGGATGTTGCCGAATAGGTAGCTCGTAAGGTCGGTGGCATAGCCTGGGCGCAGCGACATAAAGAGAGCTCCTATGGCCATACCAACGGACCATATGATACCTATTGCCGAGTCCTCGCGCATACGTCCCTTGCGCGAGGCGTACTCTATGCCGAGCGACGACACCGAGGCGAAGGCGACAGCGCCGAGCAGGGGATTGAGGCCAGCGTATAGCGCAATGCCGAGGCCTCCGAACGAGGCGTGAGTGATGCCGCTGGCGAGAAACACCATACGTCGCGCAACGATGTAACTACCTACTATGCCACACGTTATACCCGACAAGATGCAGGCAACGAAGGCATTGACGAGGAAGTCATAAGCGAATATGTTCTCTATAGTGGCTATCATACTCAATTATAAACGCGCAAATTTACTTTTTTTTTGGCATACAACGAAAACTTTTTTCACTTTCATATAACTTTTTGTACCTTCGCGGTCGGAATTATCCCACAAAACGAAGTTTATGAGACAGAAAAGGGTAAGTTTTCACACGTTGGGCTGCAAGCTCAACTTCTCGGAGTCATCGACCTTAGCGCGCCAGTTTGAGCGCGCCGGCTACCTGCGCGTGGAGCCATCGGAGGCGTGCGACGTAGCGGTAATCAACAGCTGCTCGGTAACCGAACACGCCGATAAAAAGTGCCGTAATATAATCCGCAAGATACATCGCCGTAACCCCAATGCAATAATCGCTGTTACAGGATGTTACGCACAGCTCAAGCCCCACGACATAGCCGCCATCGAGGGTGTAGACATAGTGCTCAGCAACAACGACAAGGGCGACCTTTTTCAGCGCGTAGAGCAGCTCCGACCAGGAGCCGAGACGGAGGTATATAGTTGCGGTGCGGAGGATATCACACGCTTCTTTGCGGCCTACTCGTCGGCAGACCGCACACGCTCCTTCCTCAAGGTTCAGGATGGTTGCGACTACAAGTGTGCCTACTGCACCATACACTACGCTCGCGGCTCGAGCCGTAACATACCCATTGCCGACATCGTTGCCGAGGCCGAAGAGATTGCTGCAGCAGGACAGAAAGAGATAGTTATTACGGGCGTGAATACCGGAGATTTTGGCCGCACCACGGGCGAGAAATTTATAGACCTGCTGCGTGCTTTAGAGGGCGTTGATGGCATTGAGCGATACCGCATATCGAGCATTGAGCCGAACCTCATAACCGATGAGATTATAGAGTTTTGCGCCGCCTCAACTAAATTCGTTCCTCACTTCCACATTCCGCTCCAGAGTGGCTCGACACGTATCCTCGGACTTATGCGCCGCAGGTACACCGCCGAGAAGTATCGCGAGCGTATCGCCAAGATTCGTGAACTGATGCCCGATGCCTTCCTCGGCGTCGACGTCATCGTAGGCTTCCCCGGCGAGGGCGAGGAGGAGTTTATGGAGACCTACCAACTACTAGAGAGCGTAGGAGCCTCGTTCCTCCACATCTTCCCCTTCTCGGAGCGCCCGGGCACACCAGCTGTGACTATGCCCCACAAGGTGCAGTCGCGCATAGCTACCGAGCGCGTAGAGCGTCTCGAGGAGCTTAGTCGAAGGCTACATAAATCGTTCGCAGAGAAGTATTTAGGAACAACACGCAGCGTGCTATTCGAGAGTACCGACCATAGTGGCAAGATGTACGGATATACGGACAACTACCTGCGCACCTGGCTCCCCTACGACGCCAAGCTGATAAACACCATTGTCAACGTGCGCCTCCTATCGCTCGACGACGAGGGCAACATTGGCTCGGAAATAGTTGGATAATTGCTACAAAAGTATTACTTTTGTCAAGTTTTAGGCATAGCTCGCCGCACTACCCTATCGTAGACTACGGAGGCCATTGCCACACAGCAAATTAACTCCAACAAGGCTACTATGTATAATTGGTTAAAGAAGATATTTACGGTAAGCTCCATCAGGCGACGTATGCAGCTGGCCTTTATGAGCATCATACTCCTGCTATTCTTCTCGGGAGCAATGTCGCTCTTCGAGCTTGAGAGGGTCAGCCACGACACAGAGGAGATTCTGCGCGCCAGTCAGGATAACATCGACCTTGCCAGCGAGATGATATCGGCGCTCAACGAGCAGAACGATGCTATGATATATATGGCAGTCATCGGTGGCTCGGTACGAGATATCGCCCCACACTTTGCTATGTGCGAGGAGTCTATGGAGCGACTCAAGGTGGCTACCGCAGAGGCTCAGCAGCGTATGAGTCGTACGGATAACGCCGCAACGGCAGACTCGCTGGTGGTCTTCTCAAACCGCATAAACCAGCTGGTCGGAGGCTACATCAATGGCGACGTACATAGACGTATCGCTGCCGACACTGCCGCACACCTCACCACACAAGCCTGGTATGCCGAGAGCTACAAACCCGAGTATGTCAAGGTATCGAAGCAGATTACCAAGTATATGACTGGCTCGGAGAATACGCTCGGCCCCGATGTCAACCGCCTCAGCCACACAGCACGTCGCGCGGTAACGCCCGTGTTTATCTCGCTCATAGTGATGATCGTGGTGGTGTTGATGTTCTACTTCTTCCTCAACCACTACCTCATTAAGCCCGTACTGCGCATAAACAACGAGCTGGGCGACTACTTGCGCTACAGAACGCCATTCGACAACAACATTGCGTGCCGCGACGAGCTTGCCTCGCTGCGCGACCGCATCGTGTTACTGATACAGAAGCTACGCTAAGCCGACACATAAGCAACTATAGATAAGCGATGAGAGTAACGGTAGTAATACGATACATCGGATTGGTAATGCAGTTCATAGCGGCCTTTATGCTCGCCTCTGCAGCCGTATCTATGCTCAACGGCTACGACTCGGCCTACTACCCACTACTATTGTCGTCGTTTATGACCGCTCTGCTCGGCACATTTCCACTATTTTTCGTTGAGCGCGTCGAGGAGATAAAGACCAAAGAGGGCTACGCCATCGTCGTAGGCTCGTGGCTTGTGGCCTGCATAGTCGGTATGTTCCCCTACCTAATTTGGGGCGGCGAGTTCTCTATTATAAACGCCTGGTTCGAGAGCGTCTCGGGATTTACAACCACGGGAGCCTCAATACTCAACGACATAGAGTTCCTGCCGCGCGGCCTGCTCTTCTGGCGCGCCTCGTCGGCCTGGATTGGAGGTATAGGAGTTGTTATGTTCGCACTGGTAATCCTCCCCTCGATGGGCAAGAGCCGCCATATGCTCACAAGCGTCGAGATGAGTAGTATCGCTAAGGATAACTTCCACTACCGCTCGAAGGTGATATTCCGTCTTCTCACGACTATATACGTTGGGCTTACGCTTATAACTACCGTAGCGCTAAAGTATGCTGGTATGACCTGGTTCGACGCCCTGACACACTCTATGTCGTCGTGCGCAACCTGCGGACTTAGCACCAAGAATGCCTCGGTAGCCTTCTGGGATAGCCCACTTATCGAAGGCATACTGATGGCAGCTATGACACTCTCTGCCATACACTTCGGCATTCTATATGCAACACTTACGGGCCGTAAGAACAATATTTTCCGCTCGGAGGTCGTTCGCACGTATATAGGAATGATGGTGGTCATTGCACTAATCATTGCCTTCAGCCTGGTAGCCGAAGAGGTGTATCCAACCTTCGGCGAGGCTATGCGCCACGCCTCGTTTCAGGTGGTAAGCATAACCACCACCTCGGGATTTGCCACCGCCGACACCAACACCTGGCCTGCGATAGCCATAGTGTTGCTGGTGGTCTGCTCCGTAATCTGCGGATGCGCTGGCTCGACATCGGGAGGTATGAAGGTCGACCGTGTGCTTATTGCCGCAAAGGTGGTGCGTAACCGTATGAAGATACAGCTACACCCCAATGCCATCATCCGCACAAAGGTAGATGGCATAGTACAGGAGGACAGTACCATAAGCCTTGTAATGACCTTTATTGTGACCTACATAATATTGGTACTCATAGGCACGGTGGTATACACGCTCTTCGGGTGCGACATACTCACAGGCTTTACCGCCTCGATAGCCTGCATAAGCAACGTAGGCCCTGGCTTTGGTCAGGTGGGCTCGATGTCGAACTTCTCGGAATTACCTGCCCTGCTCAAGTTGATGTCGACTATGCTGATGCTCATAGGCCGACTCGAGATTTTCGGACTTATACAACTGCTATTCATCCGCTCGTGGAGATAGACCGCTTGCCGCAAAATGATTTATTAGATTGATTATAACAACAATATGATAGAGAAAAAGAGAATATATACACTTGTTACGCTCTGTATAGCCACAGCCGTGGCAATAACCATAGCACGTGCCGACCAACCCGAATTTCCGGAGCTTATGACCAACGCGCGATACGTCGAGCTCAGGGCCAAGAACGACTCGCTTATGATGCGCGAGGACTCTGTGCAGAGGTTAGTCGCCGAGCTGCGCGAAGAGTTTAGCCACAGCCGCGACTCGGTAGCCAACCCCGTAGACATAGATAAGTACACCTCGCACATCCTCACCCTCGAGGAGGCGATCTTCGAGATTCGCCAGCAGCGTGGCGATGTGATAACCGAGATTAACAACATCGAGCAGGAGTATATCCTTGCGCATATGTACTCCGACTCCCACGCCGAGGAGATTACCGACAGCAACCTTGCCGATAGTATCGCTACAAACGAGCCCGTAAGGGAGATCATACGCTCGCGTTCGCTATACAAGAATGACCTCTTTACCGAGGCTCTCACAGCTGAAGACTATGCCGAGCTTCTCGTAGCTCAGGCCGAGGATGAGGCTTTAGAGAGGCTGTGCAAAGAGTATATCGATAACTACAATACCCTACTTACTACCGTAGACAAGTATCGCACGACCGACAGCGAGGACGTTGCCGACTCGCTCTTTAGCGTATACTTGGAGCTTAAGCATAGGGCCGAGACTCGCAGCAACAAAATCGACCTCAGCTGGAACCACGTCATCGACACCAAGTACTACGCTCTCGGCTACGTGCTCGAGAAGGCTAACCGCTACGACGCCCTCGATGCCTCATCTGAGGCCTTCAGTCAGATGCAGCAGCAGTGCTCCGAGCTTGATGGCAGCTACGCCTCCGATGCCCTTATGCACTACGCCGTAGGCCGCGCTACGCTCCTCGACTACGAGATTCTCACCGCCCAAGAGTTTGGCCTTATTGAGGCACTTGACTCGCTACAGCAGCGCCGCAGTGAGCTCAACGACATAGAGTACCGCCATCAGAGTGTCAATCTCGAGCGCCGTCTATTCCTCGACTACGCTCCTATCATCATCGGCCGCACCAACTTCTACAACTCGACAAACCGTCTTCCCGAGCTCAAGGTCTACGAGCGCGGCACGATATACCGCATACTGCTCGGCACATTCAAGAGCAAGCAGACGATGACCTTGTTTAAGGGTGTGCAGCCACTATTTATCGACCAGGAGGAGAAGAACAGGTATAGCTACTACGCTGGAGGCTTCGCCACGCTTGCCGAGGCAGAGGAGGCACAGCTTTTCCTCAAGGAGAAGGGCTTCAAACGCCCAGAGATTTGCCGTTGGTGCGATGGTGTGATGGTAAACCTAAGTCAGGAGAAGGATAACGAGGAAGAGGCCAACGAGCCAGTAGCCTCAAACAATAGATACATCGTAACGCTCGAGTGCGACAGCATAAGCGACGATATGCGCCAACTAATCAGCGCCACAACGCCCGACAAGATGATATCGCGTCGCGGACAACAGTTTGCCATAGGCACATTCGCCGAGCGCTCCGAGGCCGACCTACTGATGTCATCGCTTGCGGAGCACTATCCCGACCTCAGGGTTGCAATTGTGGAACTCGACCTGCAGTAAACGGATTAATTTGTATTGATAAAAAGATAAAGATAAAAGTATGAGAAAGATAGTATATACATTGTTTTTTGCCTCAATGGCACTACTGTCAGCATCACTTACGTCGTGTAGCAAGGAGGAGACTAAGAGTTTCACCGTCCCAGCTAAGGGTATCCTTGTGGCTACGCCCGGTGCAAGCGGCACGACGTCGTTCGACAGTAGCAACATAACCTCTATCTCGGCCACCAGCGTACCCACAGGCTGGAGTGTTGACGATATAGATATGTACGCAGGTACAATTACCGTTACAGCACCCACGTCGTTTGACAACGAGGAGGTCGACAGCGGCACAATAACACTTACGGGATATACGCCTACGGGAGCAACCAAGAGCGTGTCTATCTACGTTGCAATAGTGAGCGACGAGATTAGCTTCTACGATATGCCCGCGAACTGCTACGTGGCAACTAAGCCCAATACGCGCTACGTTTTTAACCCTATGCGCGGAGGCAATGGCGATATAGAGCTACAGACTACCACCGTGAAGATAATATGGGAGACCAAAGAGGGTCTTATCAAGTATCTCGATATGCGCGACGGCAAGGCCACCTTCTACCTCGAGGATGCTAAGGAGGATGACGACGATAGCGATACGGGCAATGTTCACTACGGCAACGCCCTTATCGGCGCATATGACGAGGGCGGCGAGCTCGAGTGGAGCTGGCATATATGGGTAACGAACAACGACCCTACAGCTGCGGAGAACACCACAACGCTCAACGGCCAGACAATGATGACTATTAACCTCGGTGCTGAGCACAACAGCAACGGCTCGACAATAGGCAGCAAGATATACGAATCCTACGGTATGTACTACCAGTGGGGCCGTAAAGACCCATTCGTAGGCCCCCAGGGCTACAACTTCCCAGGTAACCACGACGACGTGCTCTACACAGCGTCGGGCAGCAACCTCAACCTCGAGTACGTAGAGTCTACCGCCGAGCAGGGCGCGCTCAGCTGGGCAAATGCT
Organism: Alistipes sp.; assembly: GCA_017465055.1. Lineage (GTDB taxonomy): Bacteria > Bacteroidota > Bacteroidia > Bacteroidales > Rikenellaceae > Alistipes. Next base: position 29,172 of record JAFTWZ010000003.1, on the reverse strand, counting down.
AACCCTTGTGCCCTTGTTAAAGGATATAAGGAGAATGGCTACGACTGGCTCTATGACGGCCACGATGATGCGCTCTGGAGTAGTGAGTCTAAGACCAACAACGACCCCTGCCCTGCAGGCTGGCACGTACCCGATGCCTCGCTCTTCGAGAACCTAACAATCGAATATAGCTACGACAATATGGCCTGGGAGGAGCTACAAAAGCAGTATGGCCTTATGCTCGTAAGCACCGAGACAAACGCCGAATACTTCTTCACGGCTCAGGGCCGCCGCAACTACCTCGACTGCCGCTTAGATATTGTAAACGATGATATTGAGCTACCTGTGCCCTGGTCAGGATACTACTGGACATCGACCACCAATGATGATGGTAGCGCTACGGCACTCTATTTCGACCTTAACACTGCAACACGCACGTGGAATGGCCTCGACACCGCTCGCCCAATGCATCGCGCTAATGGTATGCCAGTGCGCTGCGTAAGGGATTAAACACCCTACCAGCGCAAAGTAACATCCTCGCTCCAATGAGATGGGTAACGAGACGACTAAATCTTAGTGCTTGATAAGGTATGTTAGGTGCGCAATGCGCATATAACATAACCTACTAATTTACAAGATATTAATAAATATGGAGTAATTTTAGTAAATATTTTTGATATTTTTTTGCCATAAAAATTTGCAGAATAAAAAAAAGTAGCTATCTTTGCACTCGCTAAAACAAAGTTAGCAGACATAACGATGGTGCCATAGCTCAGTTGGTAGAGCAAAGGACTGAAAATCCTTGTGTCCCTGGTTCGAATCCCGGTGGCACCACAGCAAAGAAAAGCAAAACAACGTAAAATCCTGATTTTCAACGAAAATCGGGATTTTTTTATTTCCCCTAAAAACGCAAAAAAGTGCGGTTCACGACCGCCTTTGGTGGAGCAGGAGGTGGAACAAACAGGTGTTCCAAACATCTCCATCTTGAAAGAGCGTTTTTCGCTGATTCACAATATTTTGCATGGTATCAAAACGGACTCGGATTCCTACTTTTGTCGAACTAATGTTTAACTTAAAAGTAGGAGAAAATGAGACGAGATTCATTTAATGTGCTTTTCTTTATCAAGAAAACCAAGCTGCTGAAGAACGGTGAGGCTTCAGTATGTATGCGTATCACAGTCAATGGCGCAAGAGTAGAAACAAACATCCGCAAAAGCATTGAGCCTGTATCGTGGAATCAGGCCAAGGAGTGTGCAAGGGGCAAAAGCCGTAAATCAACCGAGCTAAACAACTACATCGAGGAGAGCCGAATCAAACTCCACCGAATTTACACGCAACTCGAAGAGAATGGGGAACTTATCACTGCCCGGATATTACAGGAAAAGTTCTTTGGAGTGGACAAAAAGGTGGAGCAAGTACGCACCATCATCGGTACTATGCGTGAACACAACGAGCAATGCCGAGCTTTGGTGGGTAAAGATTTTGCCCTAATCACCGTAAGACGCTACGAAAGTTGCACCCGCTATCTTGCTGAACTTATCAAACTGAAATACGACAAAGAGGATTTGCCTATTACGGAGGTAAATGGCGAACTTGTGCGAGCCTTTGAGTTCTATTTGAAGACCGAGAAAAATTGTCAGCAGAATACCGTTATCCGCTATATGAAGTGCTTGAAGAAGATTATTAACCTTGCACTTGCCAACGAGTGGATAGAGAAGAATCCGTTTGCAGGCATTAAGTTCCACGAAAAGGAGGTTGTGCGTGAGTTCCTGACGATGGATGAACTGATGATAATATACCAAAAGGAGTTTGAGCTGCCTCGTCTTGCATTGGTGCGTGATGTATTTATCTTTGTAGCCTTTACGGGATTGGCATTTATAGATGTTCAGCAACTCGCCGCCGAGCATATCGTGCAAGACAACAACGGGCACTATTGGATTCGCAAGACGCGCCAAAAGACAAATAATATGTGCAATATCCCGTTGCTGGATATCCCAATGGCAATTCTCAAGAAATACGAGAACAACCCGACTTGCATTAAGCGTGGCGTATTACTTCCCGTTCCTTGCAATCAGAATATGAACAGCTACCTAAAAGAGATAGCCGATGTCTGCGGAATCCAGAAGCATCTTAGCACACATATTACGAGTCATAGCATTTCTTCTTTCTCGATGAAAACAAATGATTTACAGAATTTGAATTTACGACAGGTAACGATTTAGAAACGAGCGAAGTTCCATTATCTGTCTTATTCTGCATTATTGAAAAGAACGCTTTTTCTGAGTGCAAAGATAGTGTTTTTCATCAATTTGATAATATTCCATCATAGAAATATTCAATTATGTATTTCTCAAACGGATGAATATCTATTAAAGCATCTATAGTTTGGGCTTTTCCTATTTTGATAAATTCACAAATTACATCATTAACGCTTATATCATTACGCTTATCAAGTCTTGGTAAGTAGCCACTTTATGGTACTTCACATTGGCTATGGAAATGGAGTTGAACAACTTTTCCGCACAGTCAATTTTGGCTCGTTCGATGGCAGACAAGTCCATTGACGACATTGACCCTTTAGTCTCGGCTACGAAGAAGATGTGCTTCACATCATTCTTTTTCATTGCGATTGCCCAGTCGGGAGCGTAATTGCCTACGGGTGTCGGGATTTGGGAAGTGCGTGGGAGTTTAGCATTCAGGTCTTTCATCTTTGCCTTGAACGCATCACTATGTTTTTCTTTCGCTCCCAATTCTTCGGCTGTCGGCAATGCCGGAGCATTAGCAATAATCGCTTCGGGAGTCATTTGTGCAGCAGCCAACATCGGCAACGCAGCAAATAGTAAAATAACAAACTTTTTCATAATTGTCTATTGTTGGTTATATGGTATAGACCATAAAGGGGCATTCAGAACTTCTATGCGATATCTGCGGCAAAATCGGCTATAACCTTCGTTTTGCTACAAAGACGGGAACCCTACTACAGGGCTCCCGTATCATAACCCATTAAATATATACTAGTATGCGTTCGCCATAGACTCATAGAGTGCACGGAGTTCATCTCTTGTCACACCTTCGAAATCCTCCGTTTCATCGACGGTTACAGTTCTGCCCGATTTGCTAATTTCGTCGTACATCTGACGATACGACTCATAAAATATCTCTGCAAGCTCAGCCGACGAAAATTCGTAGCGCGCAATAGCCTCGATACAATATCCATCGCTGTTGAATTTGCAGGTATAGGTAACGATATAAGCCATACCATAACCCCAAGATTGCTCAACTGTAAACTTTACGGTGTCTCCACTCTCTTCCCATCCTACATCCACAGTGCCGGCACTACCAGGATCATTGGGATCAAATGCGTGCTCATCTTTTTCACTACAAGATACGGTGGCGAGGCTTAGCCCTACAAATACCATTGCCACTATTAACATATATAACTTTTTCATATTTATCATATTTTAATTTATAGTTTGTTCTACAAAAATGTTACGGGGATCACACATAGTGTATATCTATTTGCATCAGGAGCCTCAATGCCATCTGGCTCATACTGCACCATAACCATAGCAAAGCCACTATCCATATATGCTATCGTATATCCCGCCTCGGTACGTTGCTCATCAATAGGACTCCACCCCGCACTACTAAGCCTACTACACACCTCGTCGGCTTCCGCCTCAGTAGCGTGGTAGTATAGGGCCTCAACATCAATACCCATATAAGAGATATACGCCACAAGATCAATAGGGGTTAAAAGTTCAGGAATAAGCTCTGCACATTTGAGTGAACTCCAATCGGTAACATTGGTGAGCATATCCATATTCATCTTGTTGAGCGGCGAGGTAATAGTCGCAGATAGTGTAGCCTCCACCTCGGCTGTATCAGTATCTGTGTAGTAAACGCCATTAGCAATTACTACAAACGAAATGCTCTCATTATCGACAGATGTGATTTCTACGTGAGAGTTCTCAGCTGCAAATACGTGATACACGCCATTGAGCATACATAGAAGTGCAACGCTCGCTGTGTTATAAGAGTTTATAGAGTCGTCATACATCTCTACGCCTACGGTAAACATACTCTCTGGGCTATCGGCAAACGATGCCAAATATGAGAATGCTTCCTCGGCGATGACGGCATAGGCGGTCTCAGGGTTGATTGTTGCTGCAAATAGCGTATTGCCATTAGGCCCCTTGATCTGAATGACACTTCCATCAATGGGCGATAAAGTGCCATCAAACTCTATGTTTAGGGTCTGATCTTCGCCCGTGAGTTCTACTACTCGAGTTATGGGGTCGCTACCCAGCGGCTCGATATAGAATGTGGCGCTACCACTGATATCAAGAGGTAGGCGCAGAGCATACTCGCCTGTCAGAGAGCTGCTATATGCTACATCCGAAGTGTGTGTTATACCGTTTGCTTCATACTCGCAATAGATGCTTGCCAAAATGGCATTGCCACTTGTATCGGTTATGCGACCCGATATGACAGGTACACTTGGCAACTGCAAATCTACATCGCGTACCACTGAGCCTCCGGGATACCCTGCCACATCGACACTCGCCACGGGCGAGTAATTGAAGTAGTCTTCACTCTCTACGACCACCGTAACAGGTGTATTCTCTGGAACATATACACTATATTCTCCATTTGCATTGGTCACAGCGCTTGTCTGTTCCACGGTTACTGTCACGCGTGACACAGGGCGGTTGCGAGAGTCCGTCACCTTTCCCGATATAGATACTCGCTCTGCGGGAACGTCGAGATTGTGCCACGAGAAGTGTCCCACTTCTCCTACATACACGTCTCCTTGTAGTGTTGCTATACCCTCCTCGACCCAAAGACCAGACTCATCGTCGAAGTACCACAATGGAATTGTTGGCGGAGGGTTGTCGCGCATTGTCTCGGGAATGGGGAATGTCATCTCTGAGCGCTCACCCTCTTTTAGCTGCAAGGTGTTTCCCCCATCATCTGTAAGGCTCACCTCCACCATACCATACGAAATAAGCGTCACCTCGCTTTCGTCCTCACGTACTGCTGCAAGGTCGCTACCTGGCATAAGCTCGGTGAAGTCGGCATTATCGGGTGAAAGATAGAACATATCTGCTTGTACCGTACCGCTATACTCTCTGCCATCGAGTGTTACCAATGATTTAGCTGGAATATTAACCTGCATACCTCGCGTCTCGATAATCTCTGATTCGAAAGCATTGAATTGCACTGATGCTGTATTTGCTCCACCCTTTGACTGCATAACGACATTGATGGTAACATTGTCGTCTATGACACCCGAACGAGTAACATTAAAATAACCTGTCTTTGAGAAGTTCAATACAAAACGACCCGAAGCATCGGCCACACGGCTAAACGAGAAGTTTCCGTTTACATCCGATGTGGTTGTAGCTTCGCCACTTGTAATGTTTACGCCCTCTAATGGCTCACCAAAACTACTCTTGACGGTACCCTCAACAAATGCGTTGCTCATTCTCACATCTACATTTGCGGTAGGAGGTTCTGCTGGTTTTACCGTATTGCCTGGACTTGGTGTCGGCTCAGACCTGCTACAGGCTGACATTGCCAGAGTGGCAAAACAGACTAACAATGTCATATATAAATTTCTCATAATGCTACGTTTTTAATCAGTTTAATACAATACGGTTCGAAGTCTCCGAATCCACCCAATTCACCCAATCCAAACATCTGTGCGGATTCGGAGCTTCGACATAGTCGTCATCGAGAAAAGATGAGGGTTTCTAACACAAAACAGAGTTATTTCTAATCATTACTGCGAATACAGTATCACAAAATGGGTGATTAGAAACCCTCATACTTTAACGATTAGAAACGGTGAGTAATACCTGCCATAATAAAGCTACCAGCGGTCCAACCAAGTTCTGCATTTACCGCCCACTTAGGAGAGAAATAGTATCTCACACCCAACGAACTTGTGAAGTCAAAGAATGCGTGGTTAGCATAGGCGTTGTAGTAGTCATCGTAAAGATCATCCTTCCACTTATACATCCAGTAGCCACCACCGAAACCGAGCTGTACATAGGTATCAAGTTTTGCGGTAAACTGGTAGTGGAATGAGCCTACCACGCTGATGCCGATGCGATCCTCAAAGTATCTAACACCATAGCCATAGTTGCGACTGCGGAAGTTGTTGCCGATAGCACCACCCACACCGATAGATGCTTTGTCGTCTAGGAAGGTTGCTACTGCGTGTTCATAAGCCAAGCGCTGTCCGAAGCCCCAACCATAACCGATTGTAAGGCTTAAAATGTTGTCCCCTTTGTAGAATACAGGGTCACCCACAGATTTCTGTGCAGAGGCAGTGTTGCTAAACATAAGCGCTGCTGCCAAAATTACCAAAGTAGAAAAAATTCTTTTCATAATCACAATCTTGTTTAGTTATTATATGATGTTTGTTGGGTTTTACTTCATTATGGCTTTTATTTACAACCCTACCGCCAAGCTAAGAAGATCGCGACAGACATCTGCAGTTGATAATACATCTTCCATCGCAGATTGATCGGATTCAGGGAAAATATCGGTCACATCTATCTGGAATATAGGCTCACGAGGTTGCACTTCGCGGACATAATCAGCAAATCTGTCAAACAACACTTCATTCTGTCTTTGTACTAGTTGCAAGAAGTTAGCAGCAATCTCGTCTGTTTCAAAACCAATCGTCCAAGTTGTAGAATCAACTGTACCTGTTATTTCATTGTATGTAACTAAAACCCTCATTATGCTAAAACCGTCACCTTTACCACCGTTTACACTCTCTCGTAGAGTATTGATGTCGGGCATCTCCCAATTACCTGTAACAAGATTGGTAACGCTGAACGATGTTGTCCAGTTGGCGAGGATTGCCGATGTATTGTCGCCAAAGGCTGCAAACATCTCTGCCATAGTCAAATTCTCGAAATACTCCTTACACCCTGCTACAAGCAATAAGTCGATTGTAGCCACTGTGCCACGCCCCGTGATTGCAAAAGCATCAAGTACCGACTCTGGGAAGACCGCCTCAATATCTGTTGCTCTTGATTCACGTGTAAGAGTAGTAAATCTTACCGTTTTGCAAACCTCATTCTCAAAAGTAACCACCAGATCAAAGTCCATAATGGTGCTTACTTTATAGGTTGCAGTGTTACCATTTACTATCCAACCATCGGGAACTGTTACTACGGGTGTCGAAGGTTGCTCAACGGTGATTACAATCTCATCGCTCGCCTCTCCTGCCGAGGCGATGATTGTCGCCTCGCCCGCAGCAATAGCCGTCACAAGGCCTGTTTCGCTTACCGTTGCTATCGTCTTGTCCGAGCTTGACCACGTAACCTCTTTATTTGTAGCATTCTCGGGGGCTATAGTTGCCGTTAGCTGCAACTCCTCTCCCTCGGTGATAGTGATTGGCTCCTCGGGGGTAATCTCCACCGACGTAACCTCGATAATCTCTCGGGCTACCGTCAACTTGCAAGTTGCTGTCAGCTTACCTATCGAGGCTGTGATGATAGCCACGCCCTCATCTATTGCCTTTACAAGACCCGTGGCATCAACCATTGCTATATCACGATCGTCACTCGACCATATCACGCTCTTGTTTGTCGCATTCTCGGGAGATATGGTTGCTGTCAGCTGCAACTCCTCGCCGGGCTGAAGTGTCTGTGGTCCGGTGGGCGATATCACAATATCTTCGACCGCGATAATCTCCTCCGTCACATCTATGCGACAGGTTGCCACCTTATCCTCGGCCTTAGCTGTGATAATGGCCGTACCCACTGCTATGGCCTTAACTTTGCCTGTCGCAGTTACCGTTGCTATCGAGCTGTTGTCGCTGCTCCACTCTGCCTTGCGCGTTGTCGAGTTCTCGGGCTCTATACTTGCCGTAAGCGTCACCTCCTCGCCTGGGAATAGTGTTATAGGCCCATTGGGACTGATAGCCACCGAATTTACCGCAACGACTTTGTTTACATCTTCATCACCCTTTCCGCACGCTACGATTGCTATCGCGGTAATAAGCAATATAAATCTAAAAGCTTTCATATATGTTATGTTTTAATATTTTACTACTTCAAAATTCTAAATCTGCCTATTACGGGAAGCTCTTTCATACGGCCGTTCACAGCGTTTATAATACCGATTATCGCAAGAACTCCGAATACTATAGTTACAAGGCTCAGCAACGTCGTTATAAAATACAACCTCCACGATATGGCAAGAACTATTGAGTTTATGATTGTGCAAGCAACACTATACAATATGGTAGCGATACATAGTATCAATCCCTGATTCGTATGGAAGCGGGCAAATGGTGAGTTCTTTGCTCCAAGGAGAGGAATAAGCACAAGAATGCTGAGGTATGACAACACTGCCATTGCCTTATTACTCTCTACATCACAACTTGTTGTTGTATCCTTTGCATTATCGCTATCTTCGCGGGCCTCCATCAATTTAAATCCGCACGCGGGGCAAAAGCGAACATCATCGGCGACCTGTACGCCACATTTATCACAGTATGCCATAATCGTCTACTTTTTAATCGTTAGTTCGTTTTATTTAGCTCTTTCTCTGCCTGTTCAAAGCCACTCTCGAGGAGTGTCGGTGCCGACTCAGCCATAGCTGCAGTCCAGCGCATCATAAGTGCTGCAAGCTCCAACTTCTGAAATGTTGAGAATTCATCCTCATTAATCTCCTCAATGCCGAGCTCCTCAAATCGTGTGTTAAAATTCTTCTCCAACTCAACCCACTCCTCAACAGTGAGCTTACCCTTCTTATCTTCAACCTCTACGATCAAATCTTCAAAACCGTCGATGACAAGTTCGGCTTTAGTCTTCTGCCCACAGCCAGATGCCACAAGTGTGAGCCCTACGAAACATAGTAGTGAAATAAAAAAGTTCTTCATAATAATCAGTTTTTTACTCGTTAAAATATTTTATTAACATCACGCAAATGCTTTTGATATCTATACTCGTTGTTACCGAGAGTGGCCGATTATCGTTTATTAAGTTTTTACTTGCTATAGTTTGAACCAGAAACATCAACTCGGACACTCTCTTGGCAACAACTATTTGTTACATCTTTACAAACTCCACACGGCGGTTCTTCGCACGGCCTTCATCGGTATTGTTGTCGGCGATAGGGCTGTTCTGACCCTTGCCCACAGCGGTGAGGCGATCTTGGGCAATGCCGAGTTCCACCAACTTGGCAACGATGGCTTGCGAACGTTGCTCGCTAAGGGTTTGGTTGCTGGCTGGATTACCCGTAGAGTCGGTATGACCTTCTACCGAGAACTTCAAGTCGGGGTTTTCGGTCATCAACTGAACGATGCGGTTGATTTCACCCATCGATTCGGGCTTGATAGTGGCCTTGCCCACGTCGAACGTGATGCCGTAGGTGATGAACTTGCCATCCGACATCATACGGTCGTAGAGAGGTACGGCTCCCTTGGCGATGCGGATGTTCTTAATATAACAAAGCATATCACGTCCACTTGCAGAACGATAACTTTGTAATGAAATCCAACCCGCTTGTTTCACATTAGGTGCATTGACTACACGAGTTTGATCAAGATAAATTTTCAATGCCCGTTTATTAAATGAAATAGCGATATGATGCCACCCTTCATCTGGTACAGATTGAATACTCCAATCCAAATCAAGATTTGAATCGCTTCCCGACCTTGCTACACAATTGCTACGAAAATCACCACCTGTATCATGGCAAGGAATTTTAAAATAAACATATTCTTCATTAGCATCAGGCTTATGTAATCTTACATAGATATTACTTGTTTTATCTCCCTCATCATCACCAATCTGCCCAAATGAATAGTAATCAAATTCAATTGTGAAGATTTCCGGCAAATAGGATTTCCCATTCTCCATATAAGGCGAAATTCTTGTATCATCATTTGTAAGAAGAATTGCATTTTCACCATTTACCTTTACAATTTCAGCACTACCTCCTAACAAATCCCATTGAGAAGGAAATTCGCCTTGCTGTTCATTTGTCAGCAAATCTTCAAAAAAGACTTCATCACCAGCAACAAAATCATAACGATTCCAACTCATTTCGGCGGTCTTGCCTTTCTGCTTTCCGCTTTGAGCGGTAGCATCGCCATTTCCATTGTCATAGACCGCGTCGGCATTGTTGTTGCCGTTGTTGCCGTTGTTCTCATTCTTGTTTTTGTTCTTCTTCCCCTTGTTCGACGACTCCCCTGTGACAGCATCCTCAACAGCATCTTCGGTCTCGCTGAAGGCACGGTCGATGGCGCGCTCTGTGGCACTCTCCACATTGCGCTCGACAGCACGCTTTGCGGCATTCTCCGCTGCACGTCCAAGGCCTCGAAGCCAGCTCTGAGCGTTCACTGCAGTTGTCCCGCTGATTGCAGTGAGCATCAACGCTATAATAACTACTCTTTTCATAATTCGTCAATTTTTAAGGTTAATGATTGTATTATATACCTATGCCAAATACCAACTGAACAATAGAAACCCACCTACAAGTGCAATAACTACGACGAATGCCGTAAGCAAGATGACCGAGGCCCGTGCCCAGTTCACCTTATTGGAGTTGGTGAGTTCCTTCTCGGCAAATGCCCAGCAGAAAATCATCACGACATTCACCACCGGAATAATCATCACCGACATTACCGCCAACCACTGACGCACACTCATCACCGAGTTGTCGAAGAAGTCATTCTTGCCATCAAATTCCGATTCATCAATCCATTTGCTAAACATACGCTGTCTGTTTTTAAACTTCTCGTTAGCGAAGTTACCGGGAATGATTCAGAGGGGCAAATAATTGGGAGAATGTTTTTTAATGATTCCGTGCATCATTAAAAAATACCCTGAATTATTAATTTTTCGGCACGGAATCATTAATTTGTGGGAAGGCAAATTTGCGATGGAAAGGGTGAAAAATGGATATGGAGTAAAAAACAAAGAGGCTGAATAAAAAGTGTATTTTGTCGTTAAGCTCGCCCTCAAAATGCTCATTTACGCAAAGTAAACTCCGCTTTTTCGGGCTTCGCAAGCCTAAAACTACATCTTTTTATTCAACCTCCTGATAAAATGGGGATGACAAATTTACTTTTTTGTCATCCCCTAAAAAGAGGATTGAGATGTTTCAATCTTCACTCCGTTGAGATTTTAGGCGGATAACTTTCTTATAAGCTGTTTTAATTCTTTCGCATTTTCCACACACTTATAGTTTACTTATCCTTGAAGAGTTTTATCCATTGATTGGTAGTCATTCCTATTATTTTCTTGAACACATTACAGTAGGTAACTTGTGAGTTGAATCCACACATTTCGGCAATGGTTTCGAGTGTGTAACCTTTTTCTTTCTTCTCCAATAACAATATCTTTGACTTCTCCACACGGAAACCATTCACAAGGTCGAAGAAGTTCTTGCCTAATGTGGCATTGATAGATTTAGATAAGTTCTTGGATGATATTCCCGTCGCTGTTGCCACATCTTTAAGCGATAGGTTGGGATTAACATATACCTCCGAAGTACGCAAGTATTCCTCCACCTGACGGGCATATTGCTCCAATTTCTGCATCTCCTCCTTGCCGTTGTCGGCTTCGGACTGTGGCTGGGGCTTCACTTCGGTAGCGATGAACTCCGCTTCCGCCTCGGCTGCAACGGTGGTCATAACCGTATCATTGCTGTGTCGCTCAAGGGCTATGGCAAGTTCCGCATAGAGCAGGTAGCCCATAATGATTACCGTAAGCAGCTGGAGTAGCCACGCATCAGTGCGTGGCCAGAGGGCATAACACACAATCACCACCACAAACATAGCGGCAAACAGCCCTATGAAGCGTGGAATCCACACCTTGCGTTGCAATTCGGCGGCGGAGTAGTGGCTACGAACAAAGTGCTTCACCCTGCGAAGATGGCGGAATATCGCATAGAAATAGCAGACGAGCTGAAGCAACACCATTGAATAGTTCACATCGCCCAACCAAGTATCATCGCCCATATTCTCGTTAATCATAAAGTCGTAGCGTTGACTTTGCGGCAATGAGAAGATGCTCACACAGAAGAGTATCAGTGACAGCACGGCAGGCAGAAAATGGAGTAACCGCAGGGGTGTTAATCTAAAATAGGGATTGAAGCCCCGCTGCACCAAGAGCCATAGCAGGGGCATCAGCGTGAGATTGACCGAAAAGGCTATGGGAGCGAAGTAGATGGCAACCTCATACATCTCCAGACTGCGGCATACATTATAGATATATACGGGTACGGTGGAGACCACGATAATCATTGCGGCATAGCTGCTTTCTCCCTTAAAGCGTGCTGCCAGGCAGAGCAACAGGGCCATCACCAACAGAATGATGACGGAGGCGACATTGACTATCAGAACGAACTCACTGTATCCCATATACCTGCTATTGTAAAAAAAGCGTGGTCCATCCACTTGTTTATGAAAGCAGGTTCTGGTAAAACCCTCGGACTAAAACAAGCAACGGCCCACGCATCAGGTATACACGACACACCCTCCACGGGAGGGGTGGATATATAACAATCTGCGTGAAGAGTCGGCTTATTCTCGTCCTGTAAATTTACCAGATTCGCTTTCAGAGAATGAAGCAACACACTTCCCAATAATACTAAACATTGCTAACCTTGCGATTTGCATCGGCAAAGTTATGCATTTTATTCAGAATAAAGGGTTGGTTTACGACTTTTTTTAAGACCGTTGCTATCTTTTTTCTTCTGCAAAGGAATATAAAAAAAAGAAAATAGGAGGTGTTTATACCACGAAATGAGTACGAAAATCGGATGTTTGGACTGGATTATCTCTCCCGTAGCCACGCAACTGGGCTCTTCCCAGTCACTTTCTTAAAAACCAGAAAGAATGTGGAACGAGAGCGGAAGCCGCAATCAGTATAGATGCTATCGATATTGTAATCTTTTACGTCAAGTTGTAATAACAGACGCTTCGCCTCTTCGACACGCATCCGATTGATAAATTCAAAGAAGTTACAGCCCAGACACCCGTTGATGGAACGCGAGAGGGTGCGTTGCGGAATATTTATCTCCTTGGCGAAGATTGCCAACGAAATATCGGGACGCAAGTAGGCTTTCGACTCCTCCAGATATCGGGAAGCACGTTCACAGACTTCGTTCATCTGCCTATTGTCCATAGCAGGAGTGGCAGAGGTTTCCGGTTCATAGGGTTCAGTAGGCTCCGGAATATTCTCGGGAACTTGCTTGATTGGCACCACCGGGTGGGCAATGGAATTATAGACCAGATAAAACATCGCAACGACATTCAGGATTTGAATGAGCCAGGCATCGGTACGAGGCCAAATGAAGTAACATACCATCACGATGACAAACAGTGCGGCGAAGAGATACTCAAAGACCGGAATCCACTCTTTCTGTACCCATTCTGCATCGGAAGCGGTATCTCTGATGGCTTTTTTCTTCCGATGAAGGAAGCGGAAGATGACCGCGAAGTAAGCCACCATCTGTATGAAAACAATGATCGTATTGATGTCGCCTATCCAAGTGTCATCACCTGTCATCTCGTGCTGAATGGATGCAATACGCTCCTGAGTAGGAATAGCAAGGCTAAGTCCGAGGCAAAGAAGACCGGGCAGGAGATGCAGGAGATGAATAGGTTTGAGGCGGAAGTTCAGGTCAAAATTCTTCTTGGCAAAGAGCCATAGCAATGGCATCAGCAGCGTATTGACCGAGAAACTGATGGGAAACATAAAAAGAGTCAAGTTGTGCCATTCCAACATTCGGCTCATATTGTATATATAGACGGGGACATTGGGTAGTACAATAATGGCAGCCGCATATCCGCTCTCTCCACGAAAACGGGTAGCAGCAAGCAGTACAGCGGCCATTCCTAATAATATGATGATGCTGGACGAATTGACTGTCAATATAAAATCATTGTATCCCATCTGAATATTACCATTATACTTTGGCGCAAAATTACGTAAAAATCTGCAAACAGAACTAAATAGCAGCCTGAAAAATCATAAATAAAACTATCTGAATGCGCTATTTTGTTTAGCGGAAGCATCGCCATTCATCTTGATGTAGCGGTATTTGAGGTCGTTATTCTCTTCTCGCTGATTAGGCTTCTCTGATATTATTATCCAAGTAAATAGCCCCAAAATCAAAACTGTTTCTATCACAATAGTCCAACAGACAAACTGTGTTTCAAAGCCTATTCTATGGTGTTTGAAATTATGAACGCCATCCTCAATGGTTGTTTTCAATTTCTGGACTAATGTCTTGACCTCATCAGTTTTTTGCGCATAAAGAAACCCCAAAAGTTTTTTGTCCAAACTTTTGGGGTCACTTTAAATTCCAGTGGGGATTGAAAAAAATCATGCAAACTCCATATTTTTATTCTATCTCTTAACGAGATAGTGATGACCATATCATAAAAACACGAGTGACGCAGTAACATAGGTGTTTCTCCTTGTTACTGAGTCACTTGTGTTGTAGTGTACTATGTTATCTATTGCTGATTGCTACCATTCCCACCAATATGAAATAGTAAGTCGATGTCATCAGTATTAGACGCGTCGCACTGCACATAGATATTGGCTACACCGCCAAAAATGCCGTTACCATCCTTGGCTGCTGCCCAATATGTCATACCACTATCCCATTCAGACAGGAAAAACATATACTCAGAATTGGTCTGGTTAAACGATACCTCGCTATAAATCCTACCATAATCATAGTCACGATGGTCGCCTGATTTCGCACCATAATAGTATGATGAGGCTTCCTCTACGTTGTTTATCTTAAGAGCAACGATAGCCTTACCTGCAGTAACATCTGGCTGGCCAAATATCTGTCCTGCCTCCTCGTCACCCGAGAATATACCAAAAACCTCCAACGTTGGAGTTACGCTACCGAGTGCGTGAGTCGTGACAACATCTTGTATGGTAATAACGCGCACTACGTGACCAGTCGTAGTATCGTGCATCAAGATATAACCCATATAGGTAGTTTCAGGATCAAGATTAGTTGCACGAAGCTGCTTATTACCACGCAAGGAGTACATATTTAAGATCTCTCCCATCGTAATATTTGGGTTAATGTCTAAACAATTTCTATACATTTCATCGATAAAACTATTACTCGACTCAATAGTTGAGGTCTCGTCCCAATCTTCTGCTCGCACTACACCCCAAGAGTAGTACACCGTATCCGAAGATGGTGAAATGCTTATCATAGCGGTATAGGGCTGAACATCCGATGCCTCCATTGTAAACTCCACTTCGTTGATATCTACACCAGGCAATGAGCGGAATGTAACCATATGTGGAGCTGTAGTCACACCACCAGAATAACCAAAGGCTATAACATAGTAGTCTGTATCGGGTGTAGAGAGCCGAAACTTATATTCGCTACCTGGGCCACCTGTATAGTCTTGAACGCCGCTATATAGCATCCAACCGTTGTTAAAGTATTCAGCATACGAATTAACTATGTCATTCATAACTTCCTCAGCAGTCTGAACGCCATCCCACTCGCCTACCATCCAATTGAAAGTGTCGGTGTTAGACGATGGTGTAATCTTAATAGCGGCGTGAGTAGCCGTAATATCCTCAACCGAGATATCGAAGGTCATATCCAAGTCGTCAGTAGGATTATTTTCACCCTCTGAAACCCCCAATGTCCTAAACTCTAATTTTGAGAGTGACTGAGCACCATCGTTATCGATGGTGAGAGTCAAGCAGTAGTAGTCGGTGTCGGATGTAAGGCCCTCCCAAGTCTGCTCGTTGGCCTGTGTGAGGTGCCAAGAGCCTGAGTTAACATTCTTGATAAGAGAGTTGAGGAAAGACTCGCCGCCACCGACAGAGACGTAGTACTCGATATTGGCCTTAGTCTCTACCCATACGTAGTACTCTGCAACATTGTCGTCTGGGGTTGTCGCAACAGTTACCGAAGTAGAGGTTATGTCCTTAAGTTCGACGGTGGTACCAGCCTCTGTTTCAGGTATCTTGGGTGTATGTGTCTCCGCTACGATGATTTCGCCCGTAATCTCACCACCGTTGGTGATTGCGGCAATCACGTAGTAGTCGCTATCCTCGCGAACGTGCATATCGTGATTGCCATACTTGTTACCATCAATCCACTCAATCGTCTGAACGCCCTGAGCAGGGATACCAACACCCGTAGTAATATACTCCTCAGGTGTTTGACCGTTATACTCCAAGAATGCCTTATCGATACACTGGAACACATAGCTATCCTGGATATTGATTGTAAAAGTGATGCTGTTGTAGGTTACTTCTGTAATCTCAATAGATCGGGTGTCTGAATCCTCGCCATTGAGATTAACTTTTACGATCTGAGGTACAGAGCAAGCAAGGCCGTGCTCCTCCATCGCGAATGCGATGATGTAATATTCATTGTTATCCTCCATTTCAAACTCGTAGTGGCTACGTGGCGTGCCATCATCGTTGTAACCCTGGCAATTATAGGTCGATACTATCTCTTCGTAAGATAAACTCTGATTAATATGCATCTCCTGTACAGCATCTGCCCAGAAGTACTCGACAGCCTCTACAGGGCTGTTGTTAAGGAATTTATAATCCTGTAGGAGTGAGTCTATAACGTTAATTGGGATTATATCGAAGTAGTAAGCGCCATCGTAGTTTTGAGCAAGAACGTCTACCGTTAGAAGTGACCCCTCAACATTGTACTGAACATCAAATGCTATTTGACTTTTCTCTGGCTCGGTAGTAGTAATCTCAATCATAGTTACGTCAGAGATAAGTGCGCCAGTCTCCCAGTCGAAGTAGTAGCAGTATAATACGTAAGGTACACCTGGCACACACTCACCAATGGTTACGCCTCGCTGGTCGCCAAACCTCGAGCGGTCTTGCATAATACCTACAGCATCCTTACCATAAAATCCACCCAACCAGTTGAAGTATTCCATATCGTCGTTATAGAAGTCCTCACCAGTCTCAAGACCTCCCAAATTGATGTATTCAGGATTAGCCGACATAATGATGTAGGGAGCCTCCTTGTCTTCGGGAATGATATCCAAAGTGAAAGAGAAAATATCTGCAGATATATTCTCAAACGAGAATCCACCTGTTACGTTGCCACCTGGTGTGCCATTTGAGACTGTTGCAAGCCACTTGCCACTCTCATCCTCCTCCTCGGTGAGCACTATGAATGTGCCATCCTCGGTGAGTGTAGCGCGTAGGTCGACAGTCTGCTCTGTTAAGATATTAGGTATAACACCAATAGTTTGATTTAGAAGCTCTGCAGGAGCGTTCCAAACATAGTATGTAGTTCCGTTTATAGTCTCGGTATCTGTTAAGTACTCACCTGGCCAAGCATCTACAGTATAGCTATACCCCTCCTCGAGATTCCATGCCCAGAGATAACACTCGTTCCAGCCTGTAGCCGAAACATCGACGTAGACCTTCAACGAAGTCTCATCCTCGCCGCCCTGGTCGCCACCATCGGTCACAAACTCGAAGGTAGAGAGTGGCTGGATGTAGTTGCGATCCACAGGAATCCAGTTGTAGGTGCTCTTGGTACATACATTACCCTCGGTGTCGTGGATGCGCACCGTAACACCATTTTCGAAGTAGGTAGGGGGCAATACGAACCAGAAATCAGTAGGATTCTCGGGGTCGGTGCTGAGGCGAACATTCTGCCAAGAGTCGTAGCTATAGCAGTTGAGCGAGAGTCGAGTGCCAGCGTTCTCCGTCATCTCAACCCACGGATCCCAGCCATAGCCAGTCTCGATGCGTGCCTCGCCAGTGATGCGCTCGCCGTTGTTACCCTCGAGCTCGATATAGTCGATCCAACGCTGCTCCGAGCTATAGACCTGCAACTTGAGGTAACCGCCCACGTTTCTAAAGCGCAGCACGTTATCGTCGTGGTTCTCGGTTGCGGCAACCATCACGTTAGCACCACGACCAAACGACTTCTCGCCATAGCTCTGCCAATCGGGGAAGTGATAGGTGATGTTACCAAACTCGTTAATTTTGGTATCGCCCTGATAGGGATACACAGCGTAGCGTGTGGGGAGTGAGTTACCTGTTACCAAGTCGGTGGTTACTTTCGAGAAAGAGCCGCCATTTGAGCCAGTTGCGCCATTGAAACGATAGCACATATTGTAGGTTACGGGGAAGAACGATATCTCGTCGCCCTCGTGCCAACGCAACTTGCGCTCCTCGACAACATAGGTACGGGTCTCATCCTCCTTATCGCCGCTCTCGGTGTCGAACTCGGCATAGAGGGTCTCGGGCGCATCTACCGCAACGGGTAGATTTTCGTTTACGCCATCTGCCTGCGCGCAGCCGCTGAGTAGTGCCAGCAGTGCTGCAAAGGATAATAACTTCTTCATAATGCGAAGTATTTAAAGGTTAGTATAATTATTTTACCATCTCAATTTTGAATGTGCCATTGGCTACCGATGCACGCTTCGTGGGCGCATACGCTGCCTTTGCGGCGCTCGATGTGCGGGTCAATGTGATGTTGCCTGCTGGAGAGTTTACCTCGGGCATAGTCTCGGGATTGAACATCTCTCTGATAGCTCCTGTATTTCCATCGAATGCAAAAACATCCATACCAATTACATCATAAACCTCACCATTGTATTCTATAGAGCCACGTGAAGCAGTAGTAGCGGTCAAGCCATCCTCGCTAAGTGTCAAATACAAGGCATCACTATAAGCTGGAATCACTTCAACTCCATTTGATGTCTGAACATATGGAAGCCAATAAGTAAACTCAGATTCGTTAATCTGCTCAATGGATGCAGTACCTGCTTCGAGTATAAGATACCCGTCGTTATGGATATAAGCCAATACACTGATAGGCTCACCATTGCTTGTGGTCAACGATGTCAAGCCATACACTCGCACTATGTTAAAGCCGATATCCGTTGCCGCCTCGATAGTGATATCATAGGTTGCAGACTTGTCGATAAGGGCAGGGCCATTATACGCTCCATCGACATATGTCCAGTTAACTACCTGGTCTGCCGATAAGCTCCACGTGCCAACCCACTTCTCCATATCGGTATGGGGTACAGCCTCTGTAGTTGTGATTACTCTATCGAAGCGTACTAAATCGCCATTTTCATTAGTAAGCTCAATTATAACACGAAACGTCGTAGATGGAGTAGCACCAGCATTTAGTATTATACTACCACTGTTATTTATAGAGTCTATCCAAGATGGATCAAAAGAAGAACTATACGCCAAAGCTTTCTCAATAGTAACCTCAGTACCCACCTGAGCAATATCAAGAATAATATAACGACCAGAGATAAGATTTGTACCTGTAACGTTTATAAAGATACAATTGAATGGATAAAAGCCATTTGCTGCATACTCCTCCGTAGGGAGCGAGAGGTAGACATCTGCCCACTCGCAATCCTCGGGATTTACGGGGGTAGTCGGAGGTGCTGGAGTCTCGTTATTCTCGAAATCATAACCAACAAATTCGTCAGCAAAATCGCTCCATACATCAGCAGTTTGATAAGCTGTTACTGAATCTACTGGCACATATATTGTTCGACCAGGGACATCACCATATATCGTATCACCCTCCAAATATGGTGGTGTAGGAGCAGCACAATACAACTCGGTCATTGAAGGACATTGGAGACTACCCCATTCGATGCTCTCTATTGTTGAAGGTAGGTATAGCATACGTAGACTTTCACAACCTACAAAGGCCATATAACGAATTGTTGTAGTGTACTTACCAAGTTTTACATCATATAGATTGTGACAATATTCAAATGTATATGGCTCGATTACAGTGACCTTATCAGGGATAGTGATGCTTCTAAGACCATTACATCCCCCAAAAGCTCCACCACCAATATATGATACATTGTCGTGAATGTTTATAGCAGTAAGTTCTTCACAACCTCTAAAAACGTCAGCACCTATTGACGTAATATATTCAGGAATAGTATACGTTTCAACCCCGTAGCGAGCAAATGCAACGATAGTGTTATCAATGATAAGGCAACGATTATCGTCAGAGGCTAAAGGACCCTCAAAACGAGTTAAACGAGCACACCCCTTAAACGCTGATCCGCCAAGGTATTTAAGAGTACTTGGCACTACAACTATCTCCAAATTATCACAACCAGCAAAGGCCTCAGTGTCATCTATAGTCTCTACGCCTTCTGAAATAATAATTTCCTTTAAATCTCTACAAGCGCGGAATGCTCCACCAGCGATTGTTGTAACGCCCTCTGGTATTGTATATGATATTAACTCGGCAGGAGCAACTGTCTCGAGTTTATTATTCATAATTACACATCTGCCATCATCGGTAACATATTTACCAGTCAAGCGTTTTAATGAATAACATCCTGTAAATTGTCCACTACAAATAAACTGAATATCTTCAGGAATATTAATATATGTTAGATTAACGCAGTCAGTAAAGCCATATGCCTCGATATATGTTATACAATTGGGCAACTTTATGGTATTGATGGATGTCTTTCCATAAAACGTTTGGAAACCGATTTTATATACATTTCTGTCGAAAGTGATTACACCCAAGCCATTCTCATAGGTGTTTGATACAACAACAGCACCACCAAAGTCGTCGTTGTTGGGCACGAGAAGGCTCTCGTCGAGCGTCGTATACCAAATCTGGTTGTAGGGCACCTCTCCCTCGGGTGCTACTGGCTCATCAACACCGCCACCACTTGGCACCTCGCCAGCGTACATAATGTAGAATACAAGAGCATAAGAATCGAAGTAGATATCGTAAATACCATCCTCAGGGATCTGGATATTACCACCATCTCTGATAGCTGAGGTGCGCTCGCCAAAGCCTATGAAGTCGCCACCGTAGTTGAAGTCCCACGCAGAATCCTTACGGAACTTAAACTCGTCGCCAGCAATCATCGATACATTGTAGGCTACGTGGTAGTTCTCGTATATATACATAGGTATATCATTAGACCAATCGGTCATACTACCGAAAACACCCCAGCTTGAGAGCTCTAAATCCTCGTTGCCGCCGCCCTGGTTGCCACCATCGGCCACGAACTCGAAGGTAGAGAGTGGCTGTATGCAGTTACGCTCAACAGGAATCCAGTTATAGGTGCTCTTGGTGCATATATTACCCTCGGTGTCGTAGATGCGAACAGTGATACCGTTGTCGAAGTAGGTAGGAGGCAATACGAACCAGAAATCAGTAGGATTCTCGGGGTCGGTGCTAATAGCGATATCTACCCAGTGCTCAGTATCTACGCAGTCGAGCGTTAGCATAGTGCCAGCATTCTCCGACATCTCAACCCACGGATCCCAGCCATAGCTCGTCTCGATATAGGCCTCACCAGTGATGCGCTCGCCGTTGTTACCCTCGAGCTCGATATAGTCGAGCCAACGCTGCTCCGAGCTATATATCTGCAACTTGAGGTAGCCGCCAACGTTCTTAAAGCGAAGCACGTTATCGTCGTGATTCTCGGTTGCGGCAACCATCACGTTAGCACCGCGACCAAACGACTTCTCGCCATAGACCTGCTGGTCGGGGAAGTGGTAGGTGATGCGGCCCTCGTCGCTGATGGTAGTGTTATCCTGATAGGGATAGAGCGCATAACGTGTTGGTAGCTCGTTGCCAGTAACAAGATCGGTAGTAAGCTTCGAGAAAGAGCCACCGTTATCGCCTGTCTCACCATTGAAACGATAGCACATATTGTAGGTTACGGGGAAGAACGATATCTCGTCGCCCTCGTGCCAACGTAACATCCACTCGTCCACAACATAGGTACGAGTCTCATCCTCCTTATCGCCGCTCTCGGTGTCGAACTCGGCATAGAGGGTCTCGGGCGCATCTACCGCAACGGGTAGCTTCTCGTTTACGCCATCTGCCTGCGCGCAGCCGCTGAGCAGTGCCAGCAGTGCTGCAAAAGATAAAAACTTTCTCATAGTGTAAAATATTAATTGGTTTGTTTTGATTATTCGGCTGTATCATTAAGGCATAGTGAACAGGTGGGTGCTAAAGGCCTGTTTCTCACCATTGGGATCGCCTATCGCAGTACAGAATACTCGTATATTCTTGCCCACGATAAACTAATTGTTACCATCGTTATCACCCTCGCCGCTATCGTCTGTAGCCGTAGGGTCAAAGGCCGCCATAGGCTGCACGGTGTTGCGCGAGATGGTTATGCTCTTCGAGGTGCTCTTTGTGTAGGCATTACCCTCGGTGTCGTAGATAGTAACTGTAAAACCTTGCTCGAAGATCATCGGAGTCAAAACAATCCAGAAGATGGTAGGATTCTCAGCATCGTGGCTAAGCGATGTATAGCGGCCTCGGTTACTCTGCCAGCAGTCGAGTGTAAGGGTCGAAACGGCATTGTCCAACAGCTCGATAGTAGGCATCTGGCCGTAATAGCCGCGGATATGGCACTCACCTGCCAAAGGCTCATTGTTGTTGCCACAAAACTCTATGCGCTCGATATCCATAGCCTCGCTATAAATCTGCAGTTTGAGGTAGCCGCCTATGTTCTTAAACCTTAGAACAGAGTCGTAGCAATCCTTTGTCGTAGCAATCATCACATTATCGCCACGACCAAATGAGTTGACAGCGTAGGACTGCACATCGCTAAGTTGAAACGTAATCTCGCCATCCTCCATAATCTTAGTATCCTCGCGATAGGGGTAAAGGGCGTAGTTCGTGGGTATCTCATTGCCCGTGACGAGCTTGTTGCTTGTCTTAGAGAACGTGCCACTATCGTCGCCCGTGCGACCATCGAAGCGGTAGCGTAGGTTATAGGTTACGGTGAAGAACGAAATCTCGTCGCCCTCGTGCCAGTAAAGTGACATAGCCTCGTCGGCATAGGTACGCGTGGCGTCGTCGAGCTCGGCATAGACCACATCGGGGGCATCGACCGTGCTCAGAGTCGACCTGTCGACATCTGACGATGTGGTACAAGCATAGAGTAGGGCTAAAAGTGCCCCACAAAGAAGAGACTTTTTCATAGTATAAAAAGGTTATTAGTTTGCGAAAAAAAGTGTTGTCGGCGATCTCTATTACCAGCCGATTTCGGGGCGCTCCTCCTCGATATCCTCTAGTGTTGAGCCAGCAAAGCCTGCCTCGACAACAGTCTCAACGATATAGACATCAGGCGCAATGTACTCATTGCTTGTTATAAAACGCATAAATGTAGAAGTTAAAATAACCACCAGCTCCAGAATGGTTGGGGTAAATAAACAGAAAGTGTGGAGCTCATCTCGTTTATCTGTATGAAGGTTGTGGAAAGACCTATGCAAGAACAAACGATGCAATACCCCACACCCGTATAGAATAGGGCAAAACACAACAAGCGTTCCGTTCTTGCACCTAAACATATACAAGGAATGAGTGCCATTCGTAGTCCTCTTGCATTCGAAAACTTCCACATTTTCATACAAGGACAAAAGCGAAAAACACTTTCAATATGTAATTAGCTGGTATATAATCTCCAACTAACGCCACAAAGGTAGAATTTTTTTTTCACTTGAACAACACTCTGTGAGGGATATTGCGCCCCAAAGATATATTTATAAGGGGTTTGGCCGCCACTATTGAAGTGATTTATGATTGGCAGCCTTTTATCAAAGAGAATAATTGTAGCACCCTCGATATCGATCAAGGGCGAAGAGAGGTATGAGCAGATGACAAATTTACTTAGAATCTGTTTTAATTTTATTTCGAGATTATTTGAGAACTATTTTTGAGCAGATATTCATTTTGGGGATGCAGGGAATAGCGAGCTATTTTCAAATTCCCAAAATGAATAGATGCCGAAAAGAGTCTCAAAGAAGCCGAAACTAGTCTTAGCAATAACGAATTAACTTGTTTAATAAAATTCAAAACAGATTCTTATTAGGAATCGAAATCTGAATCAATGCGGCGGTTATAATAGCGCCAGGGATGCCGACAAACATTGGTACAAGCTCGTTGCGTATGCCACAAAGCCACAGAGCTACCATTATCAACGCAGTAGTCATAAGCCCCCAAAAGGCAACTCGCCCTGTCTTCTTAGGATTCATCTTTTTGAGGTCGTTCTCCGACAATACATTGATTAAATCGGGGCGAAATAGCACCAATATAGCACACAATGCAATAATGCACGCCACAAATAAAATTACCATAACAGCATCAATATTTTAGTTCGAACATCACTCCAGCACCACAGCAAATGTCACCCTGCCCTCGTCGCACACAAGATGTGTAATCAGGTTGCTCAGCTCCTCATCACTGTTTACAACAATGACACTGCCCTCCTCTTTTACAGAACCCCAAGAAAAATCCCAATCACAGGTATCAAGTGTGTACTCTGTATATGAAACAGAACTGCCACCATTAGTTCTACCTGCCTGCCTGCCTCGCCAGACTATCTGCCACTCATCCCAATACTCCTCGGAAGCGTCAGCATTGTCGCATACACCAGAATCAAGATATTTGCCATCATCAGATAGATGGAACTCTTTCGCTTTGGATATTTCAAGCACTACATCGCGCTCTGTATTACTCTCATTAGCTGGCACTATAAACTTTAACGAATAGCCTTGATCAGAGTGTAAACTATCTCCTATGTTGTCGCCCAAAACTAAACGATAACGGTAACATTTAAATATTTCACCCGGGTCATAGGCTCTGGTTGTGCCAACTTGCTCGTACTCAAACTCTGAAAAATAGTATATTCCTCCTTGTTGTGGTATCTGTACTATTTCACTTTGGGGCGTAACCTCCCAGTCAAGTAAATATTCAAAGCAAGAGGTAAATGATGTTGCTGCAAAAAACATTACGGCAATCTTCATTAAGCAATTTGAAATTTTCATATAGTTTCGTTCTAAGTTATTTTTACGCTACAAATTTACCCCCCTCCCCACGAATTTTCCAAATTTTCGAGTAGAAAAGTGAATCTACACCATTGTTATTACTCCTTACCTCGCATCTTATTCAATTCCTCGATTGTAAGAGTAGAATCATATATCGGAGTTATCCCTGTTACCTCCTCTATATCTTTGAGATAGTCCGAGAACGGTGACATTCCTACGGTGTTGCGCAATGAGTCTACCTTTGCACCATCCTCGATAGGCCATACATATAGTTTCTGGGTATCAACAGCACCAAACTGAACAAGTTGGCTTCCATATCGCTGATGGAGATTCTGTCCCATCGCCACACGGTCATATAAAATTGCATACTCATCAACGCCAATATAGCCCTCTGTTGCCATCTGTTCAACAAGGGGTAAATATTGTTCTTGTTTTTCCAATGGAGCGTGGTCAATGACAATCCAAATCGTCTTGTATGACTCTTCCGACAATCCTTGAGGCAAGCCACTCTTCAAAATCTTATCTATGACCTTGATATTCCTCGCATCATTACGTTCAACGATATCGTTTACAAGTATAAGCGAATCGATAAGTTCTGTGCGCCCCTCTACCGTAACAGCCTTTGTTAGTTCCACCAATTGATGACGAGGTTGTTGGTCATCGTTCCACACCTCGGCAAGTAGTTTATCTGTAGATTTTGTCGTAGCGCACCCCATTAAAAGTAATGCAGTGATGCAAAATATCAAGTTTCTCATACGAATATTTTTAGTTAAGCTTACTCCATCACCATAGCAAATGTCACCCTGCCCTCGTCGTTGTGTTTTAGGCGCAGGGAGCCGCCGTGGAGACGAACTATTTGGCGTGACACAGCCAATCCAATTCCCGAACCGTCGGTTTTGGTGGTGAAGAATGGCGTGAAGATATTTTCGGCGACCTCAGCAGGGATAGCCTTTCCGTTGTTGGTAATCTCGATTTGGATGCGCTCCTCGGCGTCAATCGTTGAGCGGATGGTTATCTTGCGGTCACAATCCTGCGCCAAGAGTGCTTCGGTGGCGTTTTTCAGGAGATTGACCATCACCTGCGACATCAGCGCACGGTCGGCATATAGCATTGTATCCTCGGGCTCGATGCTCGTTTCTACCTCGATACCCTCGTGTGGAATGAGCGATAGCGACTCCGCCACCAACTCCGAGAGGTAGAACGGTGCTTTCTGTGGCGTGGGGATGCGCGTTACAGCACGGAACGAATCGACAAAGCGGAGCAGACGGTCTGATGTCGCGTGTATCGTCTCCAAGCCCTGACGCATAGTCTCTGAATCGCCCGACGATGAGAGCAATGTATGGCTAATAGAGGTTACAGGCGCAAGCGAGTTCATAATCTCGTGCGTAAGGATGCGCGTAAGTTTCTCCCACGACTCAACCTCCTTGCGGTCCAGCTCCTCGTGGATATTGCCGATAGAGATAACCCTCAATTGCTTGCCCTCAAACTCCATTGCCGAACAGCTCAGCACCAAGTTTTGATCGCCAATCTCGTTGGTAAATCGTGCGGTTAGTTGTGCGCCCGGCTCGATACGGTGCATAGCCTCGCAAAGCTCCTCGCTCAGAATGCGCAGCTGGTCGATATGGTTCAGTCGCTCCATACCCACGATATGCAGTGCCTTCGAGTTGGTTTGCGCCACCGTACCATTCTCCATCACTGTAACGATACCGATACCCGCGCACTCCATAATCAGCTCAAAGTACTTCTCCCTTTCACGTATCTGCATCTTGGCATTGTCCATCACCTCCTTGATGCGGTTGAGCGATTGATTGACCAGGGCGTGGCGTGTGATATTGGGATTCTCGGTAAAGCGGAATGAGTAATCATCGTTCTGCACGGCGAGGAATACAAACATCAGTCGCTCGACCAATTCGTTGTAGATACGGAAGAGTCGGAAGAGGCAGAAGATGATAATCGGAATGGTCGCTATGAGGTGTGCGTGGCGGTTGGTCGCCCAGACATAGCCCGATAGAGCCGCCATCACGATAATGACTGCTATATAAGCTCCTATTCTGCCGTATGGTATGTTCTGCTGTCGTTTCACAAGCCGTAGCGTTTAATCTTGTTGTAGAGTGTCTGGCGTGTAATTCCGAGCTGCTGTGCCACCTGCGAGAGGTTGCCGCCACACTGCGCGATGGCGTTGGCGATGGTCTGTCGCTCCATCTCTTCGAGTGTCTGGCTCTCGTTCAGAGGGCGTTGCGAGGTGTGAAGTTCGAGGTGGTCGGGCGCGATAGTATCGCCATCGCACATAATTACCGCCTTCTCTATCGTATTCTGCAACTCGCGGATATTACCCTCCCACGAGTGATTTTTGAGTTTCTCTGCCGCATCTCCCGATAGCATCAAACCCACCTTGCCATACTTCTGCCCATAGCGCTCGATAAATCGCTCGGCAAGGGGTACAATATCCTCCTTACGGTTACGCAGGGGCGGAATATGGATGTGTATGGTGTTGATGCGGAAGAGCAAATCCTGTCGGAACTCACCCTTAGCAACTGCCTCGTGTAGGTCGCGGTTCGTCGCCGAGATAAGGCGAATATCTACGGGCGTAGCCTCATTAGCTCCGAGACGTGTTACAGCACGATTTTGCAACACAGCGAGCATCTTGGCTTGCAGGTGGAGTGGCAGGTTGCCAATCTCATCCATAAAGAGCGTAGAGCCGTTGGCGGTCTCGAACTTTCCCTCTCGGTCGGTGCGGGCATCGGTAAACGCCCCTTTGATATGACCAAACAGCTCGCTCTCGAAAAGTGTATCGGGAATGGCACCCATATCGAGCGACACCATCGCTCGGCGACAGCGAGCCGACTGGCGGTGAATCTCACGCGCAAGCACCTCCTTACCCGTGCCATTCTCGCCCGTGAGGAGAATGTTGGCATCGGTAATCGCCACACGCTCGACCATCTGCCTTATGCGCTTCATCTCTGCGCTCTCGCCCCAATACATCTCCGCTTGTGGCTCGGCGGTCTGCTGCTTGGTTGGCTTCTTAGTTTTGCCCTTGGCGGCCTTGTAGGCATTTTGGAGTGTGGCAATCAACTTGGCATTATCCCACGGCTTTACGACAAAATCGAAAGCACCCTCCTTCATCGCACGCACCGCCAACTCAATATCGGCGTATGCAGTGAAGAGCACAACTTTGGTTTCGGGGAATTTAGCCAGCACCTCTTTAAGCCAATAGAGCCCCTCGTTGCCCGTATTTATGCCGGCGTGGAAGTTCATATCGAGGAGTACCACATCGGGAGCAGCCTTCTGCAAGGTGGAAATCAAGGTATTAGGAGATGGCAGTGTCAGCACCTCCTCAAAAAATGATTCGGTGAGCAACTTCACCGCCGAGAGTATCGAGCGGTTATCATCAACAATTAAGAGTTTGCCAGACTTTGCCATAAGAGAAGCTGTTTCAAATTTTATTAAAAATGTTTGCGTAGCTGCTACAAGATTGTTTCGGATTCTTTGAGGCTCTTTTCGGTATCTTCACATTTGTAATATTTGAAAATAGCCCGCTATTACCTGCATATCCCAAATGCGAATCTACTCGAAAATAGCTTTCAAATAATCTCGAAATAAAATTCAAACAGCTTCTTTTTCGTTTTTCCTTTCACAAAGTTACAACAAAATCGCGCTGTGTCAATATATCACACACCGATTGTCTAATAATTAGACACATTTATCCTATAGGTATGCTATGCAAATCTTTATGGCTCAAGTGGTTGGATATTTTGGCACACCTTTGGCACGACTCTGAGCAAAACGCAAAAACATTATGAAAAGACTACTAACATTAGTTGCAGTGTCTAATTTTTTGACACTTGTGTGCGTAGCACAGCCACTCACAATAGATGATTGTATGCGCTATGCCGTTGAGAACTCCGTTAGCGTAGGACAAAAGCAGCTTGCCCACGACGATAGCAAGACCAACTACAGCGAGGCTGTTGCCTCCTTGTTTCCTGCCGTTAGTGGCTCGGTGGGTGGTGCTATGAACTTCGGTCGTGGTATCGACCCTGCAACCAACGCCTACACCAGCGTTACCACATTTAATAATGCGTATGGCATTAGTGGCTCTATGCCCCTCTTTGATGGCTTGCAGGGCATCAACACCGTGCGAGCAATGAAGGTGGCACGCCAGAAAGGTGCTGTCGATACCGAGATTGCCCGTGATGAGGTGGCGATGCAGACCCTCTCGGCATATATGGATGTAGTCTATTACACCGAGGCGGTAACGATTGCCCGTGAGCAGTTGGAGGCATCACGCAAGACTTTGGAACTTGTACGCCGACAGGAGGAGCTCGGCACCAAGAGCGCAGCCGATGTAGCGGAGATTGAGTCGCAG
>JAFTWZ010000034.1 GCA_017465055.1 Alistipes sp. | reverse complement strand
TACTTCTTGTGGAGTAATAAATAATATTAATACGTCATCGCGAAGAATTGCATCTACGAGCAGTGGTGATACCTACTTGGGTCTATGCAATTCTGTGGCGATCTTCCTTTGTTTATACTTCCGCACTGATACGTAAGAGTAGCAATCACACTGCGCACGATACATACGACTATCAATCACACTCCGCGCGGCACACACGACTATCAATCTCACTCCGCACGGCCCTATAAACAGCGGAAGACCCCCACGTCGGAGCATAGTTGCGTTATCACTCTCC
Source organism: Alistipes sp. (assembly GCA_017465055.1). Classification (GTDB taxonomy): domain Bacteria; phylum Bacteroidota; class Bacteroidia; order Bacteroidales; family Rikenellaceae; genus Alistipes. The sequence continues at coordinate 36,439 of JAFTWZ010000034.1, read as the reverse complement.
GCACACTCATACTTGCTCCTCCTCGGGGTGACGATATTTATATTTCGTTTATCTACTATTTTGACCAATAAGCCCAAAACACAAAAAAAGGATGACCTTTCGATCATCCTTCTTGGCGGTGCGTAGGGGACTCGAACCCCTGACCCCGTGCGTGACAGGCACGTATTCTAACCAGCTGAACTAACGCACCAAAATCTTTAGAACCTTGCTCTCGAGCTCTTTATCTCTCGATTGCGTTGCAAAGGTACTACAAATTTTTATATCTGCAAATTTTTTCGCAACTTTTTTTAAGAAAAATTACACTTTTTTGAAGAAAGAAAATTGTACACTACCATAACTTCTTAGTTGCCAGAAGTTTGGGTGCTCCGAGAAATCTTTGTCCTTAGAGTGCTCAAAGATGAGTATTCCGTCGTCGTTGAGCAGGTTGCGCTCGAAGACAAGCGAGATAACCTCCTCGCTACCCTCGAGGTCATAGGGGGCATCGGAGAAGATTAGGTCGAAGTGCTTGGTGCAGCTCTTAAGGTAGAGGAAGGCGTTAGCCTTGACAGCGTAGAAATTCTCGAACTGAAGATCGCGTGCGGTCTGGCGAATGAAGTTGTGGTGCACGCTGTTTACCTCGACCGAGGTGACGCTACGTGCCTGGCGCGAGGCGAACTCGTAGCTTATCGAGCCTGTGCCCGAGAATAGGTCGAGCACGTCGAGCTCCTCGAAGTCGACGAGGTTGACAAGCACGTTAAAGAGGTTCTCCTTAGCAAAGTCTGTCGTCGGACGAGCTCTCAGGTTGCGTGGTGGCACGATGGTGCGGCCACGGTATTTTCCACTTATTATTCGCATATGTCTTACGTTTTATCTCTCTGTGGGGCTATGCTTCGCTACTCGTGTCAATCTCGAGCGCTCTGAAACACCCCTTAGTAAGGCGTAGGAGCGCCTCGGTGTCACCCTTCGCGCGCGCGTTCATATTATATATGTCATAGGTGCGGTGTAGGCTCTCGAGTGTGAAGAGTATGTCGCCCTCGCTCTCGATATTGATAGCCTCGGCAAAGCGAAGGCCGTTATCATATATACGTACGTAGAGGGTCTTGGCTCGTAGCTCGAGAAGCGTGCCTTGCTCCATAGGTTCGCCCAAGAGTAGGGGAGAGGTGAATGTGGCGCGGGGATACTGCTCTCGAAGTGTCGCAAGCGTATCGCTACCTATGGCCATTACCGCCACGATGCCACCTGTTGGAGCACTACATACAGCCTTCTCGTCCATCGCAACGCTCAGGCCTATATCCCTAAGGTGGCGCGAGCTATCGTTCGTGTCGAGGTATTGCTCGGGCACAAGGGCTGTCTTGAAGGTGTTAACCACAATCTCCCTCACGTCGCCGCTCTTAGCCTCTGTGCTGCTTGAAAAAGTGTGTCCATCCGACTCGAGCCAGATGGACACCTTATTAACTGTGGGTTTGCTCATTGTTAGTTGTTCTTACCGCCCCAGTTACCAGCCTCGTTAGTAGGCTCCTCGAGGCTACCGAATGTAACGCCGAAGAACTCAAGGTCCATAGGGATTGGGTGAGCCTCGCCAATCATATACTTCTGGGCGCGAGTAACTGCAGCCTTAAGACCGTCGGCCTTCATCTTCTTCATATCCTCGTTAGCCTCGGCGTGGTTGATGAAGTAGTTGAAGCGGTCGTTAAGCTCGTTCCAGAACTCCTGGTTGTATGTATCGGTGTCGATAAACTTGATATAAGGAGCGTGGCAACGGATAAGGTGGGTGCGGTAGCTACCAACCTCGTATGTTGCGGTATCGAGCTTAAACTCTTCGGTGTTGTTGGTAAATGGAATATAGCGGAGCTCGCGCATCTGCGCCTCGTTAAGACGGCATACGCCGAAGTCGTCGTCGAAGATGGTGTCGCGTGCTGCAACACGTACTATACGCTCATTCTTCCAGTTCTTATCTTTGCGCAACTCGGCGAGAATCTCGGCATTCTTAAGGTTGTTCTCGTCGTAGATCTGGCTGCGGTACTCCATAGTGCCGTTAATAGCGAAGTCGATCAGCTCGTCCCAGTTTGTTGTAAACTTCTTGTCGGGGTTAGAGTCGCGGTAAGCCTGCACGAGCTTGATGATATACTCCTCCTTCTCGATGACAGCTGCCTGGCGGCTATTGAAGTGCTGCTCGAAGTTGATAGGCGTTGAAAGCAGTGACCAGATCCAGTAAGTAAGACCTACAACTGCTGCTAACAGAAATAAAGTAATGACTGTCCTTTTCATTTTAGTTATTTATTATTAAGTTTGTATCGGTTTTAAAAACTTTGGAAATACGAGACGTTATGCTTAGTACACATATTTCGCATCAAATTTACGCAAAATTATCATTCGACGCAACTTTTAACCAAAAAAAAATCATAGAAAAGTTGTCCGATTGGCTTTCTCGCGAGGACTATCATCAGATATTTTTGCTCAATGGCTACGCCGGTACGGGCAAGACGACAATCATTGCAGCTCTTGTCGGTGCGCTTAAGGAGTTGGGAATCAAAACCATACTCCTCGCCCCTACGGGGCGTGCCGCTAAGGTGCTCGCCCGATACTCGCATAGCGACGCGCTGACGATACACAAACGAATATATCGCGAGCGCACGATAACCGACTACGAGTCGAAGTTCTCGCTCGACTACAACAAAGAGCGGGGTGCTCTGTTTATCGTCGACGAGGCCTCGATGCTCTCGTCGTCATCATCGGCCGACGAGGCCGCCTTCGGCTCAGGCAATCTGCTCGACGACCTTGTGCACTATGTGCGTAGTGGCAAGGAGTGCCGTCTGATGCTCGTGGGCGACGATGCTCAGCTGCCGCCCGTAGGTGCCGACTACAGCCCTGCGTTAGACCCCGCCTCGTTGCTACCTTATGGCGACGTGGAGTATGTTACGATGGACGAGGTGGTGCGCCAGCAGCACGACTCCGGAATACTCTTTAACGCCACGATGCTACGTTGTATGCTCGAAAACCGTCTCTTCGAGATTCCGCACTTCGATATCTCCTTTCCCGACTTTCGGAGTGTCGAGGGTAGCGAGCTACTGGAGACGCTGCAGGAGTGCTACGACAGGTATGGACGCGATGAGACCATAGTTATCACACGCTCGAATAAGCGTGCCAACCGCTACAACGAGGGCATACGCCGCTACAACCTCTCTGCCGAGGAGGAGATTGAGAGTGGCGATATGCTTATGGTAGTGAAGAATAACTACCACTATGCCGAGCGCGACAAGGAGTCGCCGATGTCGTTTGTGGCCAATGGCGACGTGGTGCGCCTACGTCGTATACGTCGCTTCGAGGAGTTCTACGGCTTTAGGTTTATAGATGCACAAGTCGAGTTCCCCGATTACGATGATTACCAGATGGATGTGAAGGTTATGCTCGACACGCTCTCGTCCGAGTCGCCCTCGCTTACGCGTGAGCAGAGCCGCACCCTCTTCTACGAAGTGGAAAAAGACTATCCCGACATCAAGGCTAAAGCCAAGCGATACAAGGCCATACGCGAGAATCCCCACTTCAACGCCTTTCAGGTCAAGTTCGCCTATGCCGTGACGTGCCACAAGGCGCAGGGTGGCCAGTGGAAGGCGGTCTTTATCGATAGGTGTCTCTTTGGCGATGAGCCGATGTCCAAAGATATGCTTCGCTGGCTCTATACCGCCATTACGCGAGCTACCGAGCGTGTATATTTGGTAAACTTTGATGACCGTTTCTTCTAAAAGAGTGATTACTATGGCGAATTTTGTTGTTACGCTCGCTGTCGATATGCTCACATACTTCAAGTATGCTCCGCTATCTCCAGCTTCGCAAGCCTAAAACTTCGCACATATTAATCACTCTTTTCCCGAGCCACTATGGCGAATTTTGTCGTTATGCTCGCTGTCGATATGCTCACATACTTCAAGTATGCTCCGCTATCTCCAGCATCGCAAGCCTAAAACTTCGCTCATATTAATCACTCTTTTCCCGAGCCACTATGGCGAATTTTGTCGTTACGCTCGCTGTCGATATGCTCACATCCCGAATTGTGTAGGCAGGCGTAAACCTTGTGTAGAAATTAGATCTAAATTTTGTATTTTCAAATCGTTTGCGTACCTTTGCAAGGTTATAGATACAGCAATAAACTTTGCAACAAATGTGCGCAAGAACTAAGAAAAATATATGCGATACGCCCGATAGCGAGGCAGCGAAGAGCAAGGAGAAAAAGTATGTCGAGACACCCCTGATGAAGCAGTACTACAAGATCAAGGCGGTGCATCCCGATGCCATACTACTATTCCGCGTTGGCGACTTCTATGAGACCTTTGGCGAGGATGCTATCAAGGCCAGTGGAATACTCGGCATCACGCTTACGCGTAGGGCCAATGGCGCTGCGTCGTATGTCGAATTAGCGGGATTTCCATACCACGCCCTCGATACCTATATGCCTAAGTTGGTGCGCGCTGGCGAGCGCGTAGCCATATGCGAGCAGCTCGAAGACCCCAAGATGGTCAAGGGCTTGGTTAAGCGCGGTGTGGTCGAGATGGTTACGCCAGGTATCGTTATGGGCGAGAACTTGGTAGCGGGCAAGGAGAACATATTTCTCGGCTCGGTATTCTTTGGCAAGACGACCACGGGCGTGGCATTTCTCGACCTCTCGACAGGCGAGTTCTATGTGGCCGAGGGTGACGACTCCTATATCGACAAGCTCATATCCAACCTACAGCCTAAGGAGATAGTCTACCAGCGTGGCTACGAGGAGCGCTTCGGCGAGGCCTTTGGCACGCGTCACTACACCTATCGTCTCGATGAGTGGGTATTCTCCGAGTCGATAAATCGCGAGAAGCTATGTAAGCAGCTCGGCGTGCAGTCGCTCAAAGGTTTCGGCATAGAGCAGATGTCGGCAGGCATCTCGGCCGCAGGAGCGATACTCTACTACCTCGAGTTTACCGAGCATAAGCAGACGGCGCACATATCATCGATACAGCGAATCGAGCGTGGCGACTCGGTATGGGTCGACCGCTTTACCATACGCAACCTCGAGCTCTTCGCCTCAAACAGCCTCACGGCAAAGTGTAGCTTCACCGACACCATAGACCGCACGCTTACGGCTATGGGTGGCCGTCAGCTACGCCGCTGGGTGGCGATGCCGCTGATGGATATCGATAAGATTCGCCGTCGTCAGGATATTGTCGAGCGCTTTGTCTCGGAGCGCGACTTTGCCGAGGCGGTACGCGAGCAGATAGCCCTTGTGGGCGACTTGGAGCGCATAGCGTCGCGCGTGGCTACCGAGCGTGTCACGCCTCGTGAACTGGTGCAGCTAAAGCACTCGCTCGCGGCAATAGATATAATTGCAGCACTGCTCAACTCGTCGGGCGACGATGCCCTATGTCGCATCGCCGAGGCTATAGAGCCTCTGGAGGAGGTGCGCCTAAGGCTCGAGAGGGAGATATATCCCGACCCCGAGACCAACCAGATACAGAAGGGTGGTATCATAGCCTCGGGCGTGTCGGCCGAACTGGACGACCTGCGCCGCATATCGCTGCACGGCAAGGAGTACCTCGCGGCGCTGCAGCAGCGCGAGAGCGAGGCTACGGGGATACCGTCGCTCAAGGTGGCCTACAACAACGTCTTCGGATACTATATCGAGGTGCGCAACACGCATAAGGATAAGGTCCCCGAGGGGTGGATACGTAAGCAGACCCTTACGGGAGCGGAGCGATACATAACGGCCGAACTCAAGGAGTACGAGGAGAAGATTATGGGTGCCGAGGAGCGTATCATACAGCTCGAGATGCAGATATATGCCGACATTGTTAGTTTCGTAGCTCGCAACCTTGTGCCCCTGCAGCGCGATGCCCGCATCGTGGCACGCCTGGACTGTCTGCAGTCGTTTGCCATAATAGCCAAGGAGCGTAAGTATGTGCGCCCCGAGGTTGACGACTCGATGGTTATAGATATAAAGGATGGTCGCCATCCGGTCATCGAGACGCTGATGCCCATAGGCGAGGAGTATATACCCAACAGTGTGCATCTCGACGATAAGGAGCAGCAGATTATCGTAATCACAGGCCCTAATATGTCGGGTAAGTCGGCGCTATTGCGTCAGACGGCCCTCATCGTGCTGATGGCTCAGATGGGCTCGTTCGTGCCAGCTAAGGCGGCACATATAGGTGTTGTAGATAAGATATTTACGCGCGTAGGAGCTTCGGACAACCTCTCCGAGGGCGAGTCTACGTTTATGGTCGAGATGCTCGAGTCGGCAAGCATCCTCAACAATATCTCGCCACGTAGCCTTGTGCTACTCGACGAGATAGGCCGAGGTACGAGCACCTACGATGGTATATCGATAGCGTGGGCTATGGTCGAGTATCTGCACAACAACGAGCAGGGTGCGGCCAAGACCCTCTTCGCGACGCACTACCACGAACTTAACGAGCTGGAGAATATGCTCCCGCGCGTCAAGAACTACCACGTCACGGTCAAGGAGGTGGATAAGAGCATCCTCTTCCTGCGTAAGTTGGTGCGTGGTGGCACAGAGCACTCATTCGGTATTCACGTAGCCCGTATGTCGGGTATGCCGCACTCGGTAGTCTCGCGCGCCGAGGCTATCTTGGCCAACCTCGAGAAGGTTTACGGCTCGGGCGAGATTGTCCCCTCGGTAGGTGTCAAGCAGCGCACGAAGCGCCGCTCCGTAGGCGATGTGGCTGCCGAGGCGCAGGAGAGCATCCAGCTCTCGATGTTCCAACTCGATGACCCCGTGCTGGTGGCTATACGCGACCAGATACGTGGCCTCGATATCAACTCGCTCACGCCTCTCGAGGCACTTAATAAACTTAATGAGATAAAGCGCATTACGGGATTGTAGTATGACGACGCAAGAACAATATATGGCGCGCCTAAGTGTTATGGTGCCCCAAAAGTTTGGTCGCACGATAAGCACGATTGAGGATTGTGAGGCTTTAGGCGATGCTGTTGCCGAGGCTACTAACATAAAGCTCGATGCTCGAGCCTATGCTCCGCTCTTTGTCGAGGCGCAGCGTGGCGTAGCACCACGCCCTGTGACCCTCTCGACGCTTGCCCGATACTTGGGATATAGCAGCTGGGGCGACTTCTGCAATACAACTATACCAGTGCCTAACGATAAGACCGATCTGGTGGATACACCACGTCGCTGGGGTGTAATAATTCTCACCATCGTGGCTATAGTTGTGGTTGTAGCAGCTGCGGCGCTACTTGTAGTTATGGGTGGAGGCGAGAGTTCAACTACCGAGGATAGTGGCGAGGTGCGCACCGTAGTTACCGAGGTCTCGGAGAGGTGGATGGCACGCACCATTGAGCGCTGCAACGCCCTGCGCGCATACGAAGGCGAGGAGGAGTATGCCGAGCGTATCGATAGCTTCGTTACAGAGTATGATGCTGCGCTTAAGCAGGACATCGAGGCAGATATTCGTGCTACGTCGTCGCAGCGAGGTCTCTCGCTTGGAGATGCGAAGGTGGCTCACTATGGCGATAGCATAGCCACGCGCTGTAGGGCTATGTGTGGTGCTCTGCGTAGTGAGTGCGAGCTATAGCTCTGCGTCTGCACGTGCCTGATTCCGACGTTGAGGAGTGCGGGTATAGGCGGTTAATGAATTTAATGAATTTAGGGAATTTAATGAGTTGCCAGTAGCGGTCTAATGCTGTCGTTGCACTCCTTAAATTCCCTAAACTGTAAACTATGCTTACGTGCGCGCCTACGCCCTGACTACTTAGAATCTGTTTTAATTTTATTTCGAGATTATTTGAGGACTATTTTTGAGCAGATATTTATTTTGGGGATGCAGGGAATAGCGGGCTATTTTCAAATTCCCAAAATGGATAGATGCCGAAAAGAGTCTCAAAGAAGCCGAAACTAGTCTTAGCAATAACGAATTAACTTGTTTAATAAAATTCAAAACAGATTCTTAGCCTTTGGCAGCGTAAGTGTAAACTCCAGACCAACCTTGCGGTTGCATACCGAGATATCGCCACCGTGGAAGAGCACCGCATTCTTGACGATAGATAGTCCGAGGCCTGTGCCACCGAGCTTACGCGAGCGCCCTGCGTCGATGCGGTAGAAACGCTCGAAGATGTGTCCTATGTGCTCTGGGTCGATGCCTATGCCATTGTCGGCAAACGTCAGCGTGTAGAACGACTCATCCTCGCTGGCGAGCTTGATAAATATATCGCGGCCACCAGAGTAGGCTATAGCATTATCCGTCAGATTCTTAAATATAGACATCAGCAGCGTAGAGTTACCATCTACGTTCATAGTCTCGGGCAGCGTGATGTTTACGCGCATACGTCTGTCGTCGGGCAGTAGTGCCACATCCGAGGCAATCTCGTCGATTATGACCCTGAGGTTGACGCTCTGGCGCGCTATGCAGCTGCTACCATCCTCGAGGCGAGTGATGGTCGATACGTCGTTGAGAAGCTGCGTGAGGCGCTGGCAGTGGGCATAGCACTTCGCAATGAAGGTGTCGCGCTCCTCAGCAGACATATCCTTCGATCGTGTCATAGTCTCGAGGTAGCCCTGGATAGCGGCCACGGGGGTCTTGAGCTCGTGGTTTATGTTGTTCGTTAGCTGGCGCTTGATGCGTAGCTTCTCCTGCTGCTCGTGTAGTGCGCGGTTGTGCTCGCGCTCGACGTCGTTAGAGGCCTCGCGCAGACGACCGTAGAGGTCAATAATATGGCGCGAGAGGTCGCCCAGCTCGTCGCTCGCAAACTCGGGCATAGAGTCGATGCTGGCACCATCCTCCATAGCCTTAGCAGCGCGCTTAAGACTCTTGAGGTTGCGGTTGAGGCGTATGGCTAAGGTCAGCGATATGGCCATTGTGGCCGTAGCTACGCCGATGATGCCGTAAAAGATTACCTCGTCGACGGTGTTTGTCTCTTTGTAGTGGCTCAAGAGCGAGTATCGGTAGATGATAAAGCCGCCGATGAGCGATACGATGAGCAGAAGTAGCAGCAGGTACATACTGCCGCGATAGCTGAATACTTTAGACTTCGAATCCATATCCATAACCTGTTCGTGTAACTATATGATTGCCATACTGGCCCAACTTTTTGCGCATACGTGTGATGTTTACGTCTATGGTCCTATCGAGTACCACCACCTCGTCGCTCCATACCTGCTTCATTATCTGCTCGCGCGATAGTATTGTGCCGCGATGGGAGAGTAGCAACACCAGTATGTCAAACTCCTTGCGCGTAAGCTGTACTTCGCTACCATCGATGAAGCAACGCTTGTTGAGGTTGTTGACCTCGAGCCCCTCGAAGGTTATTATGTCGCAACCAGCACTCTCTTCCACTCTATTCACGGGTCTGCTGCGCCGCACGCTGCGCCGTAGTACGCTACGCACACGTGCCATAACCTCGGCAACGGAGTAGGGCTTGGCGATGTAGTCGTCGGCACCTATATCCAGACCCTTGACCTTGTCGTCGGCGGTGTCGAGTGCCGAGCAGAAGATTATCGGTATGTCGGAGGTCTCGCTTCGGCGCTTGAGTATACGTGCAAGGCCAAAGCCGCTAAGCTCGCCCATCATAATATCGAGAATCACGAGGTCCATATCCTTGATATCTAAGGCTAAGGCCTCCTCGGCACTGAGGGCCGTGGTTACATCGTAACCCTCCTTTTCGAGGTTAAACTTGAGTATCTCGCATAGCGACTCTTCGTCGTCAACTACCAATATTCTGTATCTGTTCATCGCGTCATAAGTCAATCTACTACGCCTCGGAATCGGTTGTGGCGCGTTACAATATACAAATTTATGTACAAATTCTCGGAAAAGCAAGACTCCGAGGAGAATAAATTGCTGTTGGCATACGATAATTACTCAGAATAGATTTTGTGCCGGCTGTATGGAGATAGGTAGCTGCGCTAAGGTGCGATTTTTTTTGAAATTTTCAGAAAAGTTCCTATATTTATAGCAACAAGGTGTATAATACCGAAGATTTTTAGAATTTAGAGGTAATGATGCAAAAAGTGGCGCCACTTTTTGCATCATTACCATACATTGAAGAGTGTGGTGTATTCTACCAGCGGCGTGTTGCAATGAATTTATCAAGATACTCGTCGTAGCTAATCTCCCAAGACTCACTATTTGAGCTACTCTCGCTCTTGGAAGAAGCCATCATTGTGAATATGATAGTCATAATAAGAGCTATAATGATTAACATCACGACTACAGCAACAAAACCTACGACAAATACTTTAGCCATTAGGCCTAAGAAGATATACAGTGGGTTTGGGAAGTTGCCTACAATCGTAAAAAGTAATGTGGCGATTCCACAGGCAATAGCTATGTGTTTTACCCACATCATAAATTCAGTGTCGCCGTAGTCGTTGACAAAGAATACGTATATGGCAATCAGAATACCAGCGATGATAAGGATATACTTATCGAGATTGTTATATGTAACCACTACGGTATTTTTAAATGCAAATATGCTTACGAGATATGTGATTAGGCATATTACTACGAAGTAGATCGCTATTATTCTCTTGTCCTGAATGGAGATGTCACCATTTTTAGTTATCTCCGAGAGAACATCGTCGACAATTGTTGGGTCAAATATCGACACGATGTACTCTTTGCTAATTTTGAATATCTGTTCTGATGTCTGGATGACTGTTGCCTCTATATTATCAATATGATTGTTATTGATATATATGGGGCCATTAATTATGCAGACATTTTCTTCAATCCAGTTTATAACAACGTTAGTATTCTCCTCTATATGCTCTATAAGCGATGATGAGATAATAGCCTTATCGGATTGACCCTCTTTGTCAACAATTTCGATATTGATATTGATATCACCAAAAGTGATGCTGCTTGTTAGGCTATCTGTGTTGTTTTTGAGACAGAGAAAGAGAACCAAGAATCCAAGTAGGATGGCGAGAATTATGAGTAGTGTTATAAACCACGGCCTTTTGATTAATGGAATCCTCTCTCTTGTAGTCTGCTCTTCTAATGCATTTTGGGGGCTATTGGTTGTAGTATTCATAGTAGTTTAATTTTTATTTGGGTCTAAGTTGTTTACAATATAACGAGAATATAAAGAGTACTATTCTATCACACAAATATACAAAGAATAGTTATATTGTATATCTATCAAGTCGTAAAGAAACAAAATTTTGTGATATTAATATCCGTATTTTTTTTTTGAAATGTTCGATAAAGTAATTACCTTTACAAAGCGATACTGCTTGTAAAGTATTTGCATAAATGAGTCAATCAGTATATCAAATAGTATTAGGTATGACACGACAAGAGACTTTGGAGCTATATGATAGAATAAAGAGTCTAAACATTGACCAACTTAGGGCGGTTGTTGTGAGGGAGCTGGCTCATAATTCGTACGATGAAGATATCTCGTTAGGTGCGAGTTGTGGTTGCACGATGTTACAAGGGGAGCCATCTTCCTCTTGGGATAGCCTATTGGGTGCGCTTCGTGGCTATATTCGTAAGGCTGTAGGTAGGACTCCTGAGGAGGTGGAAGTTATTTGTAAGCTAACAATAAAATCGCGTAGTAATGCTATTAAGGATATTTTGCGCAAATCTCCCAGCACTACCAACTGTGTCATTGATATACTATCGCTTGTAGTCCCAATCATAGTAGAGCAATATGCAGGGATACCTGAAATGGCTGTAGTTGGAACTGTCGTTATTCTATTTAAACAGGGTATTCAGACCTATTTAGATGAGTAACTTCGGCTGAAGGTTACGATATGGTTGGCTACCGCACTATTATGCTGTTTACTACGCGGTGGCCAGCCAACTCGTTTATGCGTACCATATACTCATCGCGGCGGAAGAATACCTCTTGGCGCGCTACGCCCGACGATATGGCTATATGCAATATGCCGCGCTCGAGGCGACACTCCGTCGTAAGACGTGCTATGTAGTCGCCAACGACCGCGCGCCAGTACTTAGGCACGCGGCCCTCGGCAATCTTACGCGCTACGTATGGACGCTCGAAGAACTCCTTGAGAATATCGCCTATAAGTTTTGGCTCGGTGCGTTTCATAGTGTTGTGGCGCTTCCCTGCGCGATGTTAAATAGTTGATACTCTACGCCTGCCTCGCCGAGTGTGCGCTCGAGGCGGTGTTTGTTGCAGTCGGTGATAAATATCTGGCCGAAGTCGTCGCCGCCGACGAGCTTCAAGAGCTGTGCCACGCGGCGCATATCGAGCTTGTCGAAGAGGTCGTCGAGCAGTAGTATGGGACGCTCTGAGCACCTCTCGGCGAGGATGGTGTACTCGGCGAGCTTCAGCGCTACGAGGAACGACTTCTGCTGCCCCTGCGACCCGAACTTACGCAATGGGTAGTCGCCTATGCTCAGCACCATATCGTCGCGATGAGGGCCGCACGTGGTGTGTTCGTTAACAAAGTCGCGCTGACGGGCATTGAGCAGCTGTTCGAGTAGTGGCGTGTGCTCCATCTCGGAGCGATACTCGAGGCATATGGTCTCTCTCTCTTCCGACAGTAGGGCGTAGTAGTGCTCTACGAGTGGTTGCATCGTGGCTATCATCTCCTTGCGGCGCGTAAATATCACCTCGGCCGATGCGGCGAGCATATTGTCGTATATGAGTAGCATATCTTCGGCTGGCGACATCTTCAGCAGTTTGTTTCGCTCCTGGAGTGCGGCGTTGTAGCGTATCAGTGCCTGGAGATATGTGCGGTCTATCTGCGATATAAATCTATTGAGATACCTGCGTCGCTCCTCTGCCGAGTCGCTTATCAGCGCTGTGTCGGCAGGCGATACCACTACAAGGGGTACACAACCTATGTGCTCCGATAGCTTGTCATACTCCTTACCGTTGCGTTTCAGTGTTTTACCTCCGCGCTTGGCATAGGCGCATACTACCTGCTCCTTTCTCTCGTCGTCGCGCCTAAATCGGCCATCTACGAGGAACGACTCCTCGCCGTGACGTATACATTGCGAGTCGGTCAGGGTGTGCATCGAGCGTGCTGCGGCGAGGTAGTGCACCGCGTCGAGTATGTTGGTCTTGCCCGCACCATTGTCACCAACAAAGCAGTTAATGCCTTGTGATAGAGATATCTGTATCTCTGCGATATTCTTAAAATTTATTATCGATATGTTGTCGAGTATCATAGTCGGTTCTCTTTATCTCACAAAGGTACAAAAAAAGTCTTTAACTTTCGTCACTTGTGGCGGTACGGAGTGAAAAAAGATTGCTGTAGAAATCGTGTCATTATGACACCCGAAACATTTTAAGCTAAAATTTATATCAAAAAATCGCTTGTATATCAATATAAAATGCTATATTTGCAGGTCGTAGGGATGTGTAATTGTGAATGGTGGGGTGAGATTCTTAGACGTGGAGATAGTGTTGCAGTATTCCTATTTGTATAAACGTGTAAAAAACAATTACTTAATATTTAGTCTATGAGAAAACAAAATCTATTCGCTGAGGAGTATGTTGCTCCTGAGTTGGAGGTCATCTCAATGGTTGTTGAGGCTGGCTTCACGGCATCTGCTGGTTTCGATGATTCGCCAGAGGATGATTATGGTGATTTTTAAAAACTATTGTAACGATGAAAAATCTATTTAAAAGTTTGATGCTCGTTGCAGTAGCTGCAATGACATTTACGGCTTGCCAGAATGACAATGGCGAGATGGATATGTTGGTTAAGAAGACCGTAATAGAGTTTACTGCAGGTTTCGACGCTGATACGCGTAGTCACTTTGGCGACAATGTTGGCGATAGCTATCCATCGTTCTGGGAGGGTGGCGAGCAGGTTGCTTTTGTTGCACCTGCTGCCGATTACGATGGTACGTATACGGCTTATGCTGAGGCTGTAAAACTCGACGATGAGGGCAAGAGTGCTACATTTACAGTAGTGTTTGATAACCCTATTAAAGCTGGTACGGTTAAAGCCTACCTCGGTGCAGGCTGGAATACTTTGGAGGATTATGCATATATCCCCTGGTCACAGACGCCTCGTGCAAGTTCGGTTGATGCTGAAGCTTTTATGGCCTCTGCATCATTTGAGTATGATGGCGCGTCTATGGACTTTGCTGGTAAGTTCAAGCACGGTGTTGCCTATGGCAAGATGACCGTAAATGGCTTTGATGGCAAGAACATATCGGAGGTTGCTATCAGCCTTTTGGATAAGGATGCAGAGTATCCTAATCAGTACACCTTATATACCGAGGAACTTGATGAGCATACTTATTGGTTTGCTGCTGCGGCTTGCGAGGCTCAGGAGTTCACTGTTAGTGTTGTTGTCGACGGAGTGTCTTACTCTAAGAGCGTAACACTCACTGCTGATAAGCCTCTTAATTTCAACGTAGGCCGTGTCTCTACATTCTCGGTATCGAACCTTGCTAAGGATCCTGTACAGCTCGATACGCCTATTATCGACGCTTCGTTTGCTGATGGTAAGGTGACGGCAACCTGGGATGCTATCGAGAATGCTGTTGCCTATACAGTCGAGGTAAATGGCGAGGTTGTAGAGGAGGCATATAAAGCAACTACATATACCTTCGATGCTGAGTATAATACTCAGTACGAGATAGCTGTTACGGCAAAGGCTGCTGAGAATAGTGCCGAGTATCTCGATTCGTACAAAGGTAACACAAACTTCACAACTCCTATGGGTATCAATATGGATGTTGACTACGAGGTGACATTGAAGTCTTACACGGTCAATGGCTCGACATACAGATTTACTGGCGAGGCTGCAAATGATTGGCTCTCGATACCATTCCATACCCTTCTTGAGGGAGAGCTCCCTGCTGGTTCATATACTGGAGTCTATGGCAGCTGGTCATTTAGCGCCACCGCTGCTTTGGAGTATGATTGGTATAACGTATCTTGTAACCTTGCTGAGAAACCTGCCAATAGCCTCTATTGGAATCAATCTACGGGTTTGGTAATGGTTGAGCGCGAGAATAATTCATTCAAAGTGACTGCAATTGTTAGCATTTATATAGATGGCTATAGCAAGACGGTTAAGTATGTATATGAAGAGTCATATAGCGAGCCTGTAACACTTGATGGCAAGATTACTAAGTGGACACATACTGACACAAATTTGCCTACCAAGTATTTGGTTGAGGGCAATGGGTTCTCATTCTATGTAGGTATGAATAGAAATAACGTAGACTTTATTGCGCAACGTGACGGTGGTTATAGCTTGGGCGATAGCTCTTGGTATATGAAGAACTTCTCAATCCACGATATCTCGATTCCATCGCTTGGCGATAATTTAAACGTTACGGCTGGTACATTGAATGTTAATGAGGGAGGCACTGCAGGTGCAATCCACGATATCGACATTACATTGACTATCAATGGCAGCGAGTACGAGTTTACATACTATGGCTACATCAATGGTGAGGCTGTTGAGGGTGGCGGTGGCTCAGAGCCCGAGCCCGAACCCGAGCCCGAACTCCCTGTGAATATTGCTTTGACAACCTGGAATGAGGGTGAGTACTATCCTAACAATTATCGCAGTAGCTATATTGTTTCTGGTGACAATATCTCTATGAAAGTATGGATTACTACTGATCATGGCGCTAATGCAACATCTTTGGGCCAGACTCACGACTATACATGGGTAGAAGTATCAAATGTGGGCAATTACCACAAATTTAGCACACAGAATATTATAATTAACGGTGTAGAAAAGAGTGCAAACGGCAGTAGCACAATGAGCGTCGTAAACAATGGTGACAATACATTTAATGTGACTATGAACCTTGTCTTTACAGATGGTACCTCTACAACTGTTACATATAGCGGTGCAGTTGGCTCGACAACAACAGAGCCTGAGACCCCAGGCGAGGGCGGTGGCGAGACTCCAGACCCTAACCCAGGCGAGGGCGGTGAGACTACTGAGCCTGAGAGTATAGGAACACTTAAATTTGTTAAAGATTTAAGTGGAGACTATGGATCAGGTTATTCGGCATATTGCTACTATGAGTATACTTTTGAAGATGATGTAATAGGTTTCTACATTTACAACAACAAGTCTGACAGATCATCATTGTATAATGGTGTATTTAGTCAAGCAAGTAGCTTAAATGGAGTTGCTGGCAACACTAGTGGTGCCATTCACATTGATAAGTACTGGATTGATGGAGTGTCGGTTGGCGGTGTTCAGTTATCGAGCACAATCACTGTGCAGGAGTTGGGCAAGAAGATCGACTTCGTGATTAACTACAACTCTAATGGCACTATCCTTACCAAGAATTACTCATTTGTGGGTACAATCACGCAGTAGTTTAGGTAGCACGTAGTTATCTCATCGGAGCTTCCCTTTCGGGAGGCTCCGATTTTTTTATCGTTTTTTCACTTTTTTATTGCGAAAACTATGATATTCGAATTATTTGTCTTACTTTTGTAGGTTGAATGCACGCAATGCGAAGAACGATATAAAAATTTTAAATACTTAACTAAATTATGGCAAACAAAGTTCAGAACCCCGAGACAGACCTTATGGTCGAGACTAAGGGTAAGTTGGAGATCTTCTTCGACAACTATGGCAACAAGCTCCTCTGGGGTCTTGTAGGTATTACAGTTATCGCAGTGGCTATTTTCCTTGTAGTTAGCATTATGAATGGTAGCTCGGAGAAGCGCGAGAACACCGCTCAGGCAGCTCTCACCGTAGCTCTCACCACCGAGGCCGGTGTTGAGGAGTATGTAGCTATCGTCGATGAGTACGAGGGCACTAAGGCTGCTAATACCGCTGTATATATGGCAGGTGCTGAGTACCTCAAGGCTGGCGACTTGGCTAACGCTAAGCTCTACCTCGAGAAGTATGCCGAGGCTGAGGGCGCTGCTGGCGAGGTTATCAATGGCCTTGTATACACTCTTCGTGGCGATATCGCCGTAGAGGAGAACGACCTTCAGACTGCCGTGGAGCTCTTCACTAAGGCTATGGAGGCAAGCGACGAGGTGTACACCTACGAGAACAATGCTCGTAAGCTCGCTTTGGTATACGTGGCTATGGGCGACGAGGCTAAGGCTCAGCAGACCTATAAGGCTATCGTAGAGAAGTATCCAGAGCTTAAGGCTAAGTACGCTAAGTACATCGCCGAGTAATCACTTCAACCACTGAAATTTAAGGAGGCTGGCTGAAAGATATTTTAGTCAGCCTCTCTATTTAAAGCCCGTACAAAGAAGTATCGAACTATGGTGTCGGATGTTGCACAGAATATGAAGTTTGGCATTATCGTGGCGCGCGAATTTGAGGAGTTCAACCTCGAAAACCTCGCGCCTACGGTCGAGAGCCTGCAGATGTTGGGCTGCGCCCCAGAGAATGTGGTCGTTAAGTATGTCCCCACGGCGCACGACGTGGTCATAGCTACACAGTTTATGGCCGAGTATACCGACGTCGATGGAGTGATAATCCTCGCCCCACGCAACCGTATTATGGGGACACTGTCGGCAATGAACGGAATAGTGCAGATACAGATACAGTGGAATATGGTGGTGGAGATTGGCGGCATTGAGACGGCGACCAACATCGTCGAGATGATTGTGCTCCAGAACGAGATGGAGCTGGAGGCGCCCGAGAATCGCAATCCGCGTCTTAACTTCTCGTAGCGCCGTAGAGGCCAATTAGGAGCGGCGACTCGTAGCATAATCCTGAGCGTTAGCGTAGCAGCTCGATGGTAGCAACGACTCTCGTAGTCGTGCCGACATTGGGACTCTGGGCTAAGGCTCAGGATTAACTTTTTTCGGAAAAGTCTATTGCGATTTCGGAATTGTTTCGTAACTTTGCATTTATGGATAAGTGTTACACATATAACGGTGTGGAGCTATGCTACTCGGTTGAGGGTCAGGGTGATACGATTATCTTGCTTCACGGTTGGGGCTGCGATCGCAACATCTGGGGCGAGACTGCCGAGATGCTCAGCCGTAGCCATAGGGTTGTGGCTGTCGATTTTGCAGGCTTTGGCCTCAGTGGCGAGCCAGGCGAGGTGTGGGGTGTCGAGGAGTATACGCGCTCTATCGAGGCACTGGTGCAGGAGCTCGGTATAGTGCGCCCCGTGCTCGTAGGCCACTCGTTTGGCGGTCGCGTATCGCTCCTATATGCCTCGCGCAACGAGGTAAGTAGGGTGGTGCTCGCCGATGCTGCAGGTGTCAAGCCTCGCCGCACACTCGGCTACTACCGCAAGGTCTATACCTATAAGCTAATGAAGTGGCTGCTTCCAGTGCTTATCGGTGGCACTAAGGCTGCGATGCTCCTCGAGCAGCGCCGTGCGCGCGCAGCATCGTCGGACTACAACCGCGCGACGCCTATGATGCGCGCCATACTCTCGAAGTGCGTAAATGAGGATCTATGCCACGTGATGCCATTAATCAAGGCCCCAGTACTGCTCTTTTGGGGCGACAAGGATACTGCCACGCCCATCTCCGACGCTCGCACAATGCAACGCCTCATCCCCGATGCTGGTCTTGTCGTTGCTGAGGGGGCTGGGCACTTCGCTATGCTCGAGCAGAGGGAGTTGTGGCACTCTGCGTTACGGTCGTTTCTTAAGATAGAATAGCACGATGGATATCTCGGTACATATCTTCTCTTTGGTGTGGCTGCTCTTCCTGTGGGCTACCACGCGCTACTCGGTGCAGATGTTCCAGCAGAACTCCTATCGCACCGAGCGTTACAACCGCTGGCTACGCTCTACGGGCGAGTGGCATATGCGCGCAAATGTATTGTCGGTAGCTGCTGCACTACTCTTTGTGTTTGTTGACCACTGGCTGTTGTTGCTTGTCGTAGGGGTATGGATGGCGGTCATTGCCATTGCCGAGCTCTCGATACGATATAAGATACCTATCGCCTACACGATGCGCGTAAGGCGACTTATAGCTACACGATTGGTTATTACGGCCGTAATTCTTACGCTTGTGCATATCTACGCCGTGGAGTATACGTTGGTGGCTATGATGCTCCTCTCGGTAGACTACTGGACGGTAGTTGCTGGTGCGGTAATTAGCCCTGTGGAGAGGGCTATCACACGCTGGTACTACAACGATGCTAAGCGTATGCTTCGAGCAATGCCCCACCTTAGGATTATAGGCATAACGGGCAGCTTCGGTAAGACCTCGACTAAGCACTTCCTCTACCGTCTCCTCTCGGAGAGGTACAACGTGCTTATGACCCCTGGAAACTTCAACACTACGCTTGGCGTCGTGCGCACGATACGTGAGCATCTGAAGCCTCACCACGAGGTATTCATCGTAGAGATGGGTGCTAAGCAGCGTGGCGATATCAAGGAGATTTGCGACCTCGTATCGCCCGAGATAGGCATCGTCACCTCGGTAGGCGAGATGCATCTCGAGACCTTCGGCTCGGTGGAGAGTGTGGCGCGCACCAAGTTTGAGCTTATCGACGCTCTGCCCGAGGGCGGTTTCGGCATTGTCAATATCGACTCGGAGGCTGCAGCAAGATATATTGCTGATAACGCTATCAATGTACGCAGCTACGCTGTAGAGGCTGCCGAGGCCGACTACCGTGCCGTAGATATCCAATATGGCAGCGCAGAGACTCGCTTCGGAGTGGCCAAGCGCAACGGCCTCGACGAGGGCTATGCTACGCATATCCTCGGACGAGGTAACCTGCTAAATATCACTGCGGCATTGGCCGTAGCTGAGTATATGGGCGTATCGCTCGAGTCGCGCCGACGCGCTGTGCGACAGATTGAGCAGGTGGAGCACCGCCTGAGCCTGCGTCGCGATGGCGGCATCACCATCCTCGACGATGCCTATAACTCAAATCCTACGGGTGCGCGTATGGCCCTCGAGGTGTTGTCGCAGTTCGAGACCGATGGATGCCGCTATGTGGTTACCCCAGGCTTTGTGGAGATGGGCGCTAAGCAGTATGATAACAATAGAGCCTTTGGACGTGATATCGCCTTGTCGCGTGCCGATAGGGTATATGTCGTCAATGAGGTCAACCGCGAGGCTATAACCTCGGGACTTCGTGATGGCGGCTATTCGGAGGATAGGGTAGTGGTCGTGGCCTCGTTTGCCGAGGCAATGGCCGACCTCCAACCTCGCTTGCGTCGTGGCGACGTGGTGCTCTACGAGAACGATCTGCCCGACTCGTTTAAGTAGACGAAGGTCTATATTGACAGATATTTCGATATTAACAAACAAACTATATAACGATGAAGATTAACGTAGGAGTAATTTTTGGTGGTCGCTCTGTCGAGAACGAGATTTCGGTAATCACCGCAGCGCAGACTATGGCCGCTATGAACACCGAGAAGTATAATATCATACCTATATACATCTCTAAGGAGGGTCATTGGTATACGGGTGACAAGCTACGTAATACGGATAACTACCGCGATATGAAGAGCCTGCTCGGCTCGGTCGAGGAGGTCTACCTGCGCCCTATATATGGCGATAACAAGCTATACAAGGTGCGTAAGCCACTGTTTGGTAGCGACGTAGTGACAACTATCGATGTTATCCTCCCCTGCTTGCACGGCACCTCGGGCGAGGATGGCTCGTTCCAGGGCCTTGTCGAGATGACTGGCATCCCTTACGCCTCGCCTAATCCGCTGGCATCGGCTAATGGTATGGATAAGATTACTATGAAGATGATTCTCAAGGAGAGCGGCATCCCAGTGGTCGACTACGCTTGGTTCTCGGATAAGGAGTGGCTCTCGGAGCGCGAGAAGGCCATCGCCGATGCCGAGACGTTGGGCTATCCGCTTATCGTCAAGCCTGCCAACCTCGGCTCGAGCGTCGGCATCAAGGCCGTGCACAACCGCGAGGAGCTTATCGAGGCTGTGGACAACGCCATTAAGTACTCTAAGCGTATCATCGTCGAGCGCCTCATAGAGCATCTCAAGGAGATAAACTGCTCGGTATTGGGCGACTACTACGACTGCGAGGCTTCGGTGTGTGAGGCTCCAGTGCGCAGTGGCGAGATACTAAGCTACGAGGATAAATATCTCGGTGGCGGCAAGAACAAGCCTTCGGAGGGTATGCACTCTACCGTTCGCGAGATTCCTGCGCGCCTTGCCGACGATGTTACGGAGTTTATACGCACTACAGCGTGCAAGACCTTCCGTGTGCTGGCCTGCGATGGCGTGTCGCGCATCGACTTTATGATCGACGAGGCTACGGGCGACATCTACGTTAACGAGATAAACACCATCCCTGGTTCGCTATCGTTCTACCTCTGGGAGGCTACGGGAGTCAGCTTCGAGCAGCTTGTTGACCGCCTCATCTCTGTTGCCTTTAAGCGTAAGCGCGACTCGGAGTTTAAGACCGTGAGCTACTCGGAGAATATCTTCGCATACCAGGCTAAGCACGGCGCGAAGCTCGGTGGTGCTAAGGGCTCGAAGAGATAATTGCTATATTAACAACCTAAAACCATTAAACTATGACTTCGCTATACGATAATATAATCTTTGGCCCGGTGCGCTCACGCCGCCTCGGCCTCTCGCTCGGCGTCAACCTTCTGCCCATAGAGTCTAAGCTATGTAGCTTCGACTGCATATACTGCGAGTGTGGCTGGAACGACGAGCACCCAGGTAAGCGCCGCTTCAATGCTCGCGAGGATGTCTACGCTATGCTCGATGCTACGCTCGAGAAGATGGTTGCCGCTGGCACGCCTCCCGATGTAATCACCTTTGCTGGTAACGGCGAGCCTACGCTCCACCCCGACTTCGAGAATATAATCGCCGATACCATCGCACTTCGCGATAAACACTGCCCCGAGGCTAAGGTCTCGGTGCTCTCGAATGCTACGCAGATACACCGCGCCGATGTGTGCCGCGCTCTGCGTCGCGTAGATAACAACATCCTTAAGCTCGACTCTGCTTTCGACGCTACGGTGCAGCTTATGAATAAACCGCAGGGTAGCTATACCGTTGCGCGCACCGTAGAGCTACTTCGCGCCTTCGAGGGCGAGCTTATCGTGCAGACTATGTTCCTTCGTGGTGAGTACCTCGGCCAGCGTGTTGACAACACTACAGAGGAGGAGGTGTCGGCGTGGCTTAAGCTCATCGAGGAGATAGCGCCAAAGCAGGTTATGGTCTACTCCTTAGACCGCGATACGCCCTGCCAGACCATTGAGAAGGTCGATAAGGAGGAGCTGCGTGCTATAGCAGCACGTGTTGAAGCACTTGGCATCGCCTGCTCGGTGGCGTAGTGCGCTGTGAGAGAGTTGATAACGAAACTAATCTATGTAAAATATGGAATTTGAAGGAAAAGTATTAGAGATTCTCCCCCCGGTATCTGGCCAATCGGCACGCGGTACGTGGGAGCGTCAGACGGTTGTCTTCGAGCAGCCTAACAAGCAGTATGGCAAGGAGCTTGCCGTTACCTTTATGAATAAGAGCCAGGAGGTCGCTTCGCTGCGCGTCGGCGAGAGCTACATTATCTCTTTCGACATCGAGTCGCGAAACTACCAGGGACGCTGGTATACCGACGTGCGTGCTTGGCGCGTGCAGCCCGTTCAGTCGCAGCCACAGCCACCTATTGGCGATATGCCTCCATTTGTCGAGGAGCCTCAGGCGGGCTATTCAGCTGGAGGTGCAGGGGTTGTAGATGATATACCATTCTAATTTGAAGTGTAAAGGCTGCATCTACTGCCGCTAATAAAAATTGCCGTCAATAGTACGTACGTTAAGTACTACCTATCGACGGCAATTTTTGTAGACGATGAGTTAAAATGGGTTAAGATGGGTTGCGAGAAGTTAATATGTATGAAAGTTTACGTAAAACCTTCCCTGTTATAGTAACCCATAGTAACCCATAGAACCCCATAGATAGATTATAAGGCGTAAGTCTCACGCACTATCACCTCCTAACAGTACGGGGATGACAAATTTACTTTTTTGTCATCCCCGTTTCTATTGCGGCCTCGATTAGTTGAGGTTCAGACGCTCGGCGCTATACAAGTAGCGCTTGATGCTGCGCTTAGGGGTCTTGACAAACTCCTCGCGGTGGATGACGATATTGGCAACCTTCTCGTATGAGGCAACCATACCATTAAGCTCCTGGAGGTTCTTGTCCATAATCTCCTGTAAATTATCGAGGTTGATACCCTCGGCTGTAGCAAGTTCGTAGTCGGGAACTACCAACGCCGTAAGGCGGCCATTATTCTCAATAACGAGCGACTCGCCAACAAGGTAGAGGTTGTTCAGGCGCTCCTCAATCTCCTCGGGGTAGATATTCTGTCCCGAGCCAGAGAGAATCATAGTCTTGCAACGTCCACGAATGTATAGCGTGCCATCTGCCTCCATAGTACACATATCGCCTGTGTGTAGCCATCCATCCTCCTCGAGAACAGCCTTTGTGGCCTCCTCATTCTTATAGTAGCCCTTCATCACGTGCTCACCGCGTACCAGCAGCTCGCCAGGGATATTCTGTGGGTCGCGCGAGGTGATCTTAGCCTCGAGGTACTGCGATGGCAGAATACGGCCGCACGAACCCTCCTTGAAGAGCGTGGGTAGCTCGAAGCTGATGAGTGGTGCGCACTCGGTCATACCGTAGCCCACGGTGATTGGGAACTTAATCTTGCGCAGGAAGTCCTCGGTCTCGCGGTTGAGAGCAGCGCCACCAACGATGAATATCTCTACGCAGCCACCAAACTGCTCCATAAGCTTAGCCTTGATAGTTGAGTAGATTGCCGTATTGATAAGTGGAATACGCATAGCGATGCTCATAGGGCCCTTCTCCAAGAGTGGCAGGATGCTCTTGCGGTACACCTTCTCGAGAATAAGAGGTACAGAGCATACAATATTGGGGCGTGTAATCTTCATAGCCTCGATAAGAATCTTTGGCGATGGGATACGGCCAAGTAGTGTGATGTGTGCTCCGCAGGCGAGTGGTGCGAGGAAGTCGAAGGTGCAACCATAGGCGTGTGCCAATGGTAGGAACGAGAGCGTGCGGCCTCCCTTGCGGAAGAAGTGTACGCCAGTCTCGGGGTTAACCATATCCATTGCGAAGCTAACGTTACCCGTAAGGTTGTTTACCGTAAGCATAACGCCCTTTGACGAGCCTGTTGTTCCCGAGGTGTAGTTGAGCAGACACACCTCGTCGTTGTCGATATCTGCGAACTTGATATCCTCGATGCTAAAGCCATTGGGATATACCTCGCGGTAGTGCTTGAGCATATTGCTCATATACGAGGTGAGTTTGTTGCCCTCCTTCTCGTAGATCACGTGGAAGTCCGTAAGCGAGAATACCGCCTCGATATTGGGTATCTGATACCCCTCGATGTCGTCCCAGAAGTTATCGCCGAGGAATAGTAGCTTACTCTCTGAGTGATTTACAATGTTGATTACGTCGTTAGGGTTGAAGTCCTGGAGTATAGGCACGATGACTGCACCATAGGTAATTGTTGCTATATAGCTTATGCACCAGCGTGTGTTGTTGCGGCCTATGAGGGCAATCTTATCGCCCTTTTCAATTCCAGCCTCCTTGAAGAGCAGATGAATCTTGGCAATCTCTTTGGCTGCCTCGTAGTATGAGAATGTCTCACCCTTGAAGTAGTCCGTCAGAGCCGACATCTCGCGGTTGTTGCGAAAACTCTGCTCGTACATCTTGATTAAGTTTCTTTCCAACATATGATATCTTGGTTTTGAAATTATGTCAATTAGTAATACAAATATATAACTTTTTTGTGAATATACAAACTATTCAACCAATTTTCTAATATGCGATTTAGCTCTAAATATGTGTCTGTTGGACTAATAAGCTGAGAAATAGAGTTTTGTGCCGATATTGTGTTGCGATGAAATTGTTAAAATTTTTCCCTTATGCTTCGTTTTAATGCTCCTTTATATAGCAAAACTATACTATTAAACCATTTGTAATTATCTATATACACTCTGCCTATCAGTGGAATTGTGGTACTAATTTGGACTATTTGGTTTTGAGACTATATGCTGATAGTTGCCCTATGCCAGCTACGTAAAGGTCGTATGTGCGTTGCAAGATTAATAATTTATGCTATAATCTTTGTGATTCCCATTTTTTTCGTATCTTTGTCGTCCGAGTGCGGATAATCTGCACAATGGCTCTTTAGTTCAAGGGATAGAACGAAGGTTTCCTAAACCTTAAATCCGGGTTCGAGTCCCGGAGGAGCTACCATAGGGGGTGACTAATTGCGTTTTAGTCACCCTCTGTTTTTATAGCCACTCTTCAGCATCTCCGGATCAGGCGATAATTCTGGTGGAGTAATTAATAACATAGTACGTCATCGCGAAGAATTGCATCTACGAGCGGTAGTGATACCCATTTGGGTCTATGCAATTCTGTGGCGATCTTCATTTGTTTATACTTCCGCACTGATACGTAAGAGTTGTAATCACAATTCGCACGGCACACAGGACAATCAATCACACTCCGCACAGCCCTATAAACAGCGGAAGACCCCCACGTCGGAGCATAGTGGCGTTATCACTCTCCGCACACTCATACTTGCTCCTCCTCGGGGTGACGATATTTATACTTCGTTTAGCTGCTATTTTTGTATGATTTTTTCGATTCCCACCGGAATTTACGACTGAGCCGCATCTCCTCAGAACGGCTAAATAGACTAAATCTATATATAAAAAAAGAGAGCCGAAGCTCTCTCTCTTTCGTAAACCTTGTTAGCTTACTGCGGCTAATTACTCAGCCATAGGTACTACGCTAACGTATGACTTACCTGAAGCCTTCTTGCAGAAGCTAACTGTACCGTCAACCAAAGCAAAAAGAGTGTGGTCCTTACCCATACCCACGTTCTCACCTGGGTTGTGTACTGTGCCTCGCTGACGAACGATAATGTTACCCGCCTTAGCGTACTGACCACCGAAAAGCTTTACACCGAGTCGCTTGCTCTCTGACTCACGGCCGTTCTTAGAACTACCAACACCTTTTTTGTGTGCCATTTCTTACTACGTTTTTAGGGTTTAACAATTAATCTCCTCAACGAGAACCTGCGTCAGATACTGACGGTGACCGTTACACTTCTGGTAGCCTGTTCTACGCTTCTTCTTAAATACAAGAACCTTGTCATCCTTGAGGTGCTTGAGGATCTTGCACTTTACTGTGGCTCCTTCTACTACAGGTGCGCCAACCTTAACCTGACCGTCGTTGTCTACAAGCAGGACTTTGTCGAAGCTCAAAGACGAGTTTTCCTCGCCCTGGAGACGGTGAACATAGAGCTTTCGACCCTTTTCAGCCTTGAACTGCTGACCTGCAATCTCTACTATTACGTACATTTAATCTAAAAATTAGAATATTTAGCGGGTGCAAATGTACGAAATTATTTTCATTCTGCAAACTATATCGACAAAACTTTCCTCTTTTTTCTTACTATTAATCGTATTGAGGATGTTTGTGTGGCCGTCAATCACTATACTCTTGGCGGCTGTGGCTCTATGGCGAAGTCCGCAGCCATATGAAGCATCGTAATGCACCACATTCAGATGTGTTACGATATGCCCTGCAGTATCCGCCGTGACTGGATGCTTCGATGCGCTTGGTGTTACTCCTCCCTACTACGGCGTAGCGACTCCTCGGCCCACGCGCCGTTGTCTAAGTACCAGCGCACCGTAGCGCGTAGTCCCTCGCTAAATGAGGTCTCGGCACTCCAGCCTAACTCGCGCTCCAGTTTTGCTGAGTCGATAGCGTAGCGTAGGTCGTGGCCAGCGCGGTCTTCGACGTAGGTGATGAGTTCGCGGCTATAGCCTTGTGCAGCGCCCATCTCGCTGTCGACAATGCGGATAAGCTCCTCGACAAGGTCGATATTTCGCCACTCGTTATCTCCACCAATGTTGTATGTTTGGCCATCAAGGGCGCTATGGAACACAACGTCCAATGCTCGCACGTGGTCTTTGACATATAGCCAGTCGCGCACGTTGTGGCCACGGCCATAGACGGGCAGAGGACGGCGGTTGACGATGTTATATATAAATAGTGGTATCAGCTTCTCGGGGTACTGCCTCGGGCCGTAGTTATTCGAGCAGTTGGTTATCACCGTAGGCAGACCGTAGGTGTCGTGATAGGCGCGCACGAAGTGGTCCGACGAGGCCTTAGATGCCGAGTAGGGCGAGTGGGGGTCGTAGCGCGTAGCTTCAGTGAACTTATCGTCGCCGAGGCCCAAAGCACCATATACCTCATCGGTCGAGACGTGGTGAAAGCGTCGGCCGGCATACTCTCCGCGCCACGCCTTACGTGCTGCCTCGAGTAGCGTGATGGTGCCTATGATGTTGTTGTGCGCAAAGATAAGGGGCGCACTTATCGAGCGGTCTACGTGGCTCTCGGCAGCGAGGTGTATAACGCCGTCGATGTTGTAGCGCTCGAAGATGCTATCGACAAGCGCAGCATCTGTGATGTCGCCCTCGACAAAGGTGTAGTTTGTGTGCTTGGCCGCTTCGGCAAGGTTAGCAGGGTTGCCTGCATAGGTGAGCTTGTCGAGGACAACGATATGGTAGTTGGGGTAGTGCGCGACGAAGTGGTCCACAACGTGGCTACCGATAAATCCTGCACCTCCGGTAATAAGTATATTGCGCTGTTTCATACTCCTAAGTCGTTAGTTGTTATTCGTTAGTCGTGTATTCTATTACCTCGCTAAGTCGCTCTTGCCACGAGCGTAGCTCAATGCCACACTCATCGACTATTCTGTCGGTGGCAAGCACCGAGTATCGCGGACGCGAAGCCTTCGAGGGTCGCTCCTCGCTACGGCACGCTACCACAGAGCAGCGACCACCGCTGGTCTTGCGCACTATCTCCGTGGCAAAGTCATACCACGTGGCCTCGCCACAATCGGAGAAGTGATACGTACCGCTCATACGTCTGTAGGTCCCCAGCTCGATGATAGTAACGAGCATATCGGCAAGCGAGAGCGCCGAGGTGGGTCGGCCACGCTGGTCGTCGACTACGCGAATCTCCGTCTGGCTCTCGGCAAGCCTGCGTATCGTGCGATAGAAGTTCTTGCCCCAGGGTGCGTAGAGCCACGAGGTGCGCACGACGATAGCCTCGGGGGCCTTGAGAGCCTCTATCTCACCCTCGGCTTTGGTGCGGCCATATACATTTATGGGCGCTACGGCATCGCTCTCGGCGTAGGGCTCTCGGCGCTCGCTGTCGCCTCCAAAGACGTAGTCGGTGGATATATGTATCAGCCGTATACCCATCTGGAGGCATAGCGTGGCGATGTTGCGCACGCCTATGACGTTGACGCTATGGGCCTCTGATGCCTGCTCCTCGGCAGCCTCAACATCGGTGTATGCCGCCGTGTTTATCACTATATCTACGCCCTCGAGTGCTCTGCGTAGTGCCTCGGTATCACAGATATCTACCTCGTGCGATGAGACGAAGTGGTAGCTGTGCTCCGACGTCATTGCCCGCCGAGCTATAGCCGTAGCGAGCTGTCCTCCACCCCCTGTTACCACTATCCTAAGCATAGTAGTCTATGTTATAGTCGAATAGCTCGGCATTGGCGAGCTGCGTGGCGTTAGCATCCCTCTCGGATACGATGACGCGGCCTCGCTCTATGCCCCAGTCGATGGCTATATCGGGGTCGTTGTAGGCTATGGTGCGCTCGGCCTCGGGAGCGTAGTAGTTGTCGCACTTATACTCCACTATGGCATCGCCACGTAGCACCACAAAGCCGTGTGCAAAGCCTCGGGGAATGAATAGCTGGCGGTGATTATCCTCGCTGAGGCGTACGGCCACGTGGCGCAGGAGCGTGGGAGAGCCGCGCCTGAGGTCTACGGCTACGTCTAATATCTCGCCACGCACGACGCGCACCAACTTGGTCTGTGCAAAGGGCGCAACTTGGTAGTGTAGGCCGCGCACAACACCTTCGCGCGAGCGCGACTGGTTATCCTGCACGAAGCGCAGTTCGAGACCCAATGCCTCGCACAGCTCGCGCTCGTTGAACGACTCGTAGAAGTAGCCACGCGCATCGTCAAAGAGTCTCGGCTCGATGACTACTACGCCATCTATGTCTGTGTGTATAAGTTTCATATGCCTATAGTTTGAGTAGGTACTGGCCATACTGATTTGCGCGCATAGGCTCGGCCAACGCGTGCAACCTCTCGCGCGTTATCCAGCCGTTGCGGTAGGCTATCTCCTCGATGCAGGCGATTTTAAGGCCCTGGCGCTTCTCTATCACCTCGACAAATATCGAGGCCTCGGCCAGCGAGTCGTGCGTGCCTGTGTCGAGCCACGCATAGCCTCTATCGAGAATCTCGACGGCGACGTTTCCCTGCTCCATATAGGCTTGGTTTACGGAGGTAATCTCTAATTCGCCACGTGCCGAGGGTGTGACGTTTGAGGCTATCTCCACGACGCTGTTGGGGTAGAAGTAGAGCCCCGTAACGGCGTAGTTTGAGCGAGGCTTGGCGGGTTTCTCCTCGATAGATAGCGCCCTGCCCTCGCTGTCGAACTCAATGACGCCATACCTCTCGGGCCTATCGACGCGGTAGCCAAAGAGCGTAGTCGTCGCCTCGCGCTCGGCACGCGCTACGGCCCTGAGCATACGCTCCTCAAGTCCTGCGCCGTGGAAAATGTTGTCGCCCAAGACGAGGCATACGCTATCGCTGCCTATAAACTCGCGACCTATGATAAAAGCCTCGGCAATGCCGTTGGGTGCTGCCTGCTCGGCATACTCGAAGTGCAGGCCTATCTCCTCGCCCGTGCCTAACAGTCGACGAAACGAGGGTAGGTCCTGTGGAGTGGCGATGATGAGTATCTCGCGTATCTGGGCCATCATAAGCACCGAGATAGGGTAGTATATCATCGGCTTATCGAATACGGGTAGTAGCTGCTTGCTTACGCCCTTAGTGATGGGGTAGAGGCGTGTTCCGCTACCTCCGGCTAAAACTATTCCCTTCATATGCTCTATTTACCTATTGCCTTGTACGTAAATCCCTGCTCTTCGACCTCCGTGCGGTCGTATATGTTTCTGCCGTCGACTATCGTGCGACCACGCATTATGCGCTTAAGGAGTCGCCACGAGGGTACTCTGAACTGCTTCCACTCGGTGATGAGGACTACGGCGTCGGCCTCCATCGCCGCGTCGTACATATCCTTAGCCCACACGACCCTCTCTCCATAAATCTCGCGGCAGGCCTCCATAGCCTCGGGGTCGAAGGCCGCAACATCCGCTTCGGACTCTAAGAGAGCATCTATGACCACCCTCGATGGTGCCTCGCGTATGTCGTCGGTCTCGGGTTTGAACGATAACCCCCATAGCGCAATGCGCTTGCCCCGTAGCTCGCCTAAGGCTTCGCGTAGCTTATCCACGATGACGCCCTTCTGCCGGCCATTTACGCGATCTACAGCCTCTATAATCTCCATTGTCATCCCGAGGCTTCGCGCCGTCGAGGCCAGTGCTCGCACATCCTTCGGAAAGCACGAGCCTCCGTATCCGCAACCAGCGTAGAGAAACTTCGAGCCTATGCGCTCGTCGGTGCCCATACCCTTGCGCACCATATCGATGTTTGCTCCCACCTTATCGCAGAGGTTGGCTATCTCGTTCATAAACGATATGCGTGCGGCAAGCATTGCGTTCGAGGCATACTTTGTTAGCTCGGCCGAGGCAACGTCCATAAACATCAGACGGTCGCTGATGAACATAAAGGGCTTGTATAGGCGCGCCATCACGCGCTTTGCTCGCTCGCTATCGACGCCTACAACCACTCTGTCGGGCGACATAAAGTCTTTGATTGCCGCACCCTCCTTCAGAAATTCGGGGTTTGCCACCACGTCGATGTCGAGCTTTGCGCCGCGCTGCGATAGCTGCTCCTCGATTATCGATGCCACAAGCCTCGAGGTGCCTACGGGCACGGTGCTCTTGGTTGCTACCACCACGTCGTGATCTATGTGCCTGCCTATCTGGAGTGCCGCTTCGGTCACGTAGCTCAGGTCCACGCCGCCATTGCACTGCGATGGCGTACCCACGGCTATGAATACCACCTCGGCATTGGCTATGCCCTCGGCTATGCTTGTTGTGAAGTGTAGTCGTCCGTCCTCGGCGTTGCGCCTAAGCATCTCGTCGAGTCCTGGCTCATATATGGTCGTCTCTCCGCGCTCAAGGCGCTCGATCTTCGACCTGTCGACATCTATGCACCACACATCTATGCCCATCTCCGAGAAGCAGACTCCCGACACGAGTCCTACGTACCCTGTTCCTATAATTGCGATATTCATACTCTACGCTTGGTTGTTGTCGTTACGTTAGTAACGTTGTATCATACAAAGATAGTACTTTACTTTAGATTTTGCAAACGTTTCATTAGGCAATAGTATGTGTGGATAACTATGCAACAAAAAATATCGACTTTTATTTGTAGTTAATTCTAAAATAATTACCTTTGTAGTAGATATGGTTTGTCGAACGTAATAATTTAATCTTACATATTTATGAAAAAGTTACTCTTTGCTTTAGCGCTGTTATCATCTGTGATGGTCTCTTTGTCGGCGTGTGATAAGTTGAATAAGGAAAACACAGAGGATGGCTCTGGTATTATCAACAATGGTCAATTAGATGATTATTCATCCCTAACTCCAGGTGAGCATAAGGCTCGTTTAGAGGAGATTGCCATCGAGTTTATCGGCTATTTCGATCCAGCCGATACCGAGGAGCTTGTAGATGGTGCACTCTCGCTTTCCGAGTATATGGAGGATTTCGACTATTATGGTGATGAGTCATATAGGTTCGATGCGAAACTACTTGCTCAGGGTGCTAAACGCTTCTCTGCACAGGCGTTGGCAGAGTTTGCTACGCGTGCCGCAGAGAGCTTTGTTATCGATGTTAACGACCCAGATCTCAACCCCTTTGCTGGTAAGTGCTTTACCTACGAAGGCTATGAGTGGAGTGTTACAGATGGCAGCGATAAGACTATTCAGTTCGTGTGGGATGATTGCGTGGCAACGATAAGCTGGACAAAGAGCACTAAGCTCGAGTACTATTATAGCGATGATGATATCAACTATGTAGTGTATGTCCCCAACAATATCGAGCTAACTGTTGAAATTAACGGCAAGAGACACCTTAACGTGGAGCTTGCAACCAACATCTCTAATATAAAGACCTGGGCTCCACAGGTGACTATTTCGCTCAATGGTGGCTACGAGATGGTCTCAAAAGTCGAGGGTAACAGCAAGGGCTTGACTGCACAAAGCACGCTGAAGAAGGATGGTAAGACGTTGTATTCAGCAGTGTCGACTGTGGCAATTAATGATGCTACCGACATTGATAACTGGATGGAGGAGTATTACGATGAGTACTTCTTGGAGAACGTTAAGACTGGTGCGGCTCAAATCGACATACTATCGCTGTCAATATTGGCCGAGGGCGACTTCAAGGGTATGTACGAGGAGATAGAGAATATATACGATAGATATGATAGCTATGATGATGACTACAACTACATATCTGAAAATGCAAAGAAGGAGTGTGAGGCGATATGCAAATATGTTAACGACAAGGTTCAGGTTGTCCTGGTATATAACGACACCAAAGAGATAGTTGCCGATGTCGTTATGTCGGTAGCAAGGGATTATGATAGCTATGATGATGACTACTACTATTACGTCGAGCCAATATTACTATTCCCCGACGAGAGTAAGTATGCATTCGAGGATTACTTTACTGAGCGAGCATTTGGCGATCTTATTCGCAAGGTTGAGGAGCTTGCAGAGGATTTTGCAAACCTCGTTTACTAATAAGCTGATAACCTATAATTCATAAATAAGGGGTTGGCTACTGCTTTAAAGTTAGCCACCCCTTTTTTATCATAATGATACGTCTCATCCACTCACTTTTGGCTACGTTGCCTCTTATGTTCGTATGTGTGGCGGCGCACGCACAGCGAGATAGTGTTGCTATGTATCTGAGTGTCGATGATGTAGTCGTTACGGTCGAGCAGCGCGTAGTCTCCGAACCGGACAATATGGGCAATGTCTCATTTAATATGGGGGCGTTAAGCGATGTTCCGCGCCTCTGCGGAGCTGTCGACGTGCTTAAGTTGTTGCAATATACGCCAGGCGTGGCTGCTGCGCAGGAGGGAAATACTTCGATGTTTGTGCGTGGTGGCGATGCAGGCCATAGCCGCATACTCCTCGATGGCGCGCCGCTCTACTCACCTGCCCATCTGTTAGGATTCTTCTCGGTGCTCAACACGCCTCATCTAAGTGGCTTGACGTTGTATAAGTCAGCTGTGCCTGCACGCTATGGCTCGTCGATATCGTCAGTTACCGAGGTGCGAACACATAGGTATCTGCCCGATACGTTCCATATCGAGGGTAATGTGGGCATCATTGAGGCAGATGCTGCAGTGGGAGTCCCTATTGGCGAGCGGTTTGCGCTCTTTGCCTCGGCGCGTCACTCCTACGCCTCGTGGCTTACTGATCGGTTGGCCGATAATACGAATATCGACTACGAATTTGGAGACTATGGCGTTGGCTTTGTTGCCGATGTCGGTCGTGCAGGACGTTTGATGTTTAACTCGCACTTTAATGGCGACAGGGCCTTGGCCGATGTCGATATCTACAACTCGAGCTGCTTG
Organism: Alistipes sp.; assembly: GCA_017465055.1. Classification (GTDB taxonomy): domain Bacteria; phylum Bacteroidota; class Bacteroidia; order Bacteroidales; family Rikenellaceae; genus Alistipes. The sequence goes on along the minus strand of JAFTWZ010000034.1, from coordinate 2,930 downwards.
CTAAACTGGTGGAATGGCTTGGCTACGCTACGTCTGGAGACACCCGTGGACGATAAGCTGACGCTTAGCAATATGATCTACTCGTCGGTCTACGACAATAGCATCACGCCTGATATAGCTTCGTTGAATTATGAGGTGACTGCAGGGGTTGTGGATATGGGTATTCGCAGTGGTGCTGATGTTGCTTTAGGCTCTTTGGATATAAGCACGGGTGTCGATCTGTCGTATCGGCGTATTCGACCACAGACTATAGGACTTGGTGGGCATATCGACACGATGGGTGTACCCATAGATGATAGCCTTGAGGCGGCCCTCTATGCGTCGGTTCGTTGGCCTATATCGATGCGGTTTATTATAAACGCAGGGCTTCGTCTTAGCCTCTATGCAAACGATAGGTTATGGTCAATTCCCGAACCACGTTTGTCGATAGAGATGCCACTCTCTGAGCAGGCACGTCTCTGGGCCAGCTACGATATTATGACCCAGTATCTGCACCTTGTACCGCAGTCAAACCTTTCGTTTGCAACGGACTTCTATCTCCCCAGTACAGAATATCTACCTCCTCAGTGGTCACACAACCTATCGTTGGGATATGCTGGTCGTAGCACATCGGGCCATCTGCGCTGGTCGGTAGAGGCATATTATAGGTATATGTATAACGTTATTGAGTACGATTCACGCATCTTCGACGTGTTTATGAATCAAGGAAATCATCTGTCGATGCTGCATAGTGGCAAGGGTGAGTCCTATGGGTTGGAGACAAGTTTCGGCTACAGTAGCCGATGTGTCGATGTGCAGCTAAACTACACGTTGTCGCGCTCGCTGCGTCGATTCGATAAAATCAATAACGGAGTCCCCTTTCCTGCACACTCCGATAGGCTGCATAACCTCTCGCTATTGGCAACATATAAACCCTCGGAGCGGTGGACGCTCTCTGCGACGTTTGTCTATGCTACGGGTATACCCTATACGGCTACTACGGCACTATATATCAGTGGCAATGCCTTTCTACGAGAGTATGGGCCATATAACGGCAGTAAATTACCAGATCTTCATCACCTCGATTTGTCGGTCACATATTGGTTTCGGACTAAGCGGCTACAGCGTAGTGGCCTGAATATATCGGTCTATAATGTCTATGCGCATCGCAATCCGCTTATGGTGTCGTGGATTGTGAATCGAACTGCCGATGGCGGTATAAGTATTGAGGAGCGTAGGCACGTGATCTATACCATAATGCCATCTATTAGTTGGACTTATAAGTTTTAATGAGTATGCGTCGTATTGTATATATACTATTTATCCTACTTGCTATTGGGTGCATTGCCAAACCCGACTATGTTGGTGGTTATAGGCCGAGGCTTGTTGTTGATGGAAGCATTGAGACGGGCAGTGGGGCTGTTGTTGCGCTGTCGCAGACCATACCTTTCGAGGATCACTATAGTGAAGAGGATTTTCGTGATATGGTTATCCGTTGGGCGAAGGTCACTGTTGAGTGTGGCGATAGGCACGAGGTGCTTGTGGGGCGCAGCAATGAAGATTATCCTACGCGGTTTATATATACTGGTTCGGAGATTATCGGACGTGCTGGTGAGTGCTATACGCTCGTTGTGGAGTATAGCGGACATATTTGGCGAGCTACGACTACCATCCCCGAAGCGGTTGTGCTTGAGGATGTCCGACGAGAGATATTCTCCGATACACTATGTACAATAACTGCAACTCTGCCACCCTGCGCGACACCGTGTGCTGTCGATTGCGCACTTGGAGGCAGCAGCTATTTCGCTCCTACGCTACTTGGTGTCTACGATGCAGACGATGCACCTCGCCGTGTGACTATCAATCGTCCTATGGATAACCTCTACCGCCAGGATTATGATGTCCACTTTAGTCTCCGCGATACGGTCGCACTAAAGCTACGTACTATGGGGCAGTTTGCTTATGAGTACTGGAACTTATGGCAGAATAACGTGATAAATAGCTTAAATCCAGTCTTTCCTGCAGTAGATAACCTCCCCACCAATATCTCAGGCGGGGCTGTTGGCATATGGGCAGGTTATGGTAGTAGTGTCTATGTCCTGCGTGATTAGGCGTTGGCTACGCGCAAGCCACAAACAAAAAAGGGTCACACTTCAAGTGCAACCCTCATCTTTGGAAACAAGCAACTATTACTTGTTCTTCTTATCGTAGCGTTTTGCGTAGCGGCTCATAAACTTATCCACACGACCGGCGGTGTCTACCAACTTCATCTTACCTGTGTAGAATGGGTGAGATGTGTTAGAGATTTCCATCTTATACACGGGATAGGTTTCGCCGTTCACCTCGATGGTCTCCTTTGTCGAAACGGCGGACCTGCACAAAAACACGTGGTCATTCGACATATCCTTGAATGCCACTAAACGATAATTCTCTGGATGAATACCCTTTTTCATTTTCGTCTTTTTGTTATAATTAATATTGCAATAATTAATTCGGCCGCAAAGATAAGGCTTTTTTTTGAACCTGCAACTCTTTTTTGTAAAAATATTAGACTTAAGCGCGAAAGAGTTCGGTTGCTCTCTCTAAAACTACTTAACGCTATTGTCAAAGCATCGCCATTATCTCTCTTCTTTCTGGTTGTCTGCGATAGAAATATCTCTAAAAATGGTTATTGGGCAAAAATAATTATTAGAAATAATTCATAAAAAGAGTGGTCGTTACGGAATTTTTTTTATATATTTGTAGTGTCAAAGTGTGTCTATCCTCGCATTAATTGGTCTATTCTCACACTTTGAGACTATAAAACTATTGGCTTATTGGTCAAAATAGTAGATAAAATCGGGGCAATATTTGTTTATTGGTCAAAATTAGTAGATAAATGCGGGTATTTGCCCGCATTTTCTACTTGTATTTGAGCTTGAAATACTCATCTATAAAGAGCTTTCGATACC